>NZ_OZ243970.1:3897500-4584293 GCF_965214665.1 Neolewinella sp. | reverse complement strand
TCGCCGCCGCGTAGCCCAGGGCGGTGGCAGCCGTAGCCCATCCCGCCAGGTAGGCCCGGTGTTCGGTCCGTTCGACGATAACCAGGTGCGTGCGCGTAGTTGCCATATATACCTTCTCTTTAAAACGCCGAACGCCAGGGGGCTTTTGCGGCTTTTGATTAGTGTTTACGCGGTGGCTGGCGTTCGGTCTGGCGTTCCGTGGCGTTCGCCCTCCCGTGCTAGTTGGTCCAGTTGGGCGGTTAGGTCGGCCTTCAGCCGCGTCCGTAGCGCCGCCGCATCATCCCAGTGCGCGATACGGTAGGTCAGCCCCCGGTTAGCGTAGCCGCCCACCTGGCGGATGTACTCCAGCTCCAGTAATTGGGTCAGGTAAGTATGTTGCTGCGTCTTCGATATCCGCAGGGCCTGGCGGACTTCCTTACGCGTAAACTCGTAGTCGCGGCTGCGCTTGGTCACGTACTCCTTGAGCCGCTCGAAGAAGTAGCGCAGCGCCCCGTCCAGCTCATCGACCCGGAGTACGATGGCGTCGAAGAGCAGATCGCACGCCGCCCGCAGGTCGCTGACTTCTGCTACCAGCCGGCCCCGCTCGTCGGTCCTGCGCTGGTGCTGGTGCAACAGTACGATCTGGCGCACGAAGCTCTGGTACAGCGCATTGAGGCGTCGCAGCTTGCTGGCCACGGCCGGTAGGGCCACCGCCGTGGCGTAGGGGTTAACCACCGGCCGGCTGCGGTCCAGCAACCGGGCGCAGGACCGTAAAAACATCCGTAGCCTGCGCTGCTCGCCCACGTCGATCAGCCCCGCCGCCCGTCGGTTCTGGTAGTCCACCACCGCTCGCGTCTGCTCCTCGGTTTCGTCGACGGCCACCACCAGGCAGCGGCTCACGTTGTCGTCGTAGACCTCGCCCTGCGTCGTGGCCGCCAGACTGGCTACCGGCCCCTCGACGGTGCGCACCTTGGAGTGATTTTCGCCCAACTCGTCGCGCACCGAGGTCAGCGAGTTGAGCCGCCCCCGACTCTGCAACTCGCGGAAGGCGTACAGCGCATCCTCCTTCAGGCCGTCCAGGTCTTCGAGTACGATCAGTTTATTTTTCAGGTCTTCGCGCCCGTAGTTGTAAAAGCTGGAGTCCGTGGCCCTGGTCAGCGTGATCACGTCCTCGGGCGGCAGCAGTTCGGCAATGCTGGTGATCAGGTGGGTTTTGCCGCTGCCGCTCGTTCCCTGAACGAGGGCGTGCAGGGGCGCGTCCGTGCCGTGGCTCAGCGCGACCAGGTAGAGCAGTTGGCGGGAGCGGGTTTCGCCGACGATGCCGGCGCGGCCGAGGTAGTCGCCCAGCTCATCGAGCAGGTCCGGACGCTTCAGGAAGGTCAGCACCGCCGCCCGCTCCCCGGCTCCCATTTCCTGGCGCGGTCGCAGGTGCGATGCGGAGGATAAAGAAGCGGTGTTTTTCGCCGCCTCCCGGTGCGCTTCCAGCAGGTCGGTCAGCCGCCGTAGATCGTCGAGCACCTGGTCTTTACGCAGCGTCAGCACCTCGGCCGTCCGCTCGGCCAGGCTCACCGTTTGCTTGTATTCGTACAGATCGATCTTAGCGCGGTAGTCCTGCCCGCCCGCCTGGACTTGCAGACTCACCTTCAGGCTCTCCGCCCCGCCCCGTATGCCGCCCCGTACCCGGTAGCGCGCCGCCGCGCCCAGGTACCCCAGGTAGTGGTTGTGTACCGCTAACTCGCCGGCTTCTCTATCTGGGTCGACCTGCCGTTCGCCAGTGGTAGGGGTAACTTCACTTTCCACCGGCTTACGGGTCGCGAACAACTCCCGTAGCCAAGTCCCGTCCGCGTCCGCGTAACTTACCCACAGTCCGTTGATGTCTTCCCCTTCCGGTACTTCCAGCGTCGTCACGATCAGCCCCGGCCGCAACGCGCGTAGCTCCGCCGCGACATCTACCGTTGCCCTGCGCCCCGCCTCGTCGCCGTCTAGGGCTAGGACCACCTCCTGGAGTTCCGGCAGTTCTTTGACTTCCAGCCGGTGCGCCGCCGTCAGCCCGTTCGTACCGTACATCGCCAGTACTGCCGCCTCTTCCAGTACGCCCATAATGCAGGCCGCGTCGATCACGCTTTCGGTCAGCAGTAGCCGCTGGGTGCTGATCTCCGGGTATTCCGGGTACAGCCCCGACCGCTCCGCCGTGTAGTAATGTCCGCCGCCCTTCACCGCCCGACCGTACAGCCCCCTGATCTTACAGCCCTTATCCACCAGCGGGAAGATGATGCAGCCCCGACCCCACCGCTCTTTGCTTTTGCGGCTGCGGTAACCGATGCCGGTGTCTTCCGGGGTCAGCCCGCGCAGCGTACAGTACTCCCGCCCGCTGGGCGTGCGCTGCATACCGTCGATGCTTTCCTCGTAGACCGCCCGTAGGTCCAGCTCAGGGGCGGAGGACTTCGCTACCGGCAGCGCCACCACCAACTTGCCGCACAGCTCCTTTGCCCGTAGGATAGCCGCCCGCTTCGTTCCTTTTTCCATGCGCATGATGAAGTCGATCACGTCCACGCTTTCTACGTCACAACCACCAGCGAAGCAGTAGGCCGTATTTGTGTCGTGGTAGACTTTCATCGAGGCGGCCCGGTCGTCGTGGAAGGGGCAGCGCATCGCGCCCGTCGGCCCGGCTTCCAGGCCGTAGTGGGACAGGACGGTAGCCAGCGGTAGGCCGGCTTTGATCTCGGGAATGGTCATCGGCGGTGGGTCTTTCAGTTTTTCTTTCAGGTTGAAGAAAAAATTGAAGCTGTAACTATTGGGTACAAATATACCCTTTACGCCCACACCGCAAAGAACCGATCAGCTTTTTTTGTCGCCTTTAGTTCCCTATTTTTGACCTACGCCCGTAAAAACGGGCCAGCAACGAACCCTTTCAGGTATGACAACTGGCAAAATCATCAACGCACGTCGCGAAGAACTCGGCCTTTCCCGCAGCCAACTGGCCAAGCAGGCCGGTAGTTCCCACGTCATGATCGGTAAGTACGAGCGCGGCGATGCCGTCCCCTCGCTCGAAGTAGCCAAGAAGATCGCCGACGCGCTCGATGTAAGTTTGGATTACCTGGCCGGGGAGGAGTCCGCCAAGAAGTTGAACGGGAAGAACCTGGAGCGGCTGGCCGAACTGGAGCAACTTGAGAACGATAAAAAGCAGGTGCTATACGATCTGATCGATACGTACATCCGTGACGCTAAAACTAAAATGACCTACGCCACCGCCAGCTAAACGGCTCCGGATGACGAAGCCCGGCCCGGCGGCGGGGCCTCCCGCACACCGGCTAACGCCGCCTCGGTCGTCTAGCGCCCCGAACCGGTCTGCGTCATGAACACGGAAGGACAAGCGGATAAACCGCAAGCCCTCCCGTGTTCAGAAAAACGTGGTAAGAGCCAACCCTCTAAAGATTAGCTTCGACCGTGAAGCGCCCACCACGCAGTAGCAGCGAAGCTAGTAGCCGGCCACCGTCAATACCGGCGCAAATAGCGTCGCCACTGCGGGCCGCTTTTCATTGGGCGATAAAATCTAATTGCTTCTCTGGCACCTAAGTGTAATGTTACGATTTATATAAAAGCTCCCTAAGTTGGTTGTAAGAGGATTGAATATTACCTAAAACATATTCTCCCAATAGACCTCTTTGGCTAAGCCACAATATTACGTCGCTATTCTTCAGCAAAATATTTTCTGATAGTTCAAGTTTAAGTAGTGAATTTTCTTCAATTCGTTGATCTGTTCGGGATATGTAACCCCATTTGTAGAGCACATTATCAGGCTCTAATTCTAAAGCATTAGCCAGTAAAATTCTAGCCGATTCTACGTTCTCCATTCCAAACAGCCACTCTCCAATATAAGCCATAATTCCAGTAAAGAACATGAACTCGGCATTTTGAGCAAACTTGTCCTCTGAATATTTGAAAATCTTTAAAAGACTATCTGAAGCATAGTCACCTTCTTCATCACTGTACTGACCGTCAACTAGTAGGTCGACAAGGATGAACATAACTCTTAGGTTTAGAGTCACTGAAGATTCATCAATCGTTTCTAGCAAATGAATCGCAGCCCTCCAATCGCGACTATCTTCAATCGCTTTAATACTTTTTTTCATAATCAAGGAATAAAGATTGAGTTAATAATCGGCCGGCCTTGATTGATAAATCCGCGAATAGTAAAGTCAACACCACCAACAGTCACGTTTGTGTTAAATATTCCCTTAGCGTTGGCAATTATCCTTCCATTTGCGTTTTGTAAAGCTGACTGAATTACGGGTTGCTGTCCGCCCAGCCGGGTCGCAAGTTCATTTAACCAAGGTTTAGGATGAAGTTTATTGGCGAAAATATGAGTGCTCTTTTGCTTCATAGTTAATGCTACCGCATCATCTATAGTGCTCTGCGCAAACTGAGTTAGCAATTTTTTGCTTCCACTTCTTGAGGCAGACACGACAATGTCGTCAACCATTCCTACAGAGTAAGCAACATCATCAACCGCGTTGAGAGCGGCTTGCTTAGTCCATTGACTTCCACCACTAACCGTAGTGTTGAACAAGTTGCTGCTCAGTGATGCCAAGCCGGAGGCAAGAGGCTTCGCGATAGTATTAGTCAGTCCCGGAAGTCCAAAATCACCGGCAACGCTTAACCCAGTCTGTAATAGACCCATGGGTGACTTTAGGTTCTCGGATGAGAATTTTCCCGTAGCAATCTGAACAACTTTATTTCCGCCAACAGTCAGTGCCCTTGCCGCTCCTAGATTTCCTGTAGAGGCTAGGACGCCCGCACCTGCTCCAATTGCAAAGTACGAAAGACCAGACTTTATACCGGTCACATTACCCTGTAGTGCCTGGCTACCTAGATTTAGCAATCCGCCTACTATACCTCCAATGATGCACTGAGGACAGTCCCCATTGGGATCATTGTACACCAAAGGACTATTGTACATCGCGTTGTACGGCGTGCTAGCCATATCATGCTCCGCCTTAGGATCGACCTGCCACCAGCGTCCTGTGATCGGATCTAGCGTACGGTAGCGTGCCATATTTAGTCCTAACCCATAAGTGCTGACCCGCTCAATTCCATTGTATTGATACTTTATCAATTCTCCTGCATTCCCCCGTGCGCTCGCCATCCATGGTCCGCTCATTCGCATCCCAAAGGGATAATAGTGTGCTTCTTCCACTATCTCGTTGGGCACCTCAGGTATACCATTACCATTGAAGTCAGAATACATTAGGCGCACATTGCCCAGATGATCACTAAGAACGTAGTCGTATCGTTGATCACCATCACCTAAATACACCCGCCCTTCTTCATGTTGTACCGTGTTAATCTGGCCGTTCCGGTACGCAATTCCGCCGATGTAGTCGACACGATCTTCTGTAATATTGTTTCGACTAAAGCCACGCCGTGACAATAACGTGCCGGCCGCATCGTAAGTGAACTCAACCCGTTGGTCGGTACCATTCCGGTAGGTTATATTTACTGGTAGATTTAGGTGATTATACTCGATGTCGGCGTTGCGCTGCACGTCGTAACTTAGGTTACCGTTCGCATCGTAACCGTAGTTCGTGGAGCGCTCCCGGTAACCTAAGTTATCGTCGGTCCCCTCGATGATGTGGTGTAACTGGTTAGTTTGGTTTGTGCCGCTGCCTTTGTAGCTGTAGACTAACTTATCAATCTGCTTGTACTTCCACCACTCGGGATAGATGTACATGCCCCATCGGTCCAACTTGCTGATGTTACCCCGCTGGTCGTAATTAACCAAAACGCGAAAGCGTGAGGTTTGGTGGCCCGTTGCCGTCCGGCTGCTACGTCGGAAAAAGTGGGCGGTGCGCATGCGGTCGTAGCCATCGTAGGTCAAACCCCAGACCTGCTGGCGTCGTCCCCTAACCTGGGTAGCCACGGCGGCAATGTCGCCGTTGTAGCGGGCAGGTGGGTGGTGGGAAGTGGTAGCCGGAACCTGGTCACGGTAAAGTTCAAGGTAGAACAGGTCCTTGGCGTCCATGTCGGCCGTGGAGGGCATACCAGGGTTGGGGGCGGTTACCTGGTCTGCGTAGTCATAGCGAGCCGGTAGCGCCTGGGTAGAACCAGTAAGTCCATCCAGATTAATTCCCTTCATCATCCCATTAGCAAGATAAGAATAGTCGAGCTTCTGGAGCCAAGCTAGTGTGCCGCTCTTGCTGGTGCCGCCCTGATACTTAGTCTTAACTTGTCCGGTGCTAGTAAACTTCAACTCGTTGAGTTGAGTCTTAGGTCCATCGCCTAATTGAAAGAAACTTTTGTACGGACGTCCGGCATAATCATAGTGGTGTTCGCTAGTGACGTTGGTTAGTACCTGATTGTAGTCACGGTGTCCGTAGGTAGACTCCAGTATTACACTGCTATACATGAGGGCTAGCTGAGCGGTCCGGCGGGAGTAGGAAAAGTGAGTGGATGTTGGTACCTTTTGGATTACCACATCTTGAAAGAACCAATGACTCATCCACTCTTGGACCAAGTTAAGGCAAGCTGCCCGGACTTACCCGATCACCTGCTCAACAACCTGTTCATCACCGCCCAGAGCATCTACCTAAGCCGTTCGTGCAACCTGGCCAGGGCCAAGGATTTCGTACCCCAGGTGATCGGTTCGGCGGCCGCGGCTAAGTCCCGTCCGCAGGCTAACTACACCCGCCTGATTCGCACGGTGAAAAGCGCGGTAAGTGAGGAGTTTTACGATCAGGTCCAGCGGGCCCTGCATCACTTCCGCCTGGCGATGATCAACTGTTTCTCCAAACGAGCGATTCGCCGGGCCAAACAACTGGTGCTGGACGGTACGTCCTGGGGTTGCCGTGATGGGCAGGTGCACCTGATGACCCTGGCCCTGGTCGTAGACGGGGTAGCCGTACCCATCGCCAGCATCGATCTGGCCAAGAAGGGTCACTCCTCTCAGCAAGAACGGGCCGCCTTACTGGCGCGAGCCGCCGAGCAGTATGATCTGGCGGGCATGACCTTACTGGCCGACCGGGAATACATTGGCCAGGAGTGGTTCGCTACCCTTGCCGAGTATGAAATCAACTTTGTCATCCGCCTTAAGGCCGGTATCTACCATCAGGCGATCAACGAAAGCCGGGGCAAGAACTGCCAAGGGATGTGCGCTAAACTGCGGCGGTGTAAGAAGAAGGCACGTATCAGTAAACCGATTCAGTTGGGCGGAAAATCCTTTTACTACGTCGTGGTACGTAACCCCAAGGCCGACCATCCCGACGAGGACGAGTTTGTCTTTTTGCTCACCAGTCTACGACGTGCTGACCAAGCGCATAAACAGTACAGTGTGCGCTGGAGTATCGAGGTCACCTTCGGTCACCTCAAGACCAACGGTTTTGATCTGGAGGCCATGCGCGTAGAAGGCACCGCCAAGCGGGAGCTACTGCTCCAACTGGTCAGCCTGGCCTATATCTGGATGTGTGCCCAGGGGCTGAAGTTTTATCGCAAGTATCCCACGAGCCGACAGACCAAGTGGGATGGCAAACGGCAAGTCAGGACGCTGGTCCACTCCATTTTCCGCCAAGGAATGAGTTGGGTGATCATCCAACTAGCCAAACCGGCGGCGCTATTGCGAAAGGTCGCTAACAAAATCGACCGGATTCATAATATCCCCTGGGCTCATGTATAGCAGTGTACTCCAGTATGTTGCCCGCCGCGTCGTAGACATAGTCCGTGCGCTCCTCGGCCGTAATGTTTAAGTGGTTGTTGCCCTCTTGGTAGTCCAGCAGCCCGCAGGTCGTATAGTAGTTAGTGGTGGTCAGCCACCGATCTCCTCCGTCAAGTATCTTGGTGCGTACGGTTTTGACCCTGTCAATATCATGGGGTTCCGTGCCATACGTGGTCGTGATGAGTGGCTCGGTAAGATAGGGGGCAGCAAACGAGTAGAGAGTGCTGCTTTTGTAAATGCCTTCCGCCTTTATGCGCCCCTTATAGTCGTAGTTATACGCATACCAGTGACCCGCTTGCTTTAAGTATTCGTCGCGATAGCCATGGAGTAGATGTTTGCTGTTATACATATATTCAGTCCAGCCTCGGCCAGGTATCAACTTTTTCGTTACCTGATCCGCACCATTGTACTGGTAGGAGTAGATCAGGTTGGTATGGCTCGTGGTACTCCCCGGGGGCAGCACGTGGCGCACCCGCCCCTTGCCGTCGTGAACTGAGTAAGTGTCAAGGCGATCGTTTACACCGCCGCCCGCCGGCAGACGACGACTCAATACTTGGCGACCCAATTTGTCGGTGAAGCTAATCAGATGATTGCCATTTGCGTCGGTGACCGTATGCTTGCGTAAGCTGCCGGTAACGTACTCCGTGGTAGTTCCATCGCGCAGCACCCCATCCTCGGCAGTGTTTGTACCGTAGGAATAAGTTGTAGGGTAAGCCAGTCCGGCTGGCGTCACGGTGTGGGGTCGATTCAGCGGACTGGATTCATAGGTATGGACCGTTCCGGGTAGGCTAGTTGCTAAGGAAGTGTAGCCCCCCTGGTTATTAGGCTGACCTAAAGGCTCGTATGTCTTGATCACCCGACCGTAGCGGTCGTACGCCACCCCACTGACAACGTCGTCCTGGACCGAAGCACCTCTTCCGATAGCTACGGTCTGAAGGGGACGCCCAAGGCCGTCGGTGTACTTTCTGGTCTTAGTCGTGGTTAGTGCACTTCGATTGTCTCCCGATACTGGATAGGCGACTTCCGTCTGGAAAAAGTTAATGTTTTCGTCATTGTGGCGGAAAGTGTAGGTGTACGTGGTAGTAATGCCCTGACAGTCATCCGTAATGGTCTTTACCCTACCAAAGTCATCGTAGGTATAACTGGTACTGGTGCCGTCCACCGCGATCACCTGCTTTATGCGGCGTGTATCATCCTCTGGAGTAGTAGTATCGTCTCCCTCATATATGTAGGTAGTAGTCTGCTCGCTAGAAGTCGTTGAAATAGCGAGATCTCCATTATAGTTTACCGTGGTACTTGGCCAGTGGGGGGTTTGTCGCTCCCGAACCTGACCATAGCCGTTGTACCGTGCCACCGTCGACTGCGTTTCCCAGCGCCCACTCTGCAGGCTACCTGATGCTTCGTACGTACGCTCATAGCGTTGCTGACGGTATACCCAGGGTACGGGTAAACGATCGGTAGCGGAAGTAGAAGGACTAGTACCGTCTGCTTTGTAAAAGCGGTATTCCGTTTTACTGCCGTCTAGCAGACTCCCGTTATGGTACTGCTCGGTCTGGTAGGAGAGATGTTTTAGGTTGAGTTCTTCCCACTCTTCCTGGGTGATATCGGTAAAGGGAAGGTCGGTTGGATCGAAGAAGTAGAACCGCTGCTGATGCTCATCCCCATTGGAGTTGGTCGTAGTAACGGTTTCGGGTAGTAGGTTCAGCGAATGATAGGTGTACTCCGTGGTGGTTGACACGCCGTCTAGCGTCGTAGTGACGGTAGATGGCCGTCGGATGCCGCTGGTCATCCAGTACGGCGTGTACAAGTTTTTATAGCTTAGACTCCCCGTGTAGTAAGGCACCCCCTGTCGTTTTACGAAGAAGTAGCCGGCGGCACTCCCGCCCCCGAAGGACTCTCGTTCGTCCTGCCGGTAGTTCGTGTTTGTACTAGCCAGTGGCTGGCCAGCCTCATCGAATACCGTGCTACCGATCAGCTCGCCTACTCCCAGTTCGTTGGTAGTGGGCTTTACCGGATAGGACGCGTAGTCCTGCGTTCGCGTGGGAAAATTGTATTTATATTCGGTGGACCCATTGCCACTCTGAGACACCACTACTCGTTCATAACCCAGGTGTAGTCCGTCGACCTCGAAAAGGGGAACCTGACTCATGGAAGTGAATACCGCTGTACTATTATTGACCCGAAAGGCGTAGGTCGGCTTACGGAAAAGTTGGCCACTACTTACATTGGGATAGTCCGCATCGGTATAGACATAGTCCGTTACGATGTCGTTCGCCGGCGGGGAGATGCCGTCGTGCACCCGCGTCTGCTTGATTCGTAAGCCTCCGCAGATGGCTTCGGTTGGACTGCCCTCATAATCTAAGTTCACGGTTACACGTGCACATTCTGCGCGAATGACAACCTTATAGCTCGTCCCGGCAGTCAGATGTGAACTCATGTACTCGTTTGGCTGACAATGTTGACTTGCAGTATTGAAGCCAAAGCCGGTGACATACTTACCCGTAAGCGTCCTGATCTCAACAATTCCATTTCCTCCACTTGATGAGGAGGTGGCGGTGGCAACACTTTTTTCTGGGGACTCAGACCCCTTCAAATACTGTGGCCCGCCTGGTTCACCGGGCTCTCCTCCGTCATCGCCACAACCGTAAGGATAGATACACATGGTCCATACCGCGCTTGGACTAGCGGCGATTTCGGCGGAGTGATAGTAGGAGAAGGTATCCGGGGTTTCCTCCTCCCCCGCCAGACTCGTATGCGACTTGCTGAAGCCTGACTGCGTAGGTCCGGGCACTTGGTAGCGATTAGCTTCATAATCCAGCTTCATAGACCCGCCGGTGGGGTAGGTCACTGAATGCAGCATCCCCTGGAGCATGGCTGGCTCGTGCGACTCACGATTGGCACTCCCGTAGGGCGTAAACTTACCTCCCACCTTCATACCAGTTCCTTGGGGAGTTAAGTCACCATCCCGATCATTATGTCCCTTAGCGGGATCGTAGTTGTAGTAGCCCCAGTGGTCGATATCATGGTTGTCAATCCTCGGTCCGATAGCGTTGGCTCCGTTTTTAGGGCCGAGGTAAGAAAATTTCCATGCCGGTTCGGCTAGCGATCCATTACATGATCTTTTCTGAACTCCATCCAGTTTAGTCCTCACCTTGGTGCCGGACTCATCGTAGAAGTAAGAACGAAGAAAATCAAAATTGATACATTCCCCGGATGTTTCGACCGTTATGCCCCTAACTCGTTTAGGCTTTCTCGCTTCATTCGTTTGACTTGTCCATAGATCGTTTCTTGTCTCCTGCTCAAAGGTTACCTCCTGATGCTTCGTCCAAATACGTTTTAGGTAAACGGACTTGATGCTGTAGTCCATCCACCCTTCCTGACAGGTAGGTACTTCATCGATGTCCCCATTGCTCTTTCGGTACTTAAACTCCTCGGCGCATGCCTGTTGGGTCACGTACCAGTACAGCATTCGGTCATACTCTAGATCAATTCGATGGAGACGGTCTGCGCTCTCGATGGATAGTAGATAGTAACCCGTGCGATCTTCTTCTTTATCGGGGGAATCCCACCAATCACCACCATTGACTTTAGAGTAGTCATGTGCCGTGATGACTTCATGCCCCGCCCCCGGTTTGAATCTAGCACCGTAACTGTACGTTGTGCCGTCTGGTGTAGTTAGCTCAAATCCCTGCGCTATGTCACTTAGTGATCGAAGTTCGATTTTGATGTCGGACTTCGGAATTTGTTGAATCTCACGGTTAGCATCTAGGAAGAACTTACCTGAGTATGACCCGACGGTGAACGTGAATATATCTGGTTGTGTATCGTATCCCCACACTTTGTCGTCCGGACCAGTAGGTGCGCGTACTTCGTCACCGTTGAAGTAATAACCATATTGGTGACGATCAAAGTCACTAACGCCTTTGATCGTTCGACTGATCATTCCCCCCGTGTTTAAGTTCCAGCCCCAACCCACGGAACTAGCGGGTACGTTGACCTGGAGTCCTCCAGTGTGGTAGTTCAGGCTGATAGGAAGTTCCAGCGGCCCGTCGGTAACCGTATGGATGGGTACCTGCACGTTACCCGTTCCGGTGAAAGTACTGACGGGGATATCGGCGTACTTCCCGTACGCGAAGGCTGCCGCTGATGCCGCCGGGAGCTGGACTTGACCTGTCAGTAGGCTGGCATAGAGTACGTTAAGGCAAAGAAAAGTAAAGGAACGCAGCATGAAACTGGGTTTAGACAGACTAATGAAGAACGAGGGGGGAAGGAACTATTGCAGAATAATTCGCTGCGTGACGGCGGCTTGCGAAGTGGCAGCGTAAACGGACAGGAGGTAGGTACCGCGCGACCATTCGGCAACTGGAACGGACAGCGTAGTGTGTGAGGGTAGGGCGGACCGCTTGTACATAAGTCTGCCCTGTAGGTCCACGATTCTGATAACGTGAAGACTATTGACCGCCGCACCGCTTAGATTAAGTGCTACGGTGAGGGTATGCGTAGCCGGGTTGGGAGATACAACCACGTCCTCCAAACTAATGTCGCCGCTATTCTCACTGTTTCCGCTTGCGAACTGTTCGAGCGTTAAGCTTCGCTTCTCTATGAGGCTACACCGAGTGGCGGTCTTTAGCAACTGCTTGCGTGGTCCCTTATCAGACAAGATTGCCCGCATTAGACGGGCCTGACCCCGGGTGAACAGGTACATTTGGTCATCAGCGACGTTGTCCATAAAGTTCATCGTCATTTCAAGGGTCGTGTCACCGCAGGTAGAATAATGGTAGGGGCGCGGCCGGCCGAAGTTAGGAGCGTTATGCACCGGGGTGTCCGTTACCCCATCGTCCCCGCACGGTCCGTCACCCCCCCACAGCGGTCGTAGACCCAAGTAGTTGCCCATTAGGTGAGTCAGCGTTCTACCCCGGTCGAAGCGCTCATTGTTGTGGGGTCCTACGCCGAAGTAAGTCCGACTGATAACGATGCCATCCAGTTTCCGCTCCCCCCCGGGGTACTGAGCAAAGCCGGTGGCCACGAATCGGTCCGGCACCACCCATACATTCACGTACTTGTTGGGGTCGAGGGCGGGAGCGGCACCCGCCTTTACCCTTAGGCTATCCAGTTGCCGAAGTTCATCTTCCTCCACCGTCAGGAAGTTGATGACCGGAGCCGTCGACTTTTTGGTTACGGCGTAGCAAAAACTGATGCGCGTATCCGTTCCCCGGATAAGAAACTGGTCATTTACATCCCGCGGGTCCGTCTCTGGAATGAATGCCCCCGCAAAGTCTTCATTCAACCGATCTACCTGATCCTCGATGAGGTCGGGTGTAAGGGGCAGGTCGAAGTCCGTACCCAGAACATGAAAGACGAGGGGAACTACGAGTTCTTCCCAATCTTCCTCTTTGCTATCGTAGCGTGCCACGTGCCGCACCGCCTGCATGTTTACCCGGTGCTGCTTACCCTGCCTGGCCTGATTGTCATTGTACAGCGTGGTTTGGTAACTCCGGTACGGCAAGACACTCTGCGCTGAAGCTATGGATAATTGAAACGACAGTAGGGCGAAAAGGAGGAGGCGCTTTCGATAATTCACGCGTGGAGTTTAGGTGGGTAAAGACGGTCAGGATAACAAGTATCGTAAAGACATCATGGACAAAACTCAGCGATCTTTGCCTAATTATGTAGGCATCAAATTTTAACAGAGCAAAATCAAGTGACGGGTACTCCTGGATGCAGTTTACCCAGCGGGTGACGATTACCCTCTAGGGGATAGTTACCTTGCCCCCGATTTGCAACGGCAAGGGGTAGGCTGACGGCTAGTTAACTTAGCTCGACTTAAAAGATGGCAGAGCTCAACTGGTCCAATCATGATGATTGTTTTTCACGGTCAGTAAGTACTTCTAGTCCTGCAATCAGGTTTGCAACACTATTGGTAATAGTGTTTCAACTAACTTCACCCGCAAGTACCAAAACGCTGACGATCGGACCTGCAAGACCGGTCGATCTAGCAAATATTCGAATCACTTCCCACACATAGTGTTTCATCAAGTCCCCTACCCTCCCGCGTTGAAACACTATTACCATAAGTGTTTCAACTTCCCCCCCTCCCCCACCCTAAAATTCAGCATTTGCGCTTGCACGTCCACCGGAAATGTGCCAAATATGAAACACTACGGCCGTAATGTTCCCCAGGGAGTAGCCCTGCGGTCACCTACCACGCCCCAGATTCCGACACCACCGCCCGCGTTTTCATGAGTCACAATGCGGTCTCCTAATACGTTCCGGCCACTAGCAATCCTTCAAAGTCCGTTAGTCCACCGTGATCGTAGCCACCCGCTGTGCCCCATCCGCAGAGGTAGCCAAGAGCCAATAGTTGCCGGGCAACAACGCCAACGCCGTAGGACTGCCGGTGTCCATTTCGACTACATCCCTGGGTACTACCTTCGCCATCTCGTCATCCAGGGCATAAGCCCGCACTAGCCAGGGACCTTCGGTACCGATGTGGTCGAAAGCTACCGTAACGGCGCGCTGGCCGAAGGCAAATACGTAGTCCGGTCGTCCGTAAAGATAGGTGGTTCGTGGGTGGAACACGGTGCGGTCGAACTAGCAATCCTTCAAAAAGTCCGTTAGGCAGCAGAAAGCGAGCTCCACCGTGATCGTAGCCACCCGCTGTGCCCCATCCGCAGAGGTAGCCAAGAGCCAATAGTTGCCGGTATTCGTAGCGCTCCTGCACCGTATCGCTCATCTCCCGAAAAGCGGTCTGATCAATGGTTAGCGGGTCAAGACCAGTGGTGTCTGCGAGGCGTTGGGCCATGGCTTTTTCCCATTCTCCCCCGAGTTCGCCCTCCAGGGCATGGGAATAGCCTACGTGGAGCAGCAGCTTACCGTCAGGGTGGGCGGTGCGGTAGTTGACGATATTTTTAGTTTGACCGAGCTCCCGCAGTTTTGGGCTACCCGTTCCTGGGGCCTCGTAGCCAAAAATCCGGTAGCCGATGCGTTGAGCTTCGGCCACCATGGCGGCAAACTGAGGGTCGCGGGTGTAATAGCCGCTGATCAGACTGGGGTAGCTAGCCTGATCAGCTAGTGAGTCCGTACCGGCATCTTGGGATAATGTTTCCATACCGAAGTGACGGTATCCACGGTCGTACAAGCCCTGAAGTAGCTGACGCGTAAACACCCGGTGCCTTGGCTCATGATGGGCCTCGTTAATGATGGCAATTTCGTACTGTTCTGCGTCCTCAAGAAGAGACGGAATGGCGGGTATCGCATGAAACTCCTCCCTAAAGCGGGTGTAGCGCAGCGTATCCATGCTCGCTTCTCCGAATTCTTCCTCCATTACCTGGGTAGCCTCGCGGGCGTAACCGGAGAAGGAAAGGTAGTTGCCAATCATGTACGTTTCGAGATCCTGACCTGCCGTATCGAGTAGCTCCGAATGAAGCAGGTAGGGGGTATCCCATACGTCAAAGTCTACCGTGATGGTATCGAAAGTTGGGGTCACGATTTGCTGCGCCGAAAGGTAGCCGGACATGATGAAGAGTAGAAAACTTACCGGGTAGTGGCTCATGCCTCAGCAGATGCAGGAAGACCCCGTGTTGGTGTACGGCCCGTTCGATTAGCCCCGCACCTGCGGCCCCGCCCCCTGCCCCTGCTCCGTCAGGCACCAAAGCTAAAACTTCGTACCTACTTATGTCAGCTTTGCGAAACGCCCCATAAGTTGTATTTTTTGTCTACCTTGGCCTTTAGCCGGCATACCGAAATACCCTGCATCAACAAGCTGGGGGAGCGTGATTACCGTTATTCACGGGTAAAACCTAAATGCAACTGAACAAAACGTTTCACATACCGCTTCTTTTCCCTCAATTCTTCTCTGCTAATATACTTTTTAATAATACTTAAAAAGTTCAGCCGGGGGTCAAGCTGAATTAATATCCTTGGAAGTAATCGGCTTCGCGCGTAAGATCCATCAAACCATTGGGTATAGGAGTTTCGTTGTTCCCTACTGGAAATGATATAGCTCAAAGCTTGTGAAACATTGAATGGCGGAGCAAATATACGTGTATTAGAGTTCTCAATATTGCCACTATAAAAGAGATCTCCGAGCGTAGCAGCCACTTCAGGAGTAGCATCTTCTAACATCTCGATAAGAATGGGTGTAATCGCTGCATAAGTGGTTTCAACATCAGGATATGCGGCTAAAGATTGACTAAGTGTACGAGAAAAATTCCGGATTCCTTTCTTATAACTATCCAACCCCCACTCTTCGAGATGCACAGAAGGTGTTTTTAGTACTGGCTCGTATCGTCCGGCATCATTTTTTTGATACCTCAAAGTTGTTCCATGTTCGCATTGCAGAAGTAATTCAAGGATAGGCCCTTTCCCGGCTCTAATGGATGGAAACATATAGGAAGATACTTTCCTATTTTCTGGAGAGGTATTCGCACTGAAATGGGTTACCGCCAAATAGTAAGATGTCAGTTTAAAATTGGGTTTCTTGCTTTTCAAAATTTTGAATATAGCATCTTGAAGCGTTCCCTTCCATCCTATATCAATAAAACCAATACGTTCATCCTGAAGAAGCCCTTCCTGCTCAAAATAGCAAATGGCAGTCTCACGGTAAGCTCTCGCCTTTGATTCGACTTTATCCCTTAGGATAGAATTACTCAGAAGCTCGTTTTGCAAACGGGCTATCAATTTGTTTGTGAGTCTATTATCCAATCCGTTACTGATAAGGGATTGCTTCAAATCGGCATCAAGATGAGCAATCAGTGTATTTTCCTTAAAATGCAAACGCTTTGAAACAACATTAAAAGTTACTATATTATCCATCTCTTGGAAGATCCACTGGAAGCTACTCGTCGTGAGATGAAAAAGGGACGCGAAATAAGTTGACCTTCTAGAAGTATATAAATAGCGAATCTCAATATTATAGTGAAAACAGGCCATAATTTCTTCTGCTATAATCTTCAAAAGATAGCCGTCACGTGCCAAGAAATAAAGCCGTTTAATCCCTGCGTTAACTGCCTGTTTTAGCGAATCGTGGACAAAACCATAGAACATAGGCCCCATGAAGCTTGCCCCAAGCCGATAAGACGGTTTTAAATCATAACCTTCAAGCCGGGTTTGCTTACTTGCACCGACAAAAAGTTGCAAGAAGAAATTCTGCTCTTCCCTAAAGTAACTTTTTTCAATCTTACTTAAAAGAGAGTCTTGGTAAAAGATATATTTAACCCCTATACGTTTAGCCATGACACAGTCACTGTCGAAATTGTCACCCGTATGAATAAGCGACGATGGCTGAATGTTCTGATCATTACAAACATGACAAAATAGAGTTCCGTCTGCTTTACGCATCTTCAGTTCAGAAGACAGGTATAGGGGAATAGAACACAAGTAAGGGTCAGCCTTTTCAAGCATCTTCATAATCACTACCTTACTGAGATACATATCTGAAATCAGGAAGACTTTGTGTCCGGACTCGATAATGTTCCTGACTCTGGAAACATTTTGTGGTATGGGGTAACAATTCTCGATTTCGATAGCCTCCTCCAGTGCTTGGAGTAGCTCGAGGTGCTCAGTCTTCATCTGAGGAAAATCTGAACCTAAGGCCGCATATATCTCATTGAGCGTAATCTCAGGATAAGAAGATATCTCATGAGCCACCTTTTGCGCGCGTAACCTGAGGCTAACGAACTCATCAATAAAATAATCAGGAAATTGCAATTTCGTTTTCCGCCTGAGTTTCTCTCTCAAAGCAACAAAAACACCTTTATCATTGGCTAATCTGCGAGAGATTAACGTGTCAAAAATATCAAACGAATAGTTGTTCATAGTGCTTCAAATCTAAAAAGCCTAGCGGCCAGCGGGAAGCTGGTTCTAGGGTAATGCGCAAAGGCCTGACTGTCGTGTTCTGTAGGTAACCAAACACACAAAATATGTGAAAGCAGTTCACCCGCTTTACCGACAGTCAGTGGGACAAAGTTAAGGTCTATCTCAATACCGCACACCCGCGCAAACACTAGCGACCCCGCCCCCGTCCTACTCCGTCAGGTACCACAGCTAAAAATTCTTCGTTACCCGGTAAACCAAGCCCGCCCCCTTCGTCGTAGCTTTGTAACTAGAGCCCCAGACTCCCCGCTCATCTTGCGACCGTATCTTAGACATCCTACCCTAAAGAGCTGCCTGCTTGGCGTGGCACTCCTAGTCCTTTTGGTGGGGACGTTTCGTCACGCCCTGTTTGAGGTCGCCCACTCTATGAGCCACTACTTGACGGACGGGCATACCCACCACTCCCACCATACACACGGAGCGGGTGCCGATCACGAACACCGGCTACTGGATACCGCCGAGACAGCGCTTGCCGAAAACGACGACGCTCCGATCTCACCGGACGATCGGCTGAAGTTCTCCTTCGATAAGATTCTCCATGTGTTCGTTCGGGAACCGGTACCACCAGGCCCGGTCAGCTGGGAGAACAGGAAAATACCCTTGTTCAACCTACAACTGCCAGCCGCTCCGTTCTTGCGGACCGCGACGCCGCCTCCCGACTGCAACGTCTAGCGCTAGGTTCTCTGTTCTTTTGACGGACTACCGTATGGGTACCCGGTGCGCAGCTGTAGCTGTGTGCCCGTGCTCGATTGCGCCCGCACCACGTGGCTTGATCAATCAATTTAAAAATCAACGGGTAGGTCCTCTACCTGGGCGACCGTAGCACCGCTAGGGGTCCCAATACTACATAATGGAAAAAATTTTAACCCTTCGGGGCACACTGCTGTGTGCCCTACTCTTCCTATTTGGCTTTATACAGGCGCAGGAAACTGCGTCCATCACGGGAACCGTACTCAGTGACTCCGACGACGATCGGCTGGAGGGCGCGAGTGTGGCCCTACAGAACACCAGCAGGGGCGCTATCACCGACGGTGAGGGCCAGTTCGTACTGGAGAACCTGTCCCCCGGCGACTATACGGTGGTGGTGTCCTCGATCGGCTTTGAGTCCATCACCCGGCCCATCACGCTACGGGCTAACGAGGAACGGCGGCTCACCTTCGAGTTGCGTACCTCGCAGACCCTCCTGAGTGAGATCACAATCCGCGGGGCGGCCCTGGACCCCAGAAACCGAACCATTACGGTCAACGAGGTGGACCGGGAACAAATTCAAACGCTGAACCTGGACCTGCCGATCCGCATCATCGAGCAAGTCCCCGGCGTCGACCTACTATCCTATAATCAGGGCGGAGTCGCGGACCAGTTTTCCATCCGCGGCTTTGGCGGCGGCGGACACGAGGGTCAGGCCGGTGCCCAGATCGACGGGGTATCTCTGAACGAGGCCGAGGGGCACTCGGACGGGTACGCGGACCTGAACATTCTCATCCCGCTGAACCTGGAGACGGTCAAGGTGTACAAGGGGCCCTCCTCCGTACTCTTCGGCCGCTTCGCCGAAGGTGGGACGCTGGCCATGGAGACCCGGAAGGGCGGCAACTACCAGGACGTCAGCATCACCGGCGGCTCCTTCAATACGCTCAACGCCCAGTTCGCCCTCGGTAAGAGCATCGACCTCGGGCGGCGCGGCACTCCCCTACAAACCAACCTGGCTTTTCAGTTTTTCCAGTCGGATGGCTACGCGGCCAACTCCAACAACCTCCGCGGAAACCTGACGGGCCGGGTGGCTTACCAGCTGACGGACAAAACGGACGTGGCCCTCTCCCTACGCGGCCACCGCAGCCAGTGGGACGCCGCCGGCTACATCTCCGAGGCGCGGGTAAACGATAGAAGACTGCGCACCACCCAGGAGGTGAATGCCGAGAATGACGGGGGCGCGAAGCAGTTCTACTCCCAGAAACTGGACATCAACCACACCTTCAACGATAGCCTGCGCCTGCTCGTCTTTGGTTATGCCGTGCAGCAGGAGTTTACCCGCTTCGCCAAGTTTGGGCTATCCTCCGGCGGACAAACGGAGCGGTTTAATACGCGGACCGTCTACGCCACCGGCGCAAGTCTAAACGGTAGCAACCAGCTGGGAACGGTCGACCTGAACTGGATCGCCGGCGCGGAATTCTACACCGAAGGAACGGAGCGGATGCGGTGGAGAACGAGCCAGCGGGTCCGGGGCGAGCAAATTCTCGACCGCAACTTCGACGTGCAGACCCTATCGGCTTACGCGCAGGCGGAGTTCAGCCTCAGTCGGTACCTGAGGCCGTCTATCGGACTGCGGTACGATAAGTTCTACGGTTCCTTCAACAGCAACGACCCCGGGCAGCCGTCCTTCTCGAATGAGATCGGGCAATTGTCCCACGTGACGCCCAAGCTCGGACTCCGCTCTACCGTCGTGGACGGGGTGGACATCCGGGTGAGTGCCTCCAACGGATTCTCGCTACCGAATAGCGCGCTCAAGTACGAGCGAAACTTGGTCCTCAAGCCCGTAACCCTCTGGCAGTACGAACTGGGCGCCGGGTACACCGGCATCGACTGGCTGGAACTGGACGTAGTCGGCTACATCCTCAACACCTCCAACGAGATCCTGGAAAGTCCGCCCGGTTCCGGCGATTTCGTGAACGTGGGCAAAACGGAGCGAACCGGTATCGAAACCGAGGCCGTGGTAAAACCCGTGGCGGGCCTGCGCGTGCGGGGAACGTTCTCCTACACCGAGACGGAGGTAATGACCAACCCCGAGGCCAGTCTGCTGGGAAAGGCCCTGGTAAACATCCCGCAGACCATCGCCACCTTCGACGTCTCCTACGCTTTGCGGAGTGGACTGGGCGGCCGGTTCATGCTGCGGGACGTAGGCCACTACTTCACTAACGCGGATAATTCCGCCGGCTACGATGGCTACACCGTGGCGAATCTCACCTTCTTCTACAACTTCAATGAGTTTTCCGCCAACCGGGGACGAATCTTCGTGGAGGTACGCAACGTATTCGACACCCTCTACTCGGAGACCGTCTTCGGCGACGTAGGCTCCCAAATTTTCACCCCCGCTCCGACCAGAAACCTGATGGTCGGGGTAAACTATAACTTCTAAATCTACTAGCTATGCAATACTTCCTACGCAGAGCACTCCTGTTGCCCACACTGGTCGCGGTCACCGCTTTGTTTCTCGGTTGCGGTCACGAGCACGATCACGAGCACGGCCCCGATACCCACACCCACGGCCCCGACGAACGGGGGGACGGCCACAGCCACTATACCTCCACGACCGAAAACCCGGCCTTCACCTACCTGGCCATGAACGGCGAGTTTCACCTCAACCCGGGTGATTCTATGTCACAGAACGACCCGAGAAATCCGGGCCGCCTGCAGCTAACCACCGACGAGGAGGCCGGCTCCCTCACGAAGATGGTGTTCTACGCCCACGACGACATGGACCAAAAGATGGCGGAGTGCGGCTACGAATTCGTGGGTAGTCGTCCCGATCCGCACTACTTCCCCGACCAGTCCAAGACCTCGATCTGGGACGTCTTCAAAAAGGTGGAAGACTACTCCGGAGACTGTATGCCGTACAATTACGTGATCTCCCGGTCCCCCCACGGCGATCCCATCCACATGCACCTCCGCTACGGCGAGGACGTCGAGGCTTTGCTAGCAATGAGTAACGACGAGGAAGACTCCAATTTCAACCCCTGGTGGGCCACCTACTGTGACATCGACCGGACCACCGCCTGCGATTAATTTGAACCTATGAAGCAGTTAAAAGCAAGCTTATTTACCGCTGCCTTTCTCCTGCTGCTGCCCCTGGCGCTACAGGCGCACGGCATCGGCAGTTCCGATCAGCACATCCTCAGCGAGGGTGGCCTACTCGCCTACGTGTACGTGGGGGCCAAGCACATGGTCACCGGCTACGATCACCTCCTTTTTCTGGTGGGGGTATTGTTCTTCCTGAGGAATTTTGGGGACATCGTCCGGTTCATCACCGTATTCACCCTAGGGCACAGCATCACCCTCATCGGGGCTACCTACCTGGGCATCCGGGCGGACGAGCACCTCGTCGACGGTCTGATCGCGGTAAGCGTCATCTACAAGGGCTTCGAAAACCTCGGCGGATTTGAGCGGGTATTCCACACCAAGTCCCCCAACCTGCTCGGGATGGTATTCGTGTTCGGACTGATCCACGGGTTCGGGCTATCCACCAGGCTACAGTCATTTGCCCTCGGCATGGAGCAATTCCTGGCCAAGATTGTCTGCTTCAACATTGGGGTAGAGGTCGGCCAGATCGTAGCGCTGATCCCCATCGTTTTCATCATCTCGAAGTGGCGGGATCGAGAGAACTACGCTACCTTTTACACGGTCGTCAACTGGGGGCTGGTCGTAGCGGGGATCGCGCTGCTGATCTTTCAGGTGTATGATCACTTTCATATGGTTTGGTATCATTCTTCGTAGGGCTGGTCGGCCATGGCAGGGGGCGGGGACGCGGGTGCAGAGTTGAATTAGCTTCTCACCCATTGCCCCGCCCCCTTTCAGTTGCGGGTAGACTGGAGAGCGTAAGTTAAACTGTGGATACCAGCAACAGTAGATTATTGTTGCATCGTTCCTCCATCAAGGCCGGTTGAAGCACGGTGTTGTGCTTCTATTACTCTTAGATTTAATTTACCACATATGACCTTTCGTCTAGTTCTTTTTATATCCATAATCACTTCACTTGTTACATCTGGTTGCAGTAAAGAAAAGCATAATCCATTCTTAGGCAAAAGCTTTGCAGTAACTGCAATAAGCTCAAAATCAGAGGTGTTCGGTGCCATCAATGATGGCGGCACTATCCGGTCGCTCACCGATACAGAACTGCGTTCGTATAGTGGGGATATTGCTTACACCGATGCTTATGATGTCAGTTTCATCGGGACTAGGGTTGCCTTCGTCTCGGACGATACCGCAGAATATGGACGGGGTAGTTTTGCCTCGCCTTTTCCCTATACGGTAGCTGGCCAGACCGCTACGGTCTTGTTCGATTCCCCCCCTGAACCAGGTTTCCTCCGCGACCGCAATGATAAGTTTGTAATGGCAGGTGACGGTACCCTCGAAAAGAGCGTTTTCTACTACAGGTTACGCACCGATAGCGGACGTCGCGGAAGTGATGGGGGACAGTTCGAACCTGGTGTCATCGATGAACTAGCGGCTCAGTTGCTTAGTGATGGGGATGTGTACACTTGTCAGACGATGACATTTGTCTATACGGAAGAGTAACACTCGCCCAGAACTTTCACCGCAGTCCGCAATTCCCCCTCTTCCAGCGAAGCAAAACCGACCCGCAGATTCGGAGCCAGCACCTTGGTGAACGAACCGATGTAAATCACCTGTGCCCCCCGGTCCAGGGCAGCCAGCGGCAGCTGTGGCGGACGCTCGTAGTAGAAGTCGTAGTCGTAATCGTCCTCTAGAATGGCAAAGCTGTGGGTACGCGCCAGCTCCAGCAATTGGATGCGCCGTTCGGCCGTCAGCGTCACCGTGGTTGGGTACTGGTGGTGGGGGGTTACGTAGACGGCCCGTATCTCTGCTAATCTGGGATGGTTGGCAAAGGCACCTACGTCCAGCCCGTCGGCATCCAGGGGCATCCGGATCACCTCCACTTCCAGTTGCTCGGCCAGCTGCGTGATGCCGCCGTAGGTCAGCTCCGCTACCGCCAGCACCCCACCACCGGCAAAGAGCAACGTACAGACCAGCTGAAATGCATGCTGACTGCCTCGGGTGATCAGCAGTCGGACCCGCTTCAACCTCTCTGATCACCAAGTCAGCTAGTTGTAGGTAGACCGGTCGGTCTGAACCGGCATCCGCCCGAAAGTGAAACGAGAAGCGCATCCAGGTGCCGATGCTCTACGCCCGCCGGAGCAGCGAGCTGCTGCTCCACGCCTCCCCCAAGAGCCGCTTCTATCGGGTGCTCAGTGAGGGCATCCCCTGCACCCTCGGCGTCACCTTCGTCGACGGACTGGTCCTGGCCCGTTCCGCTTTCCACCACAGCGTTAACTACCGCTCCGTGGTCGCCTTCGGCAGCTGTACCGAAGTGACGGATCCCGCAGAGAAGCTGGAGGCTTTTCGGTACTTCACCAACGCCATTGTACCGGATCGCTTTGAGGAGTGCCGCCCCACGCACGCGCAGGAGGCGGAGGTGACCGGGGTGCTGTCCTTTGCGATTACGGCGGCCTCGGCGAAGGTCCGTACGGGTGGCCCGAATGATGATGCGGCGGATTATGCCTTGCCCATTTGGGCGGGGGTGGTGCCGTACGTTACCGGGTATGGGTCGCCGGTGACGGACGAGAGTGGGGTGCGGGGGGTGGAGCTGCCGGCGAGTGTGGTGGCGCTGTTGGGGAGGTAGGCTAGTGTAGAAAGGGGGCGGGGCCCCGATAGCTATCGGGGGTGCAAAGTGATCGCGCCGCACTTCCATAACTACCCCTAACTTGGTAGGTAGCTACTGCCTGGGTGCCACCTCATTCAGCACCTTTTTCTCTACCGTTTCGAACGACTCCTGGTCAATCCCAGCCGCCGCGAGCTGATCAAGTAGGAAGGCGTAGTTGGCCTCTCCTACCCCACTATTGAGTACGCCACGTAGGAATTCGAGCACCGCCGCCCGGCCCGCCGTCTCTTCCAAACGGGTCAGTAGGAGCGGGAAGAGGTTATAGCGATACCGCTCGTCGAGTTGAGAACGCGTGGTTACTTCCGTGAGGGAGGGGAAGTCGGTACCGCTTTCACCCTTACTTACCTCGGCATACCCTGCGAGCTTTCGTTGGTAGGCCTCCGCTGTGCCGTGATCGCGCACATATTGTAGTGCGAGGTACTCAGTCGTGCCCTCTAGCAGGGGCCAGAATAGCGGTCCACTGGGTCGATATGCCGAGCCGAAGTAATAGTGTGCCAGCTCGTGCGCCATGGTGGCTACATCGTACTCCTTTACGCGACCACTCGAATCGATCGCTCTGGAAAAGGTATACTCCCGGCCGACCCGTGCGAAGGTGGGAAAGGAAACGAAACTCCATTCGGGTCGCTTAGCCACCGGCGTTGCCTGTAGGTAGGTGATCGTCTTCCCGTACGGCATGCCCAGCAAATCGGCATAGTAAGCCTGGATTGCCCGCGTTGTATCCGTAACTGCTTGTTCCTGCTCGGCGTCGAGGTCGGCGTTGATGTAAGCAATGGCGCCACGCTGGGAGAGCTCGAAGTCGCCGGCAAATAGCATCAGTTCCGCGGGCTGGTCACTACGCAGCCGCACCTGCGAAGACTCCTGCGGATCACTTCCCCCCAGGTAGATCGCGCTACAGTCCGCACAATTAATCTCCAGGTCGTAGGTCACAGCAGTATGCAATTCTCCAGTCACGCGATCATAGAAGACAGGGTACCAGACCGATTGCTCGGTGGCCCGCACCGTACGTCCGTTAAAGGCAATATTTCCCTTCCAGTCGTCCCACTCGGTCATCTCGGTAGTATCCCGGTAGACTGGAAACTTGCCCGTGTACTGTAAGCGCAGGTTCGGCGGCAGAAAGCGCGCCGCCCGGTCGCTGGTCGGCAGCCAGTAGTGGAAGGCTTCGAAGGATACTTCGCCGTCCCAGTCGCGTTCTATGGAGTAGCCTAGCTCCCCCGTGCTGTCGGTCATGCGCTTTACGTTGAGTCCACCGTTGAGTAAGATGCTGTAGTCGATCTGCGGGGGCAGGGAGCTCATGGTGATATCAGCGGTGAGAGTTCCTTCCTGGACGGAAAGGTCTACTGTGCCGGTGAGGTGGACGGATTGGGCGAGGGTGGTTAGGGGGAGGAGGAGGGCAAGGTATTGGAGGGGGGCGGGGAGGGGCATTAGTGTTCAGTTGGGTGTGGGTGTAGGCTTCCCATCAAACGCTACCAGTTTGTAGGGGTGAAGTCAATCGTTAAGTGGGCAGAACGATGGTACACTTTCAGCATCGTCCTAAGCGGTAAGGTAGGATAAGTTTCAAGGTTGGGTTAATGGTAGGCAAAGAACCATTCACACCCCTCTCGCTTTTCCTGAAAAACATACGAACGTGCCCCTCCGCCTACTCTCCCTGCTGTTTTGCCTGGCTATTTTTACCAGCTGCACTGCCCAACAGGACAAATCGCCGCAAGAAGAAAGCTCCCCCTACGCCTTCAAAACACCCTCCCCGGACGGTACCGGCAAGTACTATATGGGCCGGGAGATCAGCTACGTCATGGGTCACCTCGCCGCCGATTGGTTGGAGCGGCCGGAGCGCGAACGGGAAGAAAACGTCAGTCAGGCCATTGAAAATATGGGCATACAACCCGACGAGCGGATTGCAGACATCGGCGCCGGCTCCGGCTACTATACCTTTAGAATGGCCCGTAAAGCCCCCCAGGGGAAGGTCTTCGCCGTAGACCTCCAACCCGAAATGCTAGCCCTGATGCAGCAGCGGATCGACCGGGAGGACATCGAGAACGTAACCCTGATCCGGGGTACTGAAAGCAGCCCGAACCTGGACACAAACTCCGTCGACCTGGTCACGATGGTGGATGTATACCACGAGCTTTCCCACCCCCGGGAGATGATGCAGGACATTGTCCGTGCCCTGCGGCCGGGTGGGCGCTTCTTCCTGCTGGAATACCGCATGGAAGACCCCACGGTGCCCATAAAACGCCTCCATAAGATGTCGGAAGAACAGGCCGTACGGGAGATGGAATCCGTCGGCTTAAAGCTGCGGGAGAACATGGACAACCTTCCCTGGCAGCATTGTATGGTCTTCGTAAAGGAGTAGATAGCGTGCTTGAGCCAGGGGACCAGAGGGAAGTACCGGATGTCAGCAGATTATCTGATAAGAATCTAATAACATTCTAAGAAAACGATCTTCCTCCTGACCACATCCTTTTACCCACGGAGTGCGCTGCGTCATCTGCCCACAGACTCCGAGCTTAACTTGATTAGACCGCACGAACTGACCACAGCGAATCGTATCAGAAGCGAATAAATACGTATCAAATCGTATCACTCGGCTAAGGTTTTACTACCTTGCGGGGATGGAAAATCCGATATCGCTCTACAATTTCCGGGCAGATCTTGGTTGGGATCTTGTCAACTTGATCAGTGAAATAGACCGCTTCGATGCGTCATGGGCCATCATCAAACGTCGGGAGGGGGCCAGTCTGCAGCAACTGAGAACTATGGCGACCATTCAGAGTGTTGGTGCGTCGACGCGGATTGAAGGATCGAAGATGACTGATCCTGACGTCAAGCGCTTTCTAGCGGAACTGGACATCAGCAAGTTAGAAAATCGGGACAAGCAGGAAGTAGCGGGGTACTACTCCGTCCTGGAAGTGATCATAGAAAACAGCGATGCGATCAAAGTACAGAAGAGAGACGTCCTCGGACTGCACAAACTATTGATGCAGTACAGCCAAAAGGACGAGTGGCACCGCGGAAACTACAAGCAACACAGCAATGCAGTAGAAGCTCGACTACCGGACGGTAGCCGTCAGATAATTTTCGAGACCACACCTCCCGGCCACATGACGGAAGACAAGATGGATGCGATCATCAAGTGGTATAACACCCCCAGCGAAGTTCATCCGCTGGTCAAAATTGCTGTCTTGGTGTATGAGTTTCTTACGATCCATCCCTTTCAGGATGGCAACGGAAGGATGAGTCGGCTACTGACGACCCTAAGTCTACTGCAACAGGGCTACGACTGGGTACAGTACGTAAGCTTTGAGCACCAGATCGAGTACACCAAGAAGACGTACTACCAGGTGCTTCGACACTGTCAGGCCCAGCGACCAAACGAGGACGTAACCGAATGGATTAGTTACTTTATGGGTTCGCTACTGACGATCAAACGAAAGATTCAGGCCAAGATCAATAGAACCAACATTAATTCTGCGATGTCACCCCGGGAAACGACGATCTATGAGTACATAAGTACAAATGCGGGTTGCCAGTCCAGTCAAATAGCTGAAGAACTAGAGATACCTAGTCCTACGGTCAAAAGAATGCTCTCCAGTCTAGTCGAAAGGTCGATTATTCAAAAGCATGGCCAAGGGCGCGCTACTAACTATACGATCAAAACCTAGCTCGTTCACCACACCACCCACCCCGCACCTGCGGCCCCGCCCCTATTACCTACCCCCCCGCCAAACGCTCCAAAAAAGCTGCTCGGTACGTCTCTCCAATGGGTAGCCACACCTTACCGATCACTACCCGCCCACGCTCCACGAAGTCCAGTCGGTCGAGCCGCACGAAATGACTGCGGTGGATGCGGCAAAACTGACTTTGTGGAAGGCGGGCTAGAAGGTCGCTGAGGTTTTCGCTGGTTAGCACCTGGGTGCCGTCGGTAAGATACAACAGCAGGTAATCGTCGGCTGACGTGGCGTAGCGGATGCTGGAAAGGGCAATGCGGACGGTACGGGTGCCGGACTTCACGAAGATATCCGTAGCCGGAGGGTGCGGTGGAGGTGGGGCGGATGGTCCGTCTTGCTGGAATGCCATGGCCCGGACGATGGCCTGATCGAAGCGCGCGAAGGAGATGGGTTTGAGGAGGTAGTCGATTACTCCGAGCTCGAAACCGGCGAGTGCGTGCGCGTCGTAGGCGGTGGTGAAGATGACGGCACAGCGTCCCTGAAGGAGGCGTGCGACGTGCAGCCCGTTTAACTCTGCCATCTCGATATCGAGTAGGACCAAGTCCGGCGGATCGTTTTGTATCGCTGCTAAGCCGTCGACCGAATCGGTGTACGAGCCCATCAGCCGTAAATCGTTGTGCCGCGCGGTATACTGCTCCAGCAGTTCCACGGCCAGGGGTTCATCGTCGATGATGATGACGTTCACGGGGCAGATCGGTAGAGTGCTAGGTGCACGGTGAAGGTGGTGCCGGTGCAGCCGGTAGTAAGCTCGTAATGGCTGCCGTAGAGTAAGTCGAGGCGTTTACGGATGTTTTGTAGTCCAATACCACCGACCCGGGTGACTGGCGAACTAGCCTGCTTTACCAGGTTGACGACGTCAAACGTTAGCCGTTCCGTAGTGGCCGTGAGGGAGATATGCAGGGGTTCGTGGCTATCAGTGAGCCGGCCGTGTTTGAAGGCGTTTTCGACAAAGGGGGCCAGTAGAAGGGGTGGTACCTGCCATGTCTCAATCGTACCGGCGATGCTGATACTCGGTGGGGCTATACCGGCTACCCGGAGGCTCTCTAGGTCGATCAGATCGTAGAGGTGCGCCAGCTCCCGCGCCAGGGGCACGCGTTCGTCCTGGTGGTACAGGGAGTAGCGCAATAAGCTACTCAGTTTTTCAAGAGCTTCGAGTGCTCGGGGACTCTGGGTGCTCACTAGGGCATATAGGTTGTTGAGTGTGTTGAATAAGAAGTGAGGATTGACCTGGGCCCGCAGGTAGCGAAGCTCAGCTTCCCGGAAAGCGGCCTCCGTCTCGTAGCGTCGGGCTTGGGTGTGCCGACCGTACTGGGTGAAGAAGTACACAATGCCCACCGGAAGGAAAATGATAGCGTAGTAGAGGTTGTCCAGGAGATAATAGGTCCAGCTCACGCCGGGATAGTAATTGTGCTCGCCGAAAATGGCGAATAGCACTACCTCCTCCAGAACAGCACGCAGCCCAATCACGCCCATAACCAACAGCAGACAAAAGACCACGAGGCGTCCGGGGCTGCTATGAGCGTACCAGCGGTGGAGCAGTAGGTAGACACCAACGGAGTAAGTGGCGAAACACAGGTGGGCACTGACCGTCAGGGCCAACAGCCGGGGACTTGCGTAGAGATCGGTAACCTGTTCCATTCCCCCCGGCTGCAGTAGGCTACGTACCCGCAAGACCACAAAGTAGACGATGAAGTACCAGCAAATGAGCGGACCAAAGCGGAGGGGCAGCATGGATAGGGAGTGATGCTACAAGGTATGGACCACCGCCCCGGCCGGCGGCCCTGATCGGTGAACGGCCCGATCGGATCGGTGAACCCGGCGTAGGCGTTGACCGAAGCTTCTGCCTGCCTTACCGAATTGACCCGGCGGGTAGATGCCAGCAGAACGTAATTGCGACTGAACACAACTCCCAGCACGATGCCTACCCTGCACTACCTACCTATCCTGCTATCGCTTGCACTATTTGGTCACCTTTCAGCGCAGCGAACTGATACTTTCCTACCCTTCGATCCCGATTCTATTCTTGTGGGAGACCGACAGTTGCCCAAGGTCCTGCTCATCGGTAGCTGGCACTTCAACTATCCGGGCCTAGACGCGCACAAAGCGGAAACGGAGGACCAGATCAACATTTACTCAGAGGAACGGCAACGTGAACTACAGGAGTTGCTAAATTACATAGTCCGCTTTAAGCCCAGTAAAATAGTGGTGGAGTCCGGTGCCAACACCGGCTATCTGCTCAATAACTACCGCCGCTACTTAGCTGGCGAAGAGGAACTATATGCTAGTGAGCGCAGTCAGATTGGCATGCGCCTGATGGACCGCTCCGGGCTCGATACCGTTTATGGCGTTGACGCCTGGCCGCTGTTGTTAGAGCTGCATGATGGGCGGGACACCACTCAGCCTATGGGTTATGTTGATGAGATACTTGACCGTCACTATTTTGGCGGCACGGATGAGGCATCGCAGCGCTATTCAGCATACTATTCCTACCAGGATAGTCTGATTGCTGCACAGTCACTGCTCGCAAGCTTCCAGTATCTCAATTCGGATAAGGTACTCGACCGCATCTTCGGCGCCTACCTCTACGGCGGGCAGTTTGAGTCGGAAGATTTTGAAGGGCCGGATGCCCTATCAATGTTCTGGTTCAATCGCAACCTGCGGATCTTCAAGCGGATCAAGGACTTGGAACACGGACCGGAGGATCGCCTGCTGATTTTGTTCGGTGCGGGGCACGCGGCCATCCTGCGCTACTTATTTGAGTGCTCGCCGGAGTTCGAGCTGGTGGATTTTGATAGCCTATAACCCCTACCCCCCCTTCACAAACCGCCCACTCACCACCTGCCCCCCCGACCGCAACTGGTAAAAATAAGTACCCACCGGCCAGTCCCCCACCTCCAGACGAAGCCGATTACCCACACCGCGCGCTGACCGAGTACCCACCGCACGCCGGTACACCTCCCGCCCCTGCAGGTCTACAACGCGCAGATCGGAGGCGTCCAGGTCGCCCCCCCACTCAAACGTGACCGCATCTACGGTAGGATTGGGATACACACTGACGGTAACCTCCGGAGTCGGAGCAGTATAGAGGGCAGGCGGTGGGGGCGGCGCCACCACCGTCAGCGAAACACTAGTCGCCGTCGGAGGGGTATAAACAGATGTCGGCGAAAGCTCCAAGTAGTCCACGTTGGGTCCACTACTGCCGGCGGCCGTCAGCCGGATACGGTGTTCACCCGCACTGAGTAGTACGGAACCTCCCAGTGTTCGGTAGGACCAATTGTTCCACCCCCCGGTAAGCGTAAAGGTTGTCGTGCTCTGTAGCTGCCCATCGACGTACACCTGCAGATCGCGGGGGGCGGTACTCCCGTTGGCGTAGGTGGCAGACAGGTTATACGGACTGGTGGCCGGCACGTCGATGGTCCATTCAATGTAATCCTGCGTGGGATTAATGTAGTCGGCAAAGCCCGCCCCACTAAAGCCGGTATGGTTCGTGGCCGGGCGCACGCCACTTAGCGTAGCCTCCTCGGCCTCGTAGCGCGTGCTGCCTGCGTAAGGTACCAGAGCAACGATGTAGTTCATATTGGACCCCACCGCCGGCGCTGCCAGTGCCGCCCCCAGCGTGAGGCGGTACCGCGAGGGACCAAATATGGAAAAGGGGACCAACTTAGTATACACCTCGAAGTAGTCAGACCCCGGGTCAGTGGTGCCGATCACCTCGTCGGTTTTAGTCCAGCTGCTCAACCAATTGGGCAGTACGGTGCCCCGGGGGTCATAGGCCACGTACGCAATGGCGCTTCCACTCAGGTATACGGACAGCAGGCTTCCGTCGGCGCGGACCTTATCGTCGTTAGCCGTTTTGATAAATCGAGCACCCTCCAGAAAGTCAGGCACGCTCGTCAGCGTATAGGGCCGGTCGGTGTAGAAGGTTTCCCCCTCGGTCAGGCGGCTGAGTTCGTAGGCGTTATCACTGTCGGCTAGGATGGCCTCCACCAGTTCGTCGCCCGCGGGTTTTTCCGGCGCGGTCTTCTGTACCTCGGGCACCGTGGCGCGTAGGTAGTCTACGAAAAATTCCTCGCCGGCAGTCTGGGTAGCATTGCCCCAGCTCACCCTGCTCAGCGTAGGGTGGGTCGTACTGATCGCCTCCAGGGTAGGTACGATGGGATAGCCGGTTTTATCCGCTACGTATACCTGGATGAGGCCGTTCTCGTACTTGGCTACCCGTATAGTGTGGGCCAGTTCCGGGTCCAGATTAATGATCGCCTTATCCAGGATTTCGGGGTAGAGGTAGTTATCGGTGGCCTCACCCAGGACCAGGGAGCCACCCCCCAGTGGATCGTAGCGGACTACGTAGGTTGGAGTACCGCCCTCATCCTGCTGCCCGAACAGCAGGTAGTACGCCCGTTGGTATCCGCCGACCAGGTTGGATACTTCGGTTTCCAGCACGTAGCTCGTAGCTCCGAAGGATTGCACGGTAGTGAGCAGCGCCCCATTATTGTCGGTACCGTTATAGGCCTGCCCATCGCGGATCGTCCATCCTTCATTGCCGTCCCAGAATGCCCCGAGCTCCTGGCGGTCGAAGTCATCGTCGAAGATGGTTTGGGCGCGCACGCAGGTGCCAGCGTATAGGACAAGGGCGAAGAAGGTGAGGGAGCAACGCAGCGTAGCGCCGCATAGACGGGTAGAGGTGCACATAAAATGCTGTTTAGTAGGGTTTGGGAGCAAGTTAGACCACAATGTATATCCTTGCAACCCCTAAACGTCAATGTTGTAGTTCTTCGTCTGTTGCACCTGCGGCCCCGCCCGTAGCTCGGCCAACACGTCGCGACAGACCAGTTTAAGCGTGCGACGGTCAGCCGGGTCGCGTACACGTCCAGGAAGGTGGCGGAGTTAAAGGCCAGGCTGTCGCCCAGCGGAAAGGCATCCAGCAAGAGCTGCACGGCGGGGCCGCGGGTGCAAAGGTGATTGGAGGGAGAATTTATCTGACAGGACCGATGGTTGTTATTGGACAAATTGGTTCCGATTTGTCGGATATACAGGGTAAATTTGGCAGATAAAATTGGAAAGACAAGTCAGCTATGGAAGAAGAAATATTGGTCCTGCTTTCCCGGCAGGGTGCTTTGTCCTCTTCGGAGATTCACGCGGCTGTGGATCCGGGTCGGCTCGTGAGTAATGCGCTGCTGATCGCCGCGGAGCACCGTCCGTTGTCTTTTCGTACGGTGGACTCGGTGGAGTATAAAAAAGGCGATGCTGGTGTTTTATGAGCGGAATAATATTACTCCCTTTAAGCGGATCTTTATTGAGCAGTTTGCCTTTGCGGTGGATACTTATTTTTAGGATGCTGAGCGGCAAAATGTTGGAGGGTTCACCACAGAGTCCCCTGGCGGGGCCACACGGAGGGCTTCACGGAGTACGCACGGAGGCGGGTGGGGGTGCGTCAGCAGGGGAAGGGGCCCCTGGTGTAAGCAACAGAGGCCAGCACCTAGCGGTGCTGCGAGAGGGGTCACCTACCGCTTGGCCTCCACCACCCCCACCCGCTCCAGCCGCAGCACATCCGCTACCTCTAGGGGGTAGGCTACGAGTTTACTGTGGCGCGGAATACGGTAGGGAAACACCCCAAGCGCGCCAGTATATAGATCGATCAGCAGTTGTGCCTGCTTGCGGAACGACCGAACGCCGAGCTGACTGCGCCGGTCCTCGTACTCGGCTACGGTGGCCGGCGGGTAGACGATGCGGTAGAGGTCATTAGTGCCATCCTGTAGCAGTACGACCGAGGTAGTCCCGTAGCCACCAGGACCGCCTAACCTAGCGTGCTGAGTGCTAAGCAGGTCCATATAGGTGGCGGTCTCGATGGTGCCCCGGCGGGCCAGGTACTCCAGCAGCGGCAGGAAGCCGAAGCGGTCATTGCCGGTGCTGTTGACGCGTTCGAGCTCGTGGAGGAGGGGTAGGTAGTAGGGGTAGTTTTCCTGCATCGGGTCGCTACGGCGCAGGTGCCGCTGCCCCGGAAAGCCGTAGGTAGCGATGCAGTCGGTCAGGCCCACCATATTGAGGGAGTCCTGCGTCTGGCGCACCTCCCCGGGCGGATTGGCAGTGCGAATTACCACGTCACGGTAGGCGACCCGCTCGTAGCAGGCGATTAGCTCAGCGTCGAAGGTTTGTTCGTGCTGCGTCTGGTACTGTAGCAACTCACCGCGCAGGGCGTACCAGTCCAGTTGGGGGTGATCGAGGTCCATACGGTGGCGGTCAAAGTAGGCTACGGGGATGCCCAGCTGGGCCAGCTTCCCTAGGTACTGTCGCAGTAGTGCGGGCCGGTCGGCGGCGCGGGCGGCCAGGGCGGCATTGTACAGGTCGTGGGTGTGGGGGTCGGCGGGCGCGGCAAAGGCCAGCTGGTAGTAGTGAAGAGCGGTGTGGGGGTCGCGGTGTAATAGGGCGTCCTCGGCGGCGGTCACCTGGGGGTTGTAGTCTAGGAACCAGTCTACGGCGGTGGTTTGACTACGTAGGCAGGCGGCACTTAGCAACAGCAGGACGAGGTGCAGCGGGTACACGGGGGGACGGTAGGTTTACCGTAAGATAGGGAATACCGGGCAGTACAATGCTGCCACTCCCGATAGCTATCGGGACGGTAGAAAAATGCAGCCTCCGGCTGCGCTAATAGACGTAAACGAGCCACTACTCTAATAGTCAAAAGTTCGGTAACTTAAGCCTTCAAGCTATGCGCCTAGCCCTCCTCTTCACTGCCACCAGCCTCTTACTCTGCACCTGCGGCCCCGCCCCCGAAGACGACGGTGGTAGTGCCGGGATGAACGACCAGGAGTACCTGATGGTAACCGGGCAGCCCTACGGCGTTTGGAACAGTTACGAAAGCTACCCGGGGTATCGGTTGCGGTTCGACGGTGATTCGGTGCAGCTGTTTAATCCGTTTACTGGTTACGAGAAGCGTCTTCGTGCGTATGCGGCCGATACGGCGGCGCGGTTTGCGGATACGTTATATGTGACCTATGACGGAGTGACTGACAGTACGTTGCAGCTAGTGGTCCGGTCGGAAGAGGGGGATGATGTGCAGCAGCAGTACCGGATTACGGAGCCCCTGGCCTACCGGGATCTCTCCGCCGCGACCGCCGACGAGGTGTACGCGATCACCCTTGAGGGGACGGACTATATGCTGTACGTCGTGGAGGTAGAAGTGGAGCGAAATGGACAAGCCAGCAGCATGAAAACCGTGGAACTAACGGCGGTACCACCTGCGTCCGACCCGCGTAGGGCCGATGTGAGGGTGGGCTTCCCGATGGGGTTTGGGGCGGGTATAACACTCCCCATGCCAGTACCCGGTGAACGGCACCGCCCTGGGAGCGGCGGGGATAGGCTACTGGTTTCTGAGAGTCCGTCCGGACAGGTACAGGCGCATATCCTACGCGGGCAGGAAAACCGGGTGGAGGGGCCGGTGCTTGGATACCCCTACCCTTCCCTTGTCCCGGATTCGGTGCCAACCGCCAACTTACTTCACCTCCTCAACGCGGGTCAGATCACGGTATCGTCGCCGCCGCCCGAACCGGACTCCATCGGCATTCAGTACGTTGATCTGAACGGGGAGGGCACGGGTAGATTGGTGACCCACGGGGAGCTGCCGCACATAGATTTTGAGTTTACCGACGACGGGAGGTATACGCTATTTTCGGGCGATCGGGTGGTGCAGCGCGGCCGGTGGTCGTTCAGTAAGGGGCGGCAATTTATTGCGATGCGATCCCCCTCGACCATGTTCAGTACCGCCCGGTTGATCGAGGCTTACGGTCCGGGTACGCTCACTTTTTCGCTGCCCATCGATGTGCAAACTAAGGAGCCGCGGGGGGTACGGCTTACTTCGTATTACACGCCGGTGGTGGGGTTGCGGTTTGGGTTGTAAGGGGTCTGCACTGTTTTGTACAGCCCTAATTTTCCTCTCCCCAGCCCTACCTAAAAAAGGCCGTCGGGGTAGACTCCCGTACGAAGATCAGTATGTCGTAGTCTGCCAATACGTCCACCAAACCAAATTCCAAAGTAGGTTTTATAGTGCCTACCTGACGGAAGCCCTGGGGCTGGTGCAGCCAGCTGGCGTAGGGAGAGGTATCGCGGCGCAGCGCACGTAGGTCGAGAAAAAATAGGGGTTCCTCGATCGCCGCCAGTAGGTACTCCAGGGTCCTGGGATAAGCCTGCTCTGCCGGATAGGGACCTAAAGTCTCGGGACCGCTAGCGGTGTAACTCCCTGAGTAGAAGGTAAAGCCTACTGAGAGGTAGTCGGGTCCGTGGGTCTGGCGGAGGTGGTGGCCCATGGCGGCAGTCCGGGTGGTGACGTGCTCGTTGTGCGCCCAGAGGACCAGCTTGCTACCGGGGAAGTAATCATGTATCCAGCTGACGTTGTCGGCCATGGCACGGTCCCGTACCGCGTGGTCACCCGGAGTGGTAAACTGCTCGAGCAGCGTGACCATTTGCTGTAGCCACTGCCGCTCGTGCTGCGTAGTAGCCAGTGAATCGACGGCGGGGCGCAGTTCGCCAAAGATGCGGTCGAAGATACCCCGGTGCCGCTCGGAAATGACGGTACGGTAGTCCGTGTGCTTCTCGAAGCGGACGATGTCCAGGGTGCTGCGCAGTTGCAGTAGGCGGCTGTCCCAATTGGGATCATCGGCTAGTGCGGCCTCCAGCTCGGCATAAGCGGGACGGTAATCTTGCATATCGAAGCCAGTGAAGCGCACCGGGCGGTCCCGGGCGGCGGCGTGCATGCCCTCCAGTAACTCGATCAGCTCCTCGGTCCTCCAGGTCCAGAAGCCCAGGCCATCGAGTATCGCTCGGGGACTACCGACTCCTTCCCGCACGTATTCATTCGCCTCGAAACAGGGGACCATACTAGCTTCCAGTGCGAAAGTTCCGAAGCCGCGCTCCCGGTTGAGGTAGCGAAACAGGCGGTCCTTAAGCTGGAAGATTTCCCGGGAGCCGTGACTGCTCTCGCCCAGTCCAACCAGGTCGCTGGTACCGACGGCCCGGCCAAAGGCTTCGAGGTCACTGCTGTCTTCGTACCCGGGATCCACGGAGGCCAGGGGGTGCACGTACTGGCGCAGCCACTCGACCTCGGGGCGTTGGGGACCGAGGGGGCTAGTGAGGGGCTCCCGGGGCCGTTCGGCGGTCGACAGATAGGGCTCGCCGTCCAGATAGACGGCCACATTATCAAACCACGCGCTGCCAGTACCGACGTGCAGACCACCGATTGCGACGTCGGTAGCGTCCGGGGGCACGTCGATCCGCACAGCTACTGAAGTCCAGTCGGTAGTGCCGGTGGGAGGCGCGGATTGCTGTCCCTCCTGAAAGGCTCCTGCAGAATTTATGAATGCTGCCACCGCGCTTCCCTTATCGGCACGGACCCACAGTCCGGCGTATCCACCTTCTATCGTTTCCGCTTTTATGTCCGCACGCAGCTCTAGCGTTCGACCCACAGCTAATTGTAACGGAAGTTCAGTTGACAGAAAGGCAAAGGCGGAGTCCGACCGTCCGGTCTTAGCCGTAAAGCGCAGACTGGCGGAGCCAGAGGTGTATTCGCTAGTATCGCGGGCACTCGCGTAGTCGCCACCCCCCACGGACCAGCCAGCTACCCCGGAGCCATTCTTCCCCGAAGATTCAAAACTGAGGTTGAGATCGGGCTGCGCACTCACGGCAGCGGATACAGTGAGGCAGAGGAATAGAAGGTAGCGCGGTAGCATCGGCCGATCGGTTTCGTAGTGGCAGGCCACCTTAGGTGCAGGCGGGTGCGATAAGATAGCGAATCGGGGGGCGGGGCGGGGCCGCAGGTGCGGTATCGGTCGAACTACTCCATCAGCTTATACGACACGTTCACGCCCACGCGCTGAAACTGGTACACTAGTTCCCGTCTTAGTTCCAGGTCCGGTGTGATGGTAGTTTCGATGATGTTTTGCGTACCGAATACGTCCGTGGCCTGGAGACTGACGCTCAGGCGTTTGTCCTTACTGGTTTTGCGGATCGCCAGGTTCGCGTAGAAGCGGTGGGGTTTGGTCTCCTGAATACCCCGGGCGGGGGCATAATAGTACTCCTGGAGTTGAAGCTTCCAGCCGGATTTCAGACTGACCACCTGTTCTAGCCGCGCATTGTAGGTGGTATTGGAGGAGAAGCGCAGTAGGGCTTCACGGGGGTCACGGAAGGCGTCGTGGTATACCGCCGCGGACTGATTGAGCTGTAGCCAGGCAGTAGGACTAGTCCCGTAGAATAGCGTAGCACCTACGCGCCGGTTCGTTCCGATGTTGGTGTACGTAAGCAGCACCCGATCGCCCTGCTCGGCGGCGATACGCTGGATGGTGTTGTTGATCTGGTGCCCGAACACGGAAACAGCCACCTTATCGTTGGGAAACTGCGCCTGGTAGGATAGCTCGACGCGGTGGGCGAACTGCGGCTGCAAGAACGGATTGCCGGTGCGTACATTGAGGGGGTCATCGAAGGAGAGGTAGGGGTTGATCTGACGAAAGATCGGCCGGTCGATCCGGTAACTGTAGCTTCCCGATAGGGTGCTCACCTCCCCTAGCGACTGACTCAGCTGGACGCTCGGAAACACATTCAGGTACCGGTCCTCGATCAGGGAATCTCCCAGGCGTTGCACCCCGTCGTGTTGGTAGGATTCTGCCCGGACGCCGATCTTCCACTTCAGTTCGCCCGCCTCTTTCTCGTACAGTAGGTAGAGAGCGTGTATGGTTTGGTCGATGGTAAAGGCATTTGCCCCCGTCTGTAGCGCCTCCCGGTAGTACGCTAGCTGCTGTAGCGTGGTGTAGTTCACCCAGGTCGACTGCATACCCAACAGGGCCTTTCCCGGTAGGCTACCGAATGGAGTATCGAACTGCGCCCTGAGCAGATTGACCCGTTCGCGTTGTTGCTCGTCGTCGCGCGAGATGCTGAGGGTAAGGGGAGTTTCCGCGATAGCGACGTCCTCCGTGTTAAAGCGGGTGAGGTTATCCTCTTCCTCCGTACTGTGCGAGAAGAAGACGCTCAGTTTTCGTGAGTTTTCCCGGAACGATTTCACGTAGGATGCCGTATAAACCTCTTCGTTCAGTGTAGCATCGTCTACATTTTCGGTAAATACGGTAAGGTTACTCCCCGTGAAGGTTTGAAAGCGATCTTGCTGGTCGATGGCCGACTCCGTATTCCACCGCTGGTAGGTATAGCCCAGTTCTAGCGCACTGGAGGTGTCGATATCGTAATTGAGGGAGGGGGGGGGTCGGCGGTCCCCTGATCAGTAGTGGTGACTACGATGGTGTGCTGCGCATTGGCCTGAAGGCCTAGCCCAGGAGTAGACAGGCTGCGCAAGTAAACAGAAAGTGCTTGCTTATTGGGCGATTGGGGAGGTCTGCATGTGCTTTGCTTGCTTGCAGGAGTGGTTTGTGGGTGGTTGGGATGTACCGGAAGATAGGGGCGGGGCCGCGGGTGCCGGGGGGATTAAGCTATCCATTGTGGCGAAAGAACCTACCATCCTAGCCTTACATCTGATATACTGCCTATTCCTTTAACTCGGGATACAATTGAGTTAAGATATCTAATAGTCGTCTGTCACCGGGCCAGGGTGAATATGGTAATACAATCATGCCTCCGGCATCGACAATGACATACCGGGGCAAAATACGAAAATTGAAAGCGACATTTAGATAAGAATTAACTGGTGCTAAAGCCATATAATTTGACCAACGCTTTGGGCGGCTATCCAGCAAATCTTTCCATTGGTAAATATCCTGATTATTGGTAACGTAAATGGAGATAATTCCTAATTGACTTGTTGCTAGGAGAGAGCGAATCGAATCTAAATAAGGTAATTTTTTGACACAACCAATGCATTCATCAGTATAAAATTCTACCAGTGTGTAGGTTGCTTCTGAAATTGTAATATCAGGCATGATCGCTCCTGAAGTATCATATACCTCACCAACGTTCATTTTTCCGAAGTCCCCATCAAAGTTAAGAATAGTGTCCGGAGCATAATCTATTTCTTGAGAGCCTAATTCCCCTATATCTTGCTCAACTTCGATGCCTTCGAAAAATTCACTACAGCTATGATTCGCCGGGTTAGAATAGGTATACTGTTCTACTACATAGAACGTATCTTGTTCCAAAGCTGTGATAGAATACACCCCTCGCGGGTTAAAGGCAACTTCAAACCTTCCTCCATAGTCTCTTTGCTGACGGTATATTACGGTCTCGTCAATTTTCGCTAAACTGACAGCCTCCTGCATGAATGGATGAATAAGCCTGTAGTTGAAACCAAGTGGATTTTTACTTAATTTTTTTCTGTACGGCTTCCAGTCATTAGCTGTAACACCATATTCAAAAGATCGCAGATTCTTTACCTTAAAGAAGGTACTGTCTTCTATATTAAGTATGAGCGATGAGTTACCGTACTGATGTTTACGGTACACATCGCTATTCTTTACTGACCGCTCCTCTGAGAAGATAGTATCTCCACACACGTGATAGGTCAGCGTCGAACCGGTATGGTAGGGCTGTAGAGGGACTTCGTTAGTAATCGTAGGATCTATAGTGTGCACCTTACTGTAGGGTAGATTGTATATTTCTACAGTTATCACACCGTTGAAGATTGAATCTTGTGCTATTGATGTATGTGTCAACAGAAAGGCAACCATACTGAACCATGTTAATTTTTTTAGTAAATAGCTAATCATCGTGATATAATTATAGATGTTAGAGCATGTTGGGAGTTTTCCTGAGCCCCAAAATTTTGGATAAAAGTGGTTGTCGGCGTATCTTATTAGGTACTAAACTGAACAAGATATGCAGACGAATTGGACTCGCCTCACCGACAACCAGTGGGAACTTATGAAAGATTACGTGGACTGGCAAAGAAAACGCAAATTAAATTTACGCGACGTGCTCGACGCTATTTTTTACATCGTGCGCACGGGCACCCAGTGGCGTAACCTTCCGCGCGAGATGTTTCCCGATTGGCAAGCCGTCTACTACTACTTCGATAAGTGGAAAAAGAATGGTGCCATCAAGAGAATGAACGCCGCCTTTAATCGCCTAGAACGCCAGCTCAAAGACCGCAAAGCCTCGCCCACACTGGCTTTGGCCGACTCACAAAGCATTAAACTCGCGCCGATGATTTACGAACACCGGGGCGTAGACGGCAATAAGACAGTGAACGGTCGCAAGCGGCATATTCTGGTTGACGTGACGGGCAGAATTTACAGCACCCATATTTGCCTATTCCGGAGCAACTGACCCCCTCCTTTCGCACCTTTGACCCCCCCCCTGTGGATAACTCGCGCAGATAATAGATTATAAAGATAAGTGTTCGGGCCGTTTACGCAAGCTTTTTCCGCTCAGTTCAATGCGGTGAGCCTTGGGCAGGAGCCGATCGAGGATGGCATCGGCCACGGTGGGTTCGTCGAGGTAGGCGTGCCACTGGGCGACGGGGAGCTGGGAGACGATAACGGTGCCGGCCCGCTCGTAGCGGTCCTCGAGGATCTGGAGCAAGAGCAGCTTGACGGGGTGGGTGATGGCTTGCAGGCCGAAGTCGTCGAGGATCAGTAAGCGGGCTTTTTTGAGTCGGTCGAGCCACTTAATGACGGCTTACGTTACGGAGCCCTACCCGTAACGACGCTGGCCTTAGCCACGGCGATCTGCTCGCACAGGCGATTCATATTAAAGTACAAGGTGCGCAGGCCCATCGTGCAGGCGTGGTTACCGAACGTTTTGTGGGTTAAGGGTCCCACAAATAAGTCAGGCCAGGTGGGACTTGCCGCAGCCGGTGGCACCGGTGATGAGGACGTTCTCACCCCGACCGATCCAGGCTACATCACCCAGCACGGCGAGCTGCTGTTTGGAGAGATTACGCTGGGGGCCGCCGTCGACGTCCTGGAGGGTGACGGCGTAGCGAAGTTTGCTCAAGCGCAGGTTCATTTCGCTACGCGGCTACTTCGTGGTCCATGCGGCGACGCTGGCGGTTCTGGCGCTCGGCGTCGACGAGGCGGGCGATGAGTTCGTGGGGGCTTCGGGGTGCTGGTCCAGCGGGGTGGCTAGGACGGCCTCGTAAGCCGAAGCCATTCCGCCCAGTTTGAGGTCGCGTAGAGTAGATAGAGAAGCTGTAGTCATGATAGAGAGGTTAAGTATAGTTTTGCGGGCCACGGATATTATCGTGGGCCGGCGGGGTGAAAAGATCGGTTTGTTCCGTGGTCGTCTGCCGGTCGAGGCCCTTAGCCAGGATATTGCGTAGCATCCCGTAGGTCGCCTTGCCGGCGGTCTGGCAGCGGAGTGCGGCGTTCTCCAGCCGGTCGTCGCCGTACTTTTTGGCCAGGGCGAGGGTGCCGCCACAGGCCCGGTAGGTCTGCGCTTCGTGGATCTTGGTCAGTAGGATCTGGCCGATGGCCCACTCGGTAGCCGGACCGATTTTACGGGCCCAGGAACGGAAGTAGGCCGCATCGTAACCCTCCGTTTTACGCCACTCGGCGTGATTTTTGGGTAGGTGTTCGGCGTCGGTCTGGTAGCGGTAACGGTCGGCGGCGTGGAGCCGGGCGTGGGTGGCTACCCGGTCGGTACCGATGAAGATCTCGACTGTGGTGCGGCTATAAACCACCGTGGCCGTCTGACCAACGTGCTGGAAGGGCACGGAGTAGAAGTTTTTGCGTTCGCCCAGCATGACGTGGTAGGTACGCTGCACCTTGGCCCGGACCGTCTTTTTGAGCAGGAACGGGCCTGTCGGCAGCGGCCGCAGCAGCGGCAGTTCGTGCTCCGTAAAGCAGGATAGGCGGGTACCGGGCCGTGCCTGGAAGTCGATATTCTGGTGCTCGGCGAGTTGCTCGCCCAGTCCGCCGTTGAGCTGTTCGAGGCTGTGGAAGGTGCGGTCGCGCAGGGGGGCGAACAGCCGGGTGTAAGCAATACGTACCGCGTTTTCGACGCTGGCCTTATCCTTTGGCCTGCGCGGTCGGGCGGCCTGGAGATCGACCCGGTAATGATTGGCCAGCTGGACGCAAACATCGTTGAAGTCGGGATCATAACGGTCCGCTTTGATGACGAAGGCCTTAAGGTTATCCGACAAAATAACCTGGGGAACACCACCGAAAAAGCGCAGTGCGTCGTTGATGCCGTGAACGAAGTCGGCCGTACACTGACTCGTCAGGGCGATAGCAAAGGTGTGCTGTGAGTGGGGCATTACGGCCAGCAGCACCTGAGCCTGGCGGACCTCGCCCGTCCGGGGATCAACCCAGGGCAGGAGGGTCTTGCCGGTAAAGTCGAGTTGGAGCTTCTGGCCGGGAACGTGGCTCAGCACCAGGGTCAGGTCGCGCCGGCCGATCTCGCGGCCCAGGTAGAGGTAGAACTGCGTAGAGCCGTAGCCGTCGGGATACTGTCGTTTGTACTCTTCGTATAGGAGCTGCTTGGTAACCCCAACGCGGGCCAGTTCCCTGATCCAGTCGTCTACCTGGGCATCGAAAACGGCCCGGCGATCGAGCGTGGGCCGCAGCTGGTCGGGATAGAGAACGCCCCGTAACTGCTCGGTTGGCAGGGCCAACACGACCGCCAGGTCGGCATGGTGCGCCCTAGCCAGGCGCAGGTATCCCCGCACAGAGTTTTTTGACACCCGACACTGCCGTGCCGTACCCTTGATCGAGCGGGTGTGCTGGTAAGTCTTGAGAATTTTTATGGTCTGATCCATACGCTTGTGTTTGCCCATCTTCGTTACGCTGGTGAGCGATGAATTTGGGGATGATCAAGCGGGAGCTACCACGGACCTAGGGGGGTCAACGAACCGGAATGTTTTCCACACCCAGGGGGGCAGTGGACCGGAATACGCACGGCCCGCAAACCCGCTGAAACACTAGGCTCGAAGACTTTCTGAGGGAGCCCTACTTAAGCTCTAATGTTTTAACTCTGGATAGATTTTTTCTAGCACATCAAGCAGTCTGTTATCACTTGGCCAAGGTGCGTAAGGTAAGACTACATATCCGTCGATGTCTACGAGCACATAACGAGGCATAATGCGAAAATTGAAGGCAGTTTGTAAGTACGCTTCATCTTCGGCCAAAGTCATGTAATTTAACCATCGCTCAGGGCGTTTATCAAGCAACTTTCTCCATGCCCCAAAATTATCTTCACCGCTCACGTGGATCGATACAATCCCTAATTGACTTGGCGGTAACCGCGAGCGAAGAGAATCTAAATAAGGTAGCTTTTTCATACAGCCAGTACAGTTGTCAGTATAAAACTCTACTAGTGTATAGGGGGCATCCGGCAGCACCATAGCAGGTATAATTGCTCCCGACGTATCGTAAACTTCCCCAATTTCCAGCTGACCCAAATCCCGGTTAAGACTTATGGATGTATCAGGTGAATAGCCCACCTGTTGTTGATCTGCTGAAGTTAATGAATCCAATCTTTTACCGATTATCATCTTTTCGAACAGTTGTTCACAGCTATAATTTTCTACACTCACATATGTGTATTTTTTTATTTCGTAAGACGTATCCAGCGTAGAAGCTTCAAAAAGATACTTCCCCCGTGGATTGAAGGCTGATTCAAACATGCCTCCGTTTCTTCGTTGTCTACGGTATACCTCAGATTCGTCTAGCCTGGCGTACCATACCATGTCATTCATGAACGGATGAATAAGTCGATGACTAAACCGAAGCGGGTTTTCATCTCTCTTTTTCCGGTACGGCTTCCAGTGTTTACCTTCAACCCCTGCGAATATAGACCTCATTCCAGGCACCTCTAGAAAACCATCATCACCAGAGGTGCGAGGGATAAAACTCACGTTCTTATACTGATAAGACCGATATATTTCACTGTTTTTTGCTGAGCGTTTTTCGTAGACGATTGAATCTCCGCAAACGTGAAATGTCATTGTTATATCAGTTCGATAAGGTTGCAGTTCTATTTCAATATCATTGTTAGCATCTATATCGACCAATTGAGTGTAGGGTAAATCATATATATCTAGAGTTACCACTCCATTAAATACGGGGTCTTGTGCTACGACTAGATTCAAGTGCCACCCAATAGCATAGCAAAGCACGAACATTACCTTTAATAATTTAACGTCCGTCATAATAATTCAATATTGTGGTTTGTGAACGTACAGAGGTTTAGTATATTACTTTAGACGATCTACCAAGCCACCAGCCAGGACGGGTGTAAGTCAGATTGTCGCGTCACTTATGCCGCTATATCATATTGATCATTAGGAGAGTGTGTCGTTCGGGGGCAGGTAAAAATCCGCAGCCCATCACTTCCGGGTAGACCACTGCAGTGAGCCTAATATACGCTATCCCTTCCCACCGAGTCAGGCGCGACTAAGCCTACTGTAAAGTCCACTACGGCCATCATCGTAGCCTAAATAATTAGCAAATTATTGACTGTCAGCTACTTAAACAAGCAATAATGACCTTTTTATATGAATCTTTGGAGTATGACCCACCCAAACTTTAACATTCACCCCCAAATTTGACGCTCCACTCTACCCTAATCGCTGCACCCGGCTTATATCGGGGGCCCCTCCCCCCGCTAACGCAGGCTTATGTTTTGCCCCCGCTAACCCATCCCCCACGCAACAGCGGAGCCAAATCGTAAATCGTACATAGTAAACGGTAAATTGTAAATCCCCCCCTACCCCCACTTCCCCAACTGCCGCACCATAGCCCGCATATCCTTAGGCAACTCCGCCGCGAAGTGCAGCCACTCCCCCGTCACCGGATGTGTGAAGCCGAGGCGCGAGGCATGCAACGGCACCCGCGAAAGCAACGGCCGCTCCTCCTCGTGCTTGCCCTTGTTGTAGTGGCGGCCCTTGAGCTCGGAGAGGAAAAACTCGCTACGCTTACCGTAGAACGGATCAACGAGCAGCGGGTGACCGATGTAGGCCAGGTGCACCCGGATCTGGTGCGTACGCCCGGTAAAGATCTGCACCCCCACCAGACTGAACTTACCGAGCCGCTCCATGACCTTGTAGTCGGTACGGGCAAACTTGCCGCCGCGGTGCGAGACCAGCATCTGGCCCACCTTGCTGGGGTGGGGCGCGATGGGCTCGTCGATGGTGGCCTCGTCGGGATCGGGCACGCCGTCGACCAGGGCCAGATAGACCTTCTCCACGTCGCGGGCCTCGAACTGCATACTCAACCCCCGGTGCGCCTCCGGGGTGCGGGCAAAAACGAGCAGGCCGGTGGTGGGCCGGTCCAGGCGGTGCACGGGGATGACCGGTCCGTACTGCTCACTGAGGAGCTGCTTGAGGTTGGGTAGGTCGGGGTCGTGGCGGTCGGGGACGGTGAGCAGGTCGGCGGGCTTGTCGACGACTAGGAGGTGGGGGTCTTGGTGGAGGAGGGGGAGCTTCATAGTAGGATGGCTGCCTGCGGCAGGAGCGGCAGAGGGTTCACCACTGAGGGACACTAAGGGCTTCACTGAGGTTCACGAAGTAGGTAGGTGTTCAATAGTAAGACACGGAGGCGCCTGCGGCGGGCTGCCTGCGGCAGGGGGCAGCAATAGGCGGCTAAACATCAAACTGCATAGTTTAGGTGGCTAAATAAACATATCGGCATACTAAATCGGCGGGGCCGCAGGTGCAACAATTTGAGCGTCAGACCCTTACCTTAGCCAGGACAATACACCACCTTATATGGCTTATTTTACCCATTTGGGGCTACTATTGGTAGCCTCCCTGAGCATGTATACTACTGGCTATGCGCAGACCTCCATCGACTACTGGCTCGAAGCTGAATGTACCCCCCTAAACGGGACCGGCTACGTCACGGCCCGCGACTTCACCGCCTCCAACCGCCGCTACGTGACGCTGCCGCGCGGGGAGGGGGAAGGGCCCACCGGGCTTGCGGACGACTTCCTCCGCTACCCCATCACCGTAGACCAGGCGGTCGATTCCACGCTGATGCTATCGGTATACGGCCGGCTACGGACCATCTTGCCGGCCGTGGACTACTTCCAGATACGCCTCAACGGCGGGGAGTGGACCACCCTGCCCAGTATCCTCTTCGTCGCCGATACCTTTGCCTGGCAACCGTCCGTACAAATTACTGGACTCACCCAGGGCACGAACCTACTGGATGTAGCCCTGATCTCGGTCGGCACTGAGTTGGATAAGCTGTTTGTGACCACCTCTACCGACAATCAGCCCACCGGACCGGGACCCTCGGCCGCCAACTGTGACGCCGAAGAACTGAACCTACCCCCCGTAGCCATCGCCCAGGCCCTACCCGAGGGTGGTACGGCACCCCTGGAGGTGATCCTCGATGGCACGTATTCCTTCGATGACGATGGGCTGATCGAATCATACACCTGGGCCTGGAACGACGGCGGTAGCGCCTTCGGTCCCACCCCCACGGTCACCTTCGTGGCCGGCACCTACAACGTGACCCTGACTGTAACTGATGACTTTGGGGCCACGGGTACCAGTGAACTAACCATTCCGGTCACCGGGCTACCCACTGAGCCCGATCCCGAACCCCGGAACGCCTTCTGGCTCGAAGCCGAGTGCGCCGCCGTGGGCAGCGCCTGGACTACCCTACAGGCCGGACCGGTGTCGGGGGGCCAGTCCGTCGTAGTACAGGAACTCAGCGCCACCGCCAGCCCCCCGGCCGACGTGCCCGCCAACCGGGTCCGCTTTACCCTACGGCAGGCCCTGGCGGGTAGTTATAGCCTCTACGCACGCATCGACGCGCCTGACAACGGCAGCGACTCCTACTGGGTGCGCGTCAATGAAGGCCCGTGGACCAGGTGGGCCAGCGGTATACGACAGGCTGCCGGCTACCAGTGGAATAGCTACCCTAGCGGACCGATCGCGTTGCAGGAAGGCACTAACTTCATTGACTTCGCCTTTCGTGAGGCGGGCACGGGCCTTGACAAGCTCCACCTGAATCAGACCGGCAAGGTTCCGACGGGCTTCGGTGCCGTAGCTACTAACTGTAGCCCGGTCGGGGAGGCCGCTACCCGCTTCGCCTTCGAAGCCGAATGCGTCCAGCGCGCCGGTAGCTGGCGGCCGGTCTCGGATCCTACGGTTTCGGGCGGCAAGTACGTCACGTATATCGGCCCTAACTCGGTAGACGCGCCCACCGCGGCGGGCCCCGCCGATAGCCTCACCTTCACGGTTGATGTGACCAAGGCCACGACCTACTACGGCTACCTCCGGCTGGATGCCCCCGACCTCGGTAGTAACTCCCTCTGGGTGCGCATCGACAAGGGCGACTGGATCAAGATGAACCAGGAAGTCGACGGCACGCCGCTACTTACCAACGGCTTCGCCTGGCGTACTCTCGCCGACCGGGGCCTGCCCGTCTCCTTCGAGCTTGGCGTTGGACCCCACACCATCACGGTGGCCAACCGCGAGTCGGGTACCCGGCTGGATAAGGTGTACCTGTCCTCCGCAGCACTACTGCCTGATGGGTTGGGCCCATCGGCTCCCAATTGCACTCCCCCACCCCCCGTGATCGAATTCCCTGGCCTACCGCTCGGTCCTGCAGTCCGTCTACCCGTCGCGGACCTATCCGTCTACCCTAACCCTACGCGCTCCACCCTCTCCCTAGAGCGGATGAGCGAGTACACCGGTCCGGTCACCATCCGAATTTCCGACTTTACCGGCCGGCAGTTGCGTCTCCTGTCCGTCGACAAGCCGGGTACCCAACTCACCCAGACCCTCGACCTAAGCGAGCTGCCCGCTGGCATGTACCGCTTACAGTTATTGGAGGGCCAGCAGCCTACCGTGGTGCCCTTCGTTAAACAGTAGGTCGTTCCCGGCAAACATATCGTCCGGGCGGGCGGTACACGCAGGTGCAACCGCAATCGAAACGCACAAGTCCCATGGTCGAAGCCCTCATCAACGCCACCGTCGCCAGCCTCCGTCGCCCCGAAAATCGGGAGAACGGCATCACTTCCGCCATCCTCAAGTTTCTCCAACCGGCCTTTGCGGAGCATAAGGAGGAGTTTGAGCAGCTACGGGCTGACCCCGGCGATGCCGACAGTAGCCGCCTGGTGCACCTGCGCCTCGACGGTTACCTCACCGGCGAGCCCGACCGCATTGAAGAACTGGAGGATATCTTAGACCGGGAGGATGGGGTGTAGCCAGCACCCATAGTTTTAGGTAGAAACTCCGTATCTTAGCTGAACTTACCCCTAGCCGTTTCTTGGCCGGGGAGTCCTCTCATGTTATCTACCTAAACCTACCATACGTGCATTTCTCTACCTCCCGGTGGCTGCTACTAGCGGCCCTTTACTGCGTTACCACCCCCCTCCTACTGGCCCAGTTGCCCCTCAGTGCCTACCTCGAGCCGGAGTGCTTCGACCTGAGCGGCACCGACTTTTTCGTGGGCACGGACGCCCTGGCCTCCAACGGCCGCTACGTCGCCTACCAGGCGCCACTGCCCGGTCAGGAGCCGCAGCTACGCACCTTCCGCCGTACCCTCGATTTCGGACGGGGGCCGGAGCTCGACATTCCATTCATCGAACTGCTTAGCCTAAACGTCTACGGTCGGCTACGCGCCACGAAGGCCAGCGAGAGCTACCTCGAGGTACGGGTCAACGAGGGCGAGTGGTTTACCTTCGAGGGCGTGATCGCTCCTACGGAGGACTTCGAGTGGATCGCCGCGCCCAACCGGCTGACCGGACTGCGCTCCGGCATTAACACCTTCGACATCCGCATCCGCCAGCAGGGCACCCAGCTCGACAAGATCTTCGTGACCCTTACCGGTGAGCTACCCGCGGGCCTGGGTGACGAGGCCATCAACTGTGAGGGCGTCGATTTCGAGCCCGAGCCGATTGCCGAGTACTGGTTGGAGGCCGAATGCGCTACTGTCGGTACAGCCTGGGAGACCATCGTCACCGATCAGGCAGCTGCCGATCAGGCCGTCGCGGCCACCGCGAGCTCCCGGCTCGGCCCGCCTGCCGACCTGCCGGCCAATCGCGTCCGCTTCACCCTGGAGCATCCTTCCGGGGGCGACTATAGCCTCTTTGCCCGCGTCAACGCTCCCAGCGGCCAGAGCGACTCCTACTGGGTGCGCGTCAACGGCGGTGACTGGTACCCCTGGTCGCGTGGCTTCCGCCAGGGGCAGGGTTTCCGCTGGAAGCGCTACCCCGACGGACCGGTCAGCCTACGGGCCGGCACCAACACCATCGACTTTGCCTTCCGCGAGGCGGGTACGCAGCTCGACAAGCTGCACCTCAACACCACCGGCATTCGTCCCCCCGTCACGGGCTTTGGCGCGGCCGGCACGAACTGCAACGCCGTAGCCCCGCCCACCTTCGCTTTCGAGGCCGAGTGCGCCGTGCGGGGCGCGGGCTGGGTACCGCTCATTAGTTCGACGGCTTCCAACAACAAGGCCATGGTGTTTTTCGGCCCCAGCACCCTGGCCGAGCCTACGGGTGAGCTGGACGACCGCGCGCTGATCTTTGCATTCAACGTTACCGCCCCCACCACCTACTACGGCTTTCTGCGGCTGGACGCCCCCACCTTGGGCAGCAATTCCCTCTGGGTCCGCCTCGACGGTGGCGACTGGATCAAGCTGTGGAAGGAATCCGATGGCAGCCCCCTGCGCACCAGCGGACTGGAGTGGCGCGCGTTGACCGACGATGGCCAGCCCGTCTCCTTCGACCTGGTCGCTGGCCCGCACACCGTTACGGTGGTTAATCGGGAGTCCGGCACCCGCCTGGATAAGCTTATTGTGTCAGCTAGCGATGTCCTGCCTTCTGGCCTGGGTGCTCCGGCTGCTGGCTGTGCTACCCGGCCGCCGAGTATTCCTTCTTTTCCACAGACTCCGGCTCCGGCCGCTTATGGTGCTCCGATGTCTGCCGATGTGGCCGTCTACCCTAATCCAGCCACCACCGAGCTAACGCTGGAGCTTACTAGTGCGTATGAGGGGTACGTGACTATGCGGATAGTTGATGGTATGGGTCGTGCGGTGCGGCAGGTGGTGGTTGAGAAGGCTGCCGGGGAGCTGCGTACGGGGTTTGATGTGGGTGATTTGCCTAGTGGGGTGTATCGGCTTCAGGTGCTCCGGGGGCGGGAGATTACGGTGGTACCCTTTGCTAAGCAGTAACGGATGCCAGCGCAGCCAGAGGCTGCATTTTGCTGGCGTCCCGATAGCTATCGGGAGAGACCGCATTGTACTACCTATCCCGCCTCCGTCGTCTGCCTTAACTCCCTAACCCCTTGACCCCTTAACCCCTTGGTGTGTGGATAACTTTTTGTTTGAAAAAGCCGTTTTCTAGCTACCTTGCCGTAGCCGAAAATTAGCCCGCCACATGCCCGAATTCTGCCACCTGCACTGCCATACCCAGTACTCGCTACTCGACGGGGCCTCCGAGATCGGCGCGATGATGGACAAGGCGCAGGCCGACGGGCAGAAGGGCGTGGCGCTGACCGACCACGGCAATATGTTCGGGGCCTTCAAGTTCGTGGCCGAGGCCGATAAGCGGGGACTGAAGCCGATGGTGGGTTGCGAATTCTACGTGGTCGAAAATCGGCGGGTGCAGGCCTTTAGCCGGGCGCGGGGCGAAAAGGACGTACGCTACCACCAACTGATGCTGGCCAAGAACAAGCAGGGCTACCAGAACCTGGCCAAGCTCTGTAGTCTGGGCTACATCGAGGGCCTGTACGGCAAGTACCCCCGCATCGATAAGGAGCTGATCCGCCAGCACAGCGAGGGGGTGATTGCCAGTAGCTGCTGCATCGGTGCCATCATCCCGCAGTTGCTGATGCAGGGCAAGGACGAGGAAGCCGAACAGGAGTTGAAGTGGTGGCTCGACGTGTTCGGGCAGGACTACTACATCGAACTCCAGCGCCACCGCGGGCTGGACAATATCGACAACCTCGGTATTAGCCAGGAGGACATCAATCAGAAGCTACTGCGGCTGGCCCGGAAGCACGCCGTCAAGGTGATCTGCACTAATGACAGCCACTACGTCGAGGAGGAGGACTACCTACCCCACGACATCCTGCTGTGTGTCAATACGGGCTCGCTGATGGAGAATATGAGCCGGTTCAAGTTTCCGAGCTCGGACTTCTACTTCAAGTCGCAGCGGGAAATGGCCAAGCTCTTCAGTGACGTGCCCGAGAGCGTGGCTAACACCATGGAGATCCACGACAAGATCGAGCACCTGAAGCTAACCAGCGACGTGCTGCTGCCCAACTTCCCGATGCCGATCGGCTTTGCTACCCAGGACGATTACCTCCGCTACCTCACCTACGAGGGCGCGAAAAAGCGCTACGGCGAGCTCACCGCTCAGGTGACCGAGCGGCTCGACTTCGAGCTCGACGTCATCAAGGCCTCGGGCTATCCCGGTTACTTCCTCATCGTACAGGACTTCACGGATGCAGCCCGCAAAATGGGCGTGAGCGTAGGACCGGGACGCGGATCGGCGGCCGGCTCGGCGGTAGCCTACTGCACCGGCATCACCAACATCGATCCCATCAAGTACGACCTGCTCTTCGAGCGCTTCCTGAATCCGGAGCGGGTGTCGATGCCCGATATCGATATCGACTTCGACGACGTAGGCCGCCAGAAGGTGATCGACTACGTGATCGACAAGTACGGGCAGCAGCAGGTGGCCCAGATCATCACCTACGGCACCATGGCGGCCCGCTCCAGCCTACGCGACGTGGGCCGGGTGATGGACGTGCCCCTGCACGAGGTCGACAAGGTGGCTAAGTCCTTCCCCGCCCAGCTCGGCGCTACCCTGCGCGATGTACTTGCCCCCAAGGATATCCACCCGAAACTCAAGTCCAAGCTCAACAGCGACGATACGGAAAAGGCCTACCAGTTCCGCCAGCTTGCCGAGCAGCAAAACGAGATTGGCGAGCTTATCCGCACGGCCTCTAAGCTGGAGGGTAGTATCCGTAACACCGGCGTCCATGCCTGTGGGGTGGTCATCACCCCCACTCCGGTGACCGACCACGTGCCCGTCACGGCCGATAAGGACACCGGCATGTACATCAGTCAGTTCGACAACTCCGTAGCGGAGACGGCCGGCCTGCTTAAGATGGACTTCCTCGGCCTCAAAACCCTCAGCATCATCAAGGACGCCGTAACGATGATCGCCGAGAACCACCCCGAGGTGGGCCTGATCGACATCGACGCCATCCCCCTCGACGACGCCAAGACCTACGAGCTCTTCCAGCGCGGGGAGACCAACGCCATCTTCCAGTACGAGTCCGGCGGCATGCAGAAGCACATGAAAAATCTGCAGCCCACCACCTTCGACGATCTGATCGCGATGAATGCGCTCTACCGTCCCGGCCCGCTGGAGTATATCCCTGAGTTCATCGATCGGAAGCATGGGCGGAAGCCGATCGTGTACACCCTGGCCGGTGAAGAGCAGTATTTGAAGGAAACCTTCGGGATCTACGTCTATCAGGAGCAGATTATGCTGTTGTCACAGTCAATTGCCGGCTTTTCCCGCGGCGAGGCTGACGTGCTCCGCAAGGCCATGGGCAAAAAGCAAAAGGCCGTCCTTGATAAGATGTACCCCGCCTTCATCGAGGGCGGTAAGGTAAAGGGTCACCCCGAGGATAAGCTCGGTAAGATCTGGAAGGACTGGGAAGCCTTCGCCTCCTACGCCTTCAATAAGTCACACTCCACCTGCTACGCCTTCGTCGCCTACCAGACGGCCTACCTCAAGGCCCACTACCCGGCCGAGTACATGGCCTCGGTGCTGAGCCACAACCGCACCAACCAGGAAAAACTCACCTTCTTTCTCAAGGAGTGCCGCCGCATGGAGGTACCCGTACTGGGCCCCGATATCAACGAGAGCCAGGCCGAGTTCGCCGTCAACAAGAAGGGGGCCATCCGCATCGGGCTTACCGCGCTGAAGGGCGTCGGCGAGGGACCGGTGGAGGAGATTCTACGCGCCCGTAAGGACTGCGGCCCCTTCACCTCGGTCTTCCACCTTATGCAGTGCGTGGAGCCTGGCACGGTCAATAAGCGGGTACTGGAAGCCCTGGCCGACGCCGGCGGCTTCGACTGCTTCGAGACCATCCACCGGGCGCAGTACTTCGCCCCCAGCGAGAAGTACGACAGCTACCTGGAGCACGTCACTAAGTACGCCAACGCCTACCAGAGCCAGCTAGCCTCTGCCGCTACCTCGCTCTTTGGGGCCATTCAGGAGGAGATTCTGCCCGACGAGCCCGAGCCCCCCCAGGCCCGGGAGTGGAACCTGCCCGAAAAACTCAACCGGGAAAAGGAGGTCACCGGCATCTACGTCAGCGGCCACCCCCTGGACGGCTACAAGCTCGAGATCGACAACTACGTCACCTGCTGCCTCGGCGAGGTGAACCCCGAGAAGTACGGCAAGATCACCATGCGCCTGGCCGGCATGATCAGCGCCTCCCGCCACATGGTGAGCAAGAACGGCAACGGCTGGGGTATCTTCGAGCTCAGTGACTTCGACGATACCATCGAGTTCAAGCTCTTCGGCGAGGATTACGAGAAGTACAAGCACGTGCTCAACCAGGGTAAGGCCGTCTTCGTGCGGGCCAACTACCGCCAGCGCCGCTGGGGCGACGACAACGAGGTGGACCTCAATATTTCAGAAGTAAAACTCCTCGAAGGCATCGGACGCGAACTCACGGAGGCCATCATCCTCAAACTTCCCCTGCGCGACCTCACCCCCCAGCTGGTCGCCGAGCTCGATACACTCTGCACTAAATTCAGGGGGCAGCAAAAACTCCGCATGGTGTTCTACGACGCCGAGGAGGACATGAAGCTCAAAATGTACAGCCGCGAGCGCCTCGTCGACGCCGACACCGACTTTATCAACGGCATCGAGCGGCTGGGTATAAAGTACCGGGTGGCGTAAGTCAGGCTCGATACCACGTAAAAAGGTCGAGTGGCCTCCGGCCCGAGTGCGTGTGACGAGAAGTCTACTTTGCTCGGGCCGGAGGCCGCTCGACCTTGGTACATGGGGGCACACCGGCGGGCCGCAGGTGCAAGGCCTAATGAAACGGGACCGATCAGGAGGTGTACCCCGGGTTTTGCGGATATCCCCCTAGCGTACGGTCGATCTGCGTCTGCGGAATAGGTCGCACAGTGTGGTAATCTTGAATGTTCGGTGCTGCCTGCTCGTTATACTTGCGTACCCGTTCTACCAGTGTCATCGTACGGGTGAGGTCGAACCAGCGGTGGCCCTCGCCGACCAGTTCCCGGGCCCGCTCATCGAGCAAAAAATCGAGATTGACGTCGGCCGCCGTAATCTGAATAGCCTCTTCTTGTCCGTCTACGGCAGCCCTTACGCGAATGACGTTAATATCCTCGGCGGCACCTTCCTGGTCACCTTGCCGCAGACGAGCCTCGGCACGCAGCAGATAGGCGTCGCCTAGTCGCATCAGCACATAGTCCCGCTGCCCCTGCGTGTGTTGGCGGTTGGGCCGGGTGGGGTCTAGCCACTTACTGAGGGTAGGGAATAACCGTTCGGTGAACTCATCGCTGGTAAGCACCTGGTAGCGGGTAGCGGCCTGCCGTTCCTGCGTCCAGGCCTCCTCGAGTTGGGGGCCGGGGATGTAAAAGGCCGTATCGCCGACGCCAAATTTATTTGCCCCCTCGGTACCATACCCGGCGGCGGCTTCCTCGGCCGTGTACTTGGGAACACTTCCTGCATTATTCGCGAACCAAACGGACTTGAAGGAGCCATCGTAGCGGGTGTCGATCGAACGGTCCCAAAGCTGGAAGGTGTAGGGGGTGGGGCGGAAACGCTTCCAGGGCCGTCCGTTCTCAATATCGCGGGTCAGACCGGGCTGATTGTCGTATTCCATGAGGAAGTAGAGGTGACCGCGATTGCCGTTGTTATCCAGTCCTTCATCGACCTGCGTCTTGCTGTTTTGGATGGCGAAGACGACCTCGGCGTTGCGTTCGTTGCTGATGTCCCAGAGGTCGGCGTAGTTATCAAGCAGCCGGAAGCCGTAATTCTCGATCACATTGGTAAACAGCTCCTCAGCACGTGCCGCATCGTCGCCACCCGCATAACCGGTGTAGCTACGAGTAAGGAGCACCTTAGCTAGGAGAAACTCGGCGGCGGGCTTGGTAGCGCGGCCGTAATCATCCTGACTGTCGGGTAGGTTCGCAATGGCGAACTCCAGATCGGGCACGATGGCCTGCGCGTATATCTCACTGGCGGCTGTACGATTAGCCTCTACCTCGACGCCGGCGGTTTCCTCCAGGGTAAGGTGTACATCTCCGTAGGTTCGTACTAGGTCGAAGTAGTACAGGGCACGGAGGAAGCGCACCTCAGCGATTCGACTTGTTCTCAATTCTTCGTCGATTCCCTCCACGTTCACGGAGCGATCGACTACGGCGTTGGCCTGGTTGATGCCGCGGTAGAGGTCCTCCCAGGTATCGCGGATGAAGTTGTCCGAAGGGTTAAGCTGCCCGTCGTAGAGGTTGATCCCCTTGAAGCTTCCGTCGGCTCCATTGGTGTAGGTGTCGGTGCCGAATACGGTCAGCGTATATCCTCGCTCTACGCCGTAATATGGTTTGGTGAAGGAATAAGTCGCCTTGACGGCATCCTCGAAGCCGGCGGGGGTAGGATAGTAGGTGGCGGCGGAGACGTTGCTCACGAGCTCCTCCTCTAGGTAGCTCTCGCAGGCCGTAGTGAGCCCGCACAGGATCGCTACACACAGGGGGGTGATGTACTGTCGAATGTTCATGGTACGGGGGGATTAGAAGGTAGCGCGCAGGCCGCCCAGAAAAATTTTGGTGCTTGGGATGATGTCGTTGATCTCGGGGTCATAGCTATCGTATTCGGAGCTGAACCAGAGATTTTGTCCGGAGACGTAGAACCGTAACCGGCTCATGCCCAGTCGGGAAACGAGGTTATCCGGCAGGTTGTAGCCTAGCTGCACGTTGCGCAGCTTGACGAAGCTGCCATCGAAGTAACTAAGGGAAGAGACGTTGCGTGGCCGTTCCTGATTCTCGTTGGGCCGGGGATTGGCATTCGTGGGGTTGTCGATGGTCCAGTAGTCGACGTCCAGGTTGTTGTAGCGGCCGAAGAGCAGGTTGTTGCCATTATGAAATCGGCTCTCAATAGTCTGCCCCTGACGGAAGAAAAAGAACACCGAAAGATCCAGTCCCCGGTACTCGAAGCGATTGGTGATACCGCCCAGGAAGTCCGGCACCTCGGAGCCGATGATCACCCGGTCCTCGGGCGTGATGATGCCGTCGCCGTTGATGTCGTCAATTTTGATTTCGCCGGGTTCCTTATTCTCGCGGCTAGCGGCTAGGTCGACCTCGTCGGCCTGGTAGATGCCGATCTTGCGGTAGTCGAAAAAGGAGGTGATACTCTCGCCAATGAACCAGCCATTGCCAACGTCGTCGATGGGGTTACCCGCCTCATCGCGCAGGGCCAGCTCGGTGATCTCCTCGGTGTAGCGTGAGATGTTAAAGTCTACTGACCACTGAAAGCCGGTCGGGTTGTTGAAAATGGCCGCACCAAGGGTGAGCTCCGCTCCGTTGGTTTGCGTTGCCCCAATGTTTTGAAATACGCTGGCGTAACCGGATGTCGGGGGTAGGTTACGGGCCAGGAGCAAGTTCTCGGTGCTGGTGCGGAAGACCTCTACCGAACCGTTGAAGCGGCCGTTGAGCAGATCGAAGTCTAGTCCGAAGTTGAGTGTTTTGGAGACCTCCCAGCCAAGTTCTGGATTAGGAATATCCCGGAGGGCAAAGCCAAAGGCGGGGTTCTCCGCCCAGGCGTAGGTGGTACGCTGTAGAGCTCCCCGTGTACTGTAGGGGTCGATAGCGGTATTGCCCACCTCGCCGTAGCTGACGCGTAGTTTCAGGTCGTTAATGAAGGTAGCACCCTGTAAGAAAGGCTCCGCTCCGATGCGCCAACCCAAAGAAATACCCGGGAAATAGTCCCACTGATTGCCCTCGGCTAGTCGGCTAGAACCATCGGCCCGGATGCTGGCCTGAAACAGGTACTTACCCTTAAAGGAGTAGTTGGCCCGGGCCATGAAGGAGGCGAGCTTCCATTCCTGCAGAAAGGAGGAGAGGTCGCCCTTCACCTCCGCCGTGCCAATGTTGTAGAACAGCTGCTCCTCGTAGGGCAGGTTAAGTACCGCATTGCGCTGTACCTCGTAGCGGAAACTCTGAATCGACTGCAGGCCGGTCAATCCCAGCGTATGATCGCTGCCAAAGTCGCGGTTGTAGTTAATAAGGTTTTCCCAGGTGTAGCCGAAGTCCTGAGAATTTTCAATCTCGGCATCCGAGGGGCCGCCACGGTTGTCGTTCGTAAGACTGGAGCGGAACTCCCCCCGGCGGTAGTAGCGCACGTCGGGGCCGAAGGTGGAGGTGAAATTGAGCCCGGGCAAGATATCCGCTTTAATGTAGATAGGGGCGAAAAGGCGCGTCACCCGCCGTTCGTCAATGTAGGCATCGGGCTGTATCTCGGCCAGGGGGTTGGTGCGAATGCCGTCGTTGGTGGGTAGGAAACGGACCGTACCGTCCTCATTGTAGGGTACGCCCAGGGGGTTGTTGGCCAGGGCCTCGCCGATGGTGGCGTTAGAGCCAAAGTTTTGCGTCGAGTTGGAGGCGGTAAAGGAAATACCGGCCTGGAAGATGTTGCCGATGCGTTGGTCCAGATTCACCCGTGCGGTGTAGCGTGAGAAATCCATATTACTGATGATGCCCTGCTCGTCGAAGTAGCCGAGCGACATATTGAACTGGGTATTCTCTGATCCACCGCGCACGCCGAGCTGGTGGTTCATCTGATTGCCATTGTCAAGTACCAGGTCCTGAAAATCCGTACTCCTGCCCTCGGCAATACTTTCCAATTCGGTAGGGTCGAGAAAGACCTCCTCATCGGAGGGGATGGTACCGTTCCACCCCAGTCGCCGGCTCTCGCGCTTGAGGGCGGCAAACTCCGCGCCGTTCATCATGTCCACGGTATTCAGGGCGCTGGTCACGCCGTAGTAACCGTCGTAGGAGACGATGGTACGACCGGCGGAGCCCCGCTTGGTGGTCACGATGACCACCCCGTTGGAACCCCGGCTGCCGTAAATGGCCGTGCCGGCAGCGTCTTTGAGTATTTCCATGGACTCGATGTCCTGGGGATTGATGTCCGCAATGGCGTTGGTGCCACTGGTCTGGGGGATACCGTCGATGACGAAGAGGGGGTCATTACTCGCTGAGAGTGACCGCCGGCCCCGGATGCGAATGGTGGGGTTGGCACCCGGCCGTCCGCCGCCGCTGACGATGTCCACTCCACTGACCTGCCCCTGCATGGCCTGTACGCCGCTGGGGGTGGCAATCTCGGTGATCTGCTCTGCCTCCAGGCTGGAGATGGAGGCGGTAACGTCGCGTTTACGCTGGATGCCGTAGCCCACCACGACCACCTCGTCGAGGGTTTGGGAGTCTTCCCGCAGGACAATCTGGAATTCGGTCTGGCTACCTACCTGGATAACTTGGCTTTCGTAGCCGGTGTAAGTGACGACTAGGTGGGGATCATCGTCCGTTACGTCGATGGTGAAACGGCCGTCGAAATCGGTGACCGTCCCTATAGTAGTGCCCTCCTGGAGCACGGTAGCGCCGATAAGTGGCTCGCCGCTCTCATCGGTGATAATACCGGTAATGGGAACTAATTCGGTGGGGGGCAGGGGCAGCGGTGAGGACATAGCTACCAGCGTGCTACCTCCCGCCAGGAACAGCAGAAGTAAAATTCGTTGCATGATGGAGATTAAGTTGTAGTGAGATCGACGGTCGCTACAGTCAACGACCGGTGAAATATACTCCGCTTTTAGAATTCAACCGATTTAATTTTTATAAATGTGTTAAAATGGGTGACATGATTCGGCAGTGCGGGCTGAGGTAAGCCGTCGGTTTCACGCCGTGCGCACCTGCGGCCCCGCCCCCTGTTGTAGTTTAACTAGTTCACTGGTTATGCCTGACCGTCCGTTTTACCGCCGTAAGCGCTTCATTATCCCGGCCGTGGTGGTACTGCTGCTCGTGGCCTTCCGGCTGTACCTGCCGACGCTAGTGAAGAACTACGTCAACAAGACGCTGGCCGAGCTGCCGGGCTACTACGGGCAGGTGGCCGATATCGACATCGCCCTGCTGCGCGGCGCCTACGTCATTAAGGGGATGTACCTCAACGTGGTGAACGGGGCCACCGAGGTGCCCTTCCTGAAGCTGCCGCAGACGGACATCAGCGTGGAGTGGAAATCGCTGTTCAAGGGGCGGGTGGTAAGCGAAATCTACCTGACGAGCCCCGAGGTGATTTATTTGCTGGAGGACCAGGAAAGCCTAACGACGGAGGAAAGCCCCAGCACCGACGACTGGACTAAGGCGCTGACCGACCTGGTGCCGATCGACATTAACCACCTGGAGATCATCGACGGAAAACTGGCCTACGTAGAGGTGAACGCCGAGCCGAACATCGACCTGGAAATTACCAAACTACGGCTGGTGGCCGACAATCTGAGCAACGTCGTAGCCGCGCCCAATACCCTGCCCTCGCCGGTCACGGCCAGCGGCGTGAGCTTCGGCGGCGGGGCGGTGAAGCTGGACGGTAAGGTAAACCTACTCAGGGAGGTACCGGACGTAGACCTGACCTTCTCCCTGGAGGGGGCCAGCGCCACGGCCCTCAACGACTGGACGCGGCAGTACGTGGGCATCGACTTTGAGAGCGGCACCTTCGAGGTGTTCAGCGAGGTAGCCATCGCCGATGGTTTTATGAAGGGCTACATCAAGCCGCTGCTGACCGACGGTAAGCTGATCGGCAAGGACGACTCCTTCACCCAGACCGTGTGGGAGGGCTTCGTGGGCTTCTTTAAGTTCCTGTTTACCAACCAGAAGACCGATACGCTGGGCACGGAGGTGGCCTTCGAGGGTGATCTAACCGATCCGCAGGTGAAGATCTGGCCCACGGTGACCAATATCTTCAAAAATGCCTGGATCAAGGCCTTTTCCCCCGACACCGACGACAGCATCGACTACCAGGACGCGCTGAACCGCGACGGGGAGGGGAAGTCGAAAAAGGAACTGCGGCAGGAGCGGCGGGCTAAGCGGCGGGCGGAGAAGGGGGGGCAATAAGCTTAGGCGTTGGACGCTTAGATAACAGATTAAACTCCGAGTATTGACTTATTTGCGCTGGTTGCCGGTCCTGCTGGCCTGGACGACCGTACTGAGTGGGCAGGGCGCTCCGCCCCCCGATACCACCGCCCTCTTCGCCGAGCTCACGCGCCGTACCGCGGCCGTGGTGGGCGCTACCCCCGTGGCCCGGCGGGATTTCCTACGTACCGCCCTCACCGAGCGGGACGACTACCTGCGCCGGGAAATCCGTGATAGTGCCTACCTCTTCGACGGCGCGTTGCGGCCCTACCTGGAGGGACTCTTCGACCGCATCGTGATGACCAACGAACTGGACCTAGACCCCATCGTATTCCTCGACCAAGATTACACCAGCAACGCCTTTAGTATGGGGCAGGGGCTGTTTACCATCAACCTGGGACTACTGCGGCAGCTGGGCACCGAAGAGGAGCTGTTGTTCGTATTCTGCCACGAGGTGGCCCACGACCGGCTGCGGCACCAACTGAGCAAGCTCCGCGGCCTGGCCGACCGGCAGGCGGCCGTTTCGCCCACCCTGCGCAAACTCGGTCGGCCCACCCTGTTTCGCAGTCAGCGCCGGCAGCGCAACCTGATCCAGGACCTACGCGATCACACTTACGCCGGCTTCCGGCTACAGCGGGAGGCGGAGCTGCAGGCCGACAGTCTGGCGCTGGTGTACTTCAGCCGCCTGGGGTATCCGGCCAGTTTCGCGGCGCGGGCCCTCGCAGCGGGTAGCCGGGTGCCGGTAGACAGTAGCCGCCGCGACGAGCTGGTGGAGCTACTCGCCACCGAGGCCGCTCCCCTGCAGGAAGCCTGGCTTACTCCCCCGCCCCAGCTCTTCGGCGGCGGCGGGTTCGGGGCGGGGGCCGCAGAGGGAGCGGACGACAAGCCCGCCTACTTCTGGGAAACCGATAGCCTACTTACCCACCCCGCCCTGGCCGACCGCCAGCAACGCATGCGGGGCTACGTGACCGAGCAGCTGGCCGGCGATACGCTGCAGACGGGCCACGCCCACGGTCTGCGGGATACGGTAGATATGGCCCTACTAAGAGCGCACTTCCAGGGGCGCGATTACGGACTGGCCCTGGTGGCCGCCCTGCGCCTGTTGCACCAGCAGCCGGACGATGCGGCCCTACGGCGACTGAGTGCCGATGCCCTGCTGGAAGTCTACCGGGCGGCCGAGGCCCACGACTTCGACGAGGCGGTGCCGCCGCCGGAATTCTTCCACGACGCTGCCTCCCGACAGGTGGTGCGGGTGCTGCGGCAGATGCGGCAGTCGGAACTCAAAGCATTCACCCTGGCCTACCTGCAGTACGCGCACCCGGCCGCCTACGCCGCCCAACGATGAGGTTATTTTACCTAGCTGTATGTGTACTGACCTGCCTACGGGCCACCGCCCAGGAGGCACCGCCCATCACCGATCAACTGCTGACGTGGGGCGAGCTGCTGCAGGACCAGCAGAACGTGGGCCACTACAGCATCACCAGCCGGCAGGACGAGCGGCAGAAGAACGCCATATTCACCGTATCGCTGTACAGTAGCAACCTACAGCCGGTGGGCGAAAAGACCTACCCGCCGGGGGAAGATACCGACGTACAGGACGTGGCCTACAACGGTACCCACCTCGGCGTGCTCATTCACGACGTGGCCGGTAAGCGCAGTCGCGTGGAGGTGCTGGACCAGTCAGCGCGCACCGTAGCGACCTATCCCCTACAGGGACAGACCCTAAAGACCAGCGGCGAGCTCTACGCCACCCCCGACGGCTTCGTGGTGGTCAACTCCTTTCCGATCCAACCGGGTAGCGCGGTCAGCAATACCAACTACGTCGTGGAGAAGGTAGTCACCCAGGGCGACAATAAGGGCTGGATGCGCCGCTACGGCTCGCCCGCAGCCAGCAGCACGGACATCCGGCTGGCCGTAGCCGCCCTGGACGAGGAGGTGCTGCTGCTCCGGGTCTGGGACCTGGTCACTAAAACCTTCAGCCGCAGGGTGCAGAGTGCCGTTTACGCCCTGGACCTAACTACCGGGGCGGACCGCTTCGGCGAGATCGTTGAGACCCAGCGGGCCGCCGAGGCACCTACCTTCATCGGGGCGGCCCGCGTCGGTACGGGCTATAAGCTACTCCGTCTGCACCCCGCGCGGCAGGAAAAGCGTGTTACCATCCCCCCCACCCTGGACATCCTCACCTACCAGGCTGATCGGCTCGTGGACACGAAATCCGTCGATCTACCCGCCGCCGTGGGGGCCAAGCTGCGCGAGCAGGGGCTGTCGCCGCTGCCGCCCCAGGTCGAGTTCGTGTACCGGGTGGGACTGATCACGCCCACGGGAGCGTTCTCGCTGGTACTGGAGCCCTTTACTACCCAGCGGCGTAACGTGATGTACACCAGTCCCTACGCGGTGGCCTTCGACGCGGCCGGCCACCTACTGGACCTGGTCGTCCTACGGCACCAGAACTTCGTACTCCCCACTACGCTTACCAATCCTCAGCAGCTCAATACGCTGCGGATGTACGACGGCCCCTTCAATCACGCCCTGTCGCACCAGCTCGGCCCACGTAACTTCCACTACGTCCTGGACCGCAGTTTTGCTAAGGACGGCGTGACCTACCTGGGCATCAACGCTACGGTCTTCAACGGAGAGGGCTTCGTCACGGAATACATTCCGCTCAAGGACACGGACTACCTCCGGCTCTACCCAGCCCGGGAGGGGTACCTCTGCGTGCTGGAGCCGAAGTTCGGAGAGGGTAAGATCGTGCCGCGGCTGGAGAAGCTGAATTACTAGCGAAGGGTAGATTATCCCACCCCAACGGTAGATTAACCCCCGCCCGCCCGCCACAATCCGTTACCTTAGCCGGACTCCGGCATTCTCCCTCGATGACTGATTTCTTCCAGCGGAACAAGAAGCTTATCCTACACACCTCCTTCTGGAGCGTGTACGCTTCGCTATTCTTCTACACCATCGGTTTTGGTAAGGACGGGGAGGCGAATTGGGGCCGCATCATGTCAGACGGCAGCTTCCACGTCCTGTCGCTGCTCGGCATTAGCTACCTCAACTACTTCTACTTCCTGCCGCGGCTGATCCGCGACCAGGCCGTGGGGCGCTACCTGCTCACCTTCGGTCCCCTCTTCGTGGTCTTCAGCTACTTTTTTTTGTGGGGTAAGGAGCTCATCCTGGGCTACTACTTTCCGGGGAGCGACTGGATGTACAGTCCCCGTTTTGCCGCCAACGTGATCACGAGTGCCTTCTTTGCCACCGTTTGCGTGGGCCTGCTCCGTTTCGTGGAGGACTACTTCGAGTTGGAGGCCCGCCGCAAGGAGCTCGAAAACCAGCAGCTGACCAGCGAGCTACAGTTCCTCAAGGCGCAGATCAACCCCCACTTCCTCTTCAATACCCTCAACAACCTCTACTACCTGGCCATCAACGAGAGCAGCCGTACCCCGGAGGTGATCGCCAAGCTCTCGGGCATGATGCGCTACATGCTCTACGATTCCAACCACCCCCTGGTGCCGCTGGCCCGCGAGATCGAGTACATCGAAAACTACCTGAGCCTGGAGCGGCTGCGCCTCGATGACCGGGTGCCCATCACCTTCGAGGTCGCCGGCGAGGTAGAGGGCGTGCGCATTGCCCCCCTGATCCTGATCACCTTTCTCGAAAATGCCTTCAAGCACGGGGTGAGCGGGTCGGCCGAAGGGGACGTCTTCATCACCGTGCGCCTCGATGTAGAGGCCGGCAGCTGCCACTACCGCGTCACCAACAGCAAGCTGGCCGCGGGCAGCAAAACCCTGAACGAAAAGTCGGGCATTGGGCTACAGAACGTCCGCCGCCGCCTGGAGCTCAGCTACCCCGACCGCTACCGGCTGCACACCGACGAGACCGAGGACCGCTACCGCGTAGACCTCCAACTCCAACTCGCGTGACTCCGCTGAGCTGCCTGGTGGTCGACGACGAGCCCATGGCCCGCGCCCTGCTGGAGCAGTACATCGACCGTACGCCCAGCCTCACCCTGGCCGGCTCCCTGAGTAGTTCCGTGGCCGCGCTGCAACGGCTGCAGACCGATCCGCCCGACGTGCTCTTCCTCGACGTGCAGATGCCGGAGCTCACCGGTATCGGCCTGCTCCGGGTGCTGAGGGAGCCACCCGCCGTCGTGCTCACCACGGCCTATTCTGACTACGCCATCGAGGGGTATGAGCTCGACGTGGCCGACTACCTGCTCAAGCCCATCACCTTCGAGCGCTTCCTGAAGTGCGTAGACCGTTTACTCAGTCCGGCTACCTTGCCAACCACCGAGTCTACGGTGCTACCGGCCACGCCGGATTACCTGTTCGTCAAGGACGGCACCAAGAGCGTGCGTATCCGGCTGGAGGATATCCAGTACATCGAGGGACTGAAGGACTACGTCCGGATCCACACCCCACAGCGCAAGATCACCACCCTCCAGAGCCTCCGCGGACTGGTCGAGACCCTACCCGAGGACCGCTTCATGCGGGTGCATCACTCCTACATCGTGGGCCTAGACTGGATCGAGGAGGTGACGCGCGATGCCCTCAAGATCGGCCAGGCCGAGGTGCCGGTGAGCGAGAGCTACCGCAGCCGCGTCAAGCAGTTCGTCGAGGACCGCTACCTCTAGTTAAACCCTAATTTCTCCAGCGCCCGGTGGCTGATGGCAATGGCCTCCATCGGCGTCTCGTCAAAGGTCTGGTCCTGCTCCACCAGGTAAAACTCCATGCCCGACTCCGCCTTCTCGGCCAGGATGCGGGCAAAGTCAATGCTACCCTCCCCGACCGGAGCGAAGCGGCCCTCGCTGTCCATATCCTTCACGTGCCAGGCCCGGAAGCGGCCCGGGTAGCGGCTAAAGTAGTCGAGCGGATCGGCATCCGCCTTAGTCACCCAGAAGAGGTCCATCTGGAAGTTGAGCTCGTCGGGGTCGGAGTTTTCCAGGAAGTATTCGATGGGCACTACACCCTGGGCCGTTTCCCGGAACTCGAAGTCGTGGTTGTGGTACAGGCACTTTAGTCCGGCGGCGGCGCAGCGCGCGGCGATCGTGTTGATGTCGGCCATCACCTCCTCCATGGGCTTTTTCATCTCCATCGTGCGTGCCTCGGCGTTGAAGCCAAAGGCCCCCATGGGCGGTACCGGGATCACCAGGTATTCGAAGCCGGCGGCCTTTACGTCGGCGATGGTCTGGTCTAGATTTTCCATCGTGATGCCTCCGTTGTGGGAGCTCATGGGTTTGAGCCCAACCTCCTTCAGAAAACCCTTGAACTCGGTGGGTGACATGCCGTAGAACTTTCCATCCTGGTAGCCGGCCGCCTCGATGTAGGCGTAGCCATCGGCGGCGACCTGGCGCAGGGCGGCGCGGGGGTCGACCGCCATGGTATCGCGCAGGGTGTACAGGGCCAGTCCTCCCAGTTGTTGGGCGGGTGCGCCGGATGCGGCGGACGTGGTGGGGGCCGTCGAGCTCTGGCGTGGGGCGCAGGCGGCGAGTAGGATCCCTAGGAGTAGGGCTAGGAGGATTGGGCGTGTGTTCATGGGGTAAAGGTAAGGGGTGATTGAGTGTGGTAGATTCATTATAAAGGTGGTCAGTACAAGGCTGCCTCCGGCAGCGCTAAAGCACCCCAATCCGATAAGCCCCCACCACCCCCAGCGTAGTATAATCCGTAGAGTAGTTGCGGTAATTATCCGTCACCCCCCGCTCCAGGCCGTAGCGCAGCTGTAGCTGGTAGCGATCCCGCAGGTTAAGCCCCAGTCCGAACTCGAAGCCCGGGTTCGCACTCGGGGTGACCTCGGTGGAGAGGATCGACCCGACGAGGGTGAAGTTTGATTTGTAGGGCACGTCCAGCGATACGACCGCATCGACAAACAACCCACTACTGCCCCCGGTGATATCTATGTACCGCCGAATACCGAGGGGTACGGTCACCGCCTGGTAGTAAAAGTTGATGCTGCGGTCCAGTCCCCGCGTACGCTGCCCCCGCACACTCCGCTGCGCCACCTCGGCGAATACCGCCCAGCGGTTGTTGGCAAAGGGGAGTTGGTATTCCACTTCGAGTCCGTAGCGCGGCCGGTAGTCGGTTACCTCCGAGGCGAGCGTCGTGCCGAAGGGAGTGACCTCCCCAAAGATGATGGTACCCCGCTCCACGCCGATTCGGGGCGCGATACTCAGTCTACCCCGGGCGGTACGGCGTTCGAGGGTTCTGGACGCGCCACCCACGCAGTCGTTATACGCCGTGAAGCAGCGCACTAGGGGAGCACGCTCGTAGCGGAGTTCGGCCAGTCGCGCGTCCTGGGGTGGTCCGCAACTGAGCTCCCGGCGCAGGGTACCGCGGAAGGAGTTGTCGCGCTGGATGCCCACCGATCCCACCCGGTAGGCCCGGCTGACCAGCGGCTGCAGGTTACCGGTACCGCGGCGGTAGTAGAAGCGACGCAGGTTGCCCTCGGTGTAGGCGTACAGTTCGGCCGGCCCTTCGACCAGTAGCTCCAGAAAGACCGTCGCCTCTACGTACTGCGGCACGGCGGCCGTGCTGAGCAATTTGGGCTGCTCGCTCGACCGGTCGATACCTACGGTAAAGCGGCGGTACTGGAGGGAGCCGTCGGTGTAGCCGAACTCGCTTACCTCGGATACCGTAGCGGTTTGCCAATCGCCGGTAGCTGCGTCGGTGCGGTACCTGAAGCTGCTGGGGTTATCGACCCAGTCGCGGTCGAGGATGTAGACTTCGGAGCGGGTGCCGGCCACGTCAATGAGGTAACCGGGGCGGGGAGCGGGTTGTTGGGCGGTTAGCAGGGTGGTAGCGAGGAGAAGATAACATAGGTGGGGCATGATCGGCGAATCTTGAAAACTCACCACCGGGCGCTCGCTGGAGTTAAAAATCCCCAGTGTAAGCCCCGGGAGTGAACGGTGCTAAAGGTAATCAGGAGAGCCTTCATCAAACGGTACCCACAACCCAATCCACCCCCCAACCATTACCTTTGCCACCCCCTACCCCAAGCCCTGTATATGCACGCCCTCACCCCCCGTTTCGACCAGTTCAGCCACCGCCACATCGGCCCCTCCGCCGCCGAAACCGAGGCCATGCTGGAGACCATTGGCGTCGATTCGCTCGCTACGCTGATCAACCAGACGGTGCCTGATTCTATCCGACTACGGGAGCCGCTTAAGGTCGATCCGCCGATCAGCGAGTACTACTACCTACAGCACCTGCGGGGGCTGGCCGACCGCAATAAGGTCTACCGCAGCTTCGTCGGTATGGGCTACTACGGCACCATCACGCCGAGCGTCATCCTCCGTAACTTGTTCTGCAACCCCGGTTGGTACACCCAGTATACTCCCTACCAGGCCGAGATCGCGCAAGGTCGGCTGGAGAGCCTACTCAACTTCCAGACCCTTATCAGCGACCTCACCGCCCTGCCCGTGGCCAACGCCAGCCTGCTCGACGAGGGCACCGCGGCGGCCGAGGCCATGACGATGTTCTACGGCTACAAGAATAAGCGGGCGAAGTCCGACCCGGCTAACGTCTTCCTGGTCTCCGATCAGGTACTGCCACAGACCCTGGCCGTCGTGCGCACGCGGGCCGAGCCGCTGGATATCGAGGTTCGGGTAAGTCCGGTCAGTGAGTTTGCGCTCGACGGTGACCACGTCTTCGGTGTGCTGCTGCAGTACCCCGGGGCCGACGGGCGTATCGAGGACTACCGCTCCGTCACCGAACAAGCTAAGGCTGCCGACATCACCGTCACGGTCGCCGCCGACCTGCTGGCCCTCACCCTGCTTACCCCTCCCGGCGAGTGGGGGGCCGATGCCGTGGTGGGCAGCAGCCAGCGCTTCGGGGTGCCGATGGGCTTCGGCGGACCGCACGCCGCCTACTTTGCCGTGCAGGATACCTACAAGCGCCTTATCCCCGGCCGCATCATCGGCGTGAGCCAGGACCGCCACGGCAACGTCGCCCTACGCATGGCCCTGCAGACCCGCGAGCAGCACATCCGCCGCGAAAAAGCCACCTCCAACATCTGCACCGCCCAGGCCCTGCTGGCCAACATGGCCGCCATGTACGCCTGCTACCACGGCGCCGAGGGGCTCACCGCCATCGCCAAACGCACCCACCACTTCACGGTTATCCTGGCCAATACGCTGCGGGCGGCGGGCTTCACCCTGGCCGGCGATCAGTACTTCGATACCCTGCACATCGAGGCCAGTCCCGAACGGGTGGCCGGCATCCGGCAGCGGGCCGAGACCGAGGGCTATAACTTCTTTTACCCCAGCGAGGGCGGTATCCGTATCAGCTTCGATGAGACGGTAGCTACTACTGACCTGCAGGCCGTCTGCCGCATCTTCGAAGCCAAGCTAGACTACCGGGGCGCGGAGCTTACGGAAGACGGGGGCGTAGAGGGCATTGCTACCCACATTGCACCCGCGCTCCGCCGCACCACCCCCTTTCTGACCCACCCGAACTTCACGAACTACCGCACGGAGACCGAGATGATGCGCTACCTCAAGCGCCTCGAAAACAAGGACCTGAGCCTGATGCACAGCATGATCCCGCTGGGCTCCTGCACCATGAAACTAAACGCAGCTACGGAGCTGATCCCGGTGAGCTGGCCGGAGTTTGCCGACATCCATCCCTTCGCACCCATCGAGCAGGCGCAGGGCTATAAGCAGCTGTTTCAGGAGCTGGAGCGGGACCTGGCCGAGATTACCGGCTTCACCGCCTGTAGCCTGCAGCCCAATAGTGGGGCCAGTGGCGAGTACGCCGGACTGATGGTCATCCGCGCCTACCACCTCAACCGCGGCGAGTCTCATCGCGACGTGGCCATCATCCCCGAAAGCGCCCACGGTACCAACCCCGCCAGCGCCGTTATGGCCGGAATGCAGGTCGTGGTGGTGAAGAGCGACGCGGCCGGCAACGTCGACATCGCCGACCTCCGCGAAAAGACGGAAAAGCACCAGGACAAACTGGCCGCCCTGATGATTACCTACCCCAGCACCTACGGTGTCTTCGAAACCGGCGTGGTGGAGATGTGCGAGGTGGTGCACGCCCACGGCGGACTGGTCTACATGGACGGGGCCAACATGAACGCCCAGGTCGGCCTCACCAGCCCCGGCCTGATCGGCGCCGACGTCTGCCACCTCAACCTGCACAAGACCTTCGCCATCCCCCACGGCGGCGGCGGTCCCGGCATGGGCCCCATCTGCTGCAACGAAAAGCTGGCCCCCTTCCTACCCAGCCACCCCCTCCAGGACACCGGCGGACAAAAGGGCACCAGCGCCGTCGCCTCCGCCCCCTGGGGCAGTGCCAGCATCCTCCTGATCAGCTACGCCTACATCAAGATGCTCGGCGCGCAGGGACTCAGGGAAGCCAGCGAGTACGCCATCCTCAACGCCAACTACATCAAGGCCCGCGTGGAGGAGCACTACGACGTCCTCTTCACCGGTGAGCACGGCCGCTCCGCCCACGAGCTCATCCTCGACCTACGCCCCTTCAAGTCGGTGATGAGCGCCGGTGACCTGGCCAAGCGGCTGATCGACTACGGCTTCCACGCCCCCACCCTCTCCTGGCCCGTGGCCGGCACCGTCATGATCGAGCCCACCGAGAGCGAATCCAAGGAAGAGCTCGACCGCTTCTGCGAGGCCCTCATCGCCATCCGCGAGGAAGCCGATGCCGTTGCCCGCGGGGATGTCGACGCCACGGATAACGTCCTCCAGAACGCCCCCCACACCGTCACCGAGCTTACCGCCGACGACTGGGCCCACCCCTACAGCCGCAGCCAGGCTGCATACCCGCTGCCATACCTGCGTCAGGGCTTCAAGTTCTGGCCGAGCGTCGCCCGCGTCGATGACGGCTACGGGGATCGCAACTTTGTGTGTACGTGTCCGCCGATTGAGGAGTATGTGTAGTTGTTGAATTATTTAGTTGTTGGGTTGTTGCGGTGCGGTAGCACAACGCAACAACTAAAAAACCCAACGACTCAATAACTAAACCTCCACTCAAGCACCCGCCGATCATCCCCCCCAGTAAGCAGCGTCGCCTCATCCAGCCAGCATATGGCATTTACGCTGTTCACGTGCCCCTTATCCCGCACCACCTCGCAGACTTTGAGGAGGGCTAGGTCAGAGGTTCGCCAGAGTTTCACGGTCTTATCACGGCTCGCGGTGGCCAGGTAGTCGCCGCTGGGGTGGACGGCCAGGGCATTGACGGTCATAAGGTGGGCGTTCACGATCTGTGCGGGCGTGAGGCGGCCGTCGAGCACCTGCCAGCGGGTCAGCGAAGCATCACGTCCCCCACTGAAGAGGTACTCCCCGTCGGGCGAAAAACCCAGGGCAAAAACAGAGGGCGGGTGCGCGGGTGCAGTGTCTAGAGGGGAGAGGCGAGTCTGATCAAGGAGATAAATAGTACCATCGCTGGCCCCCACGGCTAATCGGTCGTAGGTAGGATCGTGGGCGATACGGCGCACAGAATTGGCGGAAACGGGGAGGCTTTCCAGGCTGCGGGCCTGGGCGAGGGACCAGCGGGTGAGCACGCCGTCGCCGCCGCCACTGTAGATGGTATCACCGACCCGACAGAGCGAGAAGGTGCCCCGGCGGTGGTGGGCGATGTGTTTATTGCGGTCGGGCGCATCGGGGTAGAGCCAGTGTACACCGCCGTCGAGGGAGCCAGCGACGAGGAGGTTGGGCGTGGCGACTAGGCTAAGAAACTTACCTTTTTCGACGGTGGCGACGACGCGGCCGAAGTCAACGTCCTGGCGGTGCCAGTGGACGAGAAATCCATCGGCCGCGGCGCTATAAAATCCCTCCCCGGCGGGCTGTAAATCATAGATGGCGGCGCGGTGACCGGAGCGGACGTGGGTGCGGGTAAGCATGGGTCGACGTGAACAAGGTGTTAGGGTACAGGGTTTTAGGAGTGTACTAGCCCTGGCGCCGCGGCGTCACCCCACCGAATGAAATACCTCTTCCTGGTTCTTCTCTGTTGGGCGGTCGGATTTGCGTTGCCTTATTTCGCCGCCTACGTACAGCTCATCGCTGCAGCCGTTGCAGTATGCGTTATTCTGGTGGGGCTGTACTATTACATCGATACGCGCATCAACGCCATTCGTTTGTAAACCCCCTTTCGCTTGCCCCTGCTTTTTCACGATTCCCTCCTGCCACCCGGTGAGTGGGGCCTCTGGTCGATCACCGAATCGGAGGACTGGCTGCGTGGTCAGTGCAAGCTTTTCCCCCGGGAAGAGGACCAACTTTTATACATCAAAGGCGAAGAGCGGAGAAGGGAATTTTTAGCCGCCCGTCAGTTGCTCCACGTAATGAGCGGCCGCCGCGAGCGGGCCGAGCTGGTGAAAGATGAAGATGGTAAGCCGCACCTGCCGGACTCTAAGTTCTTCGTCTCCATCAGTCACACAGTAGGCTATTCGGCCGCCGTGGCCCACCCCCAGCCGTGCGGGATTGACGTGCAGCGGATCGTGCCACGTATTGTGAAGCTAGCTCCGAAATTTGTGGGGGCAGGGGAGCGAAAGCAACTCACAGAGAAAGAAGAGCTCGAGCAACTTCACCTAATCTGGGCGGCCAAGGAGGCGATGTACAAGGCCTACGGTCGGCGGCAGCTGGACTTTAAGCGCAACCTCTTTGTGGAGCTGGGCGAGACAGCTACGGGGCGGCTGCGGCGGGGGGCGGTGGGGATGGATTTTGAGCTGGCGTACAAAATCTACCCAACCTTCGTGCTGGTAGCCGCAGTACAATGCGGCCTCCGGCCGCGGTAGACGTAGCAGCCTCCGGCTGCGAGAGCCGCCTTGGCGGCGACCTGAGTTAGACTGGCGGTGAGCCGGACTCTGGATGCAACCTCTATTCGTAGTATCCCAGCGCAGCCAGAGGCTGCATTTTGCTGCCGCTGCCGGAGGCAGCTTTGTACTAGTACCAGCTAGCGTAAGTAAGGTAAGCCCCAGCAATCCGCTCAATAGTATCCACCCGCTGCTCCGGCGCCAGGTCCTTGATCTTCCGGGCGGGAATGCCGGCGTAGACCGAATTAGCCACACAGCGCATGCCAGCAGGTACGACCGCCCCGGCCCCAATGATGACATTACTTTCCACCACGGCATCGTCCATCACGATGGCCCCCATACCAATCAGGACACTATCGTGAATCGTACAGCCGTGCACGATGGCGCGGTGGCCGATGCTGACGTCGTCCCCAATAGTAGTGGCCGCACGCTGGTAGGTGCAGTGGATACAGGCACCATCCTGGATGTTGACCCGGTCGCCGATAGTGATACTGTTTACGTCACCGCGTACGACGGCGGTAAACCAGACGCTGCACTGACTGCCCATGTAGACCTCACCGACTACTGTGGCATTTTCGGCCAGGAAGCAGTCGGGACCGATCTGGGGCGTGTGTCCGCGGACGGGAAGGATCAGGGCCATGGGTCGGGGTGGATCAGATCAGGTCGTCCTCCTCTTCTTCCTGGCGCTTACGCCGGCGGCTGCGTTTCTTCTTCACGGGTTTGGCCTTGGGTGGGGGCGGTTTTTTGATCTTGGAGATCACCTTGTTGGGTCCCTCGCGGCGTTCGCTGGCCATGCGGGCGAGGTCCTGAGCGGTGACGTCCATGACGCCGCTGGCCTGTAGCTTCATGCCCTCGAGACTCTTCGTGGTGGTGGGCACCGCTTCGAGGCGCTTACGGTCGATAAGCTTACCGGTCACCGAGCAGACGCCGTAGACTTTGTTTTTGATGCGCAGCATGGCGTTCTGTAGGTCCTGGACCTGGTCGCGCTTGCGCAGTACCTGCTCGTTGAGGAGTTCTAGTTGGGAGACGGAGCTGCTGTCTTGGGTATAGTCGGCCCCGAATCCTTCAGTGATATTTTCCGAAAACTCGCTGACCTGATCGCGCAGCATCTGTAGCTCCTTCTTAGCCTGCTGGTAGTTGTCCTTTATAATCTGCTTGAACTCGTTGAGTTCTTCGTCGCTGTATCGTTCCATGTCGGCTAATTATACACCCCCGTTGCGGTCAATGTTATATTTTTTTCGTTGTTATACAAATTTGCGTGCTCCTGTAGGGACGTTTACGCCAGGAATGGTCACATTCAACCCGTAGTCGGGTAAGGGGTTTATACCTTTGCCCCTCGATTTGGATTGCATCCCGCGTCCCCGCCCTAAAAACCCTTCCGGTATGGCCATTATGATTACCGACGATTGCATCAACTGCGGAGCCTGTGAGCCCGAATGCCCCAACAATGCCATTTACGAAGGCGGGGTGGAGTGGACGATCTCGGACGGCACCACGATCCACGCGCCCTACAAGATCGAGACCGGCGCGGTGATCGGCCCGGACGAGGACCAGGAGCCGGTCAGCGATGAATTTTACTACATCGTGCCGGATAAGTGTACCGAGTGCGTGGGCTTTCACGAGGAACCGCAGTGCGCCGCAGTGTGCCCGGTAGATTGCTGCGTGCCGGACCCCGAGCGGGAAGAAACCGAAGCGGTACTGGCGGCTCGGCAGCAGGTGCTGCATGCGTAGTGGTGGCTTTAGCCGCACTATTCCAGCCCTGCTTACCTTTCGCCCGTGCTACGCGTCATTCTCTTATTAGCAGGCGTCTCTGTCTGCACCCTCCTCTATAGCCAGGGCGCTCCCCTGCCCCTCAATGAGGAAGGTTACGATTTCCTGCGGCGGCTGTCCATCAAGTACGGCTTTACGGGCTTTACGGCTCCGGCGGCGGATCTAAATCTGCGTCCGGCCAGTCGCGGTGACCTGGTCCGATTGGCGAAAACCTACGACGAGCTGTACGGCGCGGAGATGTCCACGGTGGAACGTTACCGACTGCAACGCTTCTACGACGACAACAATGAGTGGCTGAGTTTGCCGAGTCTAGTCACCACCGACGATGCCGACCGGGCCCCTTTTTACATCGGCGACGACTTTGCGCTGGAGTCGGAGGCCTCGCCGCTGTACCTGACAGCGCGCCGGCCCCTATTCAATACCTTTTACGAGACGCCCGCTTATCTCCTTTCCTACAACCGCAAGGACTTCTACCTCCGGCTGAATCCGGTACTGGACGTACGCTACGGCCAGCTGCAGGACGACGAGCAGGCCTACCTGTATAACAAACGGGGGGTGCGGCTGCGGGCGGGCTTCGACGACCGGATTTTCCTGCACTTCGAGATTCTGGATACCCAGTTTGGAGCACCGAACTACATCAGGAATTACTTCCGCAGCGTGGGTTCGCTGCCCGGGGCGGGGCTGGTGAAGGACGAGCTGACCATCGCCGCCTTCAACATCGAGCGGCAGTACGACTTTTTGAACGGGGCGGGCTACCTGTCGGCCGATATCACCCGCCACGTCGGCGTACGGCTGGGCTACGGGCAGCACTTTATCGGCAACGGGGAGCGCAGTCTGTTCCTGAGTGACTTCAGCAACAACTACCCGTTTCTGGAGATCAACTGGCGGATTTGGAAGCTGCACTACCGCAATCTGTTCGCGGAGCTGATCAGCGGGCCGCAGGGCGTGACCAATACGGCGGCCACCCTGCCCAAGAAATTCATGGCCGCCCACCACCTGAGTATCAACATCGGTAAGCGGCTCTTCGTGGGCCTTTTTGAGGCCGTGGTGCTGAACCGGGAGAACAGCTTCGAGCTAGCCTACCTCAACCCCATCATCCTGTACCGGACGGTAGAGGGTAGCGTGGGTAGCCCGGATAATGTAGTGATCGGGCTGACGTCCTCGTACCGCTTTCCCTTCCGGACCGAAGTGTACGGGCAGTTCATCCTGGATGAATTTGTGTTCGATGAGCTGTTCATCAAGCGCGAAGGCTGGTGGGCCAATAAATGGGCGTACCAGATCGGAGTGCGGCATGTGGACGCCTTCGGCATCGACCAGCTCGACCTAGTAGCGGAGCGTAACGTAGCCCGGCCGTACATTTTCTCACACGACGGACTGAGTAGCTATACTCACTTTGCCATGCCCCTAGCCCATCCCCTGGGCGCCAACTTTACGGAAAACCTAGTGGGCTTCGACTACCGTCCGCTACCGCGGCTTCACTTAGACGGCCGCCTGTACCTGATCGAGCAGGGGGAGGGCATCGATTCTACGGTCGTGGGTGAAAACCTTAACCAGTCGAGTGACCTACGGCAGATGACCTACGGCAATGAGATTGGCCAGGGCATCGGCTACACCAACACCGTCATTCAACTACGGGCGGGCTACGAGGTGCGGCCCAACCTGTGGGTGGAGGCGGAGTACTTCTCGCGGAGCAAGGACTCGGAACTGGATGTGCGGGACCTGGAGACTACGCTGATCAATGTGGGGGTGCGGTGGAATGTGGGGCGGCGGCGGGAGGCGTTTTAGAAGGTATGGGAGGGTTTGGGGTGTTGGAGGGCTCACCACAGAGGGGGCTAGCGCCCCTTCACGGAGGGTTGCACAGTGTTACACAGAGCCGTCGTCGGGGGTGTAGCAGTTGGAGGTACACGAAGGAGGCCAGCACCTAACGGTACTGGGTGTGGTAGTATGAACCACCCCACCCCATTCCGCCTTCCTTTCTTTATCCCATCGCACCATCTTAACCCCTTTACCCCTAACTCCTTTCCCGCCTTGCTCCCCACCCCCGCCTTCATCATCGAAGAAGACAAACTCCGTAAAAACCTGGAACTGGTAGCCGACGTAGCCGCAGCGACCGGCGTCGAAATCATCCTAGCGCTAAAAGCCTTTGCCTTCTGGCCCGCCTTCCCGCTGATGGCCGAGTACCTGCCCGGGGCGACGGCGAGTAGCCTGAATGAGGCTAAGTTGATCCATAAGCACTTTGATCGCAAACCACACGTCTATGCACCTGCGTACCCGCCCAAAGACTTCCGGGAAATGGCGGAGCTGGCGAATCACCTGACGTTCAACACCCTGACTGAATTAGAGCGCTACCGGCCGCAGTGGGAAGCCCTGGAAACTAACGTGGGCCTACGAGTGAACCCGGAGTACAGTCCGGTGGAGACGGAGCTCTACAATCCTTCTAATCCGCACGGGCGGCTGGGAGAGACGCTACCCAACCTGCCCACCAGGCCACCGAAGGGGCTAAAGGGTCTACACATCCACACCCTCTGCGAGAGCGATGCGGCAGCAACGGCCACCCTGATCGAGCGCACCCGGGCGCAGTTCGGCCACTACCTGGAGCAAATCGAGTGGCTCAACCTCGGCGGGGGCCACCTGATGACGCGGGAGGGCTATGACGTAGAGGGATTGATCAAAACCCTAAAGGAGCTGCGGGCACGCTACCCCCACCTTAAGGTGATCATGGAGCCCGGCAGCGCCCACGTTTGGCGTACGGGTTATTTACAGTGCACGGTGCTGGATATCGTCAACAACTACGGCTCGGCCACCCTGATGCTGGACGTGAGCTTCACCTGCCACATGCCGGATACGCTGGAGATGCCGTACCGGCCGATGGTGCGGGGGGCTAGTGCGGAGCCGGCCAACGGCTTTCCGTACGAATACCGACTGGGGGGGATGAGCTGCCTGGCTGGAGATTACCTCGATACCTACTACTTCCGGCAGCCGGCGCGGGTGGGCGATACGCTGGTGTTCGAGGATATGGCGCACTATACGACCGTGAAGTCGACGATGTTTAATGGGGTGCCCCACCCGGCCATCGTGCTGGTGGATGCGGATGGGGAGGTGGTGGCGGAGCGGCGGTTTGATTATGCGGATTACGAAGCACGGATGGGGTAGCGGCGTGGAAGCGGGGAAGCGTTGGACGCTTTAAAGCGTCCGACGCTTAAGCCCCCCCGCTTAAGCCCGCTAGCCCTTCGCCGAGTTAATGAAGTACACCCCCGTCAGCAGCACCGCCCCCGCCAGCAGCGACTGCCCGGTGATCACCTCATTATTAAATAGCCCCCCGAGCAGCACGGCGACGACCGGGTTGACGTAAGTATTGGTAGCCACCTTGTCCGCGCTGACCTTGCCGAGTAAGAAGTTGAAGGCGGAAAAGGCGATGATGGAGCCGAAGACGACTAGAAACATCCAGGCGTAGGTAGACCGGGCGGTGACGGCGGCCGGTGACCAGCCGGACCAGTCGTCGAGGAAGGGGCTGGAGACCAGGAGAAAAACTCCGGCTACCAGCATCTGCATGGAGGTAGCGCGTACGCGGTTGGGCCCGAGGTCGAGCCGCTGGCGCAGCAGCATACCGGAGCCCCAGCAGAGCATGCCGCTACCAATGGCAATAAGGCCCTTGTAGGTCTCCGCCCCGCCACCCACGGCCACCGGCTGGGAGATGAGCAAACTCATACCGCAGATGCTGATGAAGGCCCCAAGGAAGGCTTTGTTGGAGGGACGGCTCTGCAGGATGCCCCACATCATTAGCATCACCACCAGGGGCTCGAAGGCAATGATGAGACTGGTCGTGGAGGTAGGGATGTACTGCTGGGCCCATACTACGGCCCCCGTGCCCACGCTGAGCAGCAGGATGCCGATGATGCCGGAGTTGATGAGGTAGGTGGGGCGGGGCCAGGTGCGGTCGCCCCGCAGCAGGGTGTAAACGTACATGAGCAGACCGGCCGTGAAAAAGCGGGTACCGCCCATGAAGAAGACCGGGATGGAGTCGATGGCCCAGTAGTTGGCCAGGTAGGTGGCCCCCCAGACGAAGTAAATAATGAAAAAGGCCAGAAGGATGAGGAGGCGGTCACGTCCCATAGGGAAAGCTGTACTTTTGCGGAAACTCAAGGATACGGATGACCGACTTCGCTAGAATACTACCCATCGCTACATTAGTTCTCGTGGGCCTGGGCTTTTTTAGGTGCGAGCAGCCGGTGTCCGGTACGGTAGGTACCGTGGCTGCCGCTAATTCATCGACCGCCGCCGCCGCCCGCACCGATGGAACGGGCCTCAGCATCGTATTCGTGAAGGTCGACAGTCTACAGGCCGGCTATACCGTAGTAGCGGACGAGCTGGGCCGTCTGGAGGAAAACTTCACGAAGGCCGAACAGAACCACAACAATCGGGTGGCCGATTTCCAAAAGGAAGTGCAGCGGCTACAGAATCAGGTGCAGCAGGGCTTACTGGCCCCTAATAAGATCCAGGCCGAGCAGCAGCGCATGGCCCGCAAGGAACAGGAGATCATGCAGCAGCGCGATGTGGCCCTGGCCAGCATCCAGGAAGATCAGCTGCGCATTCAGCAGCAGTTCAGTGAGCGGGTCAAGGAGGTACTGGAGCAGCTGCAGGCGGAGAACCACTACGACTTCATCCTCAATCAGGGGCAAAACTCCGCTGTACTGATCACCAACGATGCCTACGACATCACCCCCCTGGTGCTTGAGCGACTCAACGTAGCGGTGCAGGACAGCGTGCAGTAACTTAAGGCCGATGCCCTCCGCCGCGCTGCCCCTGGCCTTTAAGATCGGTTTTCTTCCCATCGACATCTGGGACGTCTTCGACGTGCTCATCGTCGGTTACCTCATCTACTGGCTCTACCGCCTGCTGCGGGGCAGTATCGCACTCAACATCTTCGTGGGCATCGTGGCCCTGTTCTTCAGCTACCAGGCCTTTACGGCCCTGGGCATGGACCTGCTGAGCAACATCCTCAACCAGTTTATTCAGGTCGGCTTCATCAGCCTGATTATCATCTTCCAGCCCGAGGTCCGTCGCTTTCTCCTGCTACTGGGTAATAGCACCATCAAACAGCGCAACAGCTTCTGGAACCGATTGCTGGGGCGGGAAGAATTCGACCGGGAGAAGGCCCCGCAGACGGCCGTCGTACGCCGCGCCTTCCTCCGCCTGGCCCGCCAGCGCACCGGTGCCCTCATCGTCTGCACTCAGAACGCCGACCCCAGCACCGTCATCACCGGCGGCACGGAGCTTAACTCCGACATCAGCTACGGCCTGCTGGTCAGTATCTTTCATAAGGAAAGCCCGCTACACGATGGGGCTGTACTCATTTCCAACCGCCGCATTGTCAAGGCCAGCGCTATCCTGCCCGTTTCGGAGAACAGCGATCTGCCGGCAGCCGTAGGCCTCCGCCACCGGGCAGCCGTTGGCGTCACTGAGAAGATCGACGTGGCCTGCTTCATCGTCTCGGAGGAAACGGGCAAGGTCAGTTTTGCTTACGGGGGGGCGCTGGAGCGGGGGATTAGCGAAGAGCGATTGACGGAGCTATTAGATAGGTATTTGTAGACGCCGGCTTTGCCGGCGGTGGAGCCCTCGCTGGCGCGTTCGGACGTAGACCCGCTAAAGCGGGGTAGACCCGTCTCGCAGGCACAACATGCGGCGGCAGCTCTACCCGCGCAGCGGTCTACCCCCAAACGCGTCAGCGAGGGGTCTACCTCCGCAACGCGGAGTCTAAAACACCTCCTGCTTATTCCGCCCCATAAACAGATAAAGCACGGCGCCCAGGAACGGGATGAATAGAATGACCAACCCCCAGATCAATTTCTTGCTCACCGGGTAGGGCTTACTGATGAGATCGTAGGCGGCCCAGAGGATGATGAGCAAGTGGACGATCGAGAGCAGGGCGTAAATGCCCAACCCGCCGGCCACAACCTCGCCGCCGGAGACGTCTTCGCCGCAGGCAGTAAGGAGGGCGGCCAGGGGGAGGGCGGGAAGTAGTTTGCGTAGGTGCATAGCGGTGGATTTGATGATAGAACCGGCTTAGGCGTCCAACGGTTCCAACCGTTGGACGCCTGGCTGATCGCACCTGCGGCCCCGCCCCCCGTTACTCCCGCAAACTGAACCCCATGACCACCACCGAATACATCGATCAGCACCGCGACCGCTTCCTGGATGAACTCAAAACGCTTATACGCATACCGAGCATCAGCACGGCGAGCGAGCACAATAAGGATACCCACCAGTGTGCCGTACAGGTACAGGAGTATCTGGTACGCGCGGGCCTCGACAAGGCGGAGCTCTACCCTACCGAGGGGCACCCCATCGTATACGCCGAAAAAATAATCGGGGAGGATAAACCTACGATTCTGGTCTACGGACATTACGACGTGCAGCCAGCCGACCCGCTGGAGGAGTGGGATACGCCCCCCTTCGAACCGACGATTAAAACGACGGCGCAGCACCCTCAGGGAGCCCTCTTTGCGCGGGGGGCCACCGATGATAAGGGCCAAATGTTCATCCACGTAAAGGCAGTAGAGGCCATGGTACAAACCGGGAGCCTACCCTGCAACGTGAAGTTCATGATCGAGGGCGAGGAGGAGATCGGGAGTCCGAACCTGCTGCCGTTTATCAAGGAGTACAGGGAGATGCTACACTCGGACGTGATCCTCATCTCGGATACCAGCCTGCTGAGCAAGCAGCACCCGAGCATCACCGTGGGGCTACGGGGACTGACCTACCTCGACGTAAAGGTGCGCGCGGCGCGGGCCGATATGCACTCGGGGCTCTTCGGCGGGGCGGTGGCCAACCCCATCAACGTGCTCTGCGACATGGTGGCCAGCCTGAAGGACGAGAAGAAACACATCACCATACCCGGCTTTTACTACGATGTGGAGTTCCCCAGCGAGCGGGACCGCAAACTCATGCGCGAGGCCCCCTTTGATGCCGAGGAATACATGGACTCCCCGGGCGTCTTCGGGCTGGAGGGGGAGGAGGGCTATACCACCTACGAGCGCACCGGCATCCTACCTACGCTGGACGTGAACGGTATCTGGGGTGGCTTTACGGGCGAGGGATCGAAGACGGTCATCCCGGCCGTAGCCAACGCCAAGATCAGTATGCGGCTGGTCTCGAAGCAGAACTACGAAAAGATCACCCAACTGTTTACCGAGCACTTTAAGCAGATAGCCCCGGACACGGTAAGGGTAGAAGTACATCCCCACCACGGCGGCAACCCCTACGTCACCCCCACCGACACCCCGGAGTACAAGGCGGCCGAAGCAGCTATCCAGCAAACCTTCGGGGAGACGCCAGTACCCATGTACGAGGGCGGCTCCATCCCCATCGTGGCCCAGTTTAAGGAGGTACTCGGCGTGGAGACTATCCTGATGGGCTTCGGCTTCGATACCGACGGGCTGCACAGTCCGAACGAGCACTTTGGGCTGTGGAATTTCTTTAAGGGGATTGAGACGGTGCCGGCATTTTTCTCTGCCTATGCAAAGAGGAAGGACCTCACCGCCTAACCCCCCCCTCCTCGATATACTGCTTCCGGACCAGCTCATCCACCGTAGGCTTACGCACGTTGAGGATGGCCCCGGAGAAGAACAGCGTTTTACCGGCCAGGGCGTGATTGGCGTCGAGGGTTACCGTTTTATCGTTCCAGTCGACGACCTTGGCGTTGACCGCCTTGCCATTGGCATCGGTAAGGGTGAGGTACTGTCCGCGCTCAAGCAGGCCGGGCTCGATCTGTTCGCGCTCGTTCTGGAAAATGGTGATGGGCGCCTCCAGGATATGCACGTCGTCGCGCTGTCCGTAGGCATCGTCCGGCGCCAGTTGGAAACTGAAGCCCATGCCGCTCTTCAGGCCGAACACGCGCCGTTCCCAGGCAGGTAGCATCCGGCCGGTCCCGAACATGAACTTGAAGGGGTAGTTGACGTCCATGCGCTCCAGCAGGGTGCCGGAGGGGCCGCCGTCGCGCACCTCGTAGGTCATGGTCACTATGCTGTAATCGTCGATGGTCATGGGCGAAGGGCAAGGAGCACGTATATAGCAGTGCACTGGCGCAAAAGGTTTAGGGCGGGGCCGCAGGTGCAACCAATGCTTAACTTACCGGGGCTAACTACCGAGACAATGACCAAACTCCTTCCTACCCTGCTACTAGTTGTCTGTATGGCTACGCTGACCGGCCAGACGCGCCTACTCTCCCACCCCGCCATCAGCGCCGACCATATTGCCTTTGCCTACGCCGGCGATCTGTGGGTAGCCGAGCGGGACGGTAGTGATCCGCGCCGACTGACCATCGGGGAGGGGCCGGAGACGAACCCCGTGTTTAGTCCCGACGGAAAGACCCTGGCCTTCACCGGGGCCTACGATGGCAACCTGGACGTATATACCGTGCCGGTAGCCGGGGGCATCCCCACACGGCTGACCTGGCACCCCGATCCCGACGAGGTGCAGACCTTCACGCCGGACGGGCAGGCCGTGCTGTTCACCTCCAAGCGGTATGCCTTCACCAACCGTTTTAATCAACTTTACACCATCGCACTGGACGGTGGCCGGGAAACCCCACTGAATATCCCGACGGCCTTCCAGGCGGATTATTCCGCCGACGGAAGCCACATCGCCTACACCCCCCTCGGCGACCGGTCCAGCATGTGGAAGAACTACCGCGGGGGCACGGTATCACGGATCTGGCTCTTCGATACGGCGGATAGCTCGGTGGTAGAAATTCCGAAACCGGAAACGGGCAGCAACGACAACTTCCCGCAGTACCTGGACGGGAAGGTGTACTTCCGCAGTGACCGCGCCGGAGAGTACAATTTGTACGTGTACGATCCGGCCAGTGAGCGGGTGGAGCAGCTGACGGAGTTTGCGGACTTCCCAGTGATCGGACTGCGGGCAGGAGCCGGGGCCATCATCTTCGAGCAGGCCGGCTACCTGCACGTTTACGACCCGGCTACCCGGCAGCACGAGCGAATAGACATAACCGTCAACGCCGACATCCTGGACGTAAGACCGCGCTACGTGACCGGCGGTGACAACGTGCGCACGGCCGGTGTATCGCCCTCGGGGACACGCCTGGTCTTCGATTTTCGCGGAGAGATCCTCACCGCGCCGGCCGAGGAGGGTGATGTGCAGAACCTGACGCAGACGCCCGGGATACACGAAACCTACCCGGCCTGGTCGCCCGATGCACGCACCGTGGCCTACTTCAGCGATGCCTCCGGGGAGTATGCCCTGCACCTGTCCCGACTAGACCGGGACCGCCGGCGGCAGGTACGCGAGATACCCCTAGCGGGTACGGGCTTCTACGCCCACATCCACTGGGCGCCCGGTGGGAAACACCTAGCCTTCGTAGATAACGGCAGAAACCTTTACGTGCTGGAGGTAGCCAGCGGTGAGGTGACCAAGGTAGACCAGGACGTACTTTACTACCCGGGAGACTACCGCGATCTGTTCGGCTCCTGGTCCTCCGACGGGCGCTGGATGGCCTACTCTAAAGTCACGGCGACGAACTTCGAGCGCGCCTACGTCTACGACCTTAGCAACGGGCAGACCCACCCCATCACTGACCCACTGGTAAATGCCACCGAGCCCACCTTCGACCCCTCGGGTAAATACCTTTACCTAACCGCCTCTACGGACGCCGGCCCGGTGGTCAACTGGTTCCAGCAGTCGAGCAACGATATGCAGGCTACGAATGGCATCTACCTGATGACCCTGCAACGGGAGGTGGAAAGCCCATTCTTTCACCGCAACGATACGGAGGAGCTCAGTGAGGACGAGCAGTACGAAGCGGCGCTAGAAAAGGAGAAAGCGGAGGAGCCGCCGACTGGCAAAGCGGAAGAAGAAACGGACACCACCGCCACGACCAGCAAGGCGGTACGTATAGACTTTGCCGGCCTGGAAAATCGAATTGTGCACCTGCCCCTCCCGAACGGCAACTACCGCAACCTGGCGTCGCCAACGGAGGGCACGCTGCTCTTTATCGCCAGCACCGACGAGGAGTCGGTCATCCAGCAGTTTTCGCTCGAGGACCGGGAGGCCACCGCCCTGATCCCGGCCGACTGGTTTGAGGTGACCGCCAACGGCGAAAAGCTCTTCGTGGGCAGTTTCGGGCGGTGGGGTGTGACGAGCCTGGACGGGGCCACGCTCGAGGACCTCAAGTCGCCGGACGAGTACGGACTGGCGGTGAAGATCGACCCCCCGGCGGAGTGGCGTAACGTGTTCGACGAGATGTGGCGGGTAAACCGCGACTACTTCTACGACCCCAACATGCACGGGGTAGACTGGCCGGCCATGAAGGCCAAGTACGAACCCTTCCTGGCCGACGTAAAAACCAGCGAGGACCTCTACCGTGTCATGGAGTGGATGGGTAGCGAGCTCGGCGTGGGCCACCACCGCTTCGGGAGCCAGGGGGAGCCGCTACGGGAGGTGGAGACGGTCCCGGGTGGCGTACTGGGGGCGGACTACGAGATCGCCAACGGCCGCTACCGCTTCAAAAAGATTTATGGCGGATTGAACTGGAACGAGGACCTAGCCAGTCCGCTCACCGAGCCGGGGGTGAACATCAACGTGGGCGACTACCTACTAGCCGTGAATGGCCAGGAGCTCCGGGCCGAGGATAACCTCTTCCGCCTCTTCGAGCGCACGGCCGGCACCATCGTAGAACTACGCGTAGGGCCGAACGCCGACGGCAGCAATGCGCGGACCGAGCGGGTCACCCCCATCGAGGACGAGTACGACCTACGCAACCGCGACTGGGTGGAGGGCAACCTGCGTAAGGTGAACGAGGCGACCGACGGGCGGGTGGCCTACGTCTACGTACCGAACACCGGTGGTGGCGGCTTCGCCTACTTCAAGCGGTACTTCTTCCCGCAGGTCGATAAGCAAGCCATCATTGTGGACGAGCGCTTCAACGGCGGGGGACAGATCGCCGATTACTACATCGAGCTCCTCATGCGCCCCTACCAGAACAGCTGGACCTACCGCTACGGGCAGGATCAGCACGCCCCGGTAGCCTCCATCCAGGGGCCGAAGGTGCTACTGATCGACGAAACGGCCGGCTCGGGGGGTGACCTGTTTCCCTACCTCTGGCGGCAGAATGACCTCGGCCCCATGATTGGCAAACGAACCTGGGGCGGGCTGGTGGGCGTGCTCGGCTTTCCGACCTTCATCGACGGGGGCTCGGTCACGGCTCCAAACGTTGCCTTCTGGGATGAAAATGGCTACCGGGTAGAAAATGAGGGGGTAGCTCCGGACATCGTGGTGGAGCAGTACCCAAAGGAGGTTATGGCGGGGGGTGATCCGCAGTTGGAGCGGGCCATTCAGGAGGTGCTGCGGCAGCTGGAGGAGACGCCGGTGGTGATGCCGGAGCGACCGGAGTTTGAGACGCGGGGTAGTGCTAGGTTTTAAGCCCTGGGCTCAGTCGTCCTCGTCTTCTTCCCCCACGCGAATGAAGGCCCCCCGCCGCGGTGCCGGTACCGCCGCATCCAGTCCGCGCACGGTGCGCCAGATGATGGCCGTAAAGAGCTCATCCGGCACGGCGTCCTCGCGGCTCAGGTCAATGCGTTCGGAGAGCTCCGAGAGCTCGTTACGGACTACGTTTTCCTCGTCCAGGTCGATGTTGGCCGGGCGGGCGCGGTAGGGAGTCCCGTCGGCCGTGGGCTGAAAGCAGGCGAAGAAGGGGGTGGCCGCCGCGTCATACTGGCTCATGGGCGGCATGCCCAGGATCAGCTCCATGGTCCGCAGCGCCCCGGCCGTGGAGTACATGGTGGATTCTACGTGGCCCCGCCGCGTGTAGGGGCTCACCACCAACATCAGCGAGCGGTGGGCGTCAACGTGGTCCGGGCCGTTCTGGGCATCGTCCTCGGTGATGAAGACCACCGATTCGTCCCAGATCGGGCTCTGCGATAGATGCTCTACGAACAGACCGATGGCCAGGTCGTTATCCGCCACCATGGCCGCCGGCGTAGGATTACCCACCCGGGCCCCCGCCGTATGGTCGTTACCAAAGCGCACGGTATTGAAGTGGGGTACGGCATCGATGGCCAGCAGGGAATCGAAGTCAGCCTCCCAGCGCCCGTACCGCAGGGTATCGCGGATGCCCAGGTTATAGCCGGGAAAGTTGGTAGCCGTGTGCCCCTCCAGACTCTCCAGGTAGGTTTGATTTAGGTTAGCAAATTCTCCGTAGGTGCGATAGCTGATGCCCGCCCGCCGGCAGTAGTCCCAGATGTAGCCCTTCTTGGGGTAGGCGATCTCGCGGCTTCCCTCGTAGTCGTAGCTGCCCCCGCGGCGGCCGTAGCTGGTGGGCCAGGTCTTTTCGGTGTAGTCGGTGGCGTAGGCGGCCATACTCCAGTTGTGGCCGTCGGCACTCACCTCGGCATCGACGTAGTAATTATCGAGCAGTACGAACTCGGTGGCCAGCGCGTGGTGATTGGGCGTGATGCTATCGGGAAAGAGACATAGGGAAGCATCGCCATTGCCCTGCGGCAGGTCGCCCAGCACCTGGTCGTAGGTCCGGTTTTCCTTGATGATATAGAACACGTACTTGATGGGCGAGGCCTCCCCCACCCGCCGCGGTATCGGCCCCCCGTCGACCCCGGCGGCCAGTTCCTGCTTTTCCTTTGTGTAGGGTGTATTGCCGTAGACCAGATCGGTCAGTCCCCGTAGCTCCTCCTCGTCGGGCACCGTCTGTATCCCCAGCGTACCGGTAAACATACGGGCGATGTACTCCGTCTCCTCGGTGCGGGAGGTGTAGGGGTTCGGCCCGTCGGGATTAGCATAAGACCCCAGCCCCTTCGCATTGGCCACCAGCAGCTCACCGCCCGCCACGCGCACCGTAGTGGGGTACCAGCCCGTAGGAATGAAGCCCTCCGACTCGCTCCGCCCGGCCTCCGCCACGTTGAATACCGCTAGGCAATTATTATCGGCGTTGGCGGCGTAAAGCGTCTCCCCGTCGGCGGTGATGGCCAGGCTGTTGGTAGTACTCCCTACGGGCGCATCGGGATAAAGCGCACAATTGAGTTGCTCGGAGACCGTAGCGGTACGAAGGTCAACGACCGCCACCGCATCTCGTCGCTACAGGCTACGAATAGCCGATCGTCTAAGGGGTGCCGCAGCAGGTCGTTGGGGTGGTACCCGACCGTCACCCGCGTGGTCACCCGCAGCTCGTCGGGATCAATAATGGCCACCGCCTCATCGTCCCACAGCGACACGTAGAGCTCGTCCCGCCGCCCGTCGTACAGACAGGTGTAGGCCGAGGCACGCAGCGGCGTCCGTTCGATTTTCCGGGTGCCCAGGTCGATCGTGTAGAGGCTACTATCGCGCTTCGTCACCGCGTACAGTCGGTTGCGACCTTCATCCAGACTCAGCCCCGCCAGAGAGGCCACCTCCTCTGGCCAGGGCTGCTTCACGGCGATGGAGTCGATCAGACTCAGGCGATCCTCCTCAATCCCGACCACCCAGATTTTATTCGTCTCACCGCCCGAAGCGTAGAGGCGGCTTCCGTCAGCGGTAAGGGCCAGTCCCAGCCAGCCGGCGGGAATCTCCAGCGTCGAAAGCGTCTTGCGACCGGCCACGTCGATCCACTGCAGGCTGTGGGTACTCTGCCCGTTATTGGTCACGGCCAGACGGCTCTCATCAGCGTTCAGTATGGCATTGAGCGGCAGGTCGCCGAGGGTGAGTTGGGTCTCGGTAGGCGTGAGGCTCCACCCATTGGGCAGATTAGTCCGGCCTACCTTGGGCGCAAGATCAGCGGCCTCCGGGGCGGGGTCGCAGGTGCAGAGGGTAGCGAGCAGCACCAGGCCACTGAATAAACCAAGGGATGCAGGTCGGAAGCGAAGATGCGACATAGGCCGTGAAGGTATTACTGGTTGAAGGTATACCGAATCCCCAGCTGCAGCCGCCACGGCGTACCGTTGATTGGCTCGGTGGCCACGCCGGAGTTGACGCCGTAAATGTAGGACTGGGTCTCGCGGTCGAAACCCGTGATGCGCATCAGGCGGTTTTCACGGCCGTAGTCATTGGTACGACCCCAGTCTTTGTTGAGTAAGTTGGCAAAGTTGAACACATCGGCGGTCAGCTCCAGGCCGTGCTTGAGGCGGGGCAGGGTCAGTTTGTAGGCACCGCGCAGGTCGATGGTAGCCCGCCAGGGAGACTTGCCGTCGTTGCGGGCCGCAAAGGTGCCGAAGCTCTCGCGGAGATACTCCTTGTAGTGGTCGGGCACCTCCGGGTCGGTGAGGATGTCGTTGTAGGCGGTGCGGATATCCTCCGGCGTATTCGGATCGCCCGGATCATAGATGTAGGCCACGTCGTTACGCAGGTTAAAGTCGCCGTTGGCGCTGCGGTTGCTATTGACGGTGAAGCCGTAGGGATCACTGCCGGAGCCGATGACGGTGAAGCCCAGGTTGAAGCCCTTCCAGGTGGGGGTGGAGCCGTTGACGACCAGCTTGTGGTTGAAGTTGTTGTCCGAAATGCCCCAGTTGAGCGCGCGGGGGTCGCCGGTGACGGGCAGGAAGGTGGAGGTATTGGCCACGCAGCAGTTGTAGCTCGAATTGTCGCGGGCCCGGTTGAAGGTGAAGGCGGCGTTGAGGTAGCCGTCCTCCCCGACGCGGGCGGTGCCCTCGAGGATCACGGCATACTGCTCCAGCTCGCCGTCGGAGGTCAGGAGCAGGGTGCGGCCGATGCGGTCGGAGATGCGGCTCTCGGTCCAGTCGGTGTTGCCGTTGTCCTGTACGGTTTCCACGGGTACGAACACCGGGCGGCCGTCGCTACCGGACACGAAGTAGGGGTCCTGTACTAGGTTAGCCTCCTGGTAGGTATAGTTATTGACGGTGCGGCTGGCCAGAAAATTGACCCCCAGGCTATACCGGTTGCCGAATAGGTGGGTGTAGTTGAGGTTCCCCTTGAAGATGGTGGGTACCTGAAAGTCATCCCCCACTGCGTTGATCGTTGAGAAGGGGACCTGACCCTCCGGCACGCCGGGTACGCTACCGGGGTCCTCGCGGTAGGCGGGGAAGTTGGGAGCGGGCACCTCCTCGCCGCTCACGTCGATGGCACCGAGCAGTACCCCACTGTTCTGGATGTTGTTGACCTGGGCGTAGTAGTGCGGCTGGGAGCTGAAGACGCCACCGCCGAGCCGGATGATATCGCTGCTGCGGCCGCCAACGTCGTAGGTGAGCTGGAAGCGGGGCTGGATGTTGTTCCAATCGGAGGGCTTATTGTCCGTGCGGATACCGAGGTCTGCAAAGACCACCTCGTTGAAGTCGGCAGCCTTAGAGAACACCGTGGCGTCCCACCGCAGACCCAAGGTGGCACTGAGGTGCTGGATGGGCTCGAACTGCACCTGGCCGAAGAGGCTTAGGTCGATCACGGTTTGCTCCACTAGCGGTAGCCCCCGTAGGGGCACCTCCCGGGCGTAGCGCGAAGGATTCAGGGCCTCGAAGTCGTCCAGGCTCGCAAAGAAGAAGCGGCCGTTTTGCTCATTACTCAGCAGGGTCCTGAGCCGGGTGACCATATTGTCGGTGCCGAAGGTAAAGTTGTAGCGGCCTTTACTTAGGTAGGTGGTATTGGTGAGCTGCAGCATATTCTCCTGGTTGGTCTCGGGGGTGAAGCGCTGTCCGCCCAGCTGGACGTCGATGCTACGCTCCGAGCCATTGGGCAGCACCGAATTGACGTTGACGATGGCCCGGGGGATGTTAGCGGCCGGAAGTTGGCTGCTGGGCACGAAGGCCCGTTCGGCGTGCTGGTACTGTAGTTTGAGCTCATTGAGCAGGGTGGGTGAGAAGGCGGTACGCAGACTGAGCAGGGTGCTGTTTTCCTGGGAGGAAAAATCGGAGCGCGACTCGGCCAGCTCAATGTTGCTGTTGTCCCCGACGCTGAAGGGATCATCCCACTTGTTGAAGTTGTTGCGTAGGGTCAGCGTGTTCTTATCGTTGATCTGCCAGTCGAGGCGGGCGAACCAGGTATTGGCGGTCGTCTTGGTACTGAACTGGCCGACCTGCTGGGCCGCGCTGACTCCGTAAAGCCGACGGGCGATATCCTGATAGCGGTCTAGGTTTGCCCGGGTGATACCGATACGGTTCTCGTCGTCTTCGGTCTGTAGGTCGGCGATGAAGACCGGTTCGCCGGCGTCCTGCCGCTCGTAGACGGTGTAGAAGAATAGCTTATTCTCGATCAGGGGGCCACCGACGCTCAGGCCGTACTGGGACGTATAGAAGTCAGCCGTACGCTCGTTACCGCGGATGTCGTACTTGCTCTGGAGGGCATCGTTACGGTGGAAGAAGAAGGCGCTGCCGGTGAATTCATTCGTGCCCGACTTCGTGGTCGCGCTGATGGAGCCACCACCCTGCCGCCCCTCGGTGACGTCGTAATTATTAGTGCTCACCTCGAATTCCCGCACGGCCTCCTGGCTGATGGTGTAGGGCCCGCGGCCGATCTCGCCGGCCGTAAGCTGGTTGCGGGCGTTGACGCCGTCGATCGTCACGTTGGTGGAGGTACGCCGCTGCCCCCCCAGGTTGATGCCGCCGCCGCCCTGTAGGGGAGAGAGGCTGGTCAGGCGCGTGAAGTTGCGCCCCTCGGTGGGCAGGTTGCGGATCTGCTGGGAGCTGATCTCGGTCGTCGACCCGATCTGATTGATGCGATTGCGCAGGTCGTTACCGGAAACGACAATGAGGGCGAGCTCGCTGGCCGTCTGGCCGATGGTGAAGTCGACGCGGAGGTTATCCCCCTGATTGACGGTGTACCCCGAGCGGGTCGTGGGCCCGTAGCCTACGTAGGTCACCGTGACTTCGTAGGGCCCACCCAGCGGCACCTGCTGGATGAGGTAGGAGCCATCCACATTAGTAATCGTAGCGGAAGTGAAACCGGTCGCGGTATTGGTGATGGTGACCGTAGCCCCGATGAGGCTCTCGCCGTCGTCCTCGGCTACCGTGCCGGAGATAGAGGCGTTTGTAGCCTGGCCGGCTAGGCGCAGAGCGGAAAAAATCAGGAGGGCAAACAGCAAAATACGAAGGATGTAAAGGCTAATTCTCATAGCGTAGCGGTTGATTGCCGCAAAACTACCGGGCCTCCGGACCGGCGAAATGTTCGTTTTTAACACCGGCACGTACCGGGCAGCAGGCTTTACCGAATGTTAATCCGCCGGGCCGGCTAGGGACCATTCGCTTAACCTCGCTACGAACCTGGCTTTACATTTGCCGGAGGAGGCGAGCAACCGTCTGGCGTGTCAATCCGGTGAGACCGGCCAGATCGGACTGGGTAAGCAGACCACGGGGGTCCTCCGTCTCACCGCCGATCTCGGCCAGTACCAGTCGGAGCCGTTCCGCCGGGCTATGGGCGCTGATGCGGAACAACCGTGCCTCCGCCCGCGCCCAGCGCCGCACCATCAGCCGGGCGAACCATTCGTGCACCCGGGAGTGGGTGGTCAGCAACTGCTTGAACTGACGCAGATCGAAAACCTGCACCGTCACGGGCGTGAGCGTACGCACGAATTCCTGAAAACCGTCGCTATTCCCTAAGTACTTCAGGTTACCGAAGAAGTCGCCCGGCCCGGCCGTATCGTAAACCACCTCGCGGCCCTCGGGGTCGTAGCCACCGATCTTAACCGTGCCGCTACGGAGGATGAAAACGGATTCCATACGGTCCGCCGGTCGGTACACATAAGCCCCTTTGCGGAAATAAAGCTCGCGGGCCAGGGCGGGAAGTGGCAGCGGCAGCTGATGGTCAGGTGCTAATGGCATTGCCCATAAAGGTCGCTGGGTAGTGTGTAGCCAGGGTAAAGCCCGGGTTAACTAAGGGATTCCACGAAGCGCATTACATTAATGGCCCCTTCACCACCAAGCCTGCACCCCCGATAGCTATCGGGGCCCCGCCCCATGCCCCCCACCCTACCCCTTTCCTTTGCCCCACGCGACACTCAGGCCATGGAGGCTGCTGCCGCCGCGTTTCTTCAATCGCTTAGCGGCCGCCGTACCGTACGCGATTTCGCCCCCGACCCGGTGCCCCGCGAGGTCATCGAGCTGATCATTAAAGTCGCCGCCACCGCCCCCTCCGGAGCCCACAAGCAGCCCTGGCAGTTTTGTGTGGTAGCCGACCCCGCGATTAAGCTCCGGATACGGGAAGCCGCCGAAAAAGAGGAGTACGAAAACTACCACGGTAGGATGTCGGAGGAGTGGCTCGACGACCTCCAGCCCTTCGGCACCGACTGGCAAAAACCCTTTCTGACCACCGCCCCTTACCTGATCGTAGTATTCAAAAAGCCGTACGATCTCGGCCCAAACTCGGAAAAGCAAAAGAACTACTACGTCAACGAGAGCGTCGGCATTGCCTGCGGTATGCTCATCGCAGCCATCCACCGGGCAGGACTAGTGACGGTGACCCATACCCCCAGCCCGATGAACTTCCTACAGCGAGTACTGGGCCGGCCGGAGAACGAGCGGGCGTACCTGCTGCTGCCGGTGGGGTTGCCGGCGGCGGGGGCGCGGGTGCCGGCCATCGAACGCAAGGGCATAGAGGAAGTGTTAACTTGGTATTGACCTATCTTCGTGCTATGTCCGCGCAACCAAGCTTTCTGGAATTTGTCGGCCCGGTGTATTCTAAACGCAAGGTGTCCTTCGAGACCTTCGAAGCTTTCGCTTTAGCCAATCCTGACTTAGTGATGGAACTAGAGGCGGACGGAACTGTAAAGATTATGAGTCCCGTAGCACCGATCAGTGGCAATCGCGAAAATCAGATTAGTGCCGACCTGGTTTTTTACGAGCGTAAGAGTGGCGGGATGAGCTTCAGCAGTAGTACGGGTTTTAAACTTCCGAACTTATCTGTAAAGAGTCCCGATGCGAGCTTCGTCATTGCAGAAAGATTAGTCCGCTACGATAGAACCCAACTCCGCAAGTTTGCGCCACTCGTTCCCGACTTCATCGTAGAAGTTCTTTCTCCCAGCGATAAGCTCGGAGAATTAGAAGCAAAAGTCCGCGATACCTGGATCGCCAACGGCGTGCGCCTGGCCTGGCTAGTCGATGTAGACACCGACCGGCTCTGGATCTACCGGGCTGACCACTCCGTGGAGCTCGTAACCCCCCTCGACCGTACCATCACGGGGGAAGATGTGCTGCCCGGCTTCACCTTCGACCTCACGCTTTTGCAGTAGTTTGCCCGCAATGGCAACCAAACTCTGGCAAAAAGACTACCCCCTCGACCAACGCATCGCCGACTTCACCGTAGGCCGCGACCGGGAGCTCGACCTGGAGCTTGCCCCCTTCGACATCCTCGGCAGCATCGCCCACGTGACTATGCTGGAGGAGGTCGATCTGATCGATGGGGCGGCGGCGCGCAGGTGCAAGGCCAAGTTGCGGGAACTCTATACACTTGCCCGGGAGGGAGCATTCATCATCGAGGACGGTGTAGAAGACGTGCATTCCCAAGTGGAACTCTTGCTAACGCGGGCGCTGGGCGACGATGGTAAGAAGATCCATTCGGGTCGAAGCCGTAATGATCAGGTGCTGGTGGATCTACGGCTCTACTTTCGCCACCGCATTCGGGGTATCGTGGAGCAGACGGCTGAGCTGAGTCGTACACTGACCGGATTGAGTGAGGAGCACAGGGAAAAGCTTATCCCCGGCTACACCCACCTACAGGTAGCGATGGTGAGCAGCTTCGGACTCTGGTTCGGGGCCTACGGGGAGGCGCTGATCGATGATCTGCGGTTGTGGCAAGCGGCCTACGAAGTCGTTGACCAAAACCCCCTCGGCTCGGCAGCCGGCTACGGTTCCAGCTTCCCCCTCGACCGCGACCGGACGACCGAATTACTGGGCTTTCGCGAGCCGGTGGTCAATGTGGTAGCCGCCCAGATGGGCCGGGGCAAAACGGAGCTCACCGTGGCCTTCGCCATCGCCGGTCTAGCCCAGACGATCGGGAGGCTAGCCATGGACGTCTGCCTGTACAGCAGCCAGAACTTTGGTTTCCTGCAACTGCCCGATGATCTGACGACCGGCTCTAGCATTATGCCGCATAAAAAGAACCCGGACGTTTTTGAGCTGCTGCGCGGCCGTTGCAACCTACTACAGACGCTGCCGGCGCAGATGAGCCAGCTCACCGGCAATCTGCCCAGTGGGTACCACCGCGACTTTCAATTGTTAAAGGAGGCCCTGTTTCCCGCCCTGAATCAACTGGAGGATGGACTGGCTATTGCCCTTTACGCCTTACCCTGCACCCGCGTCCGCGCCCAGGAATTACCTACAGATTCCCGCTATACCTATCTCTACAGCGTGGAGGCGGTGAATAAACTGGTACTGGACGGTGTACCCTTTCGTGATGCCTACGTGCGGGTGGGTAAGGACATCAAGTCCGGGACCTTCGAGCCGCCCACCGAGTTACGGCACACCCACCTGGGGAGTCTGGGGAATCTGGGGAATGAGCGGATCGAAGCGAAGCGGGCCGCTGTGATAAACGGCTTTGACTTTGCCACCGCGGCAAGATCTATGGATCAGTTACTGGGATAATTCCGGGCCAACGACATTTTAGCAAATATTTATTTCTCGCGAGTAACAATATCACCTGGCCGGGAATAGAGGGTCAGATATCTCCCCATTCAGCCGATTTCACGCCACCACGCTACTCCTGCACGCCCGTGCCAGGGGGTAGTGCTCTATTCACCCAATTCATTCACCCAATAAATACCGCATTATGAATCACGCATTACGTCCTTTTTTACTTCTATTCGGTCTGCTTTGCTTTACGGCTTCGCTACAGGCCAGTCACTTTCGCTACGGCTCCATGAGCTGGCGACACCTCAGCGGCACCTCCGTAGAGTTTAAGGTGCAACAGGCCTGGCGCACTGGCTTCTTCTTCGGTTCTACCCCCGCGCTGGGTACGGAGGTGTACGTCGACGACCTCCGCTTCGGGGACGGCACCGTCGAGCGCATCGTTCTTACCGTAACCGCCGTGAATCCCGTAGATGGCTGGTTCTTCGGGGAAACGACCATATCCCATACCTACCCCAGCGCGGAGGCTTACGTGCCCTCATTCACCGGCTGCTGTCGTATCGGCGGTATTACTAATGCCAGTGGTAACTGGTACGTACAAAACACGGTGGACCTCTCCCCCGGGATGCAGGGCAATGACTCTCCGGTGACGGCCATCAACCCGATCGTCAACGTGCCGGAGGGTGCATCTACGACCTTTCAACTACCTGCCACCGATCCGGATGGTGATCCGCTCCGGTATCGACTGCCCGTGGCCGGGGAATTCCAAGGAATCAACCTCACTTCCCTGTCCGTCACGCCCCAGGGTCAGATTACCGTAGACCTTAGTGGTAGATCCGCCGGAGCCCTCTTTGCCGTACCCGTGATCGTCGAGGATCTCGACGGATCGGGTAATGTAAAGTCTGCTACTATGGTGGACTTTTTCGTGCGCGTAGTGCCCCCCTCCACGCCGCCGAGTTTCGATTATACCGTGACGCCCGCGGATAATTCCGTAATCTTTGCCCGACCGGGCGAGGCGGTGACCTTCACGGTACGAGCCAGTGATATTGATCCCGGTAGTACCGTTACACTGAACGCGATCGGCGTACCGCGGGGTGCTACCTTCAGCCCCGAACTCCCCATCACGGCGGCCATCGTGGAGAGCACCTTCAACTGGACGCCCACCGGGGCGGACCAGGGTACGAACGTGATCAGTATCACCGCTACGGACAATATCAATAATCAAACTTCTACCGCGGTATCCATCGTCGTATCCCAGCGGCCCATGTTTGATATTCCACCCACGCCGGCCACGGCCGTGCACCAGGTAGTGGCTCCGGGAGATAACCTCAGTTTTACCGTCCAGGCGTCGGATGCCGACTCCACGGACCGAGTACAGATTATTTCCGCGCAGGAGAAGGATAGCGGCACTGACTTCACCAGCTTGGGAGCTACCCTCACACCTTCGCTCCCTACGCCGGCGGCTAATCCGAGCAGCACCGTGTTCGACTGGATGCCGGATGCCGCCGACTGGGGCCACCAGCACGTCGTATTTACCGCCGAGGACTTGGCCGGAGAACGAGCTACCCACGAGGTTTCCGTCCTGGTGAATACCAATCCGGAGTTCACCAGTACGCCCGTGACCAGCGCGACGGCAACCCTAGCCTACATTTACCAGATCACGGCTATGGATACCGACCTGCCCTACGGCGACTCGCTCGAGCTCATTCCTGTTAACATTCCCTCCTGGCTGACGCTGGCCGACAACGGTGATGGCACGGGTAGTTTGTCGGGAGTCCCGGCCGTCGGTGACGTGGGTACTTACACCATCGAGTTGCAGGTGCACGACATTCACCACCACCACAATGCGGGAGGGATCCCCACCCAGACCTTCCAGCTCGTAGTGGGCGGTGGAGGCGGCGGCGAATGTCAAATCTCCATCGCATCGGTTAATACCACCGGAGCCAGCTGTGCCGGGGAAGATGATGGCACCATCACCGTCAGGGCGGCGGGGGTACTGGGCAGCGTCACTTACTTCATTGATGGCCCTATCTCCGATCGTAATTCCACCGGCCGGTTCGGCACCGTACCCGCAGGCACCTATACCGTAACGGTTGATGACGATGGCGACCTAAACTGTATAGCTACGATGGCTGATGTGATCGTGGGGCTCGATCCAGCTTCCCCTCCGGTGATCGTAGACATTGAGGTACCGACCACCGTGCAGGCGGTCGGGCAGATTCTCAAGGCCTTCGTAGACTACACTGACGCCAGTGATCAGGACGACCACACGGCCACGATTGACTGGGGTGACGGCGTCAGCGAGGCGATGTTGGTCAAACAACTAGCCAACCGTACCGACGCCCAGCACCGCTACTTTGCACCGGGCAGCTACCAGGTGACCGTAACCCTACGCGATGGTTGTGGGGGTGAGGTAACCGGGAGAGCAGACCGCCTTATCGTAGTGACCGGCTGCGGACCAGCCAGCCCGGCACCGGAAATTACCGATATAGAAGTACCGACCACCGTACAGGCGATCAACCAGATTTTGAAGGCGTACGTAGACTATACGGACGCCGATGACGACGACCACCACTTGGCGATGATCGACTGGGGCGATGGAGTCACCGAAGCCATGTCCGTCAAGCAGCTAACCAACCGCGCTGATGCTCAGCACCGTTACTCCGCGATCGGAACCTACACGGTCACCGTCACGCTGACGGACAGTTGTGGCAATACGGATACCGAAGTAGCCCGCCACCGGATCGAGGTGCAAAAGTGTGGGGCCGTCAATCACCGACCCATCATCGATAGCATCGCTGTGCCCACTACTACCCAGGCCATCGGGCAGATACTGAAGGCTTACACGTACTATACCGACCACGATGACCAGGACGACCATACGGCCACCATCGACTGGGGCGACGGGGTGACCGAGGCCATGTCCGTCAAGCAACTGACCAACCGCGCTGATGCTCAGCACCGCTACTTTGCGCCCGGTAGCTACCAGGTGACCGTGACCGTGAGTGACGGCTGCGGCGGTAGCAGAACGGTGATGGCTGATCACACCATTGAGGTTGGCGGTGCAGCAGCCAGCACTACTCCAAGCAGTCGCCCTGCGCTCGCCCCGCAGCAAGTCGATTTGTCCCTTGCGGAGGCCGAGCTGGCGCTCTATCCCAACCCGACCGTCGGGGAGGTCCGGATCGATTGGACCGGGTTTGACGGCGGCGAGGTTCGCCTACTCCTTACTGATCTTACCGGGCGTTTGCTCACCGAGCGGCGTGCGGCGGCGGATGCGGGTAGTCTGCTGCTGGATGTAGCGGCGCTTCACCTGTCACCCGGAGCTTACCTGGTCCGACTCATTGGTAGTGAATCGCGACTGGACCGGAAGCTGATCGTACGGTAGGCCGGCAAGCTGCCAGTGACTTTAGAGGAAGCGGGTGGGTGTCTTCGGGCGCTCACCCGTTTTTTACCGCGGGTCATCATCCGGTGTATCCCACTTCGAGCCGCCAATGTCTTCGCCGCGGGCGGTGGCGAGTTGAATGTCTAAAGCGCTTATGAGTCGCTGACCGATGTACTCAGTTAAAGGAATGTAATCTCCGGCGTCGGCGGCCATCAGAGATTCATAGTACTCTCGACGCTTGGTAACGGGAATAACCGCAGGAGGATAGCCCCCACGCATAAGGACAAAATTCATCAGTATACGGCCTATACGTCCGTTTCCATCATCAAACGGGTGGATAGCAACAAACTCATGGTGTAATACACTAGCCTGAACTAGGGGATGTAAAGAGCCTTCTTCTACTGCAACGTACCAGTCCAGTAACTCCCGCATCAAGCCTGGAACAGCACTAGGTTCCGCATAGTAGTGCTTATCGCCCGTGAAGGTCACTACATGGTTCGGTTCCCGCTTGTAAGTTCCTACGTGAATGGTGCGGAACACCCGGCGCCCATCAGGAGTTACCGCGTGCTGGGGATAATCTTGCTTGAGCATGATTTGGTGTAGCTGACGAACGTCGGTTTGCCTTAATGATCTAACCCCCTTCACCATATCTAGCATTACCTCCACTGCATCCTGGTGCCCGATGATATCTAAGTGGTCTCGTAGTGGCTTGCCGTCCGCCGTAATGCCGTAGAGTAAGAGCGTTAGCGTCTCCCCGTAAGTAAGCTTATTTCCCTCGATAGCATTAGAGTTATAATTCCAAATTCGCAGGGTTTGCTGTAGTACGTGCTCCTCCATGTTACGGCTGAAGGGCCGGCGGCTGTCAATGTCCTCCTTCATGGCAGTTGCCTGGGCAAGTAGGGGGAGAGAATTCAGGACGTTCCAGTCGATGTTCGCCAGTCTGCCACTCCCGTAGGGTTGCTTATCTTCATTTAGCTCCCCGGGGCTACGTTCGGGTAGTCGGTAGGCCTCGCGGATGCCATCGGTAAACACTAGCATGGGCTCCTTGCCAATGGCTGCGGCCAAACCGACAATCGTGGAGAGCTTGGTGTTGCCCGGCGCATTCAGCAGCCGACTCACCTGGCCCTTGCTTACACCGAGGCGCTCGGCCAATTGAGTCTGCGTTAGTCCCTGCTGATTCAGGTAGGATTTCACTTCGTTAATGACGGCTGCGTTCATGCGCTCGGCCGCGGCGTTCTGCTCGGGGATAGATACATTCATAGTTACCTCCAAACGCAACTATCCTGCTAAAGGTTTCCTCTCAACGAAACCTTTATACCTCCTGCAACTCTACCAACTTCCGGTACGCCCCACCCCGCTCTAGCAATTCCCGATGGGTGCCCCGCTCCACAATCCGACCCCGATGCAGCACGATGATCTGATCGGCGTGCTGGATGGTACTCAACCGGTGAGCGATCACCAAAGCGGTACGCCCCGCCATCAACCGCTGTAGCGCCTCCTGCACCAGCCGCTCGGATTCACTGTCCAGCGCGGAGGTAGCCTCATCCAGAATTAGAACGTCAGGGTCCCGCAGTACGGCCCGGGCAATGGTGAGCCGCTGGCGTTGTCCGCCACTGAGCTTAGTGCCCCGGTCCCCGATGTTGGTCTGGTAGCCGGCTGGGGTAGCGGTTATAAAGTCATGGGCATTGGCTACGCGAGCGGCTTCCTCCACCCGTTCGGGTGTCATGCCCCTCATACCGAAGACGATGTTGTTGTAGATGGTATCGTTAAAGAGGATGGCCTCCTGACTGACGATGCCGAAGCGCGCGCGTAGTTCGACCAAATCATACTCGCGCAGGTCCCGACCGTCGAGCTTGATGGACCCTTCGGTCGGATCGTAGAAGCGCGGCAGTAGGTCGGCTACCGTACTCTTGCCTCCTCCACTTCCACCTACGAGCGCCAGGACTTTCCCGGGAGGAATGTGAAAGTTGATATGGTGTAGTACCTGCGGGCCATCCGTGGTGTAGGCGAAGCTGACGTCGCTGAATTCGATTCCCCTTGCACCCCCGATAGCTATCGGGGCCCCGCCAGACGTGGTTGGCAGCTGGCCGACTGAAGCCGACGCTACACGTGAGAGCGGATTTTCTACGGCGAGGACCGCTTCCACGCGTTCGAGTGCCCCCAGTCCTTTCTGCACGTTGTACCAGGCCTTCGAGAAGTTCTTGGCCGGATCAATGACCATGTAGAAGGCAAAAATGAAGGTGATGAAGGTACCCGCCTCCATGCTGCCGCCAAAGACCTGGCGTGAACCGTAAAGTAGCAGCACCGCCACCGTGGCGATACCCAAAAACTCGGTGAGCGGACTCGACAGGTCGCGCCGCCACAACAGCCGGGTGAGCCGCTGCCGGTAGGTGTCGTTGAGCTCGGCGAAGCGCTGACTCTGGTAGTCCTCTGCCCCGAATGATTTGATGATGCGCAGTCCCCCCAGGCTCTCCTCCGTACGGCTGACGATATCGCCGAGCGTCTCCTGTACCGCCCCGCTGCTACGCTTGAGGGCCTTACCGATACCGCCGATGACTACCCCGGTGAAGATCATGAGCCCGAACACGAATAGGGTGAGCGAGGGACTGACCAGGATCATGAAGCCCAGCGCCCCAACGATGATGAGGGGCTCGCGGAAGATGGCCTCCAGTACATTCAGAATGCTGCTTTCTACCTCCTGCACGTCGCCCGTAATACGGCTCAGCAGGTTACCCTTGCGCTCCTCGGTAAAATAGCCCAGGGGCAGGTGCAGCAGGTGGGTGTAGAGCTCGTTGCGCAAATCGCGGATGATGCCGTTGCGTACCGGAGCCATGAAAAACAGGGCGAGGTAGCGGAATACGTTTTTGAGTAGAAAGGAAAGTAGGATGAGGCCACAGACGTAGAGTAGCGCCGTCTCCCGCCCCAGCTCCGTGATCCACTGCGTGACTTTATACCCACCATATTGCTCCAGCTCAGCGAGGGAGGTGACGCTACCGGGCGGGGTGGTGACCGGCTCCGTCTGCTCGAACAGGATGTTGAAGAAGGGCTGGAAGATCGGGATCGACACCACCGTGAACACCGCCGTAAGTACGTTGCAGATTATGGCCAGGGCGACCAGCCCGCGGTAATTCGCCATATAGCCGAGCAGGCGGCGGAAGGAATGCATAGGGACAAATTTACCATTTACAATGTACCGAATACCATTTAGGATTGGCGGCTCTACCTTCGTGCCATGGCTCTAAACGATCCGGCGACATATACAGTCGCGAACGGGAACTGGCTACTAGCATAGATGGGCTATTCCGTACTCGTCGTATCCGACTACCGCGACAGCCTCAATGCCGTACGCCCCGAAGGCCGGCTGTTCGTAGAGCTGGTACGCCACCACGGCTACCGGATCACCCTGATGACCCACCGGGAGGGAGCTAACTACCTGGAAGAACTTGAGGCCGCCGGTATCCGCATCATCGACTGGCATCCCGGCTCAAAATTTGGGCGGGCGGATCGGGACCGCATTCGCCAGGAACTCGACGAGGGAGACTACGATATCCTACATCTGTTCAACAACAAGGCCATCGCCGCCGGCATACGGGCCGCCAAGGGGTGGGCCGGCAAGGTGGTCACCTACCGCGGCTACACCGGCAACATCCACTGGTGGGATCCGACAGCCTACACCCAGCACCTGCACCCGCGGGTCGACCTAATCACCTGCGTGAGCCGGGCGGTGAAGGACAGCATCGACGCCCAGTGGTTCTTCGATTCGTCCAAGACCGTGGTGGTGGGCAAGGGGCACGATCCGGCCTGGTATGCTGCCATCGAGCCTACGGACCTACACGCTGCCTTCGGTATTCCCGCAGACCGGCTCGTCATCATGGTGCTGGCCAACGCCCGGCAGATGAAGGGCATGGAGTACCTCGGCACCGCCATTCGCCGGTTGCCCGCCGAGCTACCCCTCCACTTTCTGTTCGTGGGCCGGGGGCTGGAGGACACGGAGCTGCCGGTGGACCTGGCCGATAGCCCCTACCACGAGGCGGAGGACTTCACCTTCACGGGCTACCGCGAGGATGCGCTGGAGCTGCTGGCCGGGGCCGACATCAGTCTGCTGCCGAGCGTAAAGGGGGAGGGCCTCAGCAAGGTGCTCCTGGAGAGTATGTTTTTGGGCCGCCCCACGATCATGACCGACATCGGGGGAAATAAGGGACTGGGCATCAACGGCGAGACGGCCCTGATCGTACCGGCTCGGGATGAGGATGCCCTGGTCAACGCCATCCTTCGTCTGGTGGACGACCCCGCCCTGCGCGGGCGCCTGGGGCCGGCCGGGGCCGCCTTTATCACCAAGCACTACCGGGCGGAGCAGTCAGCCCGGGAGCTTGCCGCCGCCTACCGCCGGGTGATGACGCGGTAGCCAGGTTGCGGGCGGCGCACTTCCAGTTTCGCATATTTACCGTAGCTTTCTACCTTACCACGACAAACCAAGATTCATGCAACGCAAACTCTTCTCCCTACTGGGCTTACCCTTCCTTCTTTTCGCCTGTGGCGGTAATAACGCTACCCGCGCCGATGCCATGGCCACCCCCGAAGAACAAATGACTACCGAGGAGGACGTCGTCATTCAGGGTGACGGCGAGTGGACCGATCTACTGGCCGACGGTACCCTCGCTGCCTGGCACAAATACGGCGAGGACGCCCCGGGCACGGCCTGGAAAATTGATGGCGACGGCGTGCTCTACCTCGACACCAGCACCAAGGGGGAGCACGGCGTCGAGGGAGGCGGCGATCTGGTCACCAACGACAGCTACGACGACTACGAGCTCGAGCTCGAATGGAAGATCGGCGAGTGCGGCAACAGCGGCCTCGTCTACAACATCGTTGAATCCGCCGACAACGCTTATCCCTGGCAGACCGGACCCGAAATGCAGATCCTCGACAATAGCTGCCACCCCGACGCTAAGATCACCACCCACCGGGCGGGTGACCTCTACGACATGATCACCGCCGAGCCGGAGAACGTAAAACCGGCCGGGGAGTGGAACAGCATCCGCCTGGTGGTCAAGGACGGCTACATAGAACAGTGGCAGAATGGCGCCAAAGTGGTCAGCTACACCGCCGAGGGCGAGCCCTGGGAGGCCATGATTGCCGACTCCAAATTTAAGGACATGCCCGACTTCGGTAAGTCTACCTCCGGTAAGATTGCCCTGCAGGACCACGGCGACCCGGTGTGGTTCCGCAACATTCGCATCCGGAAGCTGGACGCGAAGTAATTCCCTCATAAAACTCAATAGATCATGTACGTAGAACCAATTGCCACCGACCAGGTGCCTTCCGGTGTCCCGGCTAACCGCGACCGCCTCTTTCTGGCAGCCTGTGTTTCACTCATCGTCACGGCGATGACCTTCGCCATTCGGGCCGGTATCCTCACCGAGCTCGGCGAGACCTTCGCCATCAACGACGTCGAGCTCGGCTGGGTCAACTCCATGGCCTTCCTCGGCTTCCCGGTGGCGATGATCGTCGGCGGTCTCATCTACAACAACGTAGGCCCGAAGAACCTGATGTGGCTAGCCTTCGTGAGTCACCTGGCCGGTCTCGTGCTCACCGTCTACGCCGGCGGCTTCTGGGGGCTCATCATTTCCACCTTTTTCATCGGTTTTGCCAACGGTAGCGTAGAGGCGGCCTGCAATCCGATGATCGTAGATATGTACCCCGATAAGAAGAGCGAGATGCTCAACAAATTCCACGTGTGGTTTCCCGGGGGCATCGTGATCGGCTCGCTCATCGCCAACTTCTTCGGTGCGGCGCTGGGCTGGCAGGGGTTGATCTGGATCATGGTTATCCCCACCCTCGCCTACGCCCTCCTCATCTTCGGCCAGGAGTTTCCCCGCTCGCAGAATATCGTCAGTGACACCGGGGCCAACCTTAAGGGGCTACTCAATCCCCTGTACATCTTCATGTTCGTGTGTATGTCGCTGACCGCCGCCTCGGAGTTCAGTACCACGCAGTGGGTGGAGAAGATTCTGGGTGCCACCGGGGCGCAGCCGCTACTGGTACTCGCCCTGGTATCGGGCCTGATGGCTACCGGCCGCTTTTTTGCCGGCCCCATCATTCACAATCTCAATCCGGCGGGTGTCCTCTGGGTCTCCTCCATCCTGACCACCATCGGCATCTACCTGCTCAGCACCCAGTCGGGCGCAATGATCTACGTAGCCGCTATCGTTTTCGCCCTCGGTATCTGCTACTTCTGGCCCACCATGCTGGGCTTCGTGAGTGAGTACACGCCGGGAGTCGGTGCCCTGGGCTTGTCGCTTATGGGGGGAATCGGCATGTTCTCGATGACGGTTTGGAACCCCGTTATCGGTGGCTGGCTCGAGAGCGCTACGGCCGCTGCTACCGCCGCTGGTGCCGTGGGTGCGGAGGCCGACCTGATCGCCGGACGTGAGACCCTACAGGCCATGATCTACTTCCCCATCATCCTCATTGTCCTCTTCGGCGCGCTGTACTTCTACATGCGCAACCGCCCGCAGGTACACGCGGATGAGGCCGTACTGGACCCGAAGGCTATGGCTACACCGGGCTCCGCACGGTAGGTAAAACCCCCGCTTTATGGGGCGGGGCCGCAGGTGCTAAGCTTTTTGAAACGCCTCCTTCAGCCTGGCTGGAGGGGGCGTTCTTCTTTCAGGATTAGGTAAGTTGGAACCGCAGAGGGCGCGGAGAAACGCAGAGGCACACTATCGCACATCTCTGCGTTACTACGCGGTAGTATCCCCTACACCTTACCTAATTACGCTTCCTATGCCTAGCGTCAGGTGGAGTAGTACGGCTAAAGCCACTACTACGGGGGAGGGAATGTAAAAAGCCGCTCCTCCCAGGGGAAGAGCGGCTTTCTTGATCGAAATCCGAGTTGGATACAGTGGCCCTAGTTCAAATCCTCGGTACGCTTACCGGCGGAGTAGTTGATCTTGAGCTGGTTGCTCTTACGGAGCTTGGTCTTGACGTCCTGTACAATACCCATGGTTACCTCACCGTCGACGCGCAGCGAAGAGGTGATACGACTCCGCTTGGCCTCGGGGAGCTTCACCTTGTGCTGCTCCAGGAAGAGGGGAATATCATCGACTGTGGAGATCTTGTCACCCAGTTGAATGCGGGGGGAAGTACCGTAGACAGACTGGTACTGCTGCGTAGGGCGACCTACGTAGATGTAGTTGACCAGCGATTTCTCATCCAGTTTGGTGAGCTGAGTGGCTTCCGGCGTATTGACGGAGAGCTTCAGGTCGGAGTCCCGCAGCACCGTTACCATCATGAAGAAGAAGAGCAACATGAAGATGATATCGGGAAGCGAGGCGGTAGAGATCGCGGGCGATGACTTACCACGCTTTTTACTAAACTTAGCCATGGGGATTGTTTGAGTTGGTGATTGCCTAACAGATGAATCCGTGGGCGATTTTGGTGGGTGACTCCAGCAGTTTACTGCTCCTCACCGAAGTTGGTGGGTTCGGCCTCGGAGAGTACCATAGGAATCTCGTCGCGGATCGCCTTACGCTGGGCGAAGGGCATCTCCTCGGAGTAGGGCTGTCCGTAGCGACGCTGCGAAAGCTCATTCCAGAGGTCATCGTAGGCACCCTTCAACTCATTGTAGACGGCTAGGTAGGTATCGTAGTCGGTACCGCGGTCATTCTTCAGCGAGATGATGGCGTTCTTCGGTCCCTCGGCCAGATCGGGTCGGTTGCTGGGATTCGTAATGAATTCCTTGGCACGTTCGCGTAGCTCACCGATACGGGCTGGCTCCTCGCGCACGAGTAGCTGGTTTTGCGCATTGACGAGTACGGAGAACACGTTACGCTCCTTGAGCTTCGTGATGTCGGGTTCTTCGTCGGACCAGGGCGGCAACTTCACGAGGATGCCCTTGTCTTCGGCGATGGTAGTGGTGACTAGGAAGAAGATCAGCAGCAGGAAGGCGATATCCGCCATCGAACCTGCGTTGATCTCGTTATTCATCCGGTCTCTCGTTTTGGTCTTTGCCATGATCGTAGTCGGTTTGCGTAAGTTATTTAAAGATGCCCCGGATGCCGAACACTACGAGGGTGAGGGCAGATAGGGCTAGCATCACTAGCGCAGTCACGATGGAGGCACTGATGAATTTCAGGTTACCCGGAGTGATGGAGGCCTCCTGAGAAGTCTCGAACTTGGTGATTGCGTTTTGGATCTCCGGATCGTTTGCCTCCCCGCTTGCTACGGAGTAGGCTACGAAGCCAATAATCACTAGTACTACCAAGCCGGCGATGCCCTTAAGCGAGCCCTTTGGGTTGCTAGCCATCTGAATGACTCCAAAGATGATCGCTACCAGGAAGGCCAGTCCAATCAGGATGATCGAAATGGTGATGCCGAAATCAAAGATGCCGGTCTCGTAAGCCTCAGGAGATTTATCGTTAGCTAGCAGTAGCTCCCGGGTAGTGTCGTCCGCAGAGAAGATCGCCGCCAAGAAGATAACCGTGATCAGCACTCCAATCCCGAAGGCCAATGCCTGACCGTACTTGTTTAAGAACGTATACATAAGTTGATTGGATTATTAGCCGACCGGTTAAACGCGGGGACGGGTGGTGGTAAAGGTGTTGTTGGTCGCCATGATGTCAACCAGAGCAATGGAGGCATCTTCCATGCGGTTGACGATACCGTCGATCTTGTTCACGATGTAATTGTACAGGATCTGGAGGATGATGGCCACTACCAGTCCGAATACCGTGGTCAGTAGGGCTACCTTAATACCACCGGCTACTACGGCGGGGCTAAGGTCACCTACCGTCTCAATCCGGTTAAAGGCCTGGATCATACCGATTACCGTACCCATAAAGCCCAGCATGGGAGCAATGGCGATAAACAGGGAGATCCACACTAGGCCACGCTCCAGCAGTCCCATTTGCACGGAACCGTAGCTCACGATGGCTTTTTCTACCGCGTCGGGGCCTTCGGCACTGTGACGGAGGCCTTCGTAGAGTACGCTGGCGGTGGGGCCGGGGGTGGACTTAGCCACTTCCTTGGCACCCTCGACGTCACCGGCTTCGAGGCGTTCTCCGATGCGGGAGAGCAGCTTGTCGGTATTGGTGGAGGCGAGGTTGAGCGTGATGATACGCTCGATGCAGAAAGCCAGGCCGAGGATCAGACAGATCAGTACGATCGCCATGAAGCGCCAGTCCCCGTCGATGAAGTTCTTCTTCAGGACCTGAAATCCATCGGAGTCTTGTGCTGCCAGGTCCGCTGCGGAGAAGGCGACCAGCGAGAGTACCGCCAGTGGTTTAATAAGATGTCGCATAGCCGTAGTTAAGGTTAACGTAGTTGTGTGATTGCGTAAGAATAAGATGATGACTTCGCGCCGTTTGGCGTGAGGTGCGGCGGAGAAGAAGGGATTCGAACCCTCGATACGGGGTTACCGTATATACGCTTTCCAGGCGTACCTCTTCAACCACTCGAGCACTTCTCCGGGATGTGTAAGACGGGCTGACTTCGTTAAGCCGCCCCTGCCGTCAGCCGCCGGTCAGGAACCGGTGGCACAGACGCAAAAATTGTAAAAACGTTCAACAAAACAAAATTTTTAACCGCCCGTCGCAAAATAAGCAGAGACTTAATGGCGTATCCCGGTACGGCTCAAGCTACACCATTTTTCGCAAACCGGTCAAGGTCAAAGAGTTGGCGGGCGTTTGCCGTAGTGATTGCAGCCACTTCCTCCTCCCCTACTTCCCAGAGTTCGGCGATCTTTTTCGCCACTAGGGGCAGGTAAGCCGTCTCGTTGCGCTTTCCCCGCCGGGGAGTGGGTGCAAGATAGGGCGCATCCGTCTCAAGTACGATAGCATTTTTAGGTACCTGCCGTAAAACGGGTTCGAGTCCCCCATTTTTAAAGGTCGCTACCCCACCAATCCCCAGCGCAAACCCCAGCGCAATCGCTCGCTCGGCCTGGGCCACCTCACCGGTAAAGCAGTGGAATACCCCCCGGGGGCGCCCTTCACCCATACCCTTCAGAAGCTCCAGCAGCGGATCGATGGCCTCCCGGGCGTGAATACTAATGGCTAGCCCGTACTCCTTCGCCCAGCCGCACTGGCGCACGAAGGCCTCCTCCTGCTGCCGCCGGTAGGTGGTGTCCCAGTGCAGGTCCATGCCAATCTCACCGATGGCTACCCACCTGCGGGGCAACTGCAGGTATCGGTGTACCTCGGCCAGCTCCTCCTCAAAATCGTCCCCCACGCTCACGGGGTGGAGCCCGATCATGGCGTGGCAAAAGTCCGGCTCGGCGGCCTCCAGCTCCAGCATAGCAGCGTGGGTACCGCGGTCGATGGCCGGTAGCAGCGCCAAAGTGACCCCCGCGTTCCGGGCACGTGCCAGTACCTCCGCCCGGTCGCCGTCAAACCTGCTGCTGTAAAGGTGGGTATGGGTGTCGATGTACATGGTAAGGGGGAAGTAAGCAAGCCTTGCCGAAGGTGGCTACCTTCGCGGTATGGCCAAGCAAAAGTTCTACGTCGTCTGGATGGGCCATCAACCCGGCATCTACACCGCCTGGCCGGTCGCCAAGCAGCAGATCGATGGCTACAAGGGGGCAAAGTACAAGTCCTTCCCGACCCGCGCCCAGGCCGAGGTGGCTTTCCGTAAGGGAGCGGCAAGCTACCTACAGCAAGCGATCGGGGTGCCTGCTCAACACACTTCGCACCCGCGGCCCCGCAAAAGTAGCGTGCCGACTACCGACACCATCATCGGTAAAAGTATCAGCGTGGACGCCGCCTGCTCCGGTAACCCCGGACGGATGGAGTACCAGGGGGTCACCACGTCGGGCAGGCGGCAGATCTTTCACCGGGCCTTCCCGCTGGGCACGAACAACATTGGCGAGTTTCTGGCCTTGGTGCACGCCCTGGCCTTTCTCCAGAAGCAGAAACAACCCGAGTTGCCAATTTACACCGACTCCAAGATCGCCATGGGCTGGATCAGGAAGGGAAAGTGTAAGACAACGCTGGTACGCAACGCCACGACCGAAGAACTCTACGCGACCATCGAAAAGGCGGAAGCGTGGCTGAAGGAGAATGTGGTGACGAATCCGGTGTATAAGTGGCGGACTGAGGTTTGGGGAGAGATTCCGGCTGATTTCGGCCGGAAATAGACCTGATGTAGACCCCCTGTCGCGGGGTAGACCCCTCGCTGGCGCGTTCGGGGGGAGACCGCTGCGCGGGTAGATGGTAGCCGGTTCTATTCGTATATATTCGGTTATATGTGAATACTTTACGAGTGCCGGCAGCAGTAGTTGGTACTCTTGTGCAAAAACCTAATGGCTTCTCATTTTCGCACGCTGGCCGCTTACCGCAAGGGGTTTGTGCTGGCTACGCAGCTTCACAAGGCTACCCTACAGTTCCCGCGTAACGAGTGGGGATTCATCGACCAAATTCGGCGCTCCTCCCGTTCGGTGTGCGCTAATTTAGCAGAGGTATACGGCGTGCGGCAGTACGAGCGACACTATCAGTCTAAGCTTACCATCGCTATATCCGAGAACTACGAAACGCAAGTCTGGCTTGACTTCGCGCTACACGCCAAATACATCAAACGAGAAGACTATGTAGCGTGGATTGCTCAGTCCGAAGAAGTAGGACGCCTTCTGACCTACATGCTTAACAACTATCACCGCTACAAAAACTGGAATGCTCCTCCAAAAAATTCAAGATAGCCTTCTACCAACCCCCTGTCCTACCTATCCCGCATCTACCCGCGCAGCGGTCTACCCCCGAACGCGTAAGCGAGGGGTCTACCCTCTCGCAGAGAGGTCTATTTAATGAACTTCATCCGATACTTCAGCTCAATATCCCCCCTCCGAATCTTCTCAAGTTTACGCTTGACGAGGCGTTTCTTCAGTGGCTTGAGCAAGTCAGTAAACAGCACCCCCTCAATGTGGTCATACTCATGCTGCACCACCCGCGCATTCATGCCGGTGAAAGTGGAGGTGTGGGTCACGAAGTGCTCGTCTTCGTACTCGATGGTGATCTGTTCGGGGCGGTCGACGTCACCGGTGATGTCCGGGATGCTCAGACAGCCCTCGGCGTAGCTACAGTCGGCACCGGCCTCCTCGATAATTTCGGCGTTGATGAATACCTGGCGGATGCCCTGATCCTCCTGTCCCTCTTCCTGCATGGGGTGGCTATCGACGACGAACAGGCGGATGCTGCGGCCGATCTGCGGGGCGGCCAGGCCCACGCCATTGGCTTCTTCCATCGTCTCCCACATATCGGCAATGAGCTGCTGGAGGTCGGGGTAATCGGCCGTGATGGGCTCCGCTACCTTTTTTAGTACGGGCTGGCCATAAGCATAGATCGGTAAAATCATCTGGCTTCGTTGCGGTGGGCTAACACGGGGGACGGGCGCAAGGTTACCGCCTTTCTTCCAAAAAGTCCTGGAGTAGTAGGGCCGCCGCGATACGGTCTACCCGGGCCTTATCGCGCCGCTGCTTTTTCTTCATCCCCATGGTCAACAGACTCTCCCGGGCGCGGACGCTGGTGCGATACTCCTCCTGCCGGTGCAACGTGACGTGGGGATACAATCGGGCGAACTTGCGCTCGAAGCCGACGATCTCCCCCTGTACCGGATTGGCCGTCCCGTCTTCCTGCAGCGACTCACCCACCACCAGATCGCTAACCTCCTCGCAAGCCAGGTAGTCGGCGAGCCAGTCGTAGAGCTGCCCGGTGGGTACGGTCTCCAGACCGGTGGCGATAAGCTGCAGCGGGTCGGTGACGGCCAGGCCGCATTTTTTCGTCCCGTAGTCGATGGCCAGGATACGCATCCGCCTAGGTGGTTTCAACTTCCAGGGTGGCGGCCTCCACTTCCTCGTCAGCCCCGAAGCGTCCCAGCATACTGCGTACCCCACGGCGGGTTTTGTACAATAACCAGAGCATCACGGGCACCACCACCAGGGTAAGGAAGGTGGCGAAGACCAGACCGTAGATGACCGTCCAGGCCATGGGGCCCCAGATGGCGGTGTTGTCTCCACCGATGAAGAGCCGGCCGTCCCAGTTGGCAATGAAACTGAAGAAGTCGAAGTTGAACCCTACGGCCAGCGGAATCAGTCCGAGGACCGTAGTGATGGCCGTAAGCAGCACCGGACGCAGACGCGTAGCCCCGCCCTCGATGATCGCATCGCGAATCTCACTGAGCTCCAGATCGGCAATCTTGTCCAGCCCCTGCTCCTCCACCTTGTCGCGCATCAGCAGCGTGGTGTAGTCGATGAGTACAATGGCGTTATTGACCACTACCCCGGCCAGCGAGATGATGCCCACGCCGGTGAAGATCACCGAGAAGGTGCCGCCAAAGAAGAAGTAGCCCAGCAGTACCCCGATGGTCGATAGGATCACCGAAGTCAGAATGATAAAGGGCGAGCTAATGCTATTGAACTGTGCTACGATGATGATGAAGATCAGGAAGAGCGCAAACACAAAGGCCCCGAGCAGGAAGCCCACGTCCTCCTGCTGCTGCTGCTGCTCCCCGGTAAATTCGTAACTGAAGCCCTGCGGAAAGTCGTAGGCCTGGAGCGCGGCGTCAATCTCGGGGATGATGTCGTTGGCTACGTAGCCGTCCAGGACGTTGGAGCTGATGGTGATCACCCGGTCCAGGTCCTTGCGCTTGATGGAGCTGTAGGTACTGGTGTACTGTACACTAGCTACCGTGCTGATCGGCACCTGGGTGATGCGTCCGCTAGCCGGGTCGCGGAAGGTGATGCGCTGATTGAGCAGATTGTCCACGTTGTTGCGGTCCGCCTCGTCCAGGCGGATGTAGATCGGATACTCGTCTTCCCCGAGCTTGTATTTACTGATCTCCCTTCCGTACACGGAGGTGCGCAGGGCACTGGCGATCTGAAAGGTGGATAGGCCGTAGCGGCGGGCGGCCTCCCGATTCACCTGTACCAACAGTTCGGGCTTTCCAATTTTGATGTCGGCGCTGAGCTGCTCGATGCCGGGGATGCCCTGGGTGTTGATGTAGTTAGTCACCTGGTCGCCTAGGGTGACCAGGCGGTCGATGTCCTCCCCACTGATCTCCAGATTGATGGGCTTACCGGTAGCCGGGCCGTTGGCATTCTGGTCTACACTGACCTTTACCCCGGGCAGACCGCGCACGACCTGGCGCATCTCCTCCATCACCTGACGGGTACTGACCCCGCCCCGTTCGCGGTAGGGTACGAAACTGACGGTGATACGGGCTTTATTGGGGGTGAAGCCGGGCTCCGGTGGCGCATTGGGGTCGGAGGTATTTTCGCCGATCTGGGTCAGCACCGCCTCTACCACATTGTCGTAAGGCTTGAGCATGTTGAGGATACGATCCTCCAGAATCTTCGTGGTCTCATTGGTCGCCTCAATGTCGGCACCCAGCGGCAGCTCCACGAACGCATTTACGTAAAGGGGGTCGGCTTCGGGAAAGAAAACGATCTTCGGCGGAAAGGCCACCGTCAGGGCTACGGAGAGGACCAGCAGACCCACCGTACCGAAAATCATCGTCTTACTGTACCGGAGGGCAAAACCGATGAAGCGATTATACCTCGTTTCCAGCCAGGGCAGGAACTGGTCCTGAAACACAAAGGAGGCCGGCCGCAGCAGGAAGAAATACACCAGGGTGACGAGCGCGCTGACCAGCATCAGGTTAAATACCCAGGTGACCCCGGCCACCAGTCCGAGCAGCCCGATGACCATCAGTCCTCCGGCGGTAAGCAGGGTATTGCGCACCTTACGCCGCCGCCCCTGCCGCGTCTCGGCCCGCTTGTCGACCCGCATGAGGCGACTGGCCAGCACGGGGTTGATGACCAGGGCTACGATCAGGGAGGAGGTGAGGACCAGGATCAGCGTAATGGGGAAGTACTTCATGAATTCCCCCACAATACCCGGCCAGATGGCCAGAGGCATGAAGGCCGCTAGCGTCGTCGCCGTCGAAGCGATGATGGGCCAGGCCACCTCGCCCGCCCCGAATTTGGCCGCCCGGTCCGATACCTCCCCGAGCTGCATGTAACGGTAGATATTCTCCACAATCACGATGCCGTTATCTACCAGTAGCCCCAGGGCCAGGATGAGGGCGAAGAGCACTACGATGTTCAGCGTCACGCCGGTGAGCCAGATCCAGAGGATGCCCATCAGCATCGACAGCGGAATGGCAATCCCCACGAAGAGGGCGTTGCGCAGGCCCAGGAAGAAGAGGAGGACCACTACCACCAAGATCACCCCGGAAATGATGCTGTTCTCCAGGTTGTCTACCTCACTGCGGGTGTTGTCTGACTGGTCGTTGAAGTAGGTGATGCTCAGGTCGTCCGGCAGGCGGGTCTGTACCTCGTTGATCTTGGCGAACAACTCGTCCGAGGTGCTAAGCAGGTTCTCGCCCGAGCGCTTGATGATGTCCAGACTGATCACCGGTAGGCCATCGGCCCGGGCGATACTCTTGGGATCTTCGTAGCCGAAGGTCACGTCGGCTACGTCGCGCAGGTACACCAGGCGCTGGTTCTCGTTCTTGATGATGGTGCCGGCCAGCTCCTCGGCGTCGTTGAACTCACCCACGACGCGGATGGCCCGCCGCACGCCATTGTTGATGATCTCGCCCCCGGAAAGCGTCAGGTTTTCACCGGCGATGGCGTTCTCGATGTCCTGAAAGCTGATTTGCAATGACTCCATCTTGCGCACGTCCACGGCAATCTCGATCTCGCGCTCCTGCACCCCCTTGAGGTTTACAGCACTTACGCCGTCGACCTCCTCCAGCTCGTCCTGCATCAGCTCGGCGTAGCGGCGCAGCTCCTCGGGCGGAAAGTCACCGCTCATATTGACCGTGACGATGGGAAACTTCGACAGGTTGATCTCCTGTACCACCGGGTCAGTGTCTAGGTCGGTGGGGAGCTCGGCCTTAGCCAGGTCCACCGCATCCTTCACCCGGCGCAGGGCGTCGTCAAAGTCCTCGTCGGAGTTAAACTCCACGGTGATGACGCTGAAATCCTGGATGCTGGTCGAACGGATCACCTTCACCCCGTCCACGCCCTGTAGCTCCTTCTCCAGGGGCCGGGTCACAAGGCTCTCGATGTCGGCGGCCGAGTTGCCGAAGTAGGGGGTGTTGATGTACACCTGCGGTAGCTCCACCTCCGGGAACTGCTCCTTGGGTACCTGCTCGTAGGCGTAGAGCCCGAAGATCAGGATCATGATCGCCAGCAGGAAGACACTGGTGCCGTTGTCGACCGCGAGGTTGGTGAGCCCGAAGGTTCTTTTCTGTGGATTAGCCATTGGTCGCGGTGGGTTGAAGGGGTGATTGGCTCAGGGCGATGGGCTGTCCGTCGGTGAGCCCCCGCCCACCGGTGGTGATGATGCGGTCACCGGGTTTCAGTCCGCTTTCGATTACGGCCTGGTTGTTGAAGCTTGGGCCGGTTTGGACGTAAGTTTTGCGGGCCACCAATTCACCCTCCTCCCCATCTTCGGCGGTAAATACGTAGCGCTGCCCGTCCACATCCTGCTGAATTTGGTCCTGGCTCACTACGATCAGGTCGGCGGCCTCGAAGTCCTGCACCTCTACCTCGGCTAGTAGATTGGCCTTCAATTGGTTCATGTACTGCCGCGGCACGTCGATCTCGATCTCAAAGGTGCGGTTAGCGGGGTCCACCGTGCGGCCGATACGGCTGATCGGGGCGTCGAACTCCAGGCCCAGGGCCGGCACCCGCACGTGCACCTGCTGGCGCAGTTTGACCTTGGTGAGCAGGTCTTCGGAGGCGTCGGCTACGATGTCCAGGTCGTTGGTGCTAATGATGGACAGGATCGGCGCGCCGGGCAGGGCGGCCTCGCCGGTGCGTAGCATCACGCTTTCTACGGTGCCGGTGAGGGGGGCATAGACGTTGCGCTTATTGGCCTGTACGTCGATGGCTTTGATTTGCTGCTGAATGCGCTCGTAGTTGTTCTTCGCCTGCAGGTACTGGATCTCGGAGCCGATGTTCTGTTCCCACAGCTTCTCCTGTCGCTCGTATACGGTCTTTGCCAGCCCGGCGGCGGTTTCGAGCTCGGCGCGCTGGGTTTCGGTGCCCTCTACGTCGAGGGTGGCCACAAGCTGTCCCTTCCGGATGGCATCTCCCTCCTCGAAGTTCATGCGCAGGATGCGGCCGGGTATTTCCGGAGTGGCCATCGCCGTTTCGGAAGCGCGTACGGTTGCCTGCACTTCGGCAAAGTTGGTGAAGCTACTGGGCTCCACGGTCTCGTAGGCAACCAGGGTAGCGTTGGGGGCAAAGCTGGGGTCTACCTCGGCGAGTTTGAGCTCCAGGTCCTCCACCTCCTTGGTGAGGGTACGAAGTTCGGCGCGGCGGTCCCTGAGGGCCTGTTGGATCTCCTCAGACGTCTCCGGCACGGCGTCATCGGGGGCGCGGCCGCAGGTGCAAAGGAGGAGGAGCAGGAGCGAGGCGGATAGGATGCGGTTCATGGAGGTGCGGGTTGCGAGTTGCGGGGGTGGGTTAGCGACCGAGGGCGAGGTAGAGGTTTTCTTTGGCGACCAGGGTGTCGTAGAGGGCATTGAGGTAGTTGGCCTGGGCCTCGTAGAGTTGCTGCTCGGCCTGTACGGTCTCGATGCTGCTGCCCACCCCTTCTTTGTACTTGATCTGAGTGACGTCGTAGATACGCTGGGCCAGGTCGAGGTTTTCGCGGTTGTCGTTGAGGCGTTCGCGGGCGGTGTTGAAGGTGCCGCGGGCGTTAAGTACTTCGAGGGCGATGCTGCGGCGCAGGTCGTCGCGCTGATTTACCACTTTCTCCTTAGCGAGGCGGGCGCGCTGTAGGCGGGCACTGCGCCCCCCGAAGTCGTAGATGGGGATGAAGGCGGAGACACCCACCAGTACCGTCGGCGCCCAGAAGCCGTCACTGAGGTTATCGCCCTGGTACTGGTACTGGGCGGCGGCCGTAGCATCCAGGCGGGGTAGGTAGGCGGCACGTTGCAGATCGACGTTCAGATCCTGGAGCACGAGGGCTTCATCCAGCACCCGGAGCTCACTGCGCTGCTGGTAGGGGATGTCTGCGGTGAGGGCCGCCTCTTCGACCCCGATCTCAAGCTGGTCCAGGTCGTCGGCGACCGCGAGCTCCTGATCTTCCGGGTAGTTGAGGGTAAACTTGAGGGCGCGTAGGGCATTTTCGCGCTGCTGTTCTACGTCGGCGCGGTTGGCGCGTAGGTTGCGCAGGCTAAGTTGGAGGCGATCTACGTCGAGCTGCTCCACGAAGCCTGCTTCGTACTGGGCCTCGGTCTCGCGCAGCAGACTTTCGAGGTTAGCGATGTTGCGGTCTAGGATCTGTACGTTGGTAGACAGCAGTAAGACGGGAAAGTAACTCTGGGTAACCTGGCTGCGGATTTGCCGCTGGGCATCCTCGAGTTGTAAGTTAAAGTAGCTACGACTGGCCTTGGCCGCGCGTAGCCCTACGAAAAAAGAGCCATCAAAGAGCATACTGCTCAGGCTCAGTCCCCCCGTAAAATTGTTTTTGCGCTGAAACGCAATGGAGGTGGGGGCGTTGGGGTCGCCGTTGGCGAAGGCCTCCGGCAGGGGCAGCACGGGCACCTTAAGGTAGTGGGTGAAGTCTAGGCTGGCGTTGAACTGTGGCAGACCCGTGCTGAGCCGTTCGCGCACGTTTTGCTCCGCATCGAGGATGTCGACGCGGGCGTTGCGAATGGTATTGGAGTTGAGTACGGCAAAGTTGACGGCATCCTCCAGCGAGTAGCTCGCGGTGGTGGCAGTTTCCTGCGCCATCAGCCCTCCGTAGAAAAACAAGCCGAGGATGAGGAGTGAGATTCGCATGGTGCGTATACTTAGGGGAGGTCTTCTTGCTTGAGGTAGTAGTCTAGCCGGTCGCGGCCAAACTGATTGACGATACCGTTGAAGTGGTAGGTGCTGTGCTGGCGCAGGATCTCGGAGAGCGGACGGTCCTGGGCCGGGAACACCCCCCGGTCGATGACCATCATCGTCATCCCCACATAGAGGTTAGCGATCACCTCGGCGTCGATGTCGTCCCGGTACAGCCCCTCCTCCATGCCCCGTTCCAGATTAGCCCTCACCCCCTTATGAAATTCATGCTGGTGGGCCTTCACCTGGGTATGCCAGATGTCCGGGTAGTACTTGCGCAGGTCACGCATGGCCGTAGGAGACACCTTACGCATCTCGCGGATGAAGTAGCGACTATTGCGCAGAAACTCATCAATGGCATCGGCCGCCTCGTGCCGGTTATCTACCATGATGCAAAGGTCCTGACGGGTATCCTCCTCCAGCACTAGTTGCACCAGTTCTTCTTTATTCTCTACGGTCTGGTAGAGTGTCTTCTTAGAGATGCCGAGCTCGCGGGCGATATCATCCATACTCACACTCCGAATACCAATGCGCATAAAAAGCTCGCCGGCCTTCTCGATCAGTTTCTGTCTCTCCTTGGTGTCGATCACGCCGCAAAGAACGGTGGAAACTTTGAATAGTTCTAAAGTTTTCTAGGTTTTTTGTTGTTTGCTCATGTTGTTGCGTTAGTGCGTTGTTGAGTTGTTGGGTTGAAGGGAATGCTCGCTTCGCTCGTGATTTGGGTTGTTGAGTTGTTGGGTTGTTGCGTTGAAGGGGATGCTCGCTTCGCTCGTTTGGGTCGTACTTTTCACGTTCGCTGCACCTGCGACCCTGCCCCCATGTCACACCTACCACACCTATCTCACCTCCAACGACGGCCCCGCAACAACGCAATAACCCAACAACTCACTATGAACCCCAAGACCCTCCGCAACCGCCTTTCCCCCGCTGGTGATCCCACGCAGGAGGGTGACTTTGGTCTAGGAGACAAGGTGGCCCGCCAGCCTGGCACCCGCCTGATCAACGCCGACGGAAGTTTTAATGTTACCCGTAGCGGACAATCGCTTTTTGCCCCCTATAAGAACCTGGTGGAGATGAGCTGGCCGCGGTTTATCGGGCTGACGGTGCTGGTGTATACAATGTGTAACCTGCTCTTTGCGGCGGGTTTTTACCTGATCGGACCGGAGCAGCTTTCGGGCATCGAGGGCTGGAGTGCCTTCGATAAATTTTTAGGCTGCTTTTACTTTAGCGTGCAGACCTTCACGACGGTGGGCTACGGCAGCATCGCCCCGGACTCAGTACCTGCCAACGCCCTGGCCGCCCTGCTGGCGCTCTTCGGTTGGGTAGCGCTCGCGCTGGTGACGGGGCTGTTTTTCGCTCGCTTCTCGCGACCGACGCGGATGATCCTGTTTTCGGAAAAGGCCATCGTAGCTCCCTTCCGGGACGGACTAAAGAGTTTGCAGTTCCGCATTGTCAACAAGCGCGATACCAGTCTGATCAACGTGCAGGCGCGGGTGGTGCTGACCTGGCTGGAGGAGACGGAGCGGGGGCTCAACCGCAAGTTTCATCCTCTGGAGTTGGAACGCGAGTTCGTGCCGCTCTTCCCCCTCAACTGGACGATCGTACACCCCATTACCGCGGAGAGCCCCATGCACGGCTGGACGCGCGACGACTACTGCCGCCGCTACTCCGAGCTGCTGGTGGCCGTAGATGCCTACGATCAGACCTTCGCCCAGCAGGTGCACATCAATAAGAGCTACACCTACGAAGAATTAGGCTGGAACCTGCGCTTTCGGCCCATGTACGAGGAGCGCGAGCACCTTACGGAGCTATTCATCGACCGCATCAGCAGCACCGATGCCTACGAGGAGGAGTAAACCCTGGTCGATGAGGCGCTCGACCGTCGCGGCGGGCTGCCTGCTGAAGGTACCCTGCGCCCGGTTGGCGAGCAGCGCCGATAGGGAGGCCGAGCGGTGCCCCAGGGCGGTAGCCAGACCGTAGATGCCGGCCGTTTCCATCTCGATGTTGGTGATACGTAGATCGTCGTGCCGGAACTCCCGCAGCGCCGTGAGCAACCGGGGGGACATTCCGCTCGGCAGACGCAGGCTTCGTCCCTGGGGCGCATAAAAACCGGCGGCGGTGAGGGTGATGCCGCGGGCCATAGCCGGGATCAATGACCAATCCAGTATCGGTAGCCGGGGCCGGGCAAGCAGGGGTGGCACGGGTAGGTGGGTACCCGCCCGGTCAAGGTGCTTTACCAGTGCGACCGTCAGCGGATCGGGCGCATCGGGCGGGGGATAGAAAGCGAGTAGTCCGTCCAGTCCAAGCGCCGTTTCGGAGAGTAGAAAGCTATCCAGCGGCAGGTCAGGCTGAAATGAGCCACTGGTGCCTAACCGTAGAAAGGTAAGCTCGGTAAACTCATTACGTATCTCCCGGCGGCCCAGGTCGATATTGAACAGGGCATCGAGCTCGTTTAGGACTATATCGACATTATCCGTACCGATGCCGGTAGAGATCACAGTGAGCCGCCGGCCACCGAGCTCCCCGGTATGAGTAACGAACTCCCGCGCCTCCACCCGCAACTCGACACGGTCAAAACGCCGGCTCACCTGGGCCACCCGTTCGGGATCACCCACGGTGATGATGGTCTCAGCTACCTGTCCGGGCAGCAGATCGAGGTGGTAAACGGCGCCGTTGGGTCGGAGGATCAGTTCCGAGGCCGGGATCACGCCGCCTGGCTCAGCTCGCTGACCTCCTGCTTGAGGCGGTCTTCCTGAATGTCGCCGCGCCAGTAGTCGCTGACGGCCTCGCCCTTATTGACCACGATGGCCTGGGGGCTCTTGTGCTCCACGCCGAGCCGCTCGGCAATCTCGGTGGAGAGCTCCTTAGCGTACTGGATCACGAGGCCGTAGATTTCCAGGTCGTGCTTGGCCTCCGAGATTTGCACCTGCGCCCGCGCCGAGAAGGGGCAGCTGTTGCTGTGCTTGAAAATGACGATAGGTTGATCCTGGGAGGCGGCCAGGGCGGCATCCAGATCGGCGGAGGTGGTCATGGTGTGGAACATGCCGGGGTAACGCCGGGTGGCGGGGTCGGTTCGTTTGCTAGAAGCGAAAGGCTAGGTTGGCCTGTAGACGTACCTTGGGGCGGGGCCGCGGGTGCGGTGCTAATCATACGCTTATCCCGCCACCATGAAACCACCCCGCCGCTTCCAACGCTCCCAGGCCCGCAACTCCGCCCCCCCACCGGGCCTGGAGCGGGCCAGTGAGGAGATCGTGGGCATGCGCCTCAACAAGTACATTGCCCACAGCGGGGTGGCCAGCCGGCGGGTGGCGGGCGATATGGTCAAGGCCGGTAAGGTGAAGGTGAACGGGGAGCTGCTCGACAACCCGGCCTACCAGATCCGGGAGGGCGACGTGGTGGAGTACGAGGGTAAGGTGGTAGCTCCCTCGGAGCGCTTCTTCTACATCCTACTCAACAAACCGCGCAACGTCATCACCACCACCGACGACGAGCACGATCGGACCACCGTCATGGACCTGCTCGACGAGCCCGCCCTGGCCAGGGTGCGCCTCTTTCCCGTCGGCCGGCTGGACCGCGACACCACCGGGCTACTCCTCATCACCAACGACGGCGACGTGACCACCCGCCTGACCCACCCCCGCTTCGAGACCAGCAAGATCTACGAGGCTACCCTCGCCAGGCCCTTCTCGGAGCTCGATCTGGCCAAACTACAGGCCGGCCTCGACCTCGACGACGGCCCCTTCCAGGTCGACTGGGCCCGCTACGCCAAACCCAACGACCCACTTACGGTCACCCTACAGATCCACAGCGGCCGCAACCGCATCGTGCGCCGGGCCTTCGAGCACCTGGGCTACACCGTCGAGCGCCTCGACCGCACCTACCTGGCCGGACTGACGAAGAAGAACCTGCCGCGGGGGTTCTACCGCTTTTTATCGGAGGAGGAGGTGCGGCGGTTGAAGTACTTTACTCCTTGACCATTAGCAGAATGAGGCCGGCCAGCATTTTAAAACCGATCTCCAGGAAGGTCGGCTCAGAGTTGGGGCTTAGAGTTGACGTAAATCCACGGGAGTGCAAGGTAAGCAGGGAGGAATGTAGTATATTTACCACAAATTGTAGGAATCATCGCCTTCCCCCCCGAGAAAAAGGTTGTCTACACCCACGAGCAGGCCCTGGAGGCCCTGCAGCACTACTGTGCCTACCAGGACCGTTGCCATAAGGAGGCGCGCGAAAAGCTGCACGAGCTAGGGTACTACGGCGAGGCGGCCGAGCTGGTGATTGTGGAGTTGATCAAGGAGAAGTACTTGGACGAGGAGCGGTTCGCCCGCAGCTACGCCCGCGGCAAGTTTAAAATGAAGCGGTGGGGCCGGTACAAGATTCGCGACGGGCTCAAGAAGCGGCAACTCAGCGCCTACTGCATCAAGAAGGGGCTTAGCGAGATCGACGAGGAAGAATATTACACCACGATGTGTAATGAGCTGCTGCGGCGCAACGAAGCGGAGAAGGCCGGTCAGCACCCTTACCTACGGCGACGGGCGCTGGCTGACTATATGTTTAAGCGGGGGTACGAGAACGGGCTGGTGTGGGAGGCGATCAATGAGTTGGGTCTGTGACCCACCAAAACCCCACCAAAACTCATCTGTTCTCCTAGCAGAACCCTTCGCTCCATGTCCGTATCCCGTTACCGCATCTTTGTCTTCGTGCTAGCCTGCTGCCTGGGCCTGGCCTCCTGTGGCAACGAGCGGCTGGAAAGCACCTTCCAGCCTACTCCCTCGGCCTTCGGGCAGATCAATAGCCTGGTCGTGGTGGCCGATAGCAGCACCTGGAAGGCGGGGGCCGGCGACTCGGTGGCCTATTTCTTCGAGGCCCCGTATATCCTCCTCCCCCAGCCCGAACCGATCTTTGACGTACGCTTCATCGAGCCCAGCCGCATCGTGGCCGAGCCCACCTGGGGGCAACTGCGCAATTACGTGGTGTTGGCCGACCTGAGCGACACGGATAGCCCCACCACCCAGATGGTGCTGCAGGACTTGAGCGACGAGAAGATTCAGCAGGTACGCAGCGAGGGTTTTGGCACGGCGGTAGCCAAGAATAAGTGGGCTACGGGCCAGCAACTGGTGTACATCCTGGGCAAGAACCACGATGAGCTGCTGACCGGTATGAGCAACGTCTATCCCGGCGTGGTGCGCCGCCTACAGCAGAGCGAGGACGAGCGGATGCGGGTCACCACCTACTTTGAGGGGGTCAACCGGCGGCTGGGTGATACGGTGCAGCAACTAGCGGGTGCCAACCTGGAGATACCGGGGGGATACGTGCGGGTACCGCTGGATGCAGACAGCGTGGTGTGGCTGCGCAAGGAGGTGCAGGGCGCAAGTCTGAATATCATGGTCACCAAGGTCCCCTACCGGAGCCAGGCCCAGCTGAGTAAGGAAGGGCTCAAGGAGATCCGCAACCGCATTGGCCGCGAGTACGTCAGCTCGACCACCAATAACACCTACATGCAGATCAACGATACGGACCTGCCGCTCTTCACCGAGGCTACGGAGCTCAACGGCACCTACGCCATCGAGGGCCGCGGCATCTGGGAGATTGAAAACGACTTCCTGGCCGGCCCCTTCGTCTCCTACCTGCTCAACGATACGACCAGCAACGAGCTGGTGCTCGTCGATGGTTTCGTCTACGCCCCCGGCCGCAAGAAGCGTGACCTGATGGAGGAGGTCGTGCAGGTGATCCGTACGGCGACCGTCAACTGAGGCGGCATCATCGGGTAGAGTGGCTGTACCATACCCGTAAGGGTGAAAACGTGGCTTGGGAAAAGCACCACCCAGGCACCCCAGAGCAGGTTGTAGGCGGCGGCGGCGAGGAGAACGGGGCCGCGCCAGTCGGTGGGCAGAGACATAGGTGGCACAACGGGCTAGCGGGCTACTTGGTTCCGCTACGTAATCGGCCGCTACGTGGTTCGGACAATTGCTAGCTTTGTCGGCCCTCGCCTCCCCAAGTGCTTTGCCCATGAGATTTCTGTTATTCGTTCTCCTCCTGGCCGCCTGGTCTGCCGTCACCGCCCAGCACCGGCAGGGCGACGTGGTGATCGATGGGCGGTCAAGCCTGCGGGTCGATGCCCCCGAAGACGACTTTTACTTCAAGGGGGGAGGGTTTCTGTTCGATCGGCTACTCCTGGGCGTGATTACACGTGCGGATAACGAGCGATTATTCAATACCCGCAATAATGGCAGACTGCGCGGCGACTTGTTCGGTCGCTACTACTTCGGGGAGCGGAGCGGATTCATTCCCTACGTAGAGCTCGGCGTGGGGGCGGTAGCCGATAGCGGCAGCTACTTAGCTCTACAGCCTATGGTGGGCGCGGAATACCGGTTTTCGCCGGGGGTGTTTGGACGGGTATCGCTGGGCTATGCATACAGTTCACGCAGCCAGGCCGTCACCCTAGAGGTGGGCAGTCTAATCTCACTGAGTGGCTGGTCGAACAAGGAGCGCATCCCCGAGCGCCTGGAAGAAGGCCAGTGGGTGTTGAACGGGCACCTGGCTTCCCTTTCGCTGTCAGAAGATGGGGATGACGTTTACGGGCTCTACGGCTGGGCACAGGTGGAGGTGGATCGCGTGCTGCGGCCGTACCTGCTTGTCGGAGTTGATCTGCGCTATCTGCGTACGACCTACTTATACGATCCACAACTAGAGCCCGCTGATTCTGCATCGGTGACGGGGGCCCTGGAGGCGAAATACCTGGTTCCCGTGCGGAATAATTTTGTGGATCCATACGCCGGCCTAGGTATTCTATACGGTGTTTCGCAGCGAGTTTCCGGCACAGATCCGGACCGTACCCCCTCGTGGGAAACCATCAAAATCACCCCCTACCTCGCCACCGGGGTATACTTTCACCTCACCGAGCGCATCATCCTTAACAGTGCCGTGAATCGGTACTTGCGGGACTACTCCCCGATCGAGGGCAAGTGGCGCATTGAGATTGGACTAGCGCTGCGTGTGGGGTAAGTTCCTTGAAGCCTTGCACCTGCGCCCCCGCCCCCTATCTTGAGTGGATGAATACGGAAACCCTGAGCTACCCCATCGGAAGATTTGCCCTGCCGGAGACCGGAGATGCGGCCCTACGCCTGCGCGTGGTCAAGGAAATCGGTGCGCTGCCCGAGCAGCTGGAGTGGGTGGCCCGTAGCCTTCACGAAAGGCAACTGCTGGACGTCAGCTACCGCCCCGGGGGTTGGACGGCTCAGCAGGTGATCCACCACCTGGCCGATAGTCACCTGCATGCGTACCGCCGGTGCAAGGTGACGCTGGTCGAGGACCACCCTACCCTGGTACCCTACGACGAGGTGCGCTGGGCGGAGCTGCCGGACGTGCAGGCCGTGCCGGTGCAGGCAAGTCTAGATATTCTGCGGGGTCTGCACCTGCGCTGGGCGGTGCTGCTGGCCCAGTGTACGGAGGCGCAGTGGGCGCGCACAGCCTACCATCCGGGCAGTGGCATCACCTACCAGCTGGATACGCTGGCGGCCCACTATGCCTGGCACGGGCGGCACCACTTGGGGCACTTGCAGCTGATTTGACTAATTTATCCTACAGCCGGCTCAGCCTGCTGTTTTTAGCACTTGCCGTGTTCGCCCTGAGTGGGTGTACTGATGATGGCGATGGTAACCAATAGTCGCTCAGCAGGGCGGTGATACCAACGTAGAAGCGCCCGTTCCTAGTGGGAACGGGCGCTTTTCGTTTATCCCGAGTACAGCACCCCCATAGCAATCCGATCCCCAAACGCCCGAGTACCGATTTGCTCTCGGGGCCGAAGATCCTCGGTGCCCACTCCGGAGGCGAGTGCCGTACTTACCGCCCGGCGAATATCGATAGCCTCATCCCGTAACTCCAGGTGATCGAGCAGCATGGCGGCGGAAAGAATGGCGGCTACCGGATTAGCCCGATCCTGCCCCGCCCCCTCCGGCCAGGAGCCGTGGATGGGCTCAAACATGCCCACCGTAGCGCCGACACTGCTGGATGGCAGCAGGCCCAGGGAGCCGGCCAGTACGCTGGAGGCGTCCGACAGAATGTCGCCGAACATATTGCTGGTGACGATCACGTCGAACTGGGCCGGGTTCAGGATGAGTTGCATAGCGGCGTTGTCGACGAACATGAAGTTGAGCTCCACGTCGGTATTTTCCGCAGCGAGCTCGCGGGTAATCTCGCGCCACAGCCGGCTGGACTCCATCACGTTGGCCTTGTCGACTAAGGTGAGTTTGCCGCGGCGGGCGCGGGCCTCGGCAAATCCCATTTTCACAATACGCTCGATCTCGTGGCGGTGGTAGGTGCAGGTGTCGTAGGCGGTGTTACCGTCGTTAAGTCGACCCTTCTCCCCGAAGTAAATGCCACCGGTGAGCTCGCGCACGATGAGCATATCCACCCCCTTGATCCGTTCGGGACGCAGCGGGCTCAGGTCGACGAGCTCAGCGTAGCTGGCTACCGGCCGTAGGTTGGCGTACAGGCCGAGCTCCTTGCGCAGGCGGAGCAACCCCTGTTCGGGGCGCACCTTCGCCGAGGGGTCGTTGTCGAAGCGGGGGTGACCGATAGCCCCGAACAGCAGGGCGTCGGAATCTTTGCAGAGCTGCAGGGTGGTATCCGGTAGCGGATGGCCGGTCTCGTCGATGGCTACGGCACCTACGGGGGCGTAGGTATACGCGAAAGTGTGGCCGAACTTAGTGGCTACGGCATCGAGTACTTTGGTGGCCTCAGCGGTGACTTCGGGGCCGATGCCGTCACCGGGTAGGACGGCTAGGTTGAATTGAGGCATGTAAGCTATAGATATGGATTATCTTCCTGTCTTGTGCCGTACAGGCCTATAACAGTAAGAGCGGAGTCGGAAAAAGTGTAGTAAACGTAGTGTGATTTTTTAATCAAAGCATACCGTACGAGCACCTCGTTACCTACCTGCCTCCCAGATTCAGGATATCTACTTAGTGTATCCAACCGTTCCAGCACCATTGCATAAAAAGTGCTCGCAGTGCGTTCGCTAAAATTTGCGAGGAAGTAATGAAGCGATTGATCAAGTTGATCCTCCGCCTCAGTTTTCCATTCGATAACTAGAGCCACTTGCGGTATTTCTCCATGACTACTTCGTGAGAGATGGCTTCTCCTTTACCGTTGTGAATATCCACCGCAGCTTTAATCATGCGTTGCCGCTCGCTTTCGGGAAGGGTATCCCAGTGACTCTCGCCATCAGCATCTACCGTATCGTGAAGCAATGCGCTGATGTACTCTAGCACCTTGGTATCCTGAGTGTTGATAATCCTATCAATGATGTCCAATTGAAGTTCGGCGATCGACATAAGCGATGGTTTATACGGTAAACGGTGCGCTGGCTTAGCTAGTTGCTGAGCGAAAAATCCACCCGCCCGGCCTCGAAGGCGTCGATCTTCTCCCCCTGGCTCAGCAAAAAGTCGATGTCGTCGTAGCCGTTGATGAGGCACGTCTTCTTGTACTCGTCGATGGCAAAGCCAGTCACGGTGCCGGTCTGCTCGTTGGTAAAAGTCTGCTGCTCCAGATTGACCGTGAAGCGGGCGGCGCGATTGGCCTCGATGGTGCGAAATACTTCATCCAGCACCTCGGCACTCACCGTCACCGGCAGCAACCCATTGTTGAGGGCATTGCCGCGGAAGATGTCGGCGAAGTAGCTCGACACCACCGCCCGAAAACCGTAATCGGCGATGGCCCAGGCGGCGTGCTCGCGGCTCGAACCGCAGCCAAAATTGGCCCCCGCTACCAGGATCTCTCCGCTGTACGCAGGATTATTCAGCACGAAGTCCTCCTTGGGGTGATTCATCTTGTCGTAGCGCCAGTCGCGGAACAGGTTTTCGCCGAAGCCCTCGCGGGTTGTTGCCTTAAGAAAGCGAGCCGGGATGATCTGGTCGGTGTCGACGTCCTCGATGGGTAGGGGGACGGCGGTGGAGGTTAGGGTTTTGAAGGGGGTCATTTGGATTTACCATTTACAATTTACCAAGTGCCATTTACAATTGGCGGACGTGGTAATTTGAGATGTAAAATTGATTATTTAATATCTAGCTACCGCACGTTGGAGGTTTGCATATCTACCTAGCCGTTAATTAGGCAGCTTTCTCCTCCTTTGCAGTTAGCTTTTTAGTAGTGGCAATGAAAATCGCGATCAGCTGCGATGCTTCTTCGAGCAAAGGTTCTACGCGACTAGGTTCCACATACTTCATGTGATAGATGTAGCGAAGTTCCGCTCTCGATTCGCGCAGTTCCTTCAGGAGCACTTTGAGCTTGTGCAGAAAGTCCCGTCTAGATTCAGCCGATCTTGCCTCTGGGTAGTGAAAGCCAGCGTGGGTACCTGCCCTCAGTAACTGATCCGCAACGTGTTTAGCATCATAATACTTCTGCACTGGCAAGGCTCTACAGAGCATCGTACAACGAACGCCAAACCTCACCAACCGTATTTCCAATTCATCCGCATTCATATCAGTTTTCTCTAAGTACGGGGTGAAGCTAAAAAATTAATCAGCAAAAACAAACAAATAGTGGTATTTTACACGAGCGCAGCGAGCAGAGCCGCAAATGGTACATTGTAAATAGTAAACGGTAAATCGTAAATTCACTCCCTCACATCCACAATCCGCCCAGCCACCGCCGCCGCAGCCGCCGTCAGCGGACTAGCCAAAATAGTGCGCGCCCCCGGCCCCTGCCGGCCCTCGAAATTGCGGTTGGAAGTACTTACGCAGTAGCGCCCGCTCGGCACCTTATCCTCATTCATACCCAGGCAGGCCGAGCAGCCCGCGCCCCGGAACTCGAAGCCGGCCGCCTCGAAGAGCTTGTCCAGTCCCTCGGCGATGGCCTGCTTCGCTACCTGTTGCGAGCCCGGTACCACGATGCCCGTCACGCCGGGCGCCACCCGTTTGCCCCGCACCTGCGCGCCCGCCAACCTTAAATCTTCAATGCGGGAATTGGTACACGAACCGATAAATACGTAGTCCACGGGCATACCCTCCATGCGCTGCCCCATCTCCAGGCCCATGTACGTCATGGCCTTCTGCATGCTGGCCTCGCCGTGCAGCTCGCTGGGGGCTGGGATGTCGTCCGTCACGCCCATGCCCATACCCGGATTGGTACCGTAGGTGATCATGGGCGGAATATCCTCGGCACGGAAGTGGTACTCCTGGTCAAATACCGCATCGGCATCGGTGGGCAGAGTGCGCCAGTAGTCTACGGCCTGGTCCCAGTCAGCCCCCCGCGGACTGAACTCCCGGCCCTCCAGGTAGTCGAAGGTGGTCTGGTCGGGAGCGATAAGCCCGCCCCGGGCACCCATCTCGATGCTCATATTACAGACCGTCATGCGGCCCTCCATACTCAGTGACTCTACGGCCGAGCCGGCGTACTCCACGAAGTGCCCCGTACCGCCACCGGTGCCCAACTGGGCGATGATGTACAGGATCAGGTCCTTGGCCGTCACGCCGGACTGTAGCTTGCCGTCCACGCTGATGCGCATTTTTTTGGGCTTGCTCATCAGCACGCACTGAGTGGCCATCACCTGCTCGACCTGGCTGGTACCGATACCGAAGGCAATAGCCCCAAAGGCCCCGTGGGTACTGGTGTGGCTATCGCCGCAGACCATCGTGATGCCGGGCCGTGTGATGCCCAGCTCCGGTCCGATCACGTGTACGATGCCTTGGTAAGGGTGGCCGAGACCGTACAGTTCCACACCAAATTCGGCGCAGTTGGTGGTCAGCATCTCCACCTGCTTGCGGCTCAGCGGCTCGGCGATGGGTCTGTGCTGATCCTTGGTGGGTACGTTGTGGTCGGCCGTGGCTACGATGCGGGCCGGCCGGGCTAGGGGGATACCACGCTCGCGCAGTCCGTTGAAGGCCTGCGGGCTCGTCACCTCGTGGATCAGGTGGCGGTCGATGTAAAGCACCTGGTTGCCGCCGGGTACCTGGGTGACTACGTGGGCGTCCCAGACTTTGTCGAATAGGGTAGGCATGAGGGAGAATAAGCTTTATACAGGTAACACTCGGGGCGGGGCCGCGGGTGCAGGCAAAATTAAGCAGCCATCCCCTCCATCATCCGTTGTAGATCGGCATCCTCGACTTCCTTTTTCTGGTCGGCGACATTAAGGAACTCCTGGTAGATGTCGTCGAGTTGCACCTTGGTGAGGTTATAACCAAGGTTTTTGAACCGGTAGGCCAGGGCGGCGCGGCCGGAGCGGGCGGTGAGCACGATGCGGGACTGGTCCACACCCACCTCGGCGGGGTCGATGATCTCGTAGGTATCGCGGCGCTTGATCACCCCGTCCTGGTGGATGCCGGAGCTATGGGCGAAGGCGTTGTCACCGACGATGGCCTTATTGGGCTGTACCATCATACCCATACTCTCGCTGACCAGGTGGCTGGTCTCAAGCAGGAGTTTGGAGTTGACGTTGGTGTACAGGTCCAGGTGGGGGTGCTGACGCATGATCATCACCACCTCCTCCAGGGAGGTATTGCCGGCCCGCTCACCGATGCCGTTGATGGTGCACTCGATCTGGCGGGCACCGTTTTCGGCGCCGGCGATGGAGTTGGCGGTGGCTAGTCCGAGATCGTTGTGGCAATGGGTGGAGAGGGTACAGCGGTGGATGCCGTTGACATTATCGCGCAGGTAGGCGATCTTGGCACCGTACTCCTGGGGCAGGCAGTAGCCGGTAGTGTCGGGGATGTTCAGTACGGTGGCTCCGGCGTCGACCACGGCCTGGATGACGCGGGCGAGGAACTCGTTGTCGGCCCGACCGGCATCCTCGGCGTAGAACTCGACGTCCTCGACGTACGATTTGGCGTGCTTGACGGCAGCCACGGCCCGCTCGATGATTTTGTCGGGCGTGGTGCGCAGTTTGTACTGGATGTGGCTGTCACTGACGCCGATGCCGGTGTGGATACGGGGGTGGCGGGCGGTCTTCAGGGCCCGGGCGGCTACGTCGATGTCGTTGGCTACGGCGCGGGTGAGGCCGCAGACAACGACGTCCTTTACGGTGCGGCCGATCTCCTCGACGGATTTAAAGTCGCCCGGGCTGGAAACCGGAAAGCCGGCCTCGATGACGTCGACGCCGAGGCGTTCGAGCTGACGGGCGATGACGAGCTTCTGGCGGGTATCCAGCTTACAGCCGGGCACCTGTTCGCCGTCGCGCAGGGTAGTGTCGAAAATCTGAACTTGCTTGGTGATCATACTTGGTTCGGGCGGTTTACCGGCTTCTGCTATCTTTAGGGCGGATTCTAACAGTCTATGGTCGTTCGTGTGAAAATAACGCTTCCCGCCCGGAAGTCCGGGCCGCGGTGGTGGGGAATATCTACCGCAATGTTACCTGGATGACGGAGGAATTGTTGCGCAGTCCTTTGCTATTCAAGCACTTACCGAAACAGTTTATACAATGCCTAAGCAGAAGACCGACGACTTACTTAAACTTGTAGCCTCCCTTAACCGAGCCGAAAAACGACACTTTCGCCTATTTGTCAAACGCAACCAGCAGGCGGAGGCCGATATCCTATTCTTGCAACTATTCGATATCCTAGAACGGACCGGGGAATACGACGAGGCCTATCTGCTAAAGCGCATCGAAGGTATCAAAAAGTCGCAGCTCAGCAACCTAAAGGCCCACCTGTATAAACAGCTCCTCACCTCCCTGCGGTTACTGAACCGAAACAAGGACGAGGAAATTACCCTGCGCGAAAACCTCGACTACGCCCGTATCCTCTACAATAAGGGGCTGTACCGCCAGTCGCTGGACATACTCGAAAAAGTTAAGAAACGGGCCCTGGATATCGAGTCCCATACCATTGCCCTCGAAACCGCCCAGTTTGAAAAGCTCATCGAGGGGCAGTACATCACCCGCAGCATCGAGGGCCGCGCTGAGGAGCTCAGCAAGGAGTGCGAGGAGCTGACCGGTAAGATCAGCGATACGAACGGCTTTTCTAACCTTTCGCTACGGCTCTACGGACTGTACCTCACCAACGGACTGGTCAGCAGCGAGCAGGAGGCCGGGGCAGTACAGGCCTTTTTCAATGCTAATCTTCCGGATACGCCCTTCGAGGAGCTCGACTTTTGGGGTAAGGTCTACTACTGCCAGAGCTACACCTGGCTGTACCTGATGCAGCAGGAGTTTCCCCTCTGCTACCGGTACACGCAGCGCTGGGTCGATCTCTTCCGCGAGCAGCCCAAGATGACCGAGGTCAACGCTCCACTTTACCTCAAGGGACTGCATAACCACCTGGCCAACCTGTTCAACATGTGGCAGTACGACCGCTTCATCGCCGAACTGCACCAGCTGGATCTGTTCCCCCACCAGTTTGACCTGACCAATAACGTCAACGTAGCCGGGCTGTACCACCTCTACCAGTTCGACCACCAGATCCGCCGCCACTACATGGAAGGCACCTTCACCGAGGGGCTAGGGCTGGTGCCACAGATCATGGAGGTCATCCAGGACAACCGCTACAACTGGGACGACCACCGCCACATGGTGTTCTACTACCGCATCGCCTGCCTTTACTTCGGCAGTGGTGACAACGATACGGCCATCGACTACCTGAACCTGATCATCAACCAGCGCAGCCCTAACTACCGCTCCGACATCCAGGCCTACGCCCGTATCCTCAGCCTCATCTGCCACTTCGAGCTAGGCAACGTGCAACTGGTCGAGTACCAGGTAAAGAGTGTGTACCGCTTCCTAGCCAAGGTGGAGCACCTCCAGGAGACCCAACGGGTGATCTTCCGCTTCCTGCGCCGCATCCCCCGCATCCGTGAGGAAGACCTACGCGATGAATTTATCAAGCTAAAGAAAACCTTGGATGAGGTGGCGAAACTGCCGTATGAGTCACGCCCCTTCACCTACCTCGATATCCCCAGTTGGCTGGAATCGAAAATCGAGGGAGTGAGCGTGCAGGAAGTGATCCGGCGGCAGTTTGAGGAGAGTCGGGAGTTGGTATAGCCTACTCGGCGGCGGACAAGTTAAGTGCGCGACAGCACCGCCTCCCGCGCCGCCTTCATGGGAATGCCAATGCAGCGCTTTTCCATGTAGAGCATCATCCGATCCATAAGCTCGCGGGCCGCGGGGTCGAGGTGCTCGATCTCCTTACGAAAGACCTTATTCACGGCATTGTGACGGATGGCTTTGATCTGACCGGGCACCTCTGACATGGCCCGCTCGATAAGGCGCGTCTGGTACAACGTCTCGGTCTCAACCAGGTGGCGCTCGATGATGGTGTGGGCCAGCTCCACCTCGCGGCGGCGGAAGTCCATGTTCTCCTCGGCCAGGGCCCGCAGGTGCTCGATGGCGATGTAGGTGAAGTCGTAAGTGGCCACGGTGGCCTCAGCCACATCGGCCGGAACGCCCAGGTCAACAATGATCTTTCCCTTAGCCTCCTCACCGGCTAGCAGTGCATCAAAGCGCTCCGGGGTAATAATGGCCTCGGCGGCGGCGGTGCAGACGAAGAGCACGTCGAAGCCCCCCGTGTAGCAGTCCAACTCCTCCAGTGCAATGGCCTTCCCGTGGTCGAACCCACTGACGAGTTGCTCGGCCCGTTCCAGCGTTCTATTGACGATGGTGACGTGGCTATAGCCCTGCTTGCGTAGGAACTTCGCGACCAGCACATTCGTCTGCCCGGCACCGATCATCAGGATACGGGCCTTGCGGCTCGGCGCGTGGCGCTGCAGTTGCTGCATGGATAGCGAAACCACCGATACGGATTTCTCCCCAATGCGCGTATTGGCGTAGATATCCTTAGCGGCCAGTACGGCCTGATTGGTGATGATACGCAGGTCGTCGCCGATCAGGCCCCACTCGCGGCACATCACCTGGCTTTCGCGTAGCTGCCCCAGGATTTGCCGCTCACCCACCACGAGTGAATCGATCGAGCCAGCTACCTCGTACAGATGTCGGATGGCATCCAGTCCCACAAGGTGCCGCATACGTCGCAAATCTGGTACGGACCCAGGAAGTAGGGAGGCCTGAAAATGCTCGTCCACCTTGCGCTCCGTAGTGAACAGCAACAGCACCCGGTTGCAGGTGGAAGCGTAGAACACCTCGTCAACCAATCCCCGCTCCCGCAGGCAGGTGAGTCGCTCCCGCAGTCCGTGCTCCCCCTCGAAGGCCGTCACCAGCGCGCCGACCTCCTTGAGTTTGGCATCGCGATGGGTCAAGGTAAGAATGTGAAAGTGCTGCAGCATGGAGTGACTTGGGGCGGTTGCAAAGATAATTTACCGTGCGGGGGCTTCTGTCAGCCGGGTGTAGAAATGTAGGATGCTGCCCCCGGCAGTGCCGTCAGCCGCAGTCTACGACTGCGCGCTTTGATATAGTAATTAACAACAACCAACTCCCATCGTTGAAAACTTAGAGCGTCCACGCCGCAACTGCAAGTTGCGTTGCACGGCGCCCCGATAGCTATCGGGGCAAGCCGCATCTTACGCCTACCCAGCATCCTGAATGATCGCCGAAAAGTACCACGCATAAAACAGCAGCAGCACCCCCCCCTCCCAGCGCGTGATCTTGCCGTTGTTGCTCATCACCCCGAGCAGGACGGTCATCACGATCATGAGAGGCAGGTAGGTGGTGATGATCTCGGGCGGGATGACCAGCGGACCGAAGAAGCGTGGAATGGCCATGACGATGAAGGTGTTGAAGATGTTGGAGCCGATGGCGTTGCCAACCGCGATACTGGCCTTGCCCTTACGGGCGGCGGCCAGACTCACCGCCACCTCCGGCAGCGAGGTACCCACCGCTACGGCGGAAAGGGCGATCACGCTCGGCGCGATATTGAGGATCACGCTGATGGCCGTGATGGATGCGATGACGTAGCTGGCCGAAAGGCTCACCACGGCTCCCCCCAGGATGAGAAAAAGGTAGTCCGGCCAACCGGCGGTGGGGCGGTCAGCTTTGTCGGCCTTCGTCTGATCCTTGAAACTGTAGGCGAGAAAGATCCCGATGCCCCCCAAAAAAAGCGCACACTCAAATAGCGACAAGTCACCATCCATCACCGCAAAGTAGAGCAGAAAAGCACTGCCCCACAGAAAGGGAATGTCAATGTGCCAGAGGTCATCCTCCAGGTCAATAGTCTTGACGACCACGGCCGTGAGGCCGAGGACCAGGGCAATATTTGTGATATTAGACCCCACCACGTTGCCGATTACGATCTGGCTGGTGCCGTCAAGCACGGATACGATGCTAGTGGCTAGCTCCGGCAGCGAGGTGCCGAAGGCCACGATCGTGACCCCGATGATGAACGGACTGATGCCCAGCGACAGGCCCACCCGCTCGGCCGAGGCTACAAACCGGTCGCTAGCCCACAGCAGGGCCGCGATGGCCACCACGAAGATGCCAATCTGTAGCAGTAAGTCCATGGCCTAAAGCTTCGGGATTACTTCCATAAGCTGTCCGCGTAGGGACTGTAGTTCGGCATCCCGGTCACCTTCCCCACTGAAGCGACCCGCCCAGAAGGCCCGGTACGTAGTCCAGTAGCGTAGGGCAAATAGACCCGTCACGGGTAGACTCAGTAAATACAGCCAACCCATGCCCTCCGGATACACCCCGTTAAATAGCAGGGTCTGAAGCAGATAGGTAAGCGGTAGGATGAACCAGCTACCCAGCGTTTGTACCGTAGCCTTATACCCCCGGTCTATTCCCAGGGCGCGCCAGATGGCATTGATGGTGAGCAGCCAGGGTAGGTGATTCAGCAGTCCGTAGAGGAACAGCGGCAGGCCCAGGAACAGTCCCAGGGAATAGGTGCGGTAGGGATTGGTGCTAAACTCAATGTCCTGCTGCTTGGTCTGCCGCAGCAGCGCATCGTAGCGACCGGCTAACTCACACAGCCGCTCGCGATCGGTAGGCTCAAGCGTACGCAGCCACTCCAGGATGCGCTTGGTACGGAAGTGGTGCTGCGAGACGGTCAGCGGACGGTCGTTCTGCACGCTACGCTCGATGCGGCGCAGGCAGCGCTCCTCGGTCTTATCGTGGGTGTGGATGAGCAGCTCCTGCATGCGGCGGCTCAGCTCGTCGGTCAGTCCGCGCACGGCCCGCATGGGGCTTTTCTCGTAGGCCTCGCGCCACTCCGCCGCTACGATGGGCTCCCCGTAGCGGGTAAAGGCCCGGCTGAAGCAGGTCGTGGGGCTCTCGTAGTTCACGCCCACGGGCTGTAGAGTCACGCCAAGCTGCCAATGGTTACGGGCCTCGCCCTCCAGGGCCAGACTGGCCGCGCCGGCCTTGATCTTGCGCAGCTTACGCTCCAGCTCGGAATAGGCCTCGGGAGCGATGTACATGATCTTACCGCTCTCCAGGGCGGCAAAGGTACGGTTAAACACCTCCTCCTTACTGCCCTTATCGGCCCCGGCCTCCTTATCCTTGGGCCGGGCTACGGGCACACAAAAAGGGTCGATGACGAAGGCCGTGATCGGATTCATCCACAGCCCGGCATTGGCCAGAAAGAAGGTCTGATAATTGAGGTGGATACCCGCCATAAGGGGATCGGCCAGGGTGTTCGGGTGGTTACCGCACAGCAGCATCGGGCCCGGGTGATTGGCGTGGTGCACCCCCTCCGTCTCCATACCGGGGTAAAACACGCGCAGCATCCAGCGACTCATAAAGTGCAGTACCCAGAAGAAGGGTTCGGAAGACATAGGGGTGAGGTAGAAGGCGCAAAGTAGGCATTACGCCTCGAAGCCCTGCAGGTAGTCCCTGACCAGCTGATCGAATACCGGTCCCTCCCCGAAGTGAAAGCGCACCTCCACCGGCAGTACGAAGACGGGCAGGCGCTCGGCGGCAATGTAGTCGCGGTGCACGTCCAGTCGCATGGCGTCCTTCTCCGTCGTGATGATGGCCCGGTGCTTGCCGTCCAGTTTCCCGAATTTCTCCCTCAGGTTCACCAGATCGCTCGCGCTGAAGTAGTGGTGATCGGCGTATTCCAACAGGTGAAGCGGGCGGTCCCGACTTAGTCGGGACAGGTACGATGCAAGGTAATCGGTGTTAGCGATCGCGGAGATCAGCAGCACGTCGATGCCCTGCTCCATCCGGAGGCGGTACCGGTGGTCCAGCAGGTAGTACGGCGCGGCGTAGGCGTAGTAGCTGAAAAACACCCGCTGGTGCGGTAGGGGGGCAATTTCTTCGATCAGAGCGTCAGCCGCGGCCCGGTCGAGCTCGGGCGGGCACTTACTCACCACGATCACGTCGGCACGCTCGTACCCACTCCGCCATTCCCGTAGTCGGCCACTGGGCAGCAGGTAATCGCGCGTAAAGGGCAGGGCGTACTGGGTGAGCAGAATATTGAGCCCCGGCTGCACGGCGCGGTGCTGGAAGGCATCGTCGAGCAGCACCAGCTGGGTATCCGGCCGGCGGCCCACGATCTCGGGGATACCGAAGGCCCGTTCCTCTGCCACCGTGACCATCACCCCCGGGAACTTACGGGCGTACTGTAGGGGCTCATCACCCACCTCCTCCACCCCCATACCGGGTTCCACGACCAGAAACCCACGCGTTTTGCGCCGGTAGCCCCGGCTCAGGGTAGCGATGTTGAGGTAGGGGTCGAGCAGGCGGATGAGGTACTCGATGTGGGGGGTCTTACCGGCCCCGCCCACGCTCAGGTTTCCCACGCTGATTACCGGTACCGAGAAGGAGATGCCCCGCAGGATGCCCCGCCGGTAGGCCCAGTTGCGGAAGCTCACCCCGGCCCCGTAGAGGAGGGAAAGGGGGGCGAGAAGAAGCTTGGCTGCCGGTGAATCTACCACGGTGCTAAGGTAGTACAGGCGTCGGACGCTTTAAAGCGTCCGACGCCTAGCTCACCTAGCTCACCTCGCGTAGAAGAACTTTCGGGGACCCAACCAGGCCCAACCGCTTAGCCCCACCAATAGCGCCGCACCCGCGCACGCGCCCCAGAAAATGAGTGCCGCATCCCGCTGTTCTACGGCCACGGCCACCAGGGCCCAGGCCACCGTGAGGGTGTATACGTTGTCCTGCCGCAGACTCAGGTAAGCCCCCAGGGCCGTAAGCACCCCCACCAGTGCCGTAGCGATGTAGATAGCCGTATCTGGGGCAACCTCCAGCCCGAGCTGGTTTAGCGCCAGGGCCAGCGAGATGACCGTCGCCGCGCTGATCCAGCCCAGGTAGACGGAGGGGGCAAGGTAGGTCCAGCCGTAGTGCATCACCTTTGATTCCACTTCGTGGTCCCGCAGGGCGAAATAAGCGCCCAACAGGGCCCCCAGGTGCCAGAGCAGATCACCCGCCCCGAGTACTTGATCGTTGCCCATACTGATGGGTACGAAGGCGATACTGGCCAGTCCCGCTAGGACCAAAAACTGGTATCCCCGTTTGAGGGCCCTCGTCTTGCGGGTGTTACGCAGTTGCAGGGCGGCGAAAACGAGCATTCCCGCAAAGATGAGCCCCCAGATACTGAAGGCGTAGCCCGCCGCATCCACTCGGGTGGAGGCATCGTCGGCAAATCGCCGTTGTCCCCCGCCAGTGAAAAAAGGTAGATAATTGACGATGGGAACGGCGATGAAGGTGATCAGCAGCAGGTAGCGCCAAAATTGGGTGGATAAATGCATGGTGGGCAAGGTGTGGTACAGGTAAACCGAAGGCAGGTTAGGGAGTTAACTTCACGAACCTACTTTTAACGCCGCCCCCTCCATGCCCCTTCAGCCCCCTTACGGAAAACAGGGCGTTCTGCTCGTCAACCTCGGTACGCCGGATGCCCCCACGCCCACGGCCGTTAATCGGTACTTGGGGGAGTTCCTTACCGACCCCCGGGTGATCGACAACTTACCCGGCGTAGCCCAGCAGGTACTGGTGCGCGGCATCATCGCGCCCCTCCGCTCCGGCATCGTCAATCCCTTCAAGCCGGGTGGCTCCACCAAACTGTACCAGGAGCTGTGGACCGAGAACGGCAGCCCCCTCAAGTACTACGGCAAGGTAGTGACCGAGAAGGTAGCCCAGGAACTCGGTGAGGACTACGTAGTGCGGCTGGCCATGCGCTACCAAAGGCCCAGCATCGCCTCCGCCCTGGACGAGTTGCTCGCCGAGCAGGTGTCGAGTATTCTAGTCTTTCCGCTCTTTCCGCAGTACGCCAGCGCCACCACCGGCTCGGTGCACCAGGAGGTGATGCGGCTGCTGAGCCAGCGGCAGACCATCCCCGACGTCAAGCTCGTCAATAGCTACTACGAGCAGCCGGAGCTGATCCGGGTCTTTGCCGACAACGCCCGCGACCTGGGTGACCTGGACCGCTACGACCACATCATCTTTTCCTACCACGGCCTGCCCCAGCGGCAGCTCAAAAAAGCCGATGACTGCAACCATTGCTACGTCGTCGACGGCTGCTGCGACACCATCGGCCGGGTCAATCAATTTTGCTACTCTGCCCAGTGCCACGCTACCACCCGCGCCATTGCTGCTGAATTGGGACTACCCGAAGAGCGCTACACCACCAGCTTCCAGAGCCGGCTGGGCTTTGACGACTGGGCTAAGCCCTACACCATCGACGTACTCGAGGCCTGGGCTAGGGAGCGGGGGGCGAAAAATATCCTCTGCTTTAGTCCCGCCTTCGTGGCTGACTGCCTGGAAACCACCATCGAGATCGGCGTCGAGTACCAGAAGGAGTTTGAAAAGTGGGGCGGAGAGCACATCGACCTGGTGCCCAGCCTCAATGACAATCCCCGCTGGGTGGCCGCCCTGGTGAGTATGATCCGCGAGGAAACCCGGGAGGCAGTCGTATGAGTACGGAGCGGCGGGCCTACTTCGTCACGGGCATCGGCACCGAGGTCGGCAAGACCGTCGTCAGCGCCTATCTCCAGCTCGCCCTCGACGCCGACTACTGGAAGCCCGTGCAGGCCGGCGACCTCGATGTCAGCGATACCGACCGCGTCAGGGGCTGGACCGGTTTGCCCGAAGAGCGGTACCACCCCGAGCGCTACCGCCTACGTACCCCCGCCAGCCCCCACCACGCCGCCCGCCTGGATGGAGTCGAGATACAGCTCGAAGACTTCGTACTACCGAACACCGATGGACGACCCCTGATTGTGGAGGGTGCCGGCGGCCTCCTCGTTCCCCTCAACGACCGCCACACCATGCTTGATCTAATCCTCCACCTGGACTTACCGGTCATTCTCGTCTCCCGCCACTACCTGGGTAGCATCAACCATACCCTGCTGAGTGTAGAGGTGTTGCGGGGCCGCGGGTGCAACCTCCGTGGAATAGTCTTCGACGGAGATGGTGCGGAGTCTGCCCGTGTCATCCAGCTATTGTCGGGGGTGCCAGTGCTTGCTGAGGTGCCGGAGCTTACGGAAGTGAATCAGAAGACTCTCCGGGAGCTTGCCGCTACTCGTCCGCCGAGCGTTGCGTAGCTTCGCTCGTCTGCCGAGTAGCCAACTGCTTTCTTGGCGGACGAGAACCTGCCGCCATGAAAGTCCTAATCGTCCGCTTTTCCTCCATCGGCGACATCGTACTTACCAGCCCGGTGGTGCGCTGCGTCAAGGAGCAAACCGGGGCGCAGGTACACTTCCTGACCAAGGCAGCCTTCTCCCCTACCCTACGGCACAATCCTCACGTGGATCGGTTGTGGACGATCAACAAAGAGGTGAAGGAAATCGCGGCCGCGCTAGCTGCCGAAAACTTCACCCACCTGATCGACCTGCACGGCAATCTGCGCACCCTGGAACTGAGGCAACGGCTGTACTGGGGTCACCTGCGCCGGGGTCGCCGCCCACCGGTGGTCAGCACCTTCGACAAGCTCAATGTTCGCAAGTTCCTGCTCACGCGCTTGCGCATCGACCGCATGCCGGAGGAGGTACACATCGTCGATCGGTATATGGACGCGGTACGTACCCTGGGGGTGACCAACGACGGGAAGGGGCTCGACTACTTTACTGCCCCCGGGGAAACGGTCATTCCACCAGCGCAGCATTACCTCGCCTTCGTCATCGGGGCAGCCCATGCCACCAAGCGGTTGGAGGAGGGTCAGATGATCGCCCTGTGTCAACGTATACCCGTACCGATCATCTTACTCGGCGGGCCGGCGGAGCGGGAACTGGGCGAGCGTATTGCCGCTTCCGGGGGGCACATCACCAACGGATGCGGTGCCTATTCCCTGAACGGATCGGCCGATTTGGTGCGGAAGGCGGCCGCCGTGGTGACCCATGACACGGGCTTGATGCACATTGCGGCGGCCTTTGGGAAGCCGATCGTCAGTGTGTGGGGCAATACGGTACCGGCCCTGGGGATGTATCCCTACTTACCGGAGGGACCGGCACACGTGGTGGCGGAGGTAAGGGGGCTGGCCTGCCGGCCCTGCTCGAAGATTGGCTACGCGGCCTGTCCGCGGGGGCACTTCCGTTGCATGCGCGATCAGGACTTGGCGGCCATCGCCCGGGCGGCCCTACTCGCGGTCGAAGCGTAGCTCCTGTAGTACCATCCGTTCTCCTTTCTTAGCGACGTAGATGTACACCCGGTATATCCCGTTGGAGGTAGTCAGGTTGCCGATACAGTACTCGGCGTTGTCGGATTTCGAGGAACCCTGGTGCACCTGGCTGAAGCCGGAAGGCGTGTTGGCTCCGAAGAAGGCGGCAAGCTTTTCGCGGGCTTGTTCTTTTGTGTAGGTGTTTTCGTCAGCGAGGATGCTGAGTTCTACCTCCGCGTCCATCATGCCGGTAAGACTAGCCAGATCACCGCTGCCGAGGGCCTTGGTGATGTCGCCGATGGACTGGGCACTGAGCGCCTCCGTCATTACCGTGAAGGGCGCAAAGGCCAGGGTAAGGGTGAGCAGGAGGGAGTTCATGGGTGAAGGGTTTGAGTGTAAAGACGGCAACCTAGTAAGCAGTATTGCTTTTCTTCAAACGCCGAATTAGGTGCCTTAGGTCTATAGGGCGACGTTAAATGTAGGGGTTGAAATCTGCCCGGATGGCATTTGGCCATTGCTAAAATTCGGCTTACCTTTGCGGGCCGCTACGTGCGGTCTTCAAAATTTCAGCAGTCATGGACGCCATCACCTTCGTACACCAGCAGGTCAGCAAGCAAAAAGAATTCCCCAAATTCCGGGCCGGCGACACGGTTGCCGTCGACTACATCATTACGGAAGGTGAAAAGTCGCGCATCCAGCAGTTCCGGGGCGATGTCATCCAGATTAAGGGCGAAGGCCTCACCAAGACCTTCACCGTGCGCAAGATATCCAACGCCGTCGGGGTAGAGCGCATCTTCCCGCTGTCCAGCCCCAGCATCGACAAGATCACCGTGGTCAAGCGCGGCAAGGTGCGTCGCAGCCGCCTCTTTTACCTGCGCGACCGGGTGGGTAAGAAGGCTCGCATTAAGGAGCGGCGTATTTAATACTATCTGCTTTACCTTGGTCAGATGACCACCCACGCCCAGCGCGCCGCTACCTTCCTTCAGGACGAGCCCCGCACCGACTGGCATGACCAGAGCCTCTGGCATGTGCGCAGCAAGCGTGACGGCAGTATTGCCGGCATTCCGGAGTGGGAGGCGCTACGGCAGCTTGGCTCCGATATTAAGGATAACGTTCTAAGCAATCTCGATACTTACCTCGAGGAGTTCGAGCGGCAGGCTACGGCCAATGGCGTGATCGTACACTGGGCCAGGGACGCCGCCGAGCACAATCGCATCGTACACGGTATTCTCGAACGCCACGGTATGGACCGCATCGTGAAGTCGAAGTCCATGCTCACCGAGGAGTGTCACCTCAATCAGTACCTGGAGGAGCACGGTGTAGAGGTGATTGATACCGATCTCGGGGAGCGTATCATCCAACTACGCGGCGAGCCGCCCAGTCACATCGTGATGCCGGCCATCCACCTGAAGAAGGAGGAGATCGGTCAGTTGTTCCACGAGCAACTCGGCACCGACGCGGGGGCCAGCGACCCACAGTACCTCACCGAGGCCGCCCGCCAGCACCTGCGCGAAAAGTTCCTGGCGGCGAAGGCCGGTATCACCGGCGTCAACTTTGCCGTAGCGGAAACCGGTGGCATCGTCGTCTGCACCAATGAGGGTAACGCCGATATGGGCATCCACCTGGCCCCGGTGCAGATCCACTGCATGGGCGTTGAAAAGGTCATCCCGCGCGCTGAGCACCTGGGGGTGTTTACCCGGCTACTAGCGCGTAGTGCTACCGGTCAGCCCGTAACCATTTACACCAGTCACCACCACCAACCTAAGCCGGGCGGCGAAATGCACGTCGTCATCGTCGATAACGGGCGCAGCGAGCAACTCGGCCGCGAGGATTTCCGCAACAGCCTCAAGTGCATCCGCTGCGGCGCCTGCATGAATACCTGCCCGATTTACCGGCGCAGCGGTGGACACAGCTACGACCATACCATCCCCGGGCCCATCGGCAGCATTCTCTCCCCCGGGCTGGACCTAAAGAAACACGGCGATCTGGCCTTCGCCTCTACCCTTTGCGGAAGTTGCTCAGATGTGTGTCCCGTCAAGATCGACATCCACGCCCAGCTCTATAAGTGGCGACAGATCGTGAGCGAAGCGGGCCACCTGGCCAGCATTAAACGCGTTCCACTACTCGGAGCCGGTGCCGTGCTGAGCCGCGGCGGCTTGTACAACTTCGTGGGTAAGGCCGCCCGCACGGCCCTTAATCTCGCCCCCCGCGCCATGGTATACAACCGATTCAACGCCTGGGGAGAAAGCCGCGAGCTTCCGGAGGTGCCTACGGAGAGCTTCAAGGAGTGGTACGATCGCACCCAGACTTCCGGAGCATGAGCAGTAAAGCAGACGTTCTAGCGGCTATCCGGACCAACAAGCCCGGTCCGCGCGAGCTTCCAACGCTTCCCCTGGACCCGGTACCCACCGAGCTCGAGCATGCGTTTCGCGAGGTACTCGGTGCCAGTAAGACGCGCTTTGTGGAGGAGGAGGCGCTGGTGGATTACGTGCGGGACTTCGGCACTGACAAAATGATTGTGTCCACAGTAGCGGGAGTCAGTGGTACACTCGACCTGGCTGGCATCAGCGATCCCCTACAACTGGCGGGGGTAGACCTGGCCGTTTTACACGCCCGGCTTGGTGTAGCGGAGAACGGCGCGATGTGGCTGAGTGAAATCGAGATGGTCTACCGGGTTCTACCCTTTATTACCCAACACCTTATTCTAGTACTCGACCGGGCAGCGCTGGTGCCTACCATGCACGTAGCTTACCGCCGCATCGACATCCGGCAGACGGGCTTCGGAGTTTTCGTGGCCGGGCCCAGTAAGACGGCCGATATCGAACAAAGCCTGGTGATCGGGGCGCACGGTCCGCGTAGCCTCACCGTCGTACTGAGGGGGTCGGGGGAGGGAAAACTTTAACATTTCTCAGTAATACATCGTTTTCCAGCTACGTTATGTAGTCCGCCTGACCTGAGCGTCAGCTACCTTTGGGGTTGCGGAGCAGCGGTTGCACCCTTCCGCTCAGCAATCCTTCATCAAACCAACGCCACATGGCTACCATCCAGAGTAATCCCGAATCCTCCTACACCCCCGCTCCTAAACCGGAGAAGAACCGCACGCCACTACTGGCGGGTATCATCGGAGTGCTCCTGATCGCGCTGATCGCCCTCGGAATCGGCTTCCTTAACCGGGGTACCGATAATGCGAACCTCAGCACGAACCTGGTTGAGATGGAGCAATTTAAGGCCCAGGCCGAAAAACAGTACTACGAGTCACTGGCCGAGCTGGAGGAGATGCGCGGTAGCAATGAGGAGCTTAACGCCATGATCGATCAGCAGAAGGAAGAACTGCGTCTACAGAACGAAAAGATCGTCAGCCTCACCAACGATAATCGCAATCTTGGCGCCGCCCGCCGGGAGCTTGCCGACCTAAAGTCGAAGATGACCGGCTACATGGCCCAACTTGAAGAGCTACAGGCGACCAATGAACAACTCGCCCAGGACCGGGACCGGCTCTCCACTGAGCGCGACCTACTGAGCAACGACCTACAGGTAAGCCAGCAAACCAACGAGCAACTTAGCACGGAGCGCGCCTCCCTGGTCAGCGAGCGCGAAGAACTTGCCACCAAGAATAGTGAGCTGAGCCGTAAGGTCAACGTAGCCAGCGTCATCAAAACTAACAACATCAGCGTCGAGGGGCAGAAGCAGCGCAACAGTGGCCGCTGGGTCACCCGCACTAACGCTAAGAACGTCGAGCGCCTCTACGTCTGCTTCAATAGCCTGGACAACGCCGTTGCCCGGGCCGGTGAGGAGGCCTTCCAGCTGCGTATCATCAACCCCACCGGGGAGACGATGAGCATCGAGGCCGCCGGTAGTGGCGTACTGACCACCGACGAGGGAGAGCAAATCCCCTACACTAAGAACGTTCCCTTCGACTTCCAGGGCGATGCGGCCAACCACTGTGCCGAATGGAGCACACCGGGCCAGGAGTTCGCTGAGGGTACCTACACCGTAGAACTCTACAACAAGGGCTTCCTGGTGGGTAACACCTCCCTCGAACTGAAGTAGACGGTGTGGACGTCGTTGCCACCACCACCGACCTCCTGCGCCAGGACTTCGAGCTGCCCGCCGGAACGTTGACCGAAGCCGAGCTACTGGACTGGCTAGCTAGGCGCGTGGCTGAGTTACTGCGTACGCGCCCTGAGTACCTGATGAGTCTCTGCTACACCCTGGATCTCGATCAAGAAAGCGTGGCGGCGGCCCTCCACCCCGCTGCACCGGCGGCCGCGCCCACCGGTCTTGCCCGCTTGCTGTACGAGCGGCAGTGCGCCCGCGCCCGTACCAAGGCCAGCTACGTAGTGCCGCCCCTCGAGAGCCGGGATGCCTGGTAGGGCCTCGCGGCGCGACCGGATTGATCCCCTACGGGACTACGCGGAGGCGATGAGCGGTCCCATTCCGAATTATCTGGAGGAGGTGGAACGGCAGACCTACCTGAAGACCGTGGCACCGCAGATGATGTGTGGTCGGTTACAGGGCCGCCTACTGGCCCTACTGAGTAAGCTGCAGCAACCCACCCGTATTCTGGAGATCGGCACCTTCACGGGCTACGCGACCTTGTGTTTGGCGGAGGGCCTCGGCGAGGAAGGAACGGTGGACACAATCGAGGGGGATGCGGAGGTGGCCTTCTGGGCGCGGCGAAATTTTGCGGCGTCTCCTTTTGCCGACCGCATCAATTTACACCTGGGTCAGGCGAAAGAGGTGCTGAATCGGCTAGCCGGTCCGTACGATATCATCTTTCTGGATGGGGACAAACGCGCCTACCCGGACTACCTGCCTCTCCTACTAAGTCGACTGCGGGTGGGAGGTCTGCTGCTGGCCGATAACGTGCTGTGGGACGGCCGCGTGGGCGGGAAGACCCGGGATGACGACGCTGCCGCACTCCAAAGCTATAATAAGCTAGTGTACCAAAATGACCGGTTAGAAAACCTAATTCTTCCGTTGCGCGATGGTCTTTCGGTGGCTTGGCTTGGGGAGTAAAACATCTAACCCTTGTACCGACATATGTAAGCGTGAGTGTATTATTCACACCCTACTCATTCAAATTACCCCACGATGCTTTTTGTAAAGACCACCGACCAGCAATCCGGTAAGGAAGTCCGCCTGCGGTACCAGGAATACGGCAGCGGTAAGCCCGTTGTATTCATTCACGGCTGGCCACTTTCCGGCGATATGTTCGAGTACCAGATGGACTACCTGAGCCGCGAGGGACTGCGCTGTATCGCCTACGACCGGCGGGGCTTCGGCTTTAGCTCCAAGGTGGGCGACAGCTATAATTACGATACGCTGGCCGACGACCTGAACGCCGTACTGACCGAGCTCGACCTAGGCGACGTAGCGCTGGTAGGCTTCAGTATGGGGGGCGGTGAGATCGCTCGCTATATCGGCAAGTACGGCAACGACCGCATCAGTGCTGCCATCCTGGTGAGCTCCGTGACGCCCTATATGTTAGATACCGACAACCACGATGGCGTGGAGTGGAGCGTGTTCCAGGAGATGATCGACGGTATCCGCAAGGACCGGCCCGACTTCTACGCCACCTGGGCCAAGCAATTCTACGGCATCGGCCTGCTGAGCCACCCGGTGAGCGACTCCTTCCTCGGCTGGACGCAGGGGATGGCCCTGACCGGCTCCAGCAAGGCGGCCATCGACTACATCCACGCCTTCGCTAAAACGGACTTTCGCCAGGACCTACAGAAATTTACCGTCCCCACGCTGATCGTACACGGGGAAGACGACAAGGTGGTACCTATCGAGGTAGGCGGCGATGCTACCCATAAGCTATTGCCCAATGCCACTTACCATAAGTACGACAATGCCCCCCACGGCCTGTTCTACACCCACAAGGACCAACTGAATCGCGACATCCTCTCTTTCGTTCAGACAAAGGCGCGGAGCAGCAGCAGCGACCGGGAGGTGATGGTGAACTAAGCAGGTACTCCCGCAAGTAAAGAGCCGGCCGTTCCTCTGGGGAGCGGCCGGCTTTCTTATTCTTCTTCTTGCTCCATAGGGGGTAGTAACTCGCTGACTGCCGTAGGACCACTAAAGGGACTTTCAAATATACTACCCTCGCCGTGGCGGGTGATGGAGCTGTACTCACCTAGATTGACATTGGGAGCTAGGTGTAATTCTACCTGACGTGCTTTAAGGTTGACGATCCAATACTCCTGAATTCCTGCTAGTGCGTAGGCTTGTGCTTTTGGACCGCGGTCGATTTCGAGACTGCTGTCGGCTACCTCGATGAGTAAGTAGATATCTTCAGGGCCAGGTTGGCCAGTCTTCTTCGAGTAGTTTTTGTGCGTTACTACTGCGTAGTCAGGCTGTGGTTCGGAATAATCGGGCAGCGTGATGGGATCCTGCGATTGATAGTAGTACTGATTTCGAAATTGCAATACAAAGCGAACGTTTAAAATCTTTAGGCACTGAGTGTGCAACTCTCCAACCGGCATTCTAGTAATGATTTGCCCAAATAATAGCTCTACGGGATCATCCTCTCCAAAGATATCTTGCTCAATGGCACGGTGGTAGCGATCGAGTGTCCACACAAAGGGCATCGTTTCTACCAGTGGCATTGGCATGGCCACTTTCTCTACCACATCCTGCATTGAGACTGCCTTCGTCATAATCCAAAGATAAAGTTCCAACTCAATTTCTACGCCGTCACCCCAGCAGCTTCCTCCTTTGGTAGCCCCTGTACGCCATTCACCGTAGTGTACTTGAAGCTCAACTTCTTATCGGGGTAGATATAGCTAAAGGCCGACTGTACGGCCAGCGTGCCCTCGTGGAATCCACACAGAATCAGCTTCAGCTTGCCGGGGTAGGTATTGATGTCACCGATGGCGTAGATGCCGGGTACGCCGGTGGAATAATCCTTGGTATCCACCTCGATGGCGTTCTTGTCGATGGTCAGGTTCCAGTCGGCAATCGGACCGAGCTTGGGGGATAGCCCGAAAAGCGGCACGAAGGCATCGACGGCCACCACGACCTCCTCACCGGACTTGTGCTTCACCGTTACGCCCTCCACGCTGTTTGCCCCGACGATACCGACCGCCTGGGTGTTGGTGACCAGGTTCACGCGGCCGGACTGCGCCAAATCGTGTACCTTCTCTACGCTATCCAGGGCCCCGCGGAAGCTATCCCGACGGTGCACCAGCGTGACCTCCCTGGCCACGTCGGCCAGGAAGATGGTCCAGTCCAGTGCCGAGTCACCGCCCCCGGCCAGCAGCACCCGCTGGTCGCGGTACACCTCCGGATCGCGGATTACGTAGGCTACGCCACTGTCTTCGTAGCGCTCGATGTTCGGGATGGGCGGTTTGCGGGGTTCGAAGCAGCCCAGTCCGCCGGCGATACAGATCACGGGGGCTTGGATGACGGTGCCGCGGTTGGTGGTCAGCCGGTACATCTTCTCCCCCACCTGTTCGAGCCGCTCGGCCCGCTCTCCCAGCGTGAACCCGGGATTGAAGGGGGCAATCTGCTCCATCAGGTTCTCCACCAGATCTCCGGCCAGCACACTTGGAAATCCGGGGATATCGTAAATCGGCTTTTTGGGGTAGATTTCGGTGAGCTGGCCGCCGGGTTGCCCGAGGCTATCGACGAGGTGACAGCGCAGTTTGAGCAGTCCGGCTTCGAATACGGTAAAGAGTCCTACGGGGCCGGCTCCAATGATGAGGATATCGGTTTGAATCATGACGGTGGTACTTCTGGGGTTACTTACTTAACACGGGCCGGCGGGGGGGGTTGGCAGTTTACAGGTGAAGCCCGCACTCGTCCTTCTCCTGCCCCGCCCACCGGCCGGCCCGCCCCTGCCCGGGCTGGGTACAGTGGGTGCAACCGATGGAGCCGTAGCCGAGGGCCTCGAGCGGATGGCGGGGTAACTTGTCTTTCTCAAGCAGGTACAGGAACTCCCCCTCTTCAATGTCGATTAGGGGATGAAAATGAATCAATCCGTCCACCTCCTCGAAGATTTCCATGGCCGCGCGGTTCATGGTCTGGTAACTATGCACGCCGGACATCCACACCTTATGGCGCGCCTTGACGGCCTTCAGGGGCAGTACCTTATTATAGTGGCAGCAGCGGCCGGGCTGAGATTTCCACATGCGCGTCTCACGGGTGAGGCGGTGACGTTCCGGATCGGGGTGAATATCCACGACCTCCAGACCGGTCAGCTCGGCGAGGGTATCCTTGTACGCCAGCGTCTCCGGGAAATGGTAGCCGGTGTGGAGTATGTGGACCTGCTGCCGGGCGTTGGCGCGGCTGACCAGGGTGAGCATCACCACCGATTTAGTGCCAAAACTAGAGGTGAAGAGTACCTCCTCGACGGGGAAGTAATCGTACACCCGCCGAATCCGCTCCTGGAAGTCCAGACCGGCAAATTCTTGATTCAGGGTCGCCAGGTCAAAGGTCACGGCGGTGGTGGAGTGGGGTAAGCTCATTCGTTCGGTAGTGTATCTTTCGCGGTAGTATCCATTCGTTCGGGCGGGGACGCAGGTGCGGCGGCGGCGGCCAAAAGGCAACCACCCGGGGGGCAGGTACGTCCGGGCTGCCCGGAGGCAAGCAAGCTGCCGGTAAGGGTATTAAGTTCGCGCACCTTCGTTTGAAAATTACCCGTCAGCCGGTCGCGGAATATCCTAAGGTTGTCGATAAGGTCGATGGTTTCCAATTCGGGTAACTCGGCTTCCAGCCACTGCCGGAAACGCTTGGCAAAGGTAGGACTCTGCCCATTGGTGCTGATGGCCACCTTGAGTGGGCCCCGGGTGACGATGCTGCCCAGGTAAAAGTCACACAGCTCCGGGGTATCCGCGATGTTACACAGCCGCCGGTGGGCCTTTGCCGCACTGTGCACCGCCCGGTTGACGGCACGGATATCCGTGGCGGCCACTATAAGGTCAGCCTGCCGTACATCCTCCTCCCGAAACTCCCGATCGTACCAGACCACGCGCCCCCCACTGCTGGTGTGCCACACGCCCGCGGCCCCGGGTTCCATCGTTCGTTGCACCTGGCTTACATCTAGAGCCCCCGCCCCAAATGACGCAGCCCCCCGGTCGTACGCGTCAAGGGCGGCACGCAACTCGTCCCCCATCCAGGGGGCTACGACGGTCACTCGCGCATTCGGGCTGCTTTTCAGAATGAAGCGCAGCTTCTCCTCCCCCACCTGACCAGCACCGACAACGAGAAGCTGCAGGCGGTCGAGACGGAAGAAAGCGGGGTATAGGGGGTTAGAACTTACCATGTGTCATTTGCGCTGATGCTCGCTTTACGCGTAAATTTCTTATGCTGCCGCACCGTCTTCCCCAGCACGATAATCCCCGGTCCCCTATCCCGCTCGGCGGCCACCCGCGGCGCAATATCGTTGACCGTACCCACCCAGCAGCGCTCGTCGGGCCGGCTGCCGTTCTGGATCACCATGGCGGGGAGTGTGCCCTTGCCCTCCGCATCCCAGAGAGCGCAGATCTGGTCCAGCCGTCCCAGCCCCATCAAGATGATGACCGTAGCGGATGATTTAGCGGCACGAAACAAGTCCTCACTCAGCCCCCCATCGCGGGTGTGCGCCGTCAGCACCCAGAAGCTATCGGCGTAGCCCCGGCTGGTAGGTGCTACGCCCTGTAGCTCCGGTAGACTGATACAACTACTGATGCCAGGCACTACCGTGACGGAAATGCCGTGGGCCTCGGCGTAGGCCTTCTCCTCCTGCCCCCGCCCAAACACGAAAGGATCTCCTCCCTTGAGCCGTACCACGTGGCCGTACTCCACCGCGCACTCCACGATCAGGGCATTGATCTGCTCCTGCTTTTTGTAGTGGCAACCCGCCCGCTTGCCCACGAAGATGTGCTGGCAGTGGGCCGGGGTCTCGTCCAGTAACTCCTTACTGCTCAGGGCGTCGTAGAGCACCACATCCGCCGTAGCCAGGGCGCGCAGCCCCTTACGGGTGATGAGGTCGGGATCTCCGGGGCCGGCACCTACCAGCGTCACCCGCGGAATACCCCCACGCCCTTCGGACCTTTGAGCGTCCGTATCGTTGCTATCTCTCATTGCCTACGCCTTATAATATTCACTCACCACCGTCTTCCCCAACTGCCGCTCCCGCGTAGCGATCGCCTTACTCACGAAAGCGCGCGCCTGGGCCAGGTAATCGGCGACGAAGTCCTCGGTAGGCTCGTTGCGCTTGATGTGCAGCACCGTAGCCGCGAAGGGCGACACCTCCGGAAACTGCTCGCCGAAGTAGGTGCCAAAGTCATTCAGGATACCAATGTGGGTATTGCACTTCTGATCCTCGGCCAGCAGCAGGGCCTTGGCGGCGGTGACCATGGCGGAGTAGGCGTGGTAGCCGGCATCGGCGTAGGCCCCGCCCTCCAGGCTGCGGTCGGCGGCGATAAGCTTGTTGCTGCTGTCGTTCAGGATGGCCCCGATGACGTCCAGGCTCACGCCGGCGCACTCTCCTACGCCAATCTCCTGCTTGTAGTCCTCATCCTGTCCCCAGTCGTAGAATTCCTCATCGCTGATCTCGCTCGTATCACCCAGCGGCTTGAGCAGTCCGTAGAAGTAGCGCTTGCCCCGGCGCACGGCGTAGTCGTTGTAGTACTCGCCCTCTCCAGCCTGTAGGCGGTAGTCCTCGAAGAGGATACGTACCACGTCGGGCACCCGCCGCGTCGGCACCTTGATCACCTTCTCGGCAATGAAGCCGCGGCCGTCGGGAGCAATGCCGCCTCCCACCACCACTTGCATGGCCGGCGCGATCTTATCCCCCACACGGATGCTGGAGCCGTGGAAGCCGATGTTGGCCGCCATGTGCTGTCCGCAGGCGTTCATACAGCCGCTGATCTTGATCCGAATATCGTCCTCGGTGACCAGCTCGGGGTATTCGTCGCGTACCAGGGCCTCCAGCACCTGGGCCAGACCGGTAGAGTTAGTCACTCCCAGCGCGCAGGTATCGGTGCCGGGGCAGGCCGTAATGTCAGCCGTGGTGTCGTAGCCGGGGAGCCCAAGGTCTAGGGCGTAGAGCGCATTGAAGAGGTGGGGCAGGGCACTGGGCGGCACGTAACGCAGTATCATGCCCTGCTGTACGCTCAGGCGGATATCGTCGCTGGCGTGGGTCCGGATTACCTCGGCCAGAAGGCGGGCCTGCTCGGCCTCCAGGTTACCGAGCGGGATGCGAATGGCTACGGCGCGGTACCCTCCCTGCTTCTGTTCCAGCACGTTAGTCTGCAGCCACTCTTCGTACAGGGCGGGGTGCGCGGGTGCAATAGGCGGGAAGTCGTCACCGGGTATACTACCCAGCTTTGGTGTTAGCGACTCATCAATGGCATACTCCTTATGCGCGATGGCGGGCCACTCCTCGTGCACCAGCTCCATGAAACGGTCGAAGCCCAGGTCCTTGATCAGGAACTTCATACGGGCCTTCATGCGCTTCTCCCGCTCCCCGTAGCGGTCGAATACGCGGAGGGCTGCCTCTTGGAAGGGAATGATTTGGTCGGCCGGCAAAAACTCGAAGGCGGTATGGGCTACCATGGAAACGGCGCCCAGCCCACCACCCACGACCACCTTGAAGCCGCGCTGCCCGTCCTTGATGCGGGGGATGAAGCCAAAGTCATGAAAGTAGGTGAAGGCCGAGTCCTTATCGCTGCTCGAAAAGGCCGGCTTGATCTTACGGCCCATTTCCTGGCAGATCGGGTTGCGCAGGAAATAATCGAAGGTGGCGTATACGTAAGGACTCACGTCAAAGAGCTCGTCGGGGTCCACGCCGGCCAGCGGGCTCGCGGTGAGATTACGTACCGTGTTGCCGCAGGCCTCGCGGGCGGTCATGCCGGCAGCCACCAGCTCCTCCCAGATGGCGGGGGTGTCGTTGAGTTTCACGTAGTGCATCTGCACGTTTTGCCGCGTGGTGATGTGCAGCCGCCCGTTGGTGTACTTCTCGGAGATGTCGGCCAGAGCGATGAGCTGGTCAGGCGTGATGTGACCGAAGGGGATCTTGGTGCGAAACATATGTACCCCTACCTGCCGCTGTCCGTATACGCCCCGGGTCAGGCGGTAGTGCTTAAAGCGGTCCTCATCCTCCTTGCCCCGCTGGTAAGCATAGATGCGGTCCTTTAGCTCTTCGATATCGGCCCGGTTGGCGGCGTCGGTCCGGTTCAGGGTAGCGGCTTCACTCGTTTTCATACCCTAACATACCCCATCGGACCGCCGCCGGTCGAGTCCACGTAGGATCAATCGATCATATGAACGGACAATTGAAGGGTGTAAGGCACTCACGCACAATTACTTACATATTAATTTAACCTAATAAGTAAAAATCTTAACATATATATTAATCCTATATTCTTGCACTTCGTCGGACGAACCAAGCTGCGCAAGCCTCGGCCGACGAAGTGACTTTCACGTAACATAGCGGGCAGCAAGCATAACACCAAAATAGCATAGCCGTGAACCGGGCTTAACACCCCACGGGGACCTTTGAGCCATTCAAAATCACCACGCTATGCGCATATTCTACTTGTTATCAATTACCCTTTTAACGAACGCGGTCACCGCCCAGCAAATCTTCCCCACCGAGGTGGAGGTACCCACCGGCTTTGCCCCCCGTGAGGTGCTCATGCCCCCCAGCCCCCTGGAGACCCAGGTGCTCTTCGTCGGCGGCGTCGACCTGGTGCAGACCACGCCCACCTACGGCAACGACGCCAACCAGACCAACGCCAAGGAGTGGCACGACTTCATCGGCTTCACCCCCGATACCACGGGGCAGAGCCTGGGCTGGGTCAGCGTCAACCACGAGAGCATCTACCGCGACGACCGCATCGGTGATGGCGGCGGCATGACCGTATTTCGCGTCAACCGCGACGAGCAGTCGGGCGACCTGGACATCGTGGACCAGGAGCTTGAAGACGGCCGTAAGGGCAAGTACTTCAACGTGGACTTCGTCAACTACGTCGGCGAGACGGGCATGAACTGCGGTGGTATCAGCTCCGTGGTCGACGGCCGTATCTGGACCGCCGAGGAGTGGTTTCGTGACAATAATCAGGACATCAACTACGGCAACTTCTCTAACTACAACCAGTTCGACCCCGCCCCGGTCTCCTACCCCTCAGCCGTGGGCTTCGATGAGAACAGCCTCGGCAGCCCGGTAAACCAGGGCGTCCGGGACCTCCGCGCCTGGGCCGTACGCGCACCCGAGTTTCCCTTCATCGACGGCGACACCATCGCCAAGTACGAGAACTTCAACTGGATGGTGGAGATCGACCCCCGCCAGGCCCGGGCCATCCGCAAGCAGTACAACTTCGGCCGCCAGGGCTTCGAGGGCGGCGTGGTGAGTGCCGACAATAAGTACATCTACCTCGGTGTGGATGCTACCCCGGCCTTCTTTCTCCGCTTTACGGCCGATACCCCCGGTGATTTCACCCAGGGCATCCTGGAAGTCTACAAGCACGATACGGAGGAAAAGTGGGTACCAATCGACAATGACAACACCGAGGCCGTCCTCCACCTCGACTCCCTCTCCGTTGCCGCCGGCGCCACCATGTTCAACCGCAACGAGTGGGTAGCCATTGACCCGAAGTCCGGTATGATTTACTGGACCGAGACCGGCCGCGACAACCCCGGCTCCGCCTGGCGCGACGAGGCTGAGGCCGGAGCCGTCGTAGCCCCCCACCACGCCGCGCGCGCCGCCGCCCAGAATGCCGCGATCACCCCGGCCACGGCCGACCCGATCACCGCCCTGAGCGAGGAGTACTGGGATTACTACGGCCGCGTCATGCAGTATGACCCCACCACCATGGAGATCAGCGTGAAGATCGAGGGCGGGCCCTACTTCAGCGAGAGCCCCACCGAGGCCGAGTACCCCGATAAGCACCTCTCTAACCCCGACGGCCTCAACGTGATGACCATCGACGACGAGCAGTTCCTGGTCATCTGCGAGGACCTCAACGGCGAGACCTTCGGCCGTATGCCCGCCGAAAACAACCGCGGCGGCTCCGGCGTGCGCAACCGTATGTGCGAGCTCTACCTGCTGCCGCTGAGCATCGACTCGGCCAGCGTCGATGACCTCATTCGCATCACCGCCACTCCCGTAGGTGCTGAAGTCACGGGGGTACAACCCACCCCCGACGGCAAGAGCCTCCTGGTGAATTCCCAGCACCCCAGCAGCGATAACCCCTTCCCCTACAATCACTCGCTGACCTTTGCCATCAACGGCTTCGATGGGCTCACGGTGACCTCCCTACAGGCCCCCGACCGGGATGCCAACGCCGTAGGGCTCGAGATCTACCCCAACCCCACCCTACAGACCGTCTTCCTGAATCGCACGCAGGACGTGGCGATGTACAACCAGTCCGGCCAGCGCCTGCGGGTATACCGCCAGGTCGATGAGATCGACGTGAGCCAACTGCCCGCCGGCGTCTACTACCTACGTAGCGACGGGGGCGAGCTCGTCAAGCTCGTCAAGCAGTAATTCATTTTTTCCCAATTGTATCGGCCGGCGGAATCCCGTATTCCGTCGGCCCTTTTTATTCTCCCATCCCGTATGCGTACACTCACCGACCTGGGGCGCTTCGCCGCTTTTTCCACCCTATTCCTGCTGCTCGGACACGGCCTGTCGGTGCGCAACCTCCTGGCCCCGCCCCCCGAACCACGCCTAGACCTGGTGCTGGCCGAAGTGCAGCAGCAGTTTAGGACCGATCTCGACGCCCTGCTCCTGACGGTGGCGGAGTACGCGGAGGCAGCCGCGAAAGGTGCCCCGGCTTCCACACTACAGACGCTGCACCTGCGGTCGCGGCTACACTTTAAGCGCTGTGAATACCTGCTGGAATACATCGAGCCGGAGACGGTGAAACGCTACCTCAACGGCGCGCCGCTACCCAAAATCGAGCCCAGCGTGCCCGAGGTGGTAGTGATCGAACCCGTAGGCCTACAGGTACTCGACGAGCTGGCTTTTGCCGATAGCCTGGACTACGGGGCGCTCGGCGAGCAGACCCGGCAACTGTACCGGACGCTCACGAAGGTCATCCCCTATATGCAGGGGCATAGGCTGCAGCACCGCCACGTCTTCGAGGCCGCGCGTGAGGAGGTGATCCGGCTATTTACCCTCGGCGTGACCGGCTTCGATACGCCGGGATCGGTAGCCGCCCTGCCCGAGGCGCTGACGAGTCTGGAGCGGCTGGAGGCTGTATATATAGGATACAGTACGCACGTGGCACGCAGGGATGCGGTGCTGGATGAGACGATTCGAACCGCGTTTCGTGAAGGACGCGCACTACTACGGGGTGCTGACTTTGATACCTTCGACCGGCTGGCCTTTCTGCAACTCACCGCCGATCCGCTCATTGCCGCCCTACCCCGGGCGCAGGCGCTACTGGAGATCGAGTCCGTGGCGGACGACGAGCGGCTAGCCCGCCCGGTGAACCAACTGGCAAGCTCCCTCTTTGCCGCCGATTTCCTCAACGCCGAGTATTATGACCGGCTGAGCGACTCGCCCTACGAGGCCGAGCGGCGGGCACTGGGCGAGTCGCTCTTCTTCGACCCCGTGCTGAGCGAGGACCTACGTCTGAGCTGCGCCAACTGCCACCGGCCGGAGCTGGCCTTTACCGACGGAAAGCCCCTCAGCGTACGCCGCAACGCCCCCACCCTGGTCAATAGCGTGTACGCCGCGCGCTACTTCTACGACCTGCGCGAGGAGTTTCTGGAGCGGCAGGCGCGCCACGTGGTGATGGACGTCCACGAGTTTGCTACCGACTTCGGCTCCATCGAAGCGCGCCTACGGCAGAGCGATACCTACCGGCTGCTGTTCGACTCGGCCTACGCCGACCAGCCGCGCTACGCCCTGAGTGCCTGGAGTGTGAGCGATGCCCTGGCGCACTACGTGAGTAGTCTCCGGGGGCTCGATAGCGCCTTTGATCGGTACGCGCGGGGGGAAACCGCGGCCCTGGAGCCGGCCGTACGCCGTGGTTTTAACCTCTTTATGGGCAAGGCCGCCTGTGGCAGTTGTCACTTTGCTCCCACTTTCAGTGGACTAGTGCCACCCTTTTACCAGGAAAACGAGAGTGAGGTACTGGGCGTCCCGGCGGCCGTGCGCTGGGAGGGCGCTACGGTCGATCCCGATCCGGGCCGGATCGCCAGCGGTCGGCCGGAAGACGAGGCCTACTTTCACGCCTTCGCCTTCAAGACACCGACGGTACGCAACGTGGCCGTCACCGCGCCCTACATGCACAACGGTGTGTACTCTACCCTCGCGGAGGTACTGGACTTCTACAACCGCGGTGGCGGCAAGGGCATCGGCGTGTACCTGGAGCACCAGACCCTGCCCTTCGACTCCCTGGGCCTGACCGCGCCGGAGATGGCTGACATCGTTACCTTTATGGAGTCCCTGACTGATTATAAACAGCTGGACCGCCGCCCCGCCGAGCTACCCCGCTTCGAGCAGCGGGTGGAGTGGAACGGGCGGCAGTAGGGCGCGTGCGCCGGTGCGGCGCGGGTAGTAGGGGTAAACAGACCATAGGTGAGGCGATACACAAGTGTGGTGACGGGTTTAGTGACGGTGCTTCTACTGGGTAGCCTGGGTCGCTGTACCACAGCACAAGAAGATGCTGAGGGAGAACGGTTGTTTCTCGCAGCCTGCGCCTCCTGCCACCAATTGCCCGATCCTACGGACCTACCCCAAGCTACCTGGGATACCATCATTCTACCCCGGATGCGTGAGTTTATGGCCGACGTGACGCCGCTGCGCACTACCGGCTATACGGATGCCGAGTGGGTGAGCATCCGCAGGTACCTGCTACACAACGCACCGGATGCCCTCACGCTACCGGATATGCCGGTGGTAGGTACGGCTCCCTTCCGGGCGCGGTTTACCGAGACCTTTATGAGCCCGCCGAGTACTAGCTACGTAGAAATCCTGCCCGGGCGCGGGCTGCTGGCGGCCGACATCAATAAGGAGCGACTCTGGGTGTACGATAGTGCATTAGTAGCCCGACGGGAACTCACCACCGGTCCGGGGGTAACGGACATTAGCACCTACGCCGGGGTGAGCTACGCCACGGTGCTGGGTTCCTTCACCCCCACGGACGACATCGTAGGTGCGCTAGTACGGATTGATGCGGAGGGAGTGACCTTACTGCACCAGGGACTACGCCGACCGACTACTCTCCTGGCCATGAATACCGATGGGGATGCCGAGCCGGAATTCGTGGTCACCGAGTACGGACGCTGGGAGGGTGCCCTAAAACTGTACGACCTGCAGGCGGACGGAAGCTACCGCGCCGAGGTACTCGGAGCCCAAACCGGAGCGGTGAGCGTACTGCAGGAGTCGGACTCTACGCTGCTGGTCCTCTACGCTCAGGGCAATGAGTCACTGGTGCGCTACACCCTGGGGGCGCAGGGCTTCCGGGAGCGGCAGGTGCTACAGTTTCCGCCTTCTTACGGCTCGGTAGCCATTCATCTAGTGGACTGGAACGGGGATGGACGGCGCGACCTACTCTACGTGAATGGAGATAATGCCGACTACCGTCCGGTCGTCAAGCCCTACCACGGCCTGCGCATCTTTCTGGCCGGGGCCGATGGAGACTACACCGAGGAGTTATTTCTGCCGGTACCCGGAGCTTATGATGCCGTGGCTACCGATCTAGACGGGGACGGCAGCCTAGAGCTGGCCGCAATCTCGTTCTTTCCGGACTATCGGCAGCAGGAGCCCCTGGCGGCGGTCGTCTTTCGCAGGTCTGAAGGGAAGTGGCAGCGCTACCGACTACCGGCGAGTGATAAGGGACGCTGGGTCTGTCTTTCCGCCGGTGACCTGGATGGTGATGGAGATACGGACCTAGTGGCTGGGAGTCTTAGCATGCAGCCGGTACCGGACAGGGGACAACTGGGTAGCTGGGTAACCAATGGTCTTCCCTTCATCTTGTGGGAAAACCGGGGCATGGGGTGGGAGTAACCCCATCATTGAACCGAATTGTCACGAAAAACTCATCTTGCGGAATAATTAGAACGACAAATTATAATTTGCCATAAACCGCCTAAATTTTGACCTGACCGCAATTTTTTGGGGGTTGACCCAAAGCAAATTTTGCAGTAACTGTTAAACGGGCGTTAAATGATACTATTTGGGTAAGAAAATTTTGCACATGTCGTGTTGCCCGCTCTATATTTGAATCATCAAAGGGGCTGCACCCCCTCTTACAGTTTCTAAAGTCTTTATATCGTCTAACGTCTACACTAACTGTGACTGGCAGTCGCGCCAGCCTCCTGCTTCGGGGATAATCCCAAATTGAAACATTGTTAGTAATGGACGTTACCACGTACAACGATCAGGAACTGATCAATCTCTACCTCTCTGGCCAGGACCGCGCATTCGAGGAGCTCCTCGGACGTCACCAGCAGAAAATCTACACCTCTATCTACCTCTTCACGAAGGACCACAGCAAGGCTGAGGACATCTTTCAGGAGGTGTTCATCAAAATCATCGACACGCTGCGGCGGGGCAAGTATAACCACGAGGGCAAGTTCCTCCAGTGGGCCATGCGCATCTCGTATAACATGTGCGTCGACTCCTTCCGCCGCAACAAGCGCCGCCCCCAGGTCGGCCAGACCGAAACCTTCAACATCTTCGACGTGCTCCAGGCGCCCGAGGACAACGCCGAGCAGGGCATGATCCGCTCGCAGACCCACGACAAGGTGCGCAAGCTCGTCGACGCCCTACCGCCCGAGCAGCGCGAGGTGGTCATCCTACGCCACTACGCCGACATGAGCTTCAAGGAGATTGCCAAGCTCACCCGCGTCAGCATCAACACCGCCCTGGGCCGGATGCGCTACGCCCTGATCAACATGCGCAAGATGATCGAGGAGAAGGAGATCGTGCTGCAGTAGGCACGCCCCCCCGTTTCCCGAAGCAAGTTAGAAGCCCCGCTACCAGTATTGGTAGCGGGGCTTTTCTTACCCTTCAGAAAGCGGCACCGGAAACTGCGTAAATACATCATCCCCCTCCCGGTCGATTGGCAGAAACTCTGCATTCAGCCGGCCGTAGCGGCGCAGGTCCCACATGCGATGCCCCTCGCCCCAGAGGCTGTAGCAGCGCTGGTAGAGCATTTCGTCGATGAGGGCCTCCTGGGTCATGGTCCCGTCGTAGTCCTCGAGCCCGGCGGCGTTGCGGATCACGTTCAGCGCCTCCACGCCCTCCTCCAGATTACCGAGATTGATGTTGGCCTCGGCGTAGATGAGTACGAGCTCCTCGTTGCGGATGATATCAATGGGGGAGGTGGCGGATGCGTAGAGGGCGGTTTCGTACTGGCCGTTAAGGCCATCCTGTCCCGCGGATTGCTCGCGCAGGCGAAACTTGTTCAGGCGATTATCCCCCTCGGTGGCGTTTTCGATGATGCGGGGGTGCACGACGAGCTGGTCGCCACTCTGGCCGGGTGCTTTGTACAGCGGGTTCAGCAGGTCACCCGGGTTGGTACTAAATACGTGCTGGACAGCGGTGCTAAGGGCTCCGTTCAGGTCCAGAAAACTACTGTCTACATAGTCAAGTGCGGCCTGGTACCGGGCCGCGTGTGTAGCCACCCGGGCGGCAATGGCCCGATTGAATAACGAAAACGTCTCTGGGGTGTTAAAGCCGGCAAAACCGTCCGATAGGGTGAAGGCAAACGAGGCCCCGTCAAGCTGATCGTTCGCCTCGTCGAGCAGTCCGAGGACCGCATCGTAGCTCGCCTCCTCACTCAGAAAGGAACCCAGATTTTCGGGATCGGCTACATCGAGGCGGATGCCATTACTACCCAGCATATCCAGCACCTGGCTGAGCATATAGGCCTTGATGGTGTTAGCGTACGCCCGGTAGCCCTGCTTTTCTGACTCACTGAGCAGATCGGCGTTCTCTAGGGCCTGCAACAATAGGTTTACATCCTTGACCACCCGGTACCGGGAAGCAAATGGTCCGGTAATATAAAAAGTATTGCCATCCAACTCCAGGGGACCCTTACCCAGCAAGTCCGTGGTATTGCGGGGGTCGGCGTCAAAAATGTAGAGCTCCCGTGCGATGGTACCCGAAGCGGTGACGTAGCTGACGAAGCCGGCGCGCATATCCGCCTCGATACCCGTGGCGAGTAGGGCCAATTGGGCGGGCGTGGCAGTCTCCAGGACACCGGCTATGCTCGTGCCGTTCGGATCAGACTGCTCGTCAAAGCTACAGGCTACAGCCGTTAGGCACAGCAGGCCACAGAGAAAGTAGTGAGGAATTTTCATCGGGCGATGTATTAGAGGCGCAAACTGGGGCGGGGCCGCAGGTGCGGGCGGGGTGGTGGGAGGATCGGGCGGACTAAAAGTCGAAACCGAGGTTGAGGTAAAACTGCTTGCTGCTGGGGAAGGGGGCCACCTCTAGGTTGGTAGACAGGCCTGAACCCCCATTGACGGAGGCTTCCGGATCGTAGCTACTGTAATCGGTGATGGTGAAAATATTGCGGCCCGAGATGCCAATGCGAAGGCCCTGAATGAAGGTATCGCCGAGTGGGACCCGGTAGGCAATCCCAGCCTCTCGCAGCCGGAAGTAGGAGCCGTCCTCAATAAATCCTTCCAGATTATCGAACTCCCGGGGAGTAGTATTGCCCAGGTTAGTCAGCAGCCGCGTGAGGTTGAGCACGTCACTACCCTGGCGCCAGTGGAAGAGAAAATTTACGTCCAAATTTTGGAAGAGAGTAAAGTTGTTGCCCCAGCCAAACTGGAAGTCCGGCTCCGCATTGCCAATCTGAGTAGGCACGCCTCCCACGTTGCCCCACAGCCCTGTGATCGGCGAGCCCTCATTGAGGTAGAAGGTACCGAGGCTGAGACCGAAGCCGACATTCGGGGGAACGAAACTGGGGATGTCCTCCCCCTCACTGCCGTCCGGTATGCCCAGTCGTGTAACCTCACTGCGGTTGAGCCAGAAGTTAAGGGTGGTACGGTACTCGAAGTCGGGGCCCCGGAAGGGCGTCAGCCCAAGTTGAAACTCAAAGCCCTGGTTACGTAGATCGAGGTCGTTGCGGATCTCGCTGCTGAAGCCCGTAGAAGTAGGAATGGAGCGATCGTACAGTAGGTTATCTACGTCGCGGATGTAGTAGGTCGCCGTGACGTTAACTTTGTTGTCGAACAGGCCGAAATCGGTGCCGAACTCCAGCTCCGAACTGGTCTCCGGCTCCAGGTCTTCCCGGCCTTGGCTACCCGCCACGGTTAGGCCAGGACGCCCGCCAATGCCATTGGTGGCCAGCGAGGTGAAGAGCCTACCAAACGTGGCACTGTTGCCAGTCTGTCCGTAGGCCACCCGTAGCTTCAATTGGTCGATGGGCCCGCCCTCATTCCAGAACTCGAACTCGTGGAGGTTGAGGGCGACTGAGGCGCGCGGGAAGGCGAAGAACTTGTTGGGATCGCCGTTGAGGGTAGACTTATCGAAACGTACCCCAGCCGTCAGGATCACCCGGTCACTGACGTTGACTTCTTCCTGAACAAGGTAGCCGAACTCCTCCACGTCCGACAGATTCTGAAAGGTTTGCTGGGCGCCCCCCTGCGCCAGGTTGGTTTGTAGCGGGATCAACTGAGTGGTCTGACTCAGTAGGTTATCCGCCGATTGGTTGAGGTAGGTGATGCCCGCCTGGGTGGTGAAGTTGATGCCGCCCTCGGTGTAAAAGTCGTGGACCGCGATGGCGCTGTAATTGTAATTAAACAGGTCGTTCTTGCCCTCTGCCAGGAAGCCGTTTTGCAGTCCGCGCTGAGATTGGAACGACTCGGGTACGTAGACGAAGGTTTTACCGAGGATGAAGTCCAGGCCCCCGTTGAAGATCAGGTTGAGAGACTGCTGATTGCTCTGGAGCAGGCGGTAGTTTACGTTGATGCCCTCCAGGATACGGTCGATGTTCTCCTCGTTACGCGTCTGGTCGCGCGTCTGTAGGGGATTACCGGAGAAATTAGGGTTATCGGGATAGATGCCGTTTTCGTCCGGAAATAGGTTGACGTAATCACGCGTGAAGGCTAGGGTATAGCCGTAACTCAGTCCACCCTCGTTTTCGTTGCCGCTGAAGGAGCGGGAGGCCTGGGAGCGGATGTAGCTGGTGTTGGACTGTACCTTGAGGCGATCGTTGACCTGATGCGAAACGTTGCCCCGAAGGGTAAAGCGCTTATAGCCGGTGTTCTTGATGATGCCATCCTCGTCGCGCCAACTGCCGCTAACGAAAAAGTTGGTCTTTTCGTTAACCCCCGCTGACCTTGAGGCGGCTGTCGGTGATGAAGCCCTCCTCTCCGTAGATGATGTCTTCATAGTCAAAGATCTCGCCCCGGGCTAGGGCAGCTTCGTAGTCGGCACGGGCCTGGCGGCCGGCGGCCTGCTGGTCGGGGTTTGCTCCACCGAATTCGGCCTCTATCTGCTCGGGGGTAAAGGTGCGGCGGCCCACCTTGCGGATGATGGTGTTAAAGCCGAGGTCCTGGTTAAAGGTGACCTTGGTGCGTCCCGAAGTTCCCTTCTTTGTAGTGATGATCACCACCCCGGCATTGGCCCGGGTGCCGTAAATGGCGGCGGCCGATGCCCCCTTGAGTACCTCAATACTTTCAATGTCATCGGGATTGAGGTCGGCAATGCGGTTGGAAGCCGTTTCTTCCGTTCCATCATTGGCCCCGGAAGCAGAGCTGCTGCCACTGGGCAACTCCAGGTTAGAAATATAGACACCATCGACGATGAACAGGGGCTGGTTGTTACCGGAGAGCGAGGACACCCCACGTAGGCGAACGGCATAGCCCCCGCCGGGGGCGCCGGAGGTCTGCACAATATTCACCCCAGTCAGCTTACCGTATAGGGCCCCGTCGACCGTCTGCTGACTCGTGATGCCCGTCAGCTCCTCCCCACTGACCACCGACACTGCGTTAGCCAGGTTCGACCGCTTGATGGTACTAGCCAGGCCCGTGACCACCACCTGTTCCAGGTTGGCTACATCTTCTTCCAGGGTGATGTCCAGGGGGGCAATGTCGCGCTCGACGTCCACCACCTGGGTAGCAAAGCCGGTATAGCTGAGTCGCAGCTGACTGCGGTCGTCCGGAATTTGCACCTCGAAATTGCCCTCGAAATCAGTAACGGTGCCGGTCGTGGTACCGACTACCAGGATAGAGACCCCCACCAATGGTTCGCCGGTGCCATCCTTGACGGTGCCGGAGACGGGGTACTGAGCAAGTAAAATTGTCGGTAGTAGCAGGCAGAGGGCTACCCGCCAGTGGGTCAGGGTGCTAAGCATGTATATATACGGTTGTTGGCGCGTGATTCGCCGCTCAATGTACTGCATTTGGTTACGAGTGCAAATTTATTCTTGGCGTTGAGTTTCAGCCACCGAATCCTCCGCAGCACTCGGCAGATCGGAAGGCCACGCTTCCGTGCCCTTCTCGTATCAGTTTGCACCTGGCTTACATGTGGGGCCCCCTCCCCACATGACGCAACCCCCTGCGTACCTTTGCGCCCCGGAATCTCACCTATGTCACGACCCACCCCTCACCACCAAACTCCGCCGACCCACCTGCTGGGCGTGCTGCGTACCCTCTGGCAGTGGCGTAAACCCATCGTGTTGACTACCCTGGCCGGGGCCGTACTGGCCGTGGTGATCTCGCTGTTGCTGCCGGCCTACTATACCGGCTTTACCTCCTTCGTGGCAATCAGCCCGGAGCAGATCTCGATCGAGAGCACCTTCGGTACCAGTACCAACCGCATTCAATTTTACGGGACGGGCGACGATATCGACCGCCTGCTGAGTATCGCGGAGAGTAACGAATTGGTCGACTTCATGGTCGATACCTTCAACCTGTATGGCGTCTACGACATCGACAGCACCTCCCTGAAGGGACCGGTGAAGGTGGCCCAGAAGTTCCGCAGCTACTACGAGGTGGAGCGCTCGCCGCGCGACATCCTGGAGCTGACCGTCGAAGACCGCGACCCGGTACGGGCCGCCGCCATGGCCACCACCGCCCGCCGCCACATCGATAAGTTGAACCTGAGCCTGATCCGCGCTACCCACCGCCGCAATGCCGATGGACTGGCCCAGGAGGTGGGGCAGAGCGAGCAGCAGCTGGCCGAGTTGAGCACCCGGCTCGCGGAACTGCGCCGTACCTCGGGGGTGTACAGTACCGAGGCCCAGAGCGAGGCACTTTCTACCCTCTCCGGGCAGCTCGATCAGCAACTCGCCCTCACGGAGGCGCGGCTGGAGGCCTTCCGGGAGCGGGGACTGCGCGATAGCATCGATCGGCTGAGCGTGAACCTGATCGGCCTGCAACGCTCGCGCACCGCGCTTGACGAGCAGCTACAGAAGTATAACGGCAGTGTGAGCCAGATCGCAAGCCTGGAGGAGGAACGCCTCCAGGCCAATGAGGCTCTGACCGAGAATCGCCTGCGCCTAAAGCAGTACCAGACCATCCTGAGCGGGGAGCGGCGCACCCTGGAGGTGATCGAGGAGGCCCAGGTACCGCTGGTAAAATCCTCGCCCGTCCGCTGGCTGATCGTCAGTATAGCTACCACGGTGACCTTCTTCTTCGCCGTGATCGGCGTGCTGCTGCTGGACACGGGGCGGCGGTACGACTGGACAAGCATCACCCGGTGACCCCCGCCCTGCTCCGCATCTACGTGGGCTACGCTGCCACGGTACTGCTCAGCGTAGGCGTGGCCATTGCCAGCGGCGCGTACTGGGTAGCGGGGGTGCCCGTGCTGCTGTGGGTGGCAGTGCAGTCGGTGCTCGATTTCCGGGCCCTGTTCTGGCTACTGCTCAGCATGATTCCGCTGGGTACGGAGGTGAACCTGCCGGGAGGCATCGGGACGGACCTGCCTACGGAGCCGATCGCCGTGGGGCTTACCGGACTGCTGATCGTGCATCTGGTACGCTACTGGCCGCAGTACGACCGGCGGACCTTTCTGCATCCCATCGCCTTACTGCTGTACCTACACGTGGCCTGGATTTTGGTGGCCAGCGTATTCGGGGAGATTCCACTGATCAGTCTGAAATTTTCGCTGGCCAAACTGTGGTACGTGGGGGCGTTCTTCCTGCTCCCGCTGCTACTGCTGACCACACCGCGGCGGGTGACCATCTTTGCGCACTGCATTTTCTGGCCGCTACTCTTCGTGGCGGTTCAGACGCTGCTACGGCACGCCGGCTACGGCTTTAGCTTCGCCGATCAGTTTCGCACCATGCACCCCTTTATGCGCAACCACGTAAGCTACGCGGGGTGTCTGGCTACCTTCACGCCCTGGCTGGGGTACCTGATCGTGCAGCGGCGGCGGACGGGGCGCAGCTATAAGTGGCTGCTCTACGGCATCGGCGCCCTGTGGCTGCTGGCTATCGGACTGGCCTTTACCCGGGCGGCCTACGTGGCGCTGGTGGGGGCCGTAGCGGCCTTTTACATCATCCGGCAGCGGCTACTTCGTCCCGCGCTCGTACTGGTCCTAGTGGCCGGCGTGGCTACGGCGGTGTACTTCACCTACGATGATAAGTACCTGGACTACGCGCCGGACTACGACACTACGATCTCCCACCAGCAGTTCAACGACCTCATCTCGGCTACCTACCAGCTCGAGGACATCTCCACGATGGAACGCTTTTACCGCTGGGTAGCGGGTGGCAATATGATCCCCTACCGCCCCCTGACGGGCTTCGGTCCGGGTAACTTCGTCGAGCACTACCAGGCCTATACCAACAACAACTTTACCACCTACGTCAGCGACAATCCGGAGCGTAGCGGCATCCACAATTATTACCTGATGACGCTGGTCGAGCAGGGGTATCCGGGCTTGTTTTTTCTACTGCTCTTTATGGCCGGCGTACTCGTCTACGGCGAGCAGCTCTACCACCGGCAGGCGGACCCGGAGGCGCGGGCGGCCATCATGGCGGGGCTGCTGTCGGTACTCATCGTGGCGGCCTTCTGTATCATCAACGACGTACTGGAGACCGATAAAATCGGCACGCTCTTCTTTCTGAGTGTCGCCATCATCGTCACCATGGGCACTTACCGGGGCGGGCAACTACCTAGTAGTCTGCCAGCCAGTACAGCACCATCCATAGACTGAACACGCCACTCAGCAGGCTCACCGTCAGGTAGAACAGTGCCAGCGTCCAGTACCCGCCGTGGGTAAGTTCGAGGATCTCGACGGCGTAGGTAGAAAAGGTCGAAAACCCGCCGCAGAAGCCCGTGAGCAGAAACAACTGGGCCGGTCGGCCGAGCTGACCGCGACTTAGCAGCGCTACGCCTAGTCCTAGGAGCACGCACGCCAAGAAATTTGCCGCGAAGGTAGACCAGGGAAAGTGACCCTGCCGCAGGGGTCCCGTGGGCAGCAGTACGGCGAGCCCGTACCGACTCATCGCACCCAGGCCCCCGCCCAGGAACACCCAGGCTAAATTCATGCGGGTTGGCCCACCTGCCGATTCTGGCTCGGCACGGAAGCGGGTGCTGCCGCCGTGGTAGTGGCGGCCTCGGTGGCGGCCTCCTCAATTTGCCGTTTGGTGCGCTTGATGGTGCGGGCGTGGGCATTGAGCCAGTAGGTAAGTCCTACAGCCGCGGCAATCTCGATGGCTAAAATCAGGTGCAGGTCCAGGACGGGATCCAGATAGAGGGCTAGGCTGATGAAGAACAAGTTCACCAGCGCCAGTACGAACGTCGCCTGGATGTGGCTCAAATTGGAATCGATGAGCAGGTGATGAATGTGCCGCCGGTCGGGCTTCATCGGGCTCACTCCCCGCAGTGCCCGGGTGACGAACACCCGGATGGTATCGAAGAGTGGAATGATCAGGATACCCACCGCCACGCTGATGGGGTGCTCAAAGCGGTACACCGCAGGAATTGTAGCCGTAGAGCAAATGTCGATGAATTCTACCGTCATCACCCCCAGCAATGTACCGATTACCAGGGCCCCGGTATCTCCCATGAAGGTCTTCTGCGTCCTGGAGATGTTGTAGTAAAGAAACGCCAGCAAGCCGCCCGCCGCCGCCAGGGCTAGAATGCCCAGGTGCGCCATGCCCACCACGAAGAACCAGGTACCGAAGCTCAGCATGGCGATGATGCCCACCGTACCGGCTAACCCATCGATGCCATCGATGAGGTTGAAGGCATTGCTGATGACCAGCAGGGTGAATACGCTAAACGTGATCGAGAGCCAGTACGGCAGGGTACCCGAGATGTAAAATAGGTCGTAAAGGCTCTCCAGCCGCACCTCGCCCCGGGTGACCAGAATGGCAATGGCGATGATGAGCCCGGCGGTTTTCTTGCCTGCGCTGAGCTCGGTGATATCGTCCTTTGTCCCGATCATGAACACGATAACTAGGGCGCTAAGGATGTACTGTAGACTATCCCACTCGCCGATCGGAGTGAGCAGCAGCGAGCAGAATAGTATACCCAAAAAGATCGGGATACCCCCCAAGCAAGGGGTGATGATGTCGTGACTGCTCCGCGCCTCGGGGTGCGCCACCAGCTTTTTTTCAATGGCGATCTTGATCACGTTGGGCATGATCGCAAACACAAGGGCAAAGGAAATGAGGAAGCTGAGTATAAACTCGAACATACACGTGGGCTTGGTGGGAGTAAGTCGGACAACGTAGGGACTAACAAATTTACTTCCGAAGCTATTGCTCCGGTATTACCTCAGGGTTAATTTTCGCTAAGATACATCTACCGCTACCTTATGAATCAAGTCGGCACCAGCTTGTTCGAGTGTACTGTACCCGTGTCAAAAATAATCCGCAGGCCGGCACACTCAAGGGCCGCGGTAGCCGCTGCTGCCGGTCCAGCGCCCTCCGCACCTCGTCCGCCTGGAGTTGCCCGGTACCCACCTGCAGACACATGCCCACGATGAGCCGCACCATGCCCCGCAAAAAGCGGTCGGCACTGATCCGATAACACAGCTCTTCCGCCCCGAAGTCCCACCGGCTCTCCGTCAGCGTACACCGCATGGTATAGGCATCCGAGTTCGTCTTACAGAAGGGAGCAAATTCGTCATAGGCAAGGAGCAACGCGGCAGCCTCCTGCATCCGTTCCCGATCCAGGTCACGCAGCTGCGGCAGCCAGGCCACCGTATCGGGCCGGAATGGGTCCTTCGCGTAACTGATGCAGTAGCGGTAGCTGCGCTGCGTAGCGGAAAAGCGGGCGTGCACGTCCGTTGACACTTCGTACAGGCCCCGCAGCGCGATATCTTCGGGTAAGTAGCGGTTCAGCCGGCCGAGCAGCCGCGGCGGCAACTTCCCCCCAAAGTCGAAGTGGGCGGCGTAGTCGCTAGCGTGCACCCCGGCATCCGTCCTGCCGCAGCCTACCAGCTTGATCGGCGCACCGAGCACCGTACTCAGGGCCGTGTCGATCGTCTCCTCCACGGAGCGGGCGTTGGGCTGCCGTTGCCAGCCGGCGTAGGCCGTTCCCCGGTAGGCGAGCTCCAGCATGTAGCGGGCCTCACTCACAGCAGCGCCCGTTTTTTCGACTGGGTCACGAAGGGCGGGTTCAGGTAAAACGGTTCGTAGGCGGCAACGCGTGGGCGGTCCCGATAGCTATCGGGAGCAGGTGCAAGCAGTAGGGAGGCCCTACACGCCTGGGGCCCGGAAAAGCTAAAGGCGTTATCCACCGGATCGAGCGCCTCATGCAGTCGCTGCTGACCGGGTCCACACACTAGCATCCGGCCCAGTCCCCTGCCCCCCAGTAGTTGTCCGCGCCAGGTCGGATCGCTCAGGCGTACGTTCATCACCTCGCTGCGGGTCTCCGGCCGGGCCGTGGCGGTAAATACCTGTCCGTACACTTCCCCCCGGCGGGAGTTGATGGTGGCCAGGATATGGTCCTTTCCCGCCGTATCGCGCGCCGCATAGGCCAGGGCCGTAAGCGTGGAGACCACCGAGAAGTCCAGCTCAGGCAGCGCCATGCACAATCCCTTGGCGGTAGCGGCTCCGACGCGCAGGCTGGTATAACTGCCCGGCCCGTCGCTGAGTACGAGGCCGGTAAGCCGGTCCATACTGATGCCCGCTTCGCGTACCGCCTGCTGGATAAACAGCGTAAGATGGCTGGCGTGCTGGTGAATTTCAGTCGCCGTGACCTCCGCCAGGATACTTCCTGCGTGCGCCACGGCGACCGAGCATACGTCGGTGGCGGTTTCCAGCAGTAACTCCATCAGTTGAGTAGTTCGGTGGGCGACCAGAATACGGTGGCGAAGTCCCGCACCGTGGCCTCTACTACGGCTACCCCCTCGGCCTCCAGACGCTCCTGCATCAGGGTGGGGGTGGCGAAGTGGTTGCGTCCGCTCAGTTCCCCCCGGCGGTTGACCACCCGGTGGGCGGGTACGTCATCGGCGACGCTGAGGCACTGAAACAGGGCCCAACCCACCATGCGGGCGCTACCCAGGGTGAGGTAATCGGCAATAGCCCCGTAGGTCGTCACCCGGCCGGGAGGGATGAGGCGGGTCACGTCGTGTACGTCGGCGATGTAGGGTGCGGCCAAGGGGGCTAGCGGTGAATCTCGCGCGCCATCTGCTTATCGCGGGCCGATTTGGGCATCGTGCCGAATACGTAGTCCCACAGCGGCTGGCTTACCCCGAATAGCACTTCGTCTTCACTGTAGTGATGGATGGAATGGTTGACCCAGAGTGCGCGCAGAAAATTGCGGGGTGGGGCATAAATGTGTACCGTATAGTGCACCATGAGGTAGAGGGCGTAGCCGACCACGAAGCCCGCCAGGTAGGAGAAGGCGTACTGCCCCAGCACCAGTTCGAAGAGAAAGAGCAGGCCCGTGGCCAGGGCGATGGCGACCAGGGGGGGCATGGCCAGACGACGCTTGTCCTTGGGGTAGTCGTGGTGCATACCGTGTAGCTTATAGGTGGCCTGCTTGTAGGCCTCGGAAGCCCCGTGGGGCGGGTGGTACACCCAGCGGTGTACGGCATACTCCATGAAGGTAAAACCCAGGGTACCGACCAGGAAGACGAGCACGACGATCAGGGTAGGGATATCGGTTCTTACCTCAGTGTACCAGAGTAGCCCGGTGGCGTAGACCAGAAAAATCACGATCGGGGTGGCGATGTGCGTCTGCGACAGCCGGTTCAGTAGCTTATTTTCGAACATCGGCGGAGACTGCTCCGCGTTTGATTTGAATTTTTGGGTGCGCGTCGTCATAGGGTTAGACTAGATTGAAGCGTTTTTTGATCTTGCGACCGTACATCCGCTTATACACCCGGTACATTCGTTGCAGGTGCTTGACGCTGTAAGTCGCCGGCTCCCCGTTCGGTTTTAGGTACCCCTGCTCTTGCATCCAGGCATCGTTGAAGACCTTCCCCAGGTACTTGCTACCGTGGTCGGGAAACAGCACAACGACGACGTCCTCCGGAGTGAGTTGCTTACGGATGGAGAAAACGGCCTCCAGGGCCGCTCCGCTACTGTAGCCCAGCAACAACCCCTCACGCTGCGCCAGCTCCCGTACCCGCAGGGCCGCCGCCCGGTCGCCCACCTTAATGAACTCATCGATGAGGTCGAAGGCCACGTTGTCCGGGATGATAGTCTTACCGAGCCCCTCCACCTTCCAGCTGAAGATCTCGTCGGGGTCGAAGACGCCCGTCTGCCAGTATTTCTTCAGTACCGAGCCGTAGGCATCCACCCCTACAACCGTTACGTTCGGATTTTGCTCCTTGAGGTAGCGGGCCGTGCCGGAAAGCGTGCCCCCGGTGCCGGCGCAGCACACGTAGTGGGTTACCTTACCTTCGGTATCCATCCAGATCTCGGGGCCGGTAGAGTGGTAGTGCGCCCCGCTGTTGTCCAAGTTCCAGTTCTGGCGCAGGTAGAAACTATTGGGGATGGTACCGGCCAGCTCCTCGGCGCGGCTGTAGTAGGACTCCGGGTCCCCGGGTGCGGCGTCTTTGGGGCAGAGGACAATTTTCGCTCCCAGGGCGGTCAGGAGCGCCTGCTTTTCCGGCCCCGCCTTGTCGGTCAGCGTCAGGATGCACTTATAGCCCTTGATGGCTGCGATCATGGCGATGCTGAAGCCGGTATTGCCGCTGGTGGCCTCGATGAGGGTGGCCCCGGGTTGGATGCGCCCCTTACGCTCCGCCTGCTCGATCATGTACAGGGCGGCACGGTCCTTGGCCGACTGCCCCGGGTTCATCGATTCCATCTTGCCGTACACGGCGGCCGGGATGCGACTGCCGCAAATGCGGTCGAGTCGGATCAGCGGCGTATTCCCGATGGCTTGTAGGACACTGTCGTAGTGCATGAAGGGGCAGGGGGTTTAGCGAGTGGGTCCAGCAAAGTTAGTGGCTGGGGGCTTAACGCGGTCATGGCGGCGGGAGTTGGTTACCTATCTTACGCCCCACTCACCCAAACACCCCCAAAGGACGAATGGCTAAATTTCGGGTCACCCTTAAGGCCAGACTTATTCTCGAAGACCGCGGACGCATCCTACTACTGAAACAGACCAAGCCCAACGGCGGCAACTACAGCCTCATCGGTGGCACCATCGAGCAGCAGGAGTACGCCGCCGAGACCCTCATCCGCGAAAGCTACGAGGAGGCCGGGGTAGAACTCACCCGCGCCGACCTGACCCTGGTTCACACCCTGCACAAGCGCTACAAACGGGCCCACCGCATCGTGCTTTACTTCCGGGCGCACCACTACGAGGGGCAGATCCGCAGCCGCGAGCGCGACAAATTCGAGAACGTAGCCTGGCATCCCTACGATGCCTTGCCCCCCAACCTGACCCCCACCGTGCGCCACGTGCTGCAGGAGTACCGGCGCGGCCGCATCTACTCCGAAATGGAGAAGTAGCCGGGCCTACCCTATATTTGTGCCGCAAAGAATGGCTTCCCTTCCGGTCCACAGTCTTACTACCGGAACATGACCAAGCCCGCCTACCTACCACCGGCCCTACGCATCTGCGACCTGGCCGAAGACGAGCAGCCCCGCGAAAAACTCCTCGCCCGGGGCCCCCGGTCCCTCACCGACGCCGAGGTGCTCGCCATCCTTATCCGCAACGGCACCCAGGGTACCTCCGCCCTCGATCTGGCCCGCCGGGTCCTGCTCTCTACCGGTCACGACCTGCACGAACTCGCCCGCCGCGAGGTACAGGACCTTACCCGCATCAACGGCATGGGTAAGGTAAAGGCCATGCAACTCATCGCCGCCCTGGAGCTGGGCCGTCGCCGCGAGGCCGCCCCGCCCCGCTCCTCCCCCACCCTGGCCAACAGTGAGGCCTGCTTCCGCTACCTGCGCCCCCTGCTGGGCGATCTCTACCACGAGGAGTTTCACCTACTGTGCCTCAACCGCGCCAACCGACTCCTGGGTGCTCACCTGATCAGCCGCGGCGGCACCACGGGCACGGTGGCCGATGCCAAGACCATCTTCCGCACCGCCCTTCAGCACGGCAGCGTCACCTCCCTGGTGCTGGCCCACAATCATCCCAGCGGACAGGCCCAGCCCAGTAGCGCGGATATCCGACTGACCAGCAAACTGAGCCGCGGCGCCCGTGACCTGGATTTGCACGTCCTCGACCATCTGATCGTGGCCGGTCACCGCTACTACAGCTTCGCCGACCACCAGCTGCTGGAGCGGGCGGAATGACAAAGGGGGAGATGACATATCTTCGCGCTTCCTTAACCAGATCCGGCTGCCGTGCTTACATTGGCCGCAGCGACAAACGCACCCCCCATGGCCTCTACGTCCGACATCCGCAACGGATTCACCTTCCGCCACAACCACGACATCTACAGCGTGATCGAGTTTCAGCACGTCAAGCCCGGCAAGGGAGCCGCCTTCGTGCGCACCAAGATCAAGAGCCTGAGCACGGGCCGGGTACTGAGCGAGACCTTCCCCTCTGGCCACAAGGTCGATGAGGTGCGTGTGGAACGCCACAAGATGCAGTACCTCTACAAGGATGATATGGGCTACCACTTCATGAACACCGAAACCTACGAGCAGGCGCGCATCCGCGAGGAGCTGATCGAGAACCCGGGCTTCATGCGCGAGGGTGACACCATCGAGGTGCTCTACAATACGGAGGACAATACGGCCCTGACGGTCGATCTGCCGCAGTACATCGAAATGGAAATCACCTATACCGAACCCGGCATCAAGGGCGATACGGCCACGAACACCCTGAAACCGGCCACCATCGAAACGGGTGCCGAGGTGCGGGTGCCCCTCTTCGTCGGCACCGGCGACCGAATCAAGATCGACACCCGCAGCGGCGCTTACGTAAGCCGTGTATAACTACCCCCCACGCATGACGCTAAAAGACATCCAGGAGCTGATCAAACTGGTCGCCAAAACCGAGATTACGGAGTTTAAGTACAAGGACGCCGAGGTGGCCGTGCACATTCGCGGCAAGTCCTATGTGCCCCCCAGTAGCGGCAGGTTAGCCACTACGGCAGCGCCCTCCATCATCAACGTGCCCGCCGCAGCCCCGGCCGTTGCCCCGGCCTTTTCCGCCGCACCCGCGTCCCCGCCCGCTGCTGCCGCACCCGCTGCTGCCACCAACGGCGGCGGCGCTACTGCCGATACCGGAGGCGCGAGTGGCGAGGCAGATAGCAGCAAGCTCGTCCAGATAAAATCGCCCATGATCGGCACCTTTTACCGCTCCTCCTCCCCGGACAAGCCGGTGTACGTGAAGGTGGGTGACCGCGTCGCGAAGGGAGATACGGTCTGCATCGTGGAGGCTATGAAACTATTTAATGAGATTGAGTCGGAGGTAGCCGGCAAAATTGTCAAGGTGCTTGTGGAAGACGCCCAGCCCATCGAGTACGATCAGCCGCTGTTTTTGGTAGACCCCACATAAGGTATGGCCAAGAAATTCAATAAAATCCTGATCGCCAACCGCGGGGAGATCGCCCTGCGCATCATCCGTACCTGCCGGGAGATGGGCATCAAAACGGTGGCCATCTACTCCACGGCCGACCGTGAGAGCCTGCACGTGCGCTTTGCCGACGAGGCCGTTTGTATCGGACCACCCGCCTCGGCCGAGAGCTACCTCAACATTCCCCGCATCATGGCCGCCGTGGAGATCACCAATGCTGACGCGGTGCACCCCGGCTACGGCTTCCTGAGCGAAAATGCGGACTTCGCCGAAATCTGTACCGACTACGGCATAAAATTCATTGGCCCCCACCCGGAGCAGATCCGCACTATGGGGGATAAAATTACGGCCAAGGACACCATGATTCGGGCCGGTGTACCCGTCGTGCCCGGTGATGGCACCCTGCTGAAGAGCGCCGAGGACGGTATGGAGCGCGCTGAACGAATGGGCTACCCCGTCATGATCAAGGCTACGGCCGGCGGCGGTGGCAAGGGGATGCGCATCGTGACCCGTAAGGAGGACTTCGTCGATCTGTGGGACAGCGCCAGAAAGGAAGCGAAGGCCAGCTTTGGCAACGATGGCATCTACATGGAAAAGTACATCACCCAGCCCCGCCACATCGAGATCCAGGTGATCGGCGACCAGTACGGCAACGTGGTACACCTGAGTGAGCGGGACTGCTCCGTACAGCGGCGCCACCAGAAGCTGCTGGAGGAGTGCCCCAGCCCCTTCATGACCGATGAGCTTCGCGACCGCATGGGCCAGGCCGCCATCGAGGCCGGCAGGGCCATCAATTACGAGGGCGTGGGCACGGTGGAGTTCCTGGTCGATGCCGACCGCAACTTCTACTTCATGGAGATGAACACCCGCATCCAGGTGGAACACCCGGTGACCGAGGAGAGCATCGACCACGACCTGATTAAGGAGCAGATTAAGGTAGCCTACGGCGAGAAACTCACCGGCAAGAATTACTTCCCTAAGGGCCACGTCATCGAATGCCGTATCAATGCCGAGGACCCCTGGAACGGTTTTCGGCCCAGCCCGGGTAAGATTACTAGCTTCCACAGCTCCAAGGGGCACGGCGTGCGGGTCGATACCCACGTCTACGCCGGCTACACCGTAAGCCCCTACTATGATAGCATGATCGCTAAGCTGATCGTCCGTGCGCCCACCCGGGCCGAGGCCATCACCAAAATGGAGCGGGCCCTGGATGAATTTATCATCGAGGGCATTAAGACTACCGTGCCCTTTCACCAGTGGCTACTGCGGCAGGAGGACTTCCGGGACGGCAATTTCGATACCGGTTGGCTGGCCCAGCAGGAGTTGCCCACCAAATAGGTCGGCCTACACCCCCCACCAGCCGAAGTATTCGCATACCCGGTAGATGAGGTACATCACCGCGATCACCCCGGTCAGCCAACCGATTAGTTCCCCCACTAGCTGCCCCGAGAAGGGCCGCTGAATGGGTAGCTCCTCCTCCTCACTGACGATGACCGGCTCCGGAATGCCATCAAAGAGCATGCCGATGGGGTCGGGACGGGGCCCCTTCCCAGTCCGCCGCTGTTCCGGCCAGTCGTCGAGTAGATCGTCGTGCATCACCTACACCATACTGCCGGCGCGGCGCAGCAGTTCGATGGTGGCGCGGATTCCGGCCTCGGGGGTCATGCTATCCCCCTCGTACTCGATGCCCATCCAGCCCCGGTAACCGGCCTCCTTGATGATTTTGAGCATGCGCAGGTAATCGGTGTGCAGCTCCGTACCGTCGTCGGCGAAGTCATAGGTCTTGGCGGAAACGGCCTTGGCGTATGGCATCATCTCCTTGACGCCTTTATAGCGGTCGTACTCATTGGCGCAGCCGTCAGCCGTGCGCTCCAGACAGAAGTTGCCAAAGTCGGGCAGGGTACCGCAGTTATCCATACCGGTGGCGGCGATCACGTCAGCCAGCCACTTGCCGTCGCTGCTGTAGCCGCCGTGATTTTCGACGATGACGTTGAGACCGGCCTGCTGCCCGTACTCACTCAGGCGGGCCAGGCCGTCGGTGGCAGCGGCGGCTACTTCCTCCCGGCTCCCCTGCCCGGCCGCGTTGACGCGGATACTGTGGCAGCCCAGGTACTTAGCGGCGTCGATCCACTTATAATGATTCTCCACGGCGGTCATACGCTCTGCTTCGTCGGTAGCCCCCAGGTTGCCCTCGCGGTCTACCATGATGAGGAGGGAGCGGACGCCGTTGTCCTCGGCCCGCTGCTTCATCTGCGCCAGGTAGGCCTGGTCGTTAGCCTTGTCGGGGAAGAACTGATTGACGTACTCGATGCCGCCCAGGCCGTAGGTCTCACGGGCTATGCGGGCGAAGTCCAGGTTGTCGTACTCACCGGAAAAGAAGGCCTTATTAAGGCTCCACTGCGCCAGGCTGATATCGAACCAGAGGTCGCCCTCGGGTGCAGTGGACGTGGTGCTCACGGTATCTTTTTTGCCCGTTGGGGTACAGCCGGTGAGGGCGGCGGCGGCAAAGACACCGCTAGCGTGGAGGAAAGTTCTACGTTGCATAGTGATCGACTTACTTCAGGGAAGTGTAACGGGCAGTTTGTTTAGCCCGGTGAAAGGTAAGGTAATCGATCCAGCCGATATCCGCCGGCCGGTGGTGCCCCATATCGTCGGCGACCAGGCCGCCCTCGCCCTTCCAGATGAGGTACAGGTCACCGCGCTCATTGCGCTGGGGAAGGTCCAGCACCACGTCCGTATAATCGTTCCATTCCTTGCGGCCCGCTACGGACTGACTCGCCAAGACCTTCCCCTCGGGTGCTCCGAGGCGCAGCTCGATCTCACCGCTACTGCGTGGGTAGAGGTGCAGACTCAGGCTACCGACGTCGGTCAGATCGATATTTGCCATGCGCATCCGTCCGCCGGGCCGGAAGGCGACGACCTGAAAGGCATTGGGCTGTCCGCTGCCGGGCACCACGGCGCGGTAGAGTCCATCGGCCGCCTCCTCGGCCTGCAGGGTCGGGGGGCGCAGCACGATCACCCCCTGGCCGACCAGGGGCGGGGTATCTCCGTCACCCCCACCGTCGCGGTAGGTAGCGGCCAGTACGTAGCTGCCCTCGCCCTCGCCCGGCCGCGCCGTACCGGAGAGTGGCATACGCCCGCCGTTATTGAGCGAAAGAATATAGCCTACCATGGTGCGGGCATCCTCCTCACTTAGGGTGGGGTGGGCGCTCATGAGCCGCTCACCCCACACGCCGTTGCCGCCGCGGATTACTTTCTTGGCCAGTGTCGCCACCGTAGCCGTCTCATCGTCGTAGTGCTCGGCTACCTGTACAAAGCTGGGGCCCACGTTCTCACTGCGCTCCTTGTGGCAGGTGTAGCAGTCACTGGCCTCGATGAGCGTCTCGCCGGCAGCGTAGCGTAGGTCGCCGGCCGGCAATTGCCGCTCGCCCCGGCGGATGCCATCGGCCAGGCGGGCGTCGCTCACCCAGGCGGCATTTACTACGGTCTGGCGGGCATCGAGGGTGCCGGCCGCGGCATCCTCGGTATCCTCTACGCTGGTGCGGTAGTCCAACGCGGTGCGGTCGGCAAAGAGGAAACTGGTATTGCCGTCGGCCACCAGCGCTACCCGGGGGCGGGCATTTCCCGCCGTCACTACCCGAGTCGCCTCGCTACGGGCCCCCAGCCGGTCGTACACCTCCAGGCGCACGGCATGCTTACCGGCACGACTGATCACCGGCGTCACCTCCACCCCAGTGCCCGCCGGCTCCCCGTCGACGTACCAGCGGTAGCTCAATCGGTCCCGGGGGTCGGGGTCGCTACTACCCGCTGCACTTAGCTTGGGTCGGAAGGGCACCCCGCCGGCCGTCTCGTCGATGTCCAGTTTAGCAATTGGGGGCCGGTTGCCCTCGGAATAGGTGATGCGCACTAGGCGAGCGTCGGGATTATTGAGGAAGTAGTCGTTGCCGTATTCGAGCAGGTAGATGGCCCCGTCGCGCCCGATCTTGAAGTCGATGGGTTTGCTGATCGGCACCTCCGGCAGAAAGTCTTCAATTTGTACGATCTCCTGCCGGGCCGAATCCAGCGTCACCACCTTCACCCAGCTGCGGGCCCACTCATAAATGAACCACTTACCGTGGTAGTACGCCGGCAGCGCCCGCCCCGCGATCGGGTACAGCCGCTCGGTATCGTAGAACGGCCCGGCCATGGCCGAGCGCGAGCCCTGCCCGAGTTGCGGAAATTCCTCACTAGGTCCGTAGGGGTACCACATCAGCGCCGGCTGGGCGGGCGGTAGCTCGCGGCTGCCGTAGTTGTAGGGGCTCTCGTTGATTGGAGCGGTGGGATCGAAGTAGTCACCCACCTCATCGGTCGCAAAGTCGCGCTGCCGGAAGGCAAAGTTGTCCCCCACGAAGTACGGCCAGCCGAAGTTACCCGCCTCCCGCGCCTGGTTCCACTCGTCGTAGCTCTCGGGGCCGTACTTACCCGGCTCGCCCACGTCCGGGCCTACATCGCCCCAGTAAAGGTAATTGCTCCAGGGGTCGATGGCGATACGGAAGGGATTGCGTGCGCCCATCACGTAGATCTCGGGCCGGCCCGCACTACCGTCCGCCGGAAAGAGATTGCCCTCTGGCACCTCGTAGCCTCCCTCCGCCAGCGGACGGATCCGCAGGATCTTCCCCCGTAAATCGTGGGTATTGCCCGAAGACTTCTGCGCGTCCCACGGACTCCGCCCCGGCCGCTCGTCGATCGGCGAGTAGCCGTCGCTAGCCTTACTACTGGTATTATCCCCAGTACTCAGGTACAGCAACCCATCGGGACCGAACTCCACGCTTCCCCCACTGTGGCAGCAAGTCTCGCGCTGCACGGCTACCCGGAGCACCTCGGTCTCGGAGTCCTCCACCAGCTCCCCGCTTCTAAACTCCCAGCGACTCAGCAGTTGGTCGGTCGAGTCACAGGGTGCGGGGCTGTAGTACAAGTAAATGTAGTGGTTCTCCTTCCCGTAGCCGGGGTCGAGTGCCAGCCCGTGCAACCCGTCCTCGTAGTTGCCCTCCGTACACACCGCGAAGTCCTTGACCACCGTCGTTGTATGCCGGAAGGGGTCGTACAGCTTCATCTTCCCCCGCCGCTCCAGGAACAGCACCTCGCCACCCGGCAGCACCTCCATCTCCATCGGTTCGTAGATGTCATCGTCCAGTACCTCCACCTGAAAACGGTCCCAGCGCGGCGCAGCGGGCGGCAACTCAGCCGGGGCCGCCGGTGCAAGCGCTGTGGTAAAGAAGCCGTGTGACTCAGTGGTATCCAGTTTCACCATGGGGGCGTAGACCAGGCCGTCACCGAGGGGTACAGCCTCCGTTGCTCCTGCTCTGCGCGCCTCTGCGTACCAGGCCCAGGCATAGGGTACCTCCGGCCGCTCATCGCGGATCAGCAGCCGTCCGCCGGCCAGCGCGAAGCGCTCTACGGCCCGGCGGCGGTGGGGAGTGAGGCTGTCGTGGTCTACTTCCACCAGGGCCAGGTTGCGGTAGTGGAAGAGCGAGTCCTCCTCCAGCATCCGGTAGTTGCCGGGTCGGATGGTAAGGAGGGGGCTATCGGCGGGAAGGGCAATGCGCTCTAGATCGCGGCGCTCATCAGCGCAGGTAGGGAGGAGTAGAGCTAGGACCTCGAAGTGAAGCGTCCGACGCTTGCAGGCGTCGGACGCTTACTGCCCCGCCCCGTACCTTGCACCTGCGACCCCGCCCGTTTACACCCCATGCGCATCACCAACCTTCTCCGCTCCAAAGAAGAAAAAGCCCTGGTCACCCGCAGTAAGGCCGGTGCCCCACCCGGAACGATGGTCTATACCGGCCAGCGGCAGACCGAGCAGATCCACCTACACCTGACGCAGTATTACGGCGACTACTTCAACGTACAGACCTCCCACGACGAGCTGCCCACCCCCCACTCCCGCAAGGCCACCCTATGGTACGATATGCGCGGCCTGCACGACCTGGTCCTCGTGGAACGCCTCGGTAAGCAGTACGGTATGCACCCTCTGGCGCTGGAGGATGTAGTGGACGTACAGCAACGCCCCAAAATGGAAGCCTTCGAAAACGGCGTGATGTTCACCATCAAGGCCTTCGCCTTCAATGCCGAGCGGCTGGAGTTGAGCGTAGAGCAGGTGAGTATCTACCTCACGGAGGGCGTAGTGGTGAGCTTTCAGGAAGATAGCGGTGACCTCTTCAAGAGCGTACGCAAACGCCTGGAAACCAGCAGTGGCCGTATCCGTACCCGGGGGGCCGACTACCTGGCCTACGCCCTGGTGGACAACGTGGTCGATAAATACTTCACCGTCATCGACCAGATTGAAGGGGAGCTGGACAGGCTGGAGGAGACCATCATGCGCTCGCCGGAGATACAGACCAAATCCAAGATCCACGACCTGCGGCTGTCGCTCCTGACCCTACGCAAGAGTATCAGCCCCTTGCGTGAACTCACCACCCGGTTTGCCGACGCCGAGTCTAGCCTGATTACGGCCGATACCCAGGTGTACGTGCGCGACCTGCGCGACCACGTCATCCAGATCACCGATCTGGTCGAAACCTACCGCGACGTCACCAACGGCCTCTACGACCTCTACACCAGCGAGATCAGCTTCCGCATGAATAGCGTGATGCAGACCCTGACGATCGTGTCTACTATATTCATCCCCCTGAGCTTCCTGGTGGGCGTGTACGGCATGAACTGGGATAATATGCCGGAGCTGCATACCCGCTACGGCTACTTCGTGCTCTGGGGGGTGATGCTGTGCCTGATCCTAGGCATGCTGGGGTGGTTTCGGTCGCGTCGTTGGATTTAACCGTAAATTTGCCCCCTTACCAGCCCAAGGTCAATGAACAAGCGCACCCTTACCATCATCGCCATCCTGCTGGCCCTGCTCTTTGTAGGTAGCCTGATCTGGGGCGTGACGACCAAAAACAAGCTACAGGCCAGCTACACCGAAAAGTCCGGTGAGGCCGAGCAGCTGACCCTACTGCGCGACAACCTCATGAAGTCGGTCGATAGCCTCGACCAGGCCTTCCAGGAGGTCAGCGGCGAAAATGCCCAGCTACAGGGTGAGCTCACCGAAGCGCAGGAGACCGCCCAGCGCGCCCTCTACGACATGCGTCAGGCCCAGAAGTCGCGTAAGAACGACAACGAGGTCGCCTACGAAATGCGCAAGCAGATCGAGGACCTGATCAACGTGCGCACCATGCTCGAGACCAGCATCACGGAGCTGACCGAGGAAAACAAGGACCTGCGGCAGCGCAACGTCGTGCTGCGCCAGGATCTCAGCACCGCCAAGACCGAGGCCTACGAAAACGCCAAGAAGGTCGATAACCTCAGCCGCATGAACGAAAGCATCGAGGCCGATCTGGAACGCATGACGCTAGGCAACTTCAAGGCCACCGCCATCCAGGTCGACCTGCTACGTAAGAACGGTAGCAACACCGCCAATGCCAGCCGCGCCCGCCGCATCGCCGTGAGCTTCGACCTGACCGACGTGCCGCAGGAATACCTCGGCGTGCGCCCCATCTTCCTGGTGCTGACGGATGAATCCTCCACCCCCGTGATCAGTGAGAACCCCGTGCGGGCTAAGTCGATCGTCAACGGCGCGGAGAAGGATCTCATCGCCCTGGAGGGCCGCGACGTCAACCTGGAGCGTAACCAGCGCATCAGCTTCACCCACGAGCTGGATGATAAGCTGGCGGAGGGCTTTTACCGGGCAGAAATCTATACGGACATTGGGATGCTGGGCTCGGCGAAGGTTCAGCTAAGGTAGACCCCTTCGGGGGTAGATGCCTTCGGCAGTTAGACCCCTTCGGGGGTAGAACTCGCTGTCGCGAGTGTAGACGCCTTCGGCGGTAGAGAGCTAGTAATACAAAGAGACCTAGTTTATGGTATTCCTGGATTTTGAGCAACCCCTAGAAAAGCTACACGAGCAGCTGGAAAAGGTCAGAGCGGTGAGCGAGGACGGGGTGGTCGACATGCAGCCCACCATCGCCGAGCTGGAGGAGCGGATCAAGCAGACGCGCCGCGACATTTATAGCAATCTCAGCGGCTGGCAGCGCGTACAGCTAAGTCGCCATCCGGAACGTCCCTATACACTCTACTACATTGAGCAGATGTGCCGCAAGTTTGTGGAACTGCACGGCGACCGCTGCTTCGGCGACGATAAGGCCGTCGTGGGCGGTATCGGGAATATGGACGGGCAGACGGTCGTCTTCATCGGCCACCAGAAGGGCGTCAATACGAAAATGCGGCAGTACCGTAACTTCGGTATGGCCAATCCCGAGGGCTACCGCAAGGCCCTGCGGCTGATGAAGCTGGCCGAGCGCTTCGGCTTTCCCGTAGTTTCCCTGATCGATACGCCCGGGGCCTTCCCCGGTATCGAGGCCGAGGAGCGCGGACAGGCCGAGGCCATCGCCCGCAACCTCTTCGAGATGGCGCAGTTGCGCGTACCCATCGTTTGCGCCGTGATCGGCGAGGGGGCCAGCGGCGGGGCCATCGGCATCGGCCTGGGCGACCACGTGATGATGCTCGAAAACACCTGGTACTCGGTCATTTCTCCCGAAAGCTGCAGCAGTATCCTCTGGCGCAGCTGGGACTTCAAGGAGCAGGCCGCCGAGGCCCTTAAACTCACCGCCGGGGACATGCATGGCTTCGGCATCGTGGATGAGATTGTGAAGGAGCCCCAGGGGGGTGCCCATACCGCCCCCGAGGAGATGGCCAAACTACTGAAGCGCCAGCTCAAAAAGGCCATCGCCGCGGTGCAGGAAAAGTCGGTCGATAAGATGGTCGAGGACCGCATCGAAAAGTATGCCTCCATCGGGCAGGTCACCCACTCCGACTGATCACCATGCGCACTCCTCCCCCCACATTTACCGGCACCGGCGTTGCGCTCATCACCCCGTTTCGGGCCGATAAGTCCGTGGACTACCCCGCCCTGGGCCGCCTTATCGATCACGTGATCGCCGGTGGGGTGGACTACGTCGTCTGCCTCGGCACCACCGGGGAGGCCATTACGCTAAGCTCCCAAGAGTGTCGGGAGATTCTGGACTTCACCATCCGCCACGTCGACGAGCGGGTGCCGATCGTGGCCGGCTTCTTCGGCGGCAACTATACGGAGCGGCTCGTAGGTACCATCCGCGACTACAATTTCGACGGGGTGGCGGGCATCATGTCCAGCAGCCCAGCCTACAGCAAACCGCCCCAGGAGGGTATCTACCAGCACTACACGCGAGTAGCCGAGGTAGCCCCCCGGCCACTCATCATCTACAACGTGCCCGGCCGCACCAGCTCTAACGTACATCCGGAAACCGTGCTGCGCCTGGCTGAGGCCACCGACCGCTTCGCCGCCGTCAAGGAAGCCAGTGGCGTGCTGGATCAGGCTGCCCAAATCCTGAAGCACCGTCCGGATCACCTGGCCGTGCTCTGCGGCGACGATCCCCTAGCCACGGCTATGATCGCGGTGGGCGCCCATGGTGGCATCAGCGTGATCGCCAATGCCCTGCCCGCCCAGTTTAGCCGCATGGTTCGGGCCGCATTAGACAGCGATGTAGCCGAAGCGCGCCAACTCCATTTCGACCTGCTCGACGTGCACCCCCTGCTCTACGTAGAGGGCAACCCCATCGGCATCAAGGCGGCCTGCGCGCTGCTGGGGCTGTGCGACAATTACCTACGCGTGCCCCTCGTTCCCCTCTCGGCGGCCAACGAGGACAAACTACGCGAGGTACTCGCCCGCGTCCCCGAGCTGGTGCCCTAGCGGAAGCCCCTCCTGCATGCGATTTATTCGGCGTCTTACCCTGCTGCTACTTACCCTGGCTCTGCTGCTGCTGGCGGCGGTCCACATCCTGGGTGACCCCATCGCCCGCCGGGTCGTCCACTCCCTCAACGCCCGGCTCCAGACCCCCGTCACCGTAGGTCACTATGACCTGAGCCTGCTGCGTTCTTTTCCTCACCTAGCCGTCGATCTACAGCAGGTGCACGTGGGCGGAAGCGACGGCAGCACCCTGCTGGAAGCCGAGCACCTGGCCTGCGTACTGGACCTGGCTAGCATATTCGGTACTCCCCGCATCAACGGTATCTGGGTGCGCGACGGCAAACTCCAGCTCTTCACCGACCGCGACGGCAATACTAACTACCAGGTCACCCATACCTCCGTAGGCGACCGGGCCGAGCAACCAACGGGCGGGGCCGCAGGTGCAAGCTTCTTGGTACGGGCGGCCGAGTTTACCAACGTGACCGTAGTCTATCAGGACGCCCGCCTGAAAACCGACGCCGTATTTACCATTCGGGAAGGTAGGCTCGACGGCAACTTCGGGAGCACCACCGCCGAGTTGAAAACGGAAAGCCGGGTCGCGGTCACCTATTTCGATCAGGACGGCACCCGCTACCTAGCCCACAAAACCTTTGGGCTCAGTGGAGCGCTGCGTATCGACCAGGAAGAGCGCAGCTACCGTTTCACTCCCCTGATACTCACTGCCCAAGACCTCAGCGTGGAAACCACTGGCGTACTCACCCTAACCGAGCAGGGCCTCATCACCAACCTCCGGCTCAGCAGCACTGCCGGGGCACTCAACGACGTACTCGCCCTGCTACCACCCGGTTACGCTGCTACCCTGGGCGAGCTAGATACCGAAGGGCAGCTCGCGCTCGAGGCCGACATTACCGGCGAGTGGTCCGAACGCGACTATCCCCACCTCAACGGCCATCTGACCTTCACCGACGGCCGGCTCGGTAGCTCCCGAATGAATACTACGGCGCGCAACGTAACCCTGCAGGCCACCTTCGCTTACCTCGATGGGCCCCGGGGCGGCATGCAGGCCTTCGCTATCGAAGAGCTGAGCGGTACCTTCGCCGGGGCACCCTTCGACCTCCGGCTTCGGCTGGAGGACCTGGCCGATCCACAGCTCACCTTCAGCGCCCGGGGTAGCCTGCCGCTGGACGTGCTGCCCGCTTTGCTACCGGAGTCGGCGGCCGTGACCGGGGCGGCAGGGTTGCTACACCTGGACGACCTATCGCTTAGCGGCCGCTACGCCGATATGGTAGAACCGCGGCGGGCGGGTCGTGTAAGTTCCACCGGCACCTTACTCCTGGAAGATGCCAAATTAACGTACCTGGACGTTCCGCTTTCTCTGCCCGCCGGTACGGTAGTTCTGGACGATAACGAGCTCACGGTTACTGACCTGGCCGTAGTCTTCCCCAACTCCCGCTGTACCCTCAGCGGGCGGGGCAGCAACCTCATCCCCGTACTTTTTTCCGACAGCCTCAATTCCCGCGACGCCGCCCTGCGCTTCACCGCCACCCTGAGCGGAGAACGACTGGACGTGGCCGAGTTGCTTAGCTTAGCTGGCTATTCCGGGGAGGCCGTCCGACGGGGGGAGGCCGTCCGACGGGGGGAGGCCGCTCGACGGCCAGAACCGCGACTCACCGATCTGCTCCACGGCACCTTCGCGGCAGATATAGGGGCATGGCAGTGGGAAGAGATGCACGGCACAGACTTCAGGGGGCAACTGGTCTTCCTACCCGGCCGCCTCGACGTGCGGGGGCTTACCGCCGCCATGGGGGGGCAATTTCGGGTAGACGCCATCACTTACTTCGCGGATAGTACGACCGTCGATGCTCGGGTGGCCGCGGAGGAAGTAGATGCCCCCGAATTCTTCCGCCAGTGCGAGAACTTCGGTCAGGAGGTGCTCACCGCCGACCACCTCACCGGTCGCCTGAACGCGCAACTCCTGCTGGATATGACCTACGATGCGCTGGGAGCGTTAAATTATCAAAGCTTAGGGGCCCGAGCTAATCTGGAGATTCTAGACGGCGAGCTACGGGACTTTGGCATGCTCGAAAATTTCGCCTTCGCCCTCAAAGCCAGTGACCTCGAGCGCGTTCGCTTTACCCGCCTGGCCAACGTATTCGAGATCCGGGACCGGACGATCTACATTCCGGCCATGTTCGTCCAGTCCAGTGCCATCAACCTCACGCTAAGCGGCAGTCATACCTTCGATCAGTACCTGGACTACAACGTCAAGGTCAACGCGGGTCAGGTAGTGACCAATAAGCTGAGCCGCCACGATAGCGCCCTGGAAGTACTACCGGCCCGCAATGGGCTTTTTAATGTGTACTACACCATCCGGGGGCCGCTCGAATCCTACGCGGTGCGGAGTGATAAACAGACAGTAAAAACGGATTTTCGGCGCAGTCTCTACCGCCGCGACCGGATTCGCCGCGAACTCAGCGCCCGTTTCCGTACGCCCATCACCCTATTCGATCTATCCGAAGCGGATGATGTGATGGACTAGGGAGGCTGTCCGCCGTGCGCCATAACATGGGTGCCGCCCGTTGCGTTGCATGATAGAGTCACTGACACTAAGCACACACAATTGTTCCTCCGCTATCTCATCTGGGCCCTGGCCCTCAGTAGTTGGTTGCCCGCCCAGGAGGTGGCCGCGCCGGAGTTCCTGTGCACCCGCCCGGAGGCCGGCGGTGAAATTCTCACCTGGGCTAACGTCAGTGACAGCTGTGGTGCCTACCAGGCCACGGAGATTTACCGTAGCACTGCGGAAGCCGGCCCCTACACCTTACTTGCTACCCTCACCGATCCTACCACCACCGAGTACCGCGATGAGAACCCCACCGGCGAGCAGTTTTTCTATTACCTACGCTACCGCTACGACTGTCCCGGATCGACCACACTCAGCAGCGACACCCTCGACAACCGTATCCCGGCGGCCATCAACCTACGCTACGTCAGTGTAGAGGACGGCGACCTGCTCATCGGTTGGGACCCCTCGCCCTCCCCGGAGGTGAGTGGTTACGTGATCCTGGAAGTCACCGACACGGGTACCTTCCCCCTCGATACCGTGGGTGACGAGACAACCTACCGCGTTACCGACGTACCGGTTGATTCCCTCACCGCGCGTGATTATGTGGTGGTTGCCATCGATCCCTGCGGCAACGATACGCCCCAGAGTCAAATCACCTCGGCTGTGGGCCTAACCGGCAGTGGCGGCCAGGGCTGTATCTCGGAGGTGAGCCTGGTTCGGACCACCACCGGCACCTCTACCCTACTCGACACCCTGGCCGAACCACTGCGGCTGTATGCTTCAGTGGACGGTGGGCCGTTTACAGAGGAACCTTACGAACTCGGAGCTGCCGATACGCTGATCTACGATGGGGGTAATGACGGCGAGACCATCTGCTTCTACCAGGAGGGCACCTACGCCACCGGGGAAACGGTGCGCACCGACACATTTTGCATTACGCTAGCTATTATTCCCCCTATCCGTCCCTTCGATGTGTACGGCATCGAGGTCAACGGTGGGGCGGTGCGCCTGCCCTTTGAGACTACCGACAACCCGCTACCCGTAGCGGCTAGTCTAGAGCTGTACCGCGGCATCACGGTGGAGGAAATTTCCATTATTCCGGAGTCCTTCAGTGCACCCGAGCTCAACCTTCCCTTTAGCGGCTCCGATCAGGTACTGATCGACTCCGCCCGGCTCCTTTTGCAGGATGAGTGCGGCGATACGCTGATCACCAACGCCGTGAGCCCCGTCTATCTCTTTGCCGAGCCGGCCCCGGGCGGTGCTACCCTCGACTGGACGCCACTGGTTAATAACCTTGCCGGCACCATCACCTATGCGGTACTCGCCGTAAATCCAGACGGTAGCTTCACCCCGCTAGCGGATTCACTTACGGACTTGACCTATCTCGACCAGTCCCCACCCCCCGCCGGCGGGCCCCGCTGTTACCGCATCGCGGCCACTTACACCCCCGTCGATAGTGTGGCTACCTTTTCCTTCCTTTCCAACCAAGCTTGTCTCTTCGAGGAGCCGGAAGTGTTCTTTCCTAATGCCTTCAGTCCTACCGCCCAGCAGCCGGAAAATCGCGTGTTTGGGCCCATCTTCGGTACCGCGCCCCAGCTAGCGAGCTACGAGTTCTTCATCTTCGACCGCTGGGGAGCCCTGGTCTTCTCCTCCGACCAGCCCGGCCTTCCCTGGTCCGGCTTCATCGGCAGCACCGCCGCGCCCACCGGCAGCTACCTCTACACCCTCAGCTACACCACCCCCACCGGGAACTTAAGCCGGCGCACGGGCGTTGTCCACTTGATTCGGTAAATAAACCGGTGGCAAAGTTTGGTACTCCCCCCGTGGGCCACCTACTTTTGCCCTCCCCTGGTTGGGTGGCCGAGTGGCTAGGCAAAGGTCTGCAAAACCTTGTACGGCGGTTCGAATCCGCTCCCAACCTCAGAAAAACCGCGTTGGGCTTCGCCCTTCGCGGTTTTTTAGACTGCGCTTCGCGCAGGTAGATCGCTTCGCGGGTAGACGCCGCAGGCTCTACCCAGCGAAGCTGGTTTACTTTCCGTATCTTTGCGCTCCCTTAACCGGCACCCCCGGAAAAGGAAGGGGAACGGCCGCCCCCGAAGCGGCCCAACGTATCAACCGTTTAAACCCATCATCACATGCCAGTAGATGATAATCAGGACCCGCAAGTAGACGGGACCGAGGAGACCTCCACCGATTCCCTTACCCCGGAGGCCCAACCCACCATTGAAGAACAAGCCAACCCCGGCGCCGCTGCCGATGGCTCCATCGCCGTAACGGAAACCCGGTCCGTAATCAAGCCCACGCCCGGCGCGCCCGCCGAGGTCGTAGATGAGGCACTGGAAGACGCCACCGAGAGCCTCGACGAGGAGGAAGAATCCTCCGCGCCCACCGCCAAGGTGATCCGTAAGGAGAGCTCCAAGGTATCCGTAGCCCTCACCGAAGAGGTGAAGGAGGAAGCCGTGGAAATTGAAGAAGCCGACACCAGCGGGGCCACCGGCTCCGCTCATGACGACTTCGCCTGGGACGCCATCGCTAAGATCGACAACCGCTACAGTGATGCCGAGCGCCTGGCCATGGAAAAGGAGTACGAGGCCTCGATGACCAACATCCAGGAAGCCGAGATCATGTCGGCCAAGGTGTCGGCCATCATCGACGGCGACGTCATCCTGGACCTGAACTACAAGAGCGACGGCCTGCTCCCCCTCTCCGAGTTCCGCGATCAGGACGTCGAGGTCGGCTCCACCGTCGAGGTGTACGTAGAGCAGCAGGAAGATGAGAAAGGACAGCTAGTACTCAGCCGCCGCAAGGCCAAGCTGCTCCGCGCCTGGGACCGCATCCGCGACTCCTACGCTAATGGCACCGTGATCAACGGTAAGGTGATCAGCAAGACCAAGGGCGGCCTCATTGCCGACTGCGGCGGACTGGAGACCTTCCTACCCGGCTCGCAGATCGACATCAAGCCCATCATCGATTACGACGCCTACGTGGGCAAAACGATGGAATTCAAGGTGGTCAAGATCAACGAGACCATCAAGAACGCCGTGGTGAGCCACAAGGCCCTCATCGAGTCCGATCTGGCCGAGCAGCGCGAGGCCATCATCGCCAGCCTCGAACGCGGTCAGGTACTGGAGGGTATCGTCAAAAACATCACCGACTTCGGGGCCTTCCTTGACCTGGGTGGCGTCGACGGACTGCTCTACATCACCGACATCAGCTGGGGCCGCATCAACCACCCCTCCGATATCCTCGAGCTCAATCAGAAGGTCAACGTGGCCGTACTGGACTTCGACGAGAACAAGAAGCGGATCAGCCTCGGTCTGAAGCAACTCCAGCCCCACCCCTGGGAGGTCCTGGACGAGACCATCACCGAGGGCAGCACCGTCGAGGGCCGCGTAGTCAATATCGAAGACTACGGTGCCTTCCTCGAGATCATGCCCGGCGTAGAAGGCCTGGTGCACGTCAGTGAGGTGACCTGGAGCAACCAGCCCATCAACGCCCGGGAGTACTTCAGCGTCGGCGAGACTCGCGACGCCAAGGTGGTGACCATCGACCGCGACGACCGCAAGATGTCGCTGTCGATCAAGCAGCTGCAGCAGGACCCCTGGGATACGATCAACATCAACTTCCCCGTCGGCTCCAAGCACACCGGTAAGGTCAAAAACCTCACCCCCTACGGGGTATTCGTCGAGCTCAACGACGGCATTGGTGGCATGATCCACATCAGCGACCTGAGCTGGACCAAGCGCTTCGGCCACCCCAGTGAGTTCGTCAAGGTGGGCGACGACATCGACGTCGTAGTACTGGAAGTAGACGACCGCGACCGCAAGATGTCGCTTGGCCATAAGCAACTTGAGGAGAACCCCTGGGACAGCTTCGAGAGCGTCTTCCCCGAGGGCAGCTACCACGAGGCTACCGTACTGCGCAAGGACGACCGCGGTGCCATCGTACAGATGCCCTACGGACTGGAAGCCTACGCACCGATCAAGCTCATGCGTAAGGAGGACGGTACCATTGCTGAGGTAGACGAGACGCTGACCGTCAAGGTCATCGAGTTCGACCGCGACCAGAAGAAACTTATGGTCAGCCACAGCCGCTACGTCAACGACATCCGCCGCGAGGCCAAGGACACCGTCGTGCGCGAGCGCCGCGAGGAGCAGCAGTACACCCGTAAGGCCGTCAAGCAGACCAATGCCAGCAACGAGCGCTCTACCCTGGGCGATCTAAGCGCCTTCGAGCAACTGCGCGAGCAGCTCAGCAACGAAGGAGAAGACAACGAGGACGACAACAACTAGTCGCTGCCCGTAGCTATTGATTGACATAAGGCCACGCTGCTTCGGTAGCGTGGCCTTTTCTTTGTGCCCCCATGCTTCAGGAGTACTACTACCACGGCAAACTACTGCTGACCGGCGAATACTTCGTGCTCGACGGAGCGACCGCCCTAGCTATCCCCACCAAAGCGGGCCAGCGCTTTACGGTCACCCCGTTCCCCTCACCGACCCGCTACGAGCTGACGTGGTCGGTCGGCGGGGTCAGTACTTCCCGGCCGATACGTAGCCACTCCTTCCATGCCGGGGAATGGAACGAACCGCGGCCGGGTGGGGAGCCGGTGCGGGACCGCCTGCTGCAACTATTCCACGCGGCGGAGCAGCTCAAACCTGGCTGTACGGAGGAGGGGCTGGTCGGTAAGCACGTCCACTGCTATCTCGAGTTCGAGCCTAGTTGGGGACTGGGTAGCAGCTCCACATTGGTCAGCTTTCTGGCCGAGTTCCTTGGGGTGGACCCCTATGCCCTGCTGGCCGGCACCTTCGGCGGCAGCGGCTACGATCTAGCCTGCGCCACCGCGGCGGGCCCCATCCTGTACAAGCGCGGGGAATCCGGCAGGCCCCTGGTTAGCCCCATCACCTGGCGACCGGACTGGCTCCGGCAGACCTACTTCGTGTACCGCAACCGAAAACAGGATAGTCGGCAAGGCATTCGGGCGTACCGAGCGGCGGACGTGGCGCCCCAGGTGGCCGGGGAGGTAAGTGAGCTCACCGGCCTCCTACAAGTTGCTTTGCACCTGCGCACCGCCGCCCGACTGCTCGAACGGCACGAACGACTTATCGCCGAAGCACTAGCGTTGCACCCCGTGCAGGAAACATTTCCCGACTTCCCCGGTACACTCAAGAGCCTGGGCGCCTGGGGCGGCGACTTCATCTGGGCCCTGAGCGAGCAACCTAGGGAACAGCTGCGGGCCTACTTTGCCGAGCGGGGCTACGGCACCTTTATCCCCTACCACGATATGGCATTATGAGTAAATGGAAGGAGGCGGTGATCACGCGCACCCAGGACCGAAGCCCTACGGTACGCAGCTTCTGGGTAGCCCTACCCGACCGCGAGCGGCTCGATTTTTGGCCCGGGCAGTTTCTGACCCTCGACCTGCCCATCAGCGAGAATCGCCGGGAACGCTGGCGCAGCTACTCCATCGCCTCGCCCCCCAACGAAACCAACGAAGCTGAGCTCTGCATCGTACAGCTTCCGGGCGGGCGGGGCACGAAGTACCTCTTCGAGGAAGCCGGGGCGGGGACGCAGGTGCTCACCAAGGAGCCAGGGGGCGTATTTACCCTTCCCGAACGGCCGCTCGACTACGACGTGGTGATGGTCTGTACGGGCACCGGGGTGGCGCCCTTTCGGTCCATGCTCTATCAGCGACTACCCCGGGAGAACCGCTACTTTCACCTCATCTTCGGTTGCCGGCGGCCGGAGGATTTGCTCTACCGGGAGGAATTCGAGCGACTGAGCGAGCGGTATCCCAACTTCACCTATACGGCTACGCTGAGTCGTGAACTTCCCGGAGAAACCACCTCATTGGAAGCCCTAGCCGGTTACGTGCATCAGGTGTACCAGCGTAACTACGCTACGCCCCGGAGCGATCTGCGGTTTTACCTCTGTGGCTGGAGTGCCATGGTCGACGAAGCGCGCGCTAATCTCCTTGCCATGGGCTACGCCGAGCAGCAGGTTATTTTGGAGCTCTACGGCTAGCCGCTTATCTTTGCGCGCTGACCGGGCCCATAGCTCAGCGGTTAGAGCCGCGGACTCATAATCCGTTGGTCGTAGGTTCAAATCCTACTGGGCCCACGTGGTAGACCCCTTCGGGGGGAGAGGGTGTAGACCCCCTTCGGGGGGTAGACCGCTGCGCGGGTAGACAGGCAGTACAATGCTGCCTCAGGCAGCGCTGGAATGTGACGAACTAAGAGTCTTACATCGTAGTTACCCCATAAAGCCGACAACCATGCACTTCAACCGCACCCCCACCCGCTACCGCCTCTTCGACGCCAAGAGCCAGCGCCCCCTGCTCGCCGATGATAAGGACGACAAGAAGACGGATAAGGACCCAAAGAAGGACCACGCCGATCAGGACGATGACGACCTGAAGAACGTGGACCAGAGCAAGGGCGGCTACGGTCACGGCACCGGCTTTGATGACGACGAGCGCCGCTAGTCATCGGGAAAGAATCTATTTCTTTTTGCGTTCTTCCTCGATCACCTGCACTAGGGTTTTTACCTCGGTCGTGAAGTCCTTTTCCAGGATCCAACGCAGGTAGCTCGGCTCCTTGGCGAAGACCTCAGCGACGGGTTTGCCGGCGTGTTTGCCGAAGTTGAATACGGGTACGCCGTCGGGACCGCGCTTGAGGCGGCGGGTGGCATCCAGGAAGCGGTCGTCTTTGCAGAAATCGGCCACGGCATCAAGGTCGGCGAAGGGCTCGATTATGGTGCCATCCTCCCGTTCGTAGGTCGCGCCGGCATAGTGACGCAACTGCCCGGTGAATACATCGACTGTGGCGCGCACGTCGGCCAGCGCATCGTGGGCGTTTTCCATCTCCTTGCCGGCGTAGAACTTGAGGGCAGCGCTTAGCGTACGCGGCTCCATCTGGTAGAAGATTTGCTGGGCGTCGATGAGGCGGCGGCCGCCGGTGTCAAAGAAGATACCTGCGCGGTAGAACTCCTCCTGTAGCAGGGGCACGTCGTAGCGGTTCGAGTTGTACCCAGCCAGATCGGCCGTCCCGATAAAATCCTGAATCTTAGCGGCCACCTCCTGAAAAGTAGGCGCATCGCGCACGTCGGCATCGCTGAGCCCGTGGATGGCGCTGGCCTCGGCGCTGATCGGAATGGTGGGGTTAATCTTCATTTCCAGCTCCTGCTGCGGGCTGCCGTCGGCAGAGAGCTTGATGAGGGCGATCTGCACGATGCGGTCGCGGGTGAGATTGAGTCCGGTGGCCTCGAGGTCGAAGAAAACCAGGTCGTTGGTTAGGGGAAGGGTCATGGTGTAGCAAGATTAGGCCAGAAGCCGAAGGTAGAGGGCGTGGTAAGTGGCGATCATTTTCCCCACGTTAAACTGTTCCACCGCATAGGTACGACACACGGCGCGATCAAGGGCGGCGGCCCGGGGGAGGGCGGCGGCTAGTCCTAGCACATTGCCCACCGGCACGAGGGTACTCACCCTATCGTCTACCAATTCCGGTGCGGCCCCACTCGCAAACCCCGCCACCGGCGTACCACAGGCCAGCAGCTCCGGAATCACCAGACCGAAGGGCTCGTCCCACACCGAGGTAAACAGCCCCACCGCCACGGCCGTATGGGGCAGTAACTCCGCGCCTCCCAGGTGGCCCAGGTAAACCGCGTCCTCTCCCAGGAGGGGCAGTACTTGCGTCGTGTGGTAATCCTTGTCCACCACCGGGCCGACCAGTTTCAGCGTGTACCCCGCCCGGCGCGCCGCCAGCACGGCCAGGTGCGGAGCCTTCTCCGGCGTGATCCGTCCGTACCACAGGGCGGTACACGCAGGTGCAACCCTAGCGAAGGGCCACTCCCCGGGATCGATCCCGTTATGAATTACCGCCACCGGCCCCGTGTACCGTACCCAACGCTGCGCCAGGTGCGCGCTGATGGCTACGAAAGTCGATCCGCCGAGTAGTCGCGAGGCCACGGCACCCGGCAGCAAGCGCCGGTAAGGCGGCGTATGTAGGGTAGTGACCACCGGAAAGGGCAGGCGAAACGAGAGCAGCGGGGGCAGGAAGTTAATTGTGTTGTTGTGCAGCAGATCGAAGGGGGCGGTGCGTAGGTAGCGCAGGAGGGTTTGGTAGTCTTCAAAATCCGTGACCAGCTCCACCCCCGGCAGTGAATCGGAACCCCGGCGGGCAAAGACGGTCACCGTTTCATCTAGCTCCGCCAGCCCCCGGGCGAGTTGCACGGTGTGGCGCTCCAGCCCCCCGGCATAGGGTTCGGTGAGGGGGTACTCTAGAGGGGCCAGCAGTGCCAGTCGCACGGACCTAAACGGGCTGCAGCGCGTCGACGAAACCGAGCTGGAGCTCCAGCTCGCGGGCCAGGCCTAGTCCGGCCATACGCTCCGAGGCGGTGAGGCCGTTGGCGTAGTCCGGCGTCCAGGCGTTGAGCAGGCTAGTCTGGGCGCGGTAAAAATTAGGTTGTAGACCCAGCTGGCGCAGGGCATGGACCAGTTCCAGGATCCACTGCCACAGGGCGGGTTGCCGTACGGCTTGCCGGATGAGGGCGTGGATCCGCTGCTCTGCGGCATTCTCCAGTAGCGCGGGCTCTTTGTACCGGTGGTTCCAGTGACGGTGGTCGGCGACGATGCGCTGTAGGCGGGCGCGGTCTACCCCCTGCTGGGCCGAGAGCAGGTTTAGGAGTCGCCGCCGCATCGTAAAACTAATAGTGGCCCGGTAGCTATCGGGCAGCGGTAGCCCACTGGCCCGCATGGTGCTCATCAGTTGGTAGTTGTCGTAGTAGACATCCGAAAAACTGGCCGCGGCGATCCCGAGGGTGCGCTCCGTCATCTCCAGCAGAATCTTGCGCTTCTCATCGCGGAACAGGTGATAAACCGAAAAGCTCTGGTGGCAGAAGTAGTCCTTCATGAGGTTGATTACCTCACTGACGTGTCCGTCGCGGAACTCCTGCTCTAGCTCCGGTAGCAGATCGTTGAACTGCTCGGCGGACATATCCTGACAGATTTCCCCAATCATCGCCTGCTGCCCCAGGTACAGCACCGCGTAACTGAAGGCCGAGGAGCTGTGGGTGATCTTGGATACGATGCGCATCTGCCCCACCGTGAGCCGAAACGCACCGGCCCGGAACTGCCGTAGGGCCTGTAGCTCACTCCGGTAGTTGAACAGTTCGAGCTGCGCGGGCTGCTCCTCGAATAGACTGGCGGCGGCGAAGTGCATACCTACCCGAAGCAGGCCCACCCGGGCCGGCATTACGGTGTCGTGGTAGGCTACCGCGGCATTGGGTAGCACATTGCTTTCGATGTGTTCCAGGTCGGCGATAAAATCGGTATGGTAGTCCTTACCGGTAAGTACCTCACAGAGGTGCAGGGCCCGGTTGGCGTACTGTAGCACCTGTAGGGTTTCGATACCGGTCACCTCATTGAAGAACCAGGCGCAGCTGGTATACATCAGCATCGCGTGCCGCTGCATTTCCAGTAGCCGGAGCATCCTGATTTTTTGCTGGTCGGTAACGGAATCAAGTTTCGCCACCCGACGAATGAAGGCAGCGGTCTGGTTGGGCGACCGATCCAGCACCAGGTCGATGTACTGGTCGCGAGCCGCCCAGCAGTCGGTGAATAGGCTTCCCCCCTCCGTTTCGAACACCTCGATTAGCCGGTCGCGTACCCTATCCAGCGCAGCGCGCAGGGGGGCCCGCCAGCGCTGGTGCCAGCCCGGCCCGCCGCCCGTCTCGCAGCCACAGTCACTGCGCCAGCGTTCCACCCCGTGCACGCAGGACCAGGAGCTATTTTCGTGGATGCGGGCCTCCCAGGTGGGGGGGTGGAGCTCCAGGAACTCCCCATAGTTAGTGAGGCGGTACGCGGGGTGCTGGTCGATGTCGTCCAGGCAGGCGGCTAGGGCCATCTCCCCCTTGGCGTGGTGGTGACCGTAGCTTTCGCCATCAGTGGCGATATGGGCCAGCTGCACCTCGTCGTCGCCGTCGAGGCTATTCATTAGGCGGTTGGCCAGCAGGCGACCGTCATTAAGGAGGCCTTCAAAGGCTACGGCCTTAGCTACGTCGCCGTCGTAAAAAAACAAGGCAATACTGCGGCCACTGGGAAGTACGCAGCGGTAGGGGCGCCGAGTATCTACCCCACCGTGTACCTCGTGCCACTGCTCGCCGTCGCCGGCCCGTACCGCCCGGCACTGGCGGGGGGCCAGGATCATATAGCTCAGGCCATTATCGACTAGTGCTTCCAGGCAGGCCGTATCAACGGCCGTCTCGGCGAGCCACATGCCCTCCGGCTGACGGCCGAAGCGGTAAGCGAAGTCGGCGATGCCCCATTTGATCTGCGTCTGCTGATCGCGCCGGTTAGCCAGCGGCATGATAATGTGGTTGTAGCTCTGGGCGACGGCCGATCCGTGTCCGCTATACTGTTGCTGGCTCTGGCGGTCGGCCTTAATTACGTGAGCGTAGGTGGCCGGGTCATGTACCTCCAGCCACGATAGCAGGGTAGGCCCCATATTCCAGCTTATGCGGGCGTAGTTATTCGATATGCGGGTGATGTGTTGCTCGGTATTCAGTACCCGTGCCGTGGCATTGGGTGCATAGCATTCCTCATTGATGCGCTCGTTCCAGTCGTGGTAGGGGGCGGCACTATCCTGGATTTCAATCGTCTCCAACCAGGCATTCTCCCGGGGGGGCTGATAATAATGACCGTGGATGCAGATATACTTAGTGGGCATCCCGCAAAGGTAGTACCCGTACGGAGGAGCGTGGGGTCAACCCTGCCCGGACTGCTACGTTGTAGCAAGGCGGCGGTCGGACACCCTTTGTCGTGGCCTTACGCACATTAATTCATTCATCCCACCCACTATGTTCACCCTTCCCGATCTCCCCTACCCCTCCAATGCCCTCGAGCCCAGCATCGATGCCCGCACGATGGACATTCACCACGATAAGCACCACGCTGGCTACACCACTAAGCTAAATGCCGCCCTGGAAGGTACCGATATGGGCGATAAGTCCATCGAGGATATCCTCAAAAACGTTAGCAGCGCCAGCACTGCGGTGCGCAATAACGGAGGTGGCTACTACAATCACAGCCTCTTCTGGACGGTGATGAGCCCCAACGGCGGTGGCCAACCCAGCGGCGAACTGGCCCAGGCCATCGACAAAGCCTTCGGCAGCTACGACGCCTTTAAGCAAAAATTCTCCGACGCCGCCGGCGGGCAGTTCGGTTCCGGCTGGGCCTGGCTCATCGTCAAGGACAACGGCGAACTGGCCGTGACCTCGACCCCCAATCAGGACAACCCCCTAATGGATGTTGTCGACGAAAAGGGCACCCCCATTCTCGGCCTCGACGTCTGGGAGCACGCCTACTACCTCAATTACCAGAATCGCCGGCCGGATTACGTCTCGGCCTTCTTCGACGTGATTAACTGGCAGGAGGTCAACCGCCGCTACATGGCCGCGAAGTAAGGTAACCGTAATGCAACAAAAAACCGCCATCCGTTTCCGGATGGCGGTTTTTTTTAGGTATAGCCGGCTACCTAGGCATCCATAGCCTCGCGCGCAGCCTCGCGGTATCCTTCCATACGGGCGGCATCGGCGCTGCGGTAACGGGGGCCACACTTCTGTAGTACCTCCTTCATATCGTCGTCTGACAGCTTGGAGAACTGTTCTACCGTAGTGACGCCAGCCTCCTCGAAGCGGGTAGCCATCGTGACGCCTACGCCGCTGATCTTGGTCAGGGGGCTTGCGGGCGGCTTAGTGGAGGGACGACCCCGGCGGCCCTTGCCAGCCTTCTTCGGACTGCCTGACTTGCGGGCAGCCTTGGCGGCACCCTCGGTCTTGCGGGGGCGACCGCGGCGGGGCTTGGGAGAGGACTTCGTGTCGTCGGAGGTCTTCTCCGCAGCGGCCTCGCTCACTGTATCGGGGGCGTCTGAAACGGCCTGGGCGAGTTCTTCAGCCGAGACGTTCTCATTATAGTCAGTGGTGTCGGTGCCGTTGTCCGACTGACCGTTGGCGGATGCACTATCGTCGGAGGCGGAGCTATCGCTCGCGGTGGCTACGCTCTTCTTCGGACGCCCGCGACGGGCGCCGGTGGATTTCGTACCTCGCTTGGGCTTGTCGGCAGTGGTAGCCGTCGAATCAAGCGGGCCAGCGGGTGCCTTATCAGCCTCACTTGCCTTCTTAGCAAGCTTAAGCTCCTGCTCCAGGCTGGCCACCTTTTGCTCCAGACTTTTAATTTTAGCCTTGGCGGACTTAAGCTTTTTCTTCGATTTCTTGTGGTTGTTAGCCCCCTCAGTGAAGGCTTCCTGGGCGGCGTCGAAGCGAGACATGATTGCCTTGAGCTCCTTTTTAAAATTAGCCATTAAGGTTGATTTGAGTGAACTGACGGGTTATGCACCGGAGAATACCGCTCCGTCAACTGGAGGGGGGTACGAACCGATCAGCGGATAAATGGATAAAGACAATTCTCCTATATGATAACTAAGGGTAGGTAATCGAACCGGGGTCACAAAGCCATGCCAACCACGCTGGTTGCCGCACTCCGGATGCTTTGATATAAAAACCTCTATATAATCAAATGTTCCGGTACGGGGCAAATATATATAAAATTATTTTGCCTAATGATTCCGGCGATCTTCACCCCAGTTGAGCTTACCGCGCAGGGTATCCATAAAGGTGATTTCGGGTAGCTTGACTAGGTGAATACCGAAGTCGTTCTTCCGTACTGCTAGCTCGTGCACCGCCGTTACGGTTTCAAAGCGGCTATCTAGGGTGGAGAGAAAGTTTTCCGCCCGCCCTTCTATCTGAAAGCTCACCACCGCGTCGTCACTAATCACGATGGGGCGTACATTCAGGTTATGCGGTGCCACCGGAGTCACCACGAAATTACCACTGCCGGGAAATACAATGGGGCCCCCACAACTCAAGCTATAGCCGGTACTGCCGGTCGGCGTGGCTACGATGATGCCGTCAGCCCAGTAACTATTCAGGTACGCTCCATTGATGTAGGTATGAATCGTGATCATCGAGGAGGTATCCCGCTTGAGGAGCGTAAAGTCATTAAGCGCGTAGGGCGTATCGCCGAATACCGGCAGGTTGCTTTCCAGGTAGAGCATGTCGCGCCGCTCGGTCTCAAAGCGGCCGCGGGCTAGCAACCGCAACGCTTCCCGCATTTTCGATTTTTCCACCCGCGCCAGGAACCCGAGTCGCCCTAGATTGATCCCCAAAATGGGAATATTATAGTCCCTAACCATCAGGAGGGCGCTGAGTATGGTCCCATCCCCTCCCAGGGTGATGAGCATGTCAAATTTCTTGATACGAAAGTCGAGATGGGTGTCAAACGTACCCACGTCGCGCTTAAATCGAAGGTGGGGCCTGATCTGCTCCAGGTACGGCCCATAGACGTAGGTAGAAAACTGCTCGTCCGCCAGTAGATCAAACAACTCCTGTACGGGTTGGCGATCGTCCTGCTTGAATACCTGACTGTAGATAACTACCTGCATTCGGCAAGATTACGAAATCTCAACGCTTAAAATGCTAGGTTCAGGTTCAGGTACACCCCATTTTCGCCCAGGTGGTTGTGGTTGTACTGGACCCCGGCTACCATATCGTAGTAGAGCACCAGGTCGATGCCCGCGCCCACGCCGGTAAGCAAAATGTTGTTGAGCCGATTGGATCCATCTACGAAGGGGGCATTGGCTACCCCCTGGTTAAATTGTAGATTGACGAGCATCCGCAGCGGAATGTACCGGAAGGCATCGATGAATACCAGCTTGCCGAGATCCAGCCTGGTCTTGAATAGCTCCCGGCGTAGTCCCAGACGCCAGATGAGCATATCCAGGCCGTCCACAACGTAGAATTGATATCCGATCAGACCGTTATTACCGAAGCCAATGGCCCGGTTTTCCAAAAACGGCTGACGGGTACGGATGAGGCTGTACTTACCCGCCAGCCCGTAATTAAACGAAGCGTGCTTTCCAAAGGGTAAGTACCGGCGGTAATCAGCGTGCACCTCCATCCCATCGCGTTCCCCGTAAATACCGAGGCCCTCCTTGGCTATACCCACCGAATAATACTTTCCCGCCCAGGGATAATTGCGCACGTCCCGCCGGTCATTCGTAAAATCATAGCCGATACGGAAGTATTTCTGCTCGGTACGCCCCCCCCCAAAGAAATCGGGATTGAGCACCTGCCCGATGGTATCGGCAATGGCTGAATGCCTCCACCCGAGGGTCCAATCGTGAGTGACATAAATGCGGCGGCGGTACGAGAGGTCTACATTGACCGCGGCGTTCTGGTACACGAAGTTGTTTGGGTCGGCGTAAAATTCCTGGCGGTTGTCCCGCGTCAAAAAGTTTTGCTCCCGCCGCCGTAGTAGATTGATTTCGATGCCCAACCCAATGGATCCCGCCCGGTTGAGGTAGGGAAAGTTGTAGGCCGCCTGCAACGAGCGCGTGTAACCGGTCGTAAAGCCTAGTTTAAGTCGATCGCGCTGTCCCGAAAAGTTGTAGTACGTCAACTTCCCCCCAACGTTGACCCGGTCCAGGGAACGCTCCTGCTCATTCCACCACACGTTAAAATTGCGGTCGGCCAGCTCGAATACCGGCACGGGGTAGATGTACCACGTCTCCCGCATATTCACGATCACGGCCATACGCCCCCCATCCTCCAGCTGCGTCGTATCGTAGGTAATCGTAGCAGAGGCAAATAGGCCGGTATTCATCAGGTTGTTATAGCTCCGCGTGACCTCTTGCTCAAAATCGGCCACGGCCACCCGGTCGCCCTGCCCGAAGGTCATCTCCCGGAATACCACCCGCGGCCGCGTTTTCTTATGCCCCACCAGATACACCTCCTGAATGTATAGGGAGTCACCTGGGCCCGCCCAGCTCGCCAAAGACAGTAACACAAATAGTGTAAGTAAAAATACCTTCATGCAGCCAGCTTAGCAGCCCACCGTAGGAAACGGCGGCAGAACAAGAACGATAAAATCGGCGAGATAAAGTGTCCCATCACTTGCGCTTGCTCAGAAAAATGCCCACCAGCACCAGCGCCACCGCCGGCAGTTGTTGCCACACTACCCCCTCTCCGTCGGCTAGTCCCCAGATAAGTGCCACTACCGGGATCAAATAACTCACTGTGCTGGCAAACACTGCCCCCGCCCGTTGGATCAACCGGTAGTAGACTAGTCCCGCCAGCACCGTGCTGCCGAGGGCCAGGATGCTGACATACGCCAGCGCCGTTGCACCCGCGGTGCCCGCCCGCATCACCGTCGGTATGACCCCCGCCGCACCCACCGCATACCCCAGAGCCGGCAGACCCACCAGGAAGTAACTCACCACCGTAATGGTAAGGGCTGGTACTTGGCGGAGGTAATTGGCCACTAGATTGGCGGCCGTACCATAGCACAGGCAGGCCAGTAGTACCAACCCAGCATACCCCAGCTGCTGAGTACTATCCCCCTCCCCCGCCGGAGAAATGTAGGCCAGTCCTAGCGCGCCCGTGAGCCCCAGCACGATACCGGTCACCTGCTGCCGCACCGGCCGGTTGCGAAAAGCCAACCAGGCCACCAGGAAGGTACACAGCGGCGTGAGGCTGCTCAGCATCCCCGTCAGACTACTACTCAGGTACTGCTGCGCGGTCGGAAACAGAAAAGCCGGCAGGGCCGTACCGGTGAGCCCCACTACGATCAGGAGCGGGAGCTGACCCAGCCGTACCCGCCGTAGGTGGATCGCGGCCAGGGGTGCCAGCGCCAGTGCGGAGATACCCAGCCGTAGCACCCCCACCTGCCGGGCAGTGAATACCTCCAGCCCCCACTTGATGAGCACGTAGCTACTGCCCCAAATCAGACTCAGGCCGAGCAGCGTAAGAAAATCGCGTAACGTAGGCCCCTCCTGCATGCGGGCGAAGGTACGGGCGGGGCCGCGGGTGCGGGGTGGATGGTGGTCGCTGGCCGAACTTTCTCGTCCGCTAGTGCGGACGAAAAAGAATCACGCTACGCGCGCGAGAAGTTCGGCGGACGACTGGCTGACGTATATTTACCGTCTACCCATCGATCCATGCAGTACGTACTATCCCTGGCGGCCCTTCTCCTAGTGCTCAGCGCCTGCGAGCGCCGCGAGGCCGCCCCCGAGCCGCCGGCCATCGACTACAGCCGCTTAAGCAAGGAAGAAAGGCGCTTACCGGAGAATGCCCTGGCCTCCTTCACCCTCCACCCGGGGCTGGACGCCGAGCTATTCGCCGCCGAGCCCATGCTGATTAACCCCACTAACCTGGATGTAGACGAGCGCGGCCGGGTATGGGTGTGTGAGGCGCAGAATTACCGCCGCTTCAACCACGACCACCCGGCAAGGGAGGCCGGCGACCGGATCATGATTCTGGAGGACCTGGACGGGGACGGCCGGGCCGATACCTCAAAGGTCTTCTACCAGGGCCCGGAGGTAAATGCCGCCCTGGGCATCGCTAAGCTGGGCGAGAAGGTGTACGTGGCCGCCAGCCCCAACGTGCTAGTATTTACCGATGCGGACGGAGACGACGTGCCGGAGTCGCTCGATACTTTGTTTACCGGCATCTCCGGGGTGGACCACGACCACGGGGTACACGCGATCGTATTCGGGCCCGACGGGAAGCTGTACTTCAACTTCGGCAATGAGGGCAAGCAACTGCGGATGGCCAGTGGGGAGCTGGCTAAAGATCTGCGCGGCGAAACGGTTGAGGAGGGCAAATCGCACCGGCAGGGCATGGTATTTCGCTGCAACGCCGATGGCTCGGAGCTCGAGATCATGGGCCACAACTTCCGCAATAACTTCGAGGTGGCGCTGGACGCCTACGGCCGTATGTGGCAGAGCGACAACGACGACGATGGCAACGAGGGCACGCGCATCAACTTCGTGATGGACTACGGCAACTACGGCTACCACGACGAGGTGACCGGGGCGGCCTGGCAGCAGGCCCGGGTGGGAATGGAGGAAGAGATCCCCCTGCGCCACTGGCACCTCAACGACCCCGGCGTAGTGCCTAACCTGCTCCAGACCGGGAGTGGCTCGCCGACCGGTATTCTCGTGTACGAGGGGCATAAATTGCCCGAAGTTTTCGAGGGACAGATGATCCACTGTGAGCCGGGTCATAACGTAGTGCGCTCCTACCCCGTGGTGGCCGATGGTGCAGGCTTTACGGCCGAGGTGGTGAACCTGATGGAAAGCCAGGACCAGTGGTTCCGTCCGAGTGACGTGTGCGCGGCCCCGGATGGCTCACTACTGGTTGCCGACTGGTACGACAGTGGGGTGGGCGGTCACCTGATGGGAGATATCGTGCGGGGGCGGGTATACCGCCTGCACAGCGTGGGGCAGGAGTCGTATACGGTACAGGCTCCGGATCTAAGTGACCTAGGTACAGCGATAGCCTCCCTGGGCCACGTCAACCAAGCGACGCGTTACCTTGCTTACCGGCGGGTTGTAGATGACCCCGCTGCTGCCCGGCAACTACGTGCCACGGTGGCCGACGGTGAGGCGGACATTCGCCTGCGCGCTCGGGCGGCCTGGGCGCTGGCCGAGATCGAGGGAACTATCGGTGAGATAGCGCCCCTGCTGCGTAAGAGTGGATACCCGCCCCTGCGGGAACTGGCCCTGCGTATGGCCCGTCAGTACCCCGGGGAGGGAAACCGCGACCTGCTGGCCCTGATCGGGTGGGCGGCCGACCGAGAGGATGCCGCCCTGTGGCGGGAGGCGGCCCTGGGGCTACGCTTTCTGGAAGGCGAAGAAGCCGATCGGCTCTTCGTGCGTTTAGCGAACCATTACGATGGCAACGACCGTTGGTACCTAGAGGCATTAGGTATTGGGTCCGATCTGTACGCCGAGGACCGTTTTGCGGCCTGGCTCGCTACGGATCCGCCGCTGAAGAAAAAGGCTTCCCGTGACCTCGTTTGGCGTAGTCGCTCGCCGGAGGCGCTGGCGCAGCTCGAAGCCTATATCCGGGAGGCGGAGGACACTCCCGAGCTCGCCCGCTTCTTCCGCGCGCTTCACTTTCAGCCCGCTGAGCGTACCGCCCCCCTTATTGAACGCGCCGTATATACCGAAGACCATCCGCGGCAGGAGGAGCTGGTACGCTTTGCCCTGGCCAGTATCGACCCCGACCAGATACGCACCAACCCCCGCCTGCGGCAGCGGGTGCAGGAGGTCATGCCCAGCCTACGTGGTACGGATGCCTGGTTACTGGTCGTCAGGAACGCCGGGGTTATCAGCGAAGCTCCCATTCTATTAGACTCCGCCCTGCAACATACCGACAACGACTACCGGGAGGGGGCCGTGAAACTGGCCTACGAGCTTACCGGACCAGCCTTCTACCTAGAGCGCTACGCCGCCGCTGATGCGACCGAACGCAGCCGATTGGTCGATCTGGCCCGCCACCTGCATACCGAAGAGATCATGGGCTGGTTGCAGGACATACGGAACGATACTACTCAGGAGCTCGCTACGCGCCAATTAGCCACCCGTAGCCTTGCTAATATGTGGCAGGGGATGACGGTCCTACTTGATGAGGTCAAGGACGGCGATCTACCGCGGGAGGAGGGGGAATACATTGCCCGGGTGCTCAGCCAGTCCCGGCGTGCCGACATTCGGGACGAAGCCATTGACTGGCTTGCGGCCAACCGGACCGGTGAAGCGATTGATCTGGATGGAATTGCCGACAGGCAGGGCGACCGGGCGCGGGGGGAGGCTGTCTTCACCGAATACTGCGCGGCCTGTCACCAGGTGAACGGCCAGGGCGTACAGTTCGGCCCCAACCTAAGCCGTATCGGGGAAAAGCTAGGTAAGGATGCCCTGGTAGCCGCCATCGCTTACCCCAGTCAGGGCATCGGCTTTGGCTACGAGGGGTATGAGCTCGCGCTGGTGGATGGCACTAGGCTCGTCGGCTACATCGAGTCGCAGACCGAGAATGAGCTCACGGTGCGCATGATGGGCGGGGTGAGCCGCACCGTGAAAAAAGCGGACGTACGAGACCGCCGCCCCCTGGAGGAGAGCCTGATGACGGCGGGGCTACATACCATCATGTCGGAGGAGGAGCTGGTGGATCTGGTGAGCTATTTGAGTGGGTTGCAGCTCACGAAGTGAAGTAAGCGTCGGACGCTTTAAAGCGTCCGGCGCTTATCCCCTCACTCCCCGGGGTACCGTACACCGATCAACTCCCGTACTGCAGTAAGCGTACGGTGCAACAGCAGGCTATCATCGAGTGACCACTGCGCAGATTCGGTGCGCCCAGCACGGATATCCTCCATCACCGCACGGGCCTCAAACAGGTAACCTTTACCCTCAAAGGCGTGGTAGTGATTTTCGGGAGGTACATCCCTTCCGCGCAGAATGCTATAGCCACGCGACTCGTGAAAGCGGGGGTGAATGTGCAGACTTGCCTCGGAACCCAGAATCAGCGCATCGCACTTCGTGATCCCCAGCAGCGTCGAGTAGCAGTGGGCGAGCCGACCACCGGGGTAGCGGAGGGTGACCTGAGTATCAATATCGGCCCCAAGCTCGGTGAGGCGGGCCGCGGCGTGGATGGACTCCGGCGCACCGAAGAAGTACTGCGCCAGCCAGATAGGATAGATACCGATGTCGAGCAGGGCACCTCCCCCGAGGGCGGGATTGTACAGTCGGTCGCGGTCGAAGTCCTCGCGGGGCTGACCGAGAAAGCCGAAGTCGGCGCGTAGGCTTTCTACCTCGCCAATCGCTCCCGTGTCGATTACCGTTTTCACCTCCATCAGGGCGGGCAGGAAACGCGACCACAAGGCCTCCATCAGATAGGTGCCGGTACGGCGCGCGGTCTCGATCATGTCCCTGACCTCGACAAAGCTTAGCCCCAGCGGTTTTTCGCAAAGGACGGGGATGCCGCGCTCCAGGCACATCAGCGTGAGCTCCCAGTGGCTGGTATGGGGGGTGGCGATGTAGACGGCATCGAGGCGGGGTCCGTCGAAGGTAGCCTCATAACTACCCGCGGCGTGCTCCGCCCCGTACTGTCGGCCGAACTCACTGGCGCGCTCCTGGGAGCGGGAGCCGACGGCTACGAGTTTAGCGTCCTCGACGCGGTGTAGGTCAGTGGCGAAGCTGTGGGCGATCTTGCCGAGGCCAAGGATGGCCCAGTGGAAGGTGGCGATGGGGGTAGAATTTGGCGAAAGGTAGGGATTAGATCGCCTTCGGCTAGTTAGACGCCCCGATAGCTTTCGGGGCTGGTTAGACCCCTGCGGGGGTAGACCGCTTCGCGGGTAGAACGGGGATGCTCGCTTCGCTCTGGGTGAGTTGTTGAGTTGTTGCGTTGTTGCGTTGTTGGGTTTGTGGGGATGCTCGCTTCGCTCGTCTGTGTGTTTCTGCTGGTGTTGCAGTTCGTAGTGCACCTGCGGCCCCACCTGCCTATCATACCTATTACACCTATCACACCTACAATAACCGCACCGCAACAACCCAATAACGCAACAATCCAATAACGCAACAATCCAATAACGCAACAATCCAATAACGCAACAACCCAATCCACTTAGTTTTAACTTTAAGCAAACCAACCTTTACTACAGTCAGCCGTTATTTGAGTACTTACTAACACACTGCCTTATGTCCGTTCAGCTTGATCTTGCTACTACGAATTTGAAACGTCGGGGGTATCTGGACCTGGATGTGGATCCTACGCTGGATCTGGTCGCCGAGATCAACCGGCTGAAGAAGGAGCGTAATGCGGTGATCCTGGCGCACTATTACCAGGAGTCGGAGATACAGGATATTGCGGACTATATTGGTGATAGTCTGGGCTTGAGTCAGCAAGCGGCTACCACGGATGCCGATATCATTGTCTTCGCTGGGGTGCACTTTATGGCGGAGACGGCCAAAATGCTGAGTCCGCAAAAGAAGGTACTGCTGCCGGACCTGAAGGCAGGGTGTAGTCTGGCGGATAGCTGTCCGGCGCCGGTGTTTGCGAAGTTTAAGGAGAAGTATCCGGACCATATCGTAGTGAGCTACATCAACTGTACGGCGGAGTTGAAAACGCTAACCGATATCTGCTGTACCAGTACGAATGCCAAGCACGTCATTGACTCGATACCGCGGGACCAGCCGATCATTTTCGCGCCGGACGTGAACCTGGGCCGCTGGCTGATCAAGGAGACCGGCCGGGACATGGTGCTGTGGAACGGTAGCTGTATGGTGCACGAGATTTTTAGCCACGAAAAGATTACGAAGCTGAAACTGGCGCACCCGGAGGCGGCATTTATTGCCCACCCGGAGTGTGAGGCGCACATACTCGATATGGCGGACCACGTGGGTTCTACCTCCAGTCTGCTGCGGTTTACGCGGGAGAGTGCCTACGACGAGTTCATCGTAGCTACGGAGCCGGGGATTATTCACCAGATGGAGCTGGCCATGCCGGACCGGAAGTTCTACCCCGCGCCGCCGAATAACACCTGCGCGTGTAATGAGTGCCCGCACATGAAGCGTAATACAATGGAGAAGCTGTACCTGTGTATGGAGTACGAGCTGCCGGAGATTAGGCTGAAGGACTGGGTGATCGAGCGGGGGGTGAAGAGTATTGACCGGATGCTAGCAATCTCGGCCAAGGCCGGATTGTAGACGCCCCGATAGCTAGCGGGGCTGGTTAGACCCCTGCGGGGGTAGACCGCTTCGCGGGTAGAGCGTGGGGGGTCAACTCGCTTCGCTCGTTGTAAGTAGGTGGCGGAGGAGGCGGGTGGTGATGGCTAGGCCAGGGATAAGGAGGGCTAGGCCGTAGAGGATGTCGATGAGGGCGAAGAAGCCGTCGCCGGAGAGAAATTCCAGGAAGGACAGGAGCAGTGTGATGCCGAGATTGATGGTCAGGAACAAAAGGTAATTCCGGGGGGCAGTCCTGCCGCTGAAATCAGCATAGCGGGCAAGGCCCTCATAGTACGCGCTAAGGGCGGCAACAAGGGGGCGCGGCAAGGTCACTGCTACTGGGCGATACTGAAGCTGTACTCGACCAACTCGGTAACCGGGCGGTCGGTTACCGGGTGGCTTTGCTCGAGGAAGATGTCAATACCGATGATCTCGGGGGCGTCTTTGGTGGTGCTATCAAAGGTGACTTCCAGGGTGCCGCTGTCGCCGGGCTGGTAGACGGTGGTGTTGTCGTGGGTGACGGTGGTGCAGTCGCAGGCCTGGATGAGCATGATCTGGGCGGGTACCTGGCCTACGTTGGTGAAGGTGTAGGTGAAGGATTTCTTTTCGCCCTGCTTCACGGCACCGAGATCGAGGGTGCGCCGATCGAATTGGAGGATAGGCAGGGAGGCAATCTCTTCGGCCGACTTTCCGTGTAGGGTGCTCATGGGGCTAATGGCCGGAATGGTATCCTGCGGCAGGCTATTGCGGTCGGGGCCGTCGATGGCGCGCTCGATGATGTCGCGGCGGATGATGATGCTGGTGGGCCCTTCGAGCACCTTGAACTCGGTGCGGCGATTGAGCTGGTGGGCGATCTCTTTTTGCTCGTTGTTGGGTAAGGCGTTGATGTAGGCTTCGGAGAGGGTATCGCCGGGGGCGAAGATGCTATCGGTACGCTCGGCTAGGCGCTCAGAGACGACGATGGGTTGGGTTTCGCCGTAGCCCTGGAACTTGATGCGGTTGGCGGCGATACCCCCCTGGGCGATGAGCCAGCGGCGGGCGGAGTCGGCGCGGCGCTTGCTTAGATTTAGGTTGTACCGGTCGTCGCCACGGAAGTCGGTGTGGGAGCCGAGCTCGATGACCAGGTCGGGGTACTCCTCCATCAGGGCGGTGAGGACGCGGAGGTCGCCCTCGGCGTCGGGCCGAATGTCGGACTTGTCGAGGTCGTAGAGGATATTTTCGAGGGCGATGGATTCCTCAATCTCGATGGTATCGTACACGGGGTTAGCGGCGGGGTCGAGCTTGAGAAAAAACACCTGTTCGTAGCTCTTATTTTCGAGGAGGCCGAGGGTATTGATCTCGACGGTGTCGGGGTAGTAGCCGGGGTGGCTAGCTACGATGCTGTACTCGGTTTCGAGACTGAGGCCGAAGTCGAAGCGGTTACCGTCGTCGCGCGACTTCTGGGTGCCGTCTCCGAGGGGTTCACCGTTACGGATGGGCTGGAGCTCGATGGTGCCGTTGGAGAGCGGCTGGCGGTCCTCGCTGAAGAGTCCAACAACTAGATTAGCGCGAATGGTGGGGATCTCAAAGCCGTAGATATCGTCGCAGCAGGTCTTGCTCTTTACGGAGCGGCCCTCACCCGGGCGGTTACTGGTCATGAAGCCGACCAGTCCATCCCCGTACACGCTCAGACTTTGGTCGTCGACGGAGCTATTGAAGCCGGGGCCCATATTGGTCGGCTCGCTCCAGTTACTGCCGTTCCAGGCGGCGTAGAAGAGGTCGGTGCCGCCCATGGTGGGCCGTCCGTTGGTGCTCCAGTAAAGGGTGCCGTCGAAGTAGAAGGGCGTCATGTCGTCGCCCACGGTGTTGATCGTTTCGCCGAGGTTGACGGGGGTGGCGTAGCGGCCGTCGCCCTGGTAGGTGGCATAGTAGATGTCGTAGCCTCCGAAGCCACCGTCCATATCGCTTACGAAGAACAGCACTTCTTCGCCGAAGAGCTCGCCGGTGGCGGGCTGTAGGGCCAGGTAATCATCGCTGTTGATGCCGCTGACGGGATTACCGCTCTTCCAGCCGGCATCGTCTACGTCGCTGACGTAAATTTTAGCCTCCGCCACCTTATTACTGTTCATGGCAATGCGGTTGTAGTACAGGCGGCGGCCGTCGGCGCTCAGACTCGGGTTGGCGGAGTGGACGCCGGGGCGATTGACCTCGCGGCCCAACTCCTCAGGCTTTTCCCATTCCCCCGCCTCTTCACCGCGGGTGGCGCTGTAGATGCGTACGTACTGTCCGTCGTCATTGGCGTCGGTAAATTCGATGGCCTCGGAGGCATCGGCCGTGGCGTAGTAGAGGGTGTTGCCGTCGGCGGAGAGTACTGGGGAGTATTCACTCCAGACACTATTGATGCTGCGGTCAAGCAGCTCGAGTTCTACCTCACCGGCCTCACGGTCCACGTCGCGGTACATACGGGCGCCCTCGATCTCCGTACGGGCCAGGTAGTCGAGGGTAGTATCCTGATTGAACTGTAGAAAGTTTTGTAGGTAGGTAACGGCCTCGTCGTACTGTTCGTCCATCTTCAGTACGCGGCCGAAGTAGAAGCGGTGGATGTTATTGGTGGTGTCGCTGGCCTCGGACCGGCGGAAGGCGCGGGTGTAGCCGCGAATGGCGGCATCTACGTCGCGTAGTTCGTAGTTCATCTGGGCAATGAGGGGCAGCAGGGTCTCGTCCTCATTTTTATCGTAGGCCGCCTGGTAATTATCCAGTGCCACCGTCCAGTTGTAGGTGACGCGGGCGGAGTCGGCTGCGGCCAACAACTGCTCCTCATTGGAACTACCGGCCAGGGGCTGGGCCGCCAGGGGCAGTCCGAGCAGCAGGACGAACACCGACAGGATGAATTTGGAGAGCATGAAGCAGCAAGTGAATGAAGAAGTAAAACGCAGCGGACCGGAAGATCGGTAAGAGTGACCCTATATTTTAGGGCACAACATCGTGGGTACGACGGTCGGCTTTTTGTAAATATTGAAGATATAAGCCGCGGAGACCTCAAAGCCCCCCTGGTAATTGGTCACCGTGCGGGCATCGCTCAGCGTAAGATCGTAGCTAAGGGCAACGCGCAACTGCTCGTAGTCCAGCCCCAGCAGTATCTGGGCGGCATCGCCCGTGCGGTAGCCTAGTCCCAGGCGTAGATCGATGTTCGGCTTGAGCGACCGACTGCCCCAGGCCTGCAGGGAGGCCGCGGTAACTCCGGCTGAGCTTTGCACAAACAGCGAGGGTTGAAAGCGCCACTTTTCACTCAGCTCCAGGTCGAGGCGGGCGTGGCCGTGGAGGGTGGAGCGGCGGCGGCGCTCGGCGTCACCGGCGCGCTGACCTATCGTGGTGCTGTCGATCATGGTACTATCGGCGAGAGTCATCGGTAGCAGGCTGTTCCGCTTCGGCCCGTTGAGGTGGATCATCGCGATCCCTACCTCCAGTAGGTTATCCTTCTCGGGGTCGAGCACGGAGCGGAGCATGACTCCGGCATTGATGTCGGAGTAGGTTTCGTTACTTCCAGAGCTCCCCATTCCCTCCGGTCGCAGTTCACCCTGTGCTTGACCGCCACCGCCCAGACTGGGGTCGATGGTAAGTTGCTGTACGAGCATGGGGTTGCTTACCTCCAGGCTATAGGAGGTGCTACCGTACTGAGCTCCAAGAGTGAATACGTTGCGGCGGTTGTCATCGAGGGCCAGATGGTAGGCGGCCGAAAAGCCGAAGTAGTTGGACTTGAGCGTCAGGTTACCGCCGACGCCGGCCCGGTCACTGATGAGGTTGGCCCCGGCCCCGATCCAGTCGTTCTTGCGGAAGCCGCGGACCACCGGTACGTCGAAGTAGGCGCTCGGCGTGCTCAGTCCGTTCTCGGTGTACCACTGCCCACGGTAGATGCCCCCGACGCGGCCCGAGCCACTGAAGGCCCCGGTCTGGGCCGGATTCAGCCACAGCGGATTGTAATCGTGAAGAGTAAAGTGGACGTCCTGCGCCCGTGCGCTTACCGCAGCCAGCAGGAACACAAACGCAAGCAGGTAAGGCATCGAACGCATGGGCAAGGTTTACGGGCCAAGATAAGGCACCGTCCCTTACTTGCGTACCAGGGGCTGTTTGTACACCGGCACCGTACTACAGGGCTCGCCGAACATGATGGAGCGGGCCACGGGGCGCAGTTTGGCCGTAATTTCTAGGTAAGCGGCCGGGGGTACGTCACGGTCACCGCAACCCTTCACCACCACCCGCTGACCGGCATAGTCTTCGGCATTCAGGGACTGCACCACCTGCCGGTAATGATCCCGTAAGTACTCCGACGCGGTGCCCTGATAAATATCGCTAGCGTAAGGAGAGGCGGCAGCGGCCACCAACATATAGGCCCAGGCGGGAATGATGGCATCGGCCGAGCAGTACACCAGCAGCACCTTATCCTGGTACTGGCTGAAGTCGTGTTCCTTGACGGCGGCGCGGAAGTCCTTTTCCTTTAGGATGAGCTCCATAAAGAGGTAGTCCTTCAGGTCAAAACTGACCAGGGGCTGCTGGGGCCAGTACGCTTCCAGTTTGAGGGTGATAAGACCGGAGGCGGCTACTTTATTGACCATCGGTTGCTTGGGCTGCATCCACGAGGATATCATCGGGGGTGCCGATGCTCTCGGGTAGTTTAAACTCCTTCGGCTGCGGCAGGTCGGTGAGCGACCGGATACCGAAGTAGTCCATGAATCGGTCGGTCACGCCGTACAGCAGGGGCTTACCCACGCTCTCGGCCCGACCGGTAATGGTAACAAGCTCCTTTTCCAATAGTTTCTGTAGGGCGTAGTCGCAGCTTACCCCCCGGATTTTCTCCAGCTCCGAGCGGGTCACCGGCTGGCGGTAGGCGATGATACTGAGGGTCTCCAGGGCGGAGCGACTGAGCTTCTTCGTACTCTGCTGCCGCAGGTGGGTGCCGATGGTCTGGTGGTAGGCGCCCTTACTCATGAACTGGTAGCCACCGGCAATCTCGACCACCTCGAAACTGTGCTGGGCGTGGTCGTACCGCCGCTTGAGCTCACCGATGGCCTGTAGGACGCTATCGCTGGTAAAGGCCAGTCCGAAGGTCTCCTCCAATACGCCGCGGATTTCCTCCAGTGCGATGGGCTGCGGCGCGGCGAAGATGAGGCTTTCAACGTGCTGGGGCAGGAACTCCATCATTCCTCCTCGAAATTGCAGCGAATGTGCCGGAGTAGATCCTGCAGCCGGTGGTAGTCTTCCTCCGTAAGTCCCGCCCAGGTCTGCTTACGCAGTTCCCTGACGTGCGGCATGATGCGCGCGTGGATAGCCTTGCCGGCCGGGGTGATCGCCACCAGGTAGCGCCGCCGGTCGTTAGGGAAGCGCTGCCGTTCCACCAGCTTCTTCTTGGCTAACTTATCGATGATGCGGCTTACCGTGGGGGCGTCCTTGAAGGTACCGTTGGCCAGATCGGTTTGGCTGGCGTTGCCCTCCGTGTGAAGTCGGTCGAGCAGCACCCACTGTTCGGTACTGATATCTACCCCCTCTTCCTTAAATGCACGTAAATAGTACTGTTTGAGTAGGCGGGTGGTGCGGTCCAGTACGGTGCCAACATTAGGATAAGCAAGGGATTTCACGTCGCTAAGGTACGGCGGTCACTAAACTATCGCGGTAGTAGTCAGCCAGTAGCCGCTCCGGCAACCAGTGGCTACCGGTGTAGTGATGCAGATGGACCGACGGCAGGGGGGTATACATGCTCACCAGCCGGTCGTGGTGGAGCAGGGGGTCTTTATCGCCTACGAATACGGTGCACTTAATGCTGTGACGCCGCAGGGCTGACTCGAATTCCTCGGCCCGCGGAGGAAATTTTAGAATACTCCGCAGCGTACCCGCGATACGCCGTCGGAAGGGCCGATCATTCAAATTGTATTTCAGGTATTCTGCCGAATACCGGTTGATAATACCCCGCTTACTCAACCAGTTCGACAACCGCAGAATGGCCCGTGGCCGCTCGGAGATCCGCGCTAGGGGACGCACCAGCACCGTGGGCAGGGTATCGATCCAGTTCGTGTACCGCCCGCCGGCCCCGTCCGGAGCCACCAGCGCCACGTCCCGCAGATCGGGATGCGCCAACCCCGCCAGACACGAGCTCAGGTAGCGCCCCCCGAGGCTATGGCCCAGCAGGTATACCGGCCGGTCGTGGTAGCGATTGAGCAACTGCTGCAGAATCAGCGTAAAATCCTCCGGCGTATATCGGTCATCGTACCACTCGGTCTTGCCGTGGTAGGGCAGGTCTGGTGCCAGGGTAGTGAATTGCTGCCCCAGGTGTAGACCGAGGCGTTCCATACGGGCCCCACTGCGGCCGAAGCCGTGTACGGCTAGTAAGATGGCACTGCCGCTACCGTACTGCCTTACGTAGATGCGGTTTTCGGGGGCCCCGGCGTGCTGGGAGGGACGGGTGTGGGTGAGCCAAAAGTGGGTGGTCATGGGGTAGTAACAGTGTAAGACACGGAAAATATCGTGGGCACGCAAAGCACGTAGGGAGTCAACCAGTTCAAACCCAGCGGCGAAGCCGCCCTACCCCCAAGCCCCCCGCTCCGTCTCCTCCTCCCCGATCAACGCCAACTGCTCCACGAACTCCACCCGTGGAATCGCCCGCCCCCCCAGACTCTTCAGGTGTTTAGTCTCCTGCTGGCAGTCGACGAGCCGGTAGCCGCGCTCCCCCAGCCGCCGCACCAGCGAAATAAAGCCAAACTTACTCGCATTGGGCCGCTTAAAGAACATGCTCTCCCCAAAAAAGACCTTCCCTAGTGCCAGCCCGTATAGCCCCCCGACCAGCTCGTCGCCCTCGTACACCTCCACGCTGTGCGCGATCCCCAGGGCGTGTAGCCCCACATAGCCGTCAATAAGCTCGTCCGTAATCCAGCTGCCCCACTGCCCGGGGCGGTACAGCTCCCGGCACTCCTCCATCACGCGCTGGAACTGCCGGTCGTAGGTCACCCGGTACCTCTGCTGGTTGAAGTACGGACGCATACTCTTGCTCACTTTCAGATCGGCCGGAAAAAGAACGAAACGCGGGTTGGGATGCCACCAGAGGATAGGTTCCCCCTCGGCAAACCAGGGGAAAAACCCCAGTCGGTAAGCCGCAAAGAGTCGCTCTGGACTCAGGTCCCCCCCGAAGCAGGCCGGCCCCTCTCCGTTCGACCGCAGCGGATCGGGAAAGAGCTCCGGGAACCGGGGGTCCAGACGGTACAGCGGCATCGACTAGCCTTTGCCCTCGATGACGGCGCTCAGGCCGCGGTCGCACAGCGCGTCTTTTTTGGGGCGTAGCTCGTTGAACGCCGCCGATTTCACGGTGGCCTTTCCCTTCAGGTGGATCAGTAGCGCCAGTTGCTCGCTCTGCTCCGCGGTATGGCCCAGCACCTCCACGAAGCTTTGCATCACCCAGTCAAAGGTATTGTGGTCGTCATTAAAGACAATCAGGTCGGCGGGCTCGCCAATGCTAACGTCGATGTCTTCCTCCAATAAGACATCCTCCTGGCCGGATGCGTATATGCTCATAAGTCTAGGCGCTCGATTCAAGAAAAAACTACGATAGGCTGGCCAAAGTTGCCTGCATGGCCGAATAATCGGGCTGGTCACCGGCCGAGGCCAGCACCTCCGCGTAGCGAATGATCCCCTCCCCGTCCAGCACGAAGGCCGCACGCTTACTCACCCCCTCCATGCCCAGCACGAAGGTGTCGTAGAGGGCGCCGTACTGCCGGCTTACCTCCTTATTAAAGTCACTCAGTAGGGGGAAGTTTAACCCCTCCGCAGCCTTGAAGCGCTCCAGGGTGAACACGCTGTCTACGCTGATGGCCACGATATCCGCCTCCAGCTCGTTGTAGTCGGCCAGCGCGTCGCGCATCGTACAGAGCTCCTCGGTACAGGTACCGGTAAAGGCCAGCGGGAAGAACAGCACCGCCAACCGGCGCCCCCGGTAGTCCGACAGATTCACCGCTTTTTTTTCGTCGCTATAGAGGGTGAACAGGGGGGCTTTATCGCCAACTTTCAGGGGCATAGAGTAGGTGATTAGTCGAGGGTAAGACAGCCCCCGCTGGGTATTGTTTGCCCCGCCGTACTTTACCCCCATGTCATTCCCCCTGCTCCGCGAGGCCTTCGAGGACGATACCGCCGAACTGGCCGACTTCGCCCGCGTACTCCAGCGCGAGCTCCTCCGGGCTGCCCAGGAGCTGGAGCATGCCATCCGCTCCCAGGATGCCGGGGCGGTCGCCGACTTAAAACACAAGCTCAAAACCAGCCTCCACCTTCTCGGCGACGAGCAGCTCAAGGCCAACCTCCAGCAGCTCGCCACCAATATGCAGGCCGGTCACGCCCCCTCCCCCAGCGCCCGCGAGCAGGTGGTTGATCGGCTGCGCCGCCTGGTCAGCGCCCTGGAACGCGAACGGTGGTAACTAGGAAGTCAGATCCCTACCCTTCATCGCTGCCGCCACATTACGGTCCAGGGCCTGGTGGGCCAGCGGTGCGGTAAACTCATTGAACTCCGCCAGCCGATTGTTGATCGCATCCTTGTCGTCGCCGGCCACGGCCTCCGACAGCAGGTCCACGAAGTGGTTGATCTCGCTCACCTGCCCCGTAGTCAGCCAGTCCTCATTTTGCCGGATAAATTTGCGCGCACTCAGCAGCACATTATTCGCCTCCGTTCTAGCCTCGGCCAGCCCCCGGGCCTGTAGGTCCGCCTCAGCGTTACTGAGGCTATCGATTAGCATCAGGGCCATTTCCTCCTCGGTAATGCCGTACTGCGATTTGATGGTCACGCTCTGCTCCGTTCCGCTGCGGTGCTCGGTGGCCTTCACCCGCAGGATGCCGTCGGCGTCCAGGTAAAAGTGGATCTCGATCTGCGGTATCCCAGCCGGCATGGGCGGGATATCGGTCAGCACGAACTCGCCCAGCTTTCGGTTATCGGCCACCATATCGCGCTCGCCCTGGTACACGGCTACCTTCAGTTTGACCTGCCCGTCCACGCTCGTGGTATACTTCCGGCCCACCCGCGTCGGCACCTTCGAGTTGCGCGGTATAATGGGATCCATCAGTCCTCCCACCGTCTCGATGCCCAGACTCAGCGGCGTGATGTCGAGCAGCAGCACGTCCTGCTGGTTGCCGGCCAGCACGTCGGCTTGGATCGCTGCCCCGAGGGCCACTACCTGATCGGGATCGAGGCTATCATTCACCTCCCGCCCAAAAAATTCACTCACCATTCGTTTCACCAGCGGGATGCGCGTACTGCCCCCCACCATGATCACGTGGTCGATAGCTTCCACCTTCAGCTTAGCGTCTGCGAGGGCGCGGCCGCAGGATGCAATGGTCCTGGTGACGAGCGGCGTGAAGCGCTCCACTGCCGTAGTACGGTCGATGGACAGCTCCCGCCCCCAGTACTCCACCACGAACCGCTCTTGGCTACTCAGCGCTTTCTTGGCCCGCTCGGCCAGCAAGCGCAGTTCCCCGCGCTGTTCGGCGGTGTTGGTCGGTAAGTCATACGTCTCGCACCAGTAATCCACAATCGCCTGGTCAAAATCATCGCCCCCCAGAAAGGTATCCCCGTAGGTCGAGAGCACCTCGAAGATGCCCTGCTCGATGCGTAGGATCGACACGTCGAACGTGCCGCCCCCCAGGTCATACACGGCAATGGTGCGGCCCTCATCTTCGTCCGTAAGCCCGATACCGTAGGCCAGGCTACTGGCGGTAGGCTCGTTGACGATGCGCAGCACGTCCAGTCCGGCCAGCTTACCGGCATCGCGAGTGGCCTGCCGCTGGGTGTCGTTGAAGTAGGCCGGCACGGTGATGACGGCCCGGGTCACGGGGGTCCCGAGCTCCTCCTCGATCCGGGCTTTAAGCTCCTGCAGGATACGGGCCGAGAGCTCGATGGGGCTATAAAACTTAGCGCGCCCATCGCCATCCGGTACGGCGATCTTCACCAGCCGGTCCTCGTTCTCGTCGATGATGCGGTAGCCGAAGCGGTCTTTGACTTCCGCCAGGTCGGAGTAGCTCTTGCCCAGCAGCCGCTTTACGGAGTAGATGGTGCGCTCGGGGACCGTGGTCAGGTACTGCTTAGCGGCATCGCCCACCACTACGCTGCCGTCGCTCCTGAAGTGAACTACGCTGGGCACCAGTACGCTCTTCCCGTCTTTACCCGCTACGGCGACCGCCTCACCGTTCTTCACGTGGGCGACGAGGCTATTAGTGGTGCCCAGGTCGATGCCTACGATGGTCTGCCCGCGCGTACTGACGGCCTTATCTTCGGCGACCTTGCCGGCCTTCAGGTCGATGCTATACTTTGCCATGCGGTTTATACGCCCGGGGGGCGGGGCGGGTTCTACGGCCGGCGGGCTAGTAGCCGTTCGGAAAGATCGCTGGTGGGCTCGCCCGGCCGGGGAATGTAGGTGTATAGTCCCTTAGCAAAGGTACTGGCTACCCACCGGCTCAACCTGCGCTCGGTGCTAGAGGAACGCAGGTAGATCGGCAGGGCGGCAAAGTCCACCTCCCTACTCGTCCTAAGCTGCTGCTCCAAACTGCTACCGCGTAAGTGGTGCTCCAGAAAGAACGTGGCGATGCGCTCGTTCCAGCCGGCCTTATTGCCCCAGTAGTGTCCGATGGTACCGTTGGCGGCGGCGAGTTCACCGCTCACGGCTAGGGCCAGGGAGAGGGCGAACTGCTCCACCAGGCGGCGGGTCACACCGGCGGCGCACAGCGCGTCGCAGAGGGCTAGGGCCAGCGCGATGGCCTCCGCTGCCCGTTCCGCGGCCAGGCCCACTACGCCGGCATTGTACATCGTGTCACTGCCGGTGATAGTGCGTCCGGCAAAGGTCTTACCACGGCACTGCCGGTACATTTTCTTCTCGGTGCTGGTGGGCAATGCATCGAGCCGGCCCTCCCGGGCGTGCATGAGGTGGGTCCCGCTAGCGAGGGTATCGGTCATATCACCGAGTTGCCCGAAGCAGAAGGTATCGGCGTCGAGGTACAGCAGGGACTGGCCTGGGTACTGCTGCTGTAGGGCTTCCAGGGCCTTAATTTTGATGCGCCAGAAAAAATCGTGGGGGCCCCGCCACTCCTGCAATTGGTCCGGACCGGTCACCTGGAGGTCGACCCGGTCGCCCAGGAGGGTATAGAAGGCGGGGGCGTCGGTATACACCACACAGTTTGGCTGCACCTGCGACCCCGCCCCGCTCTGCAACAGGGTGAGTGCGGAGAAGACAGCCTGCTGATGTACGCGGGGGTCCTGCCCGAAGGTGAGGTAAAGAACGATCATGGGGTAAAGCTACGGCGGGGGCCTTCGTCGACGGAAATCGGCCCAGCGTCTAATCGAGTCGGTGGTTTAATGAAGTCATGTCTATACTGCGCCCATGCTTACCGCCATTCGTACCGCCTTCGTGGAGGCCTTCCGTAACCTGCGCTCTAACTTCTTCCAGACCTTCCTCTCCGTGCTCGGCATCATCATCGGCGTGGGGGCGCTGGTGACGATGCTGGCCCTGATCGACGGACTGGAAACGCTCGCCCGCGACAGCATCGCCGATAAGACCTCGATGGAAACGGTGGTCGTGCGGCAAAAGACGTTCAAAGTGATCGACGGACTGCGGGTGCCCCTCACGGAGAAAGCCCAGATCTCCCAGCCGCTCATGGACAGCATGCCGGCCGCCCTGCCCTACCCCGCCGCCAGCCAGCTTTTCGTGATTGGCACCTCGCTGGTCGAACGGCCGGATACCGCAGAAACACTAGGCGTACGCTACACGGTCGTTTCCCTGCCCATCGTAGAAACAGTGGATAGCGTAGTCTACGGTCGTATGCTACGCGCCGGCGACGGTGAGGCCGCGCGGGGCGTCGTAGTGGTCAGTCACCGCCTGGCCCACCGGCTGGTGGGTACCGACGGACGGGCGGAAGATGCCCTGGGAATGCAATTGGCCATGGCGGGGCAGGACATGGACATCGTGGGTATCTCACCGGCCGAAGAGGACGACGACGTGCTGGAGGCCATGTTCCCGCTAGACCTGCTGGCCCGGGATACCGCGGCCGCCCCCTACTCCGCTTCCGGGTTGGTCAACTTCGCGCGTATTGAGGACGTGCGGCCGGGCAAGGAATTTATCGACACCTGGTTTACCGAGCGCTTTCCCGCTATTGAGGAGCCGGTGGAGACGATCGCCAGTCTGGAAATGGTCGAGAACCTAGAGCTGGGCTTCAGCATCTTCCGGCTGGTGAGGAGCTTCCTGATCGGTATTGCCGTCGTCGTGGGCGGCGTGGGCGTGATGAACGTACTACTGATGTCGATCACGGAGCGTACCGCGGAGATCGGGGTGCGTAAGGCGGTGGGAGCCAATCGGCGGCGCATCATCACCCAGTTCTTGTCGGAGAGTGTGGCGATCTCGGTGATCGGTAGTGTATTTGGTTTACTGCTGGGTGCGGTGATGGCGCTACTCTGTGCGGCGACGATCTCCTACTTCGCAAAGTTTGAATTTCAGGCGGTGTTTAGCGCACAGACGATGCTGGTGGTGGCCGCCGTGGCGGTACTGACGGGGATCGTGTTTGGGACGTATCCGGCCAGGCGGGCCGCGGGGCTCGATCCGGTGCAGGCAATACAGCGCACGTGATTGGTTCAGCTACTGGAGGTAGCCTCGAACAGCGCAGCCAGTAGGTGGATTGTACTTTACGGCAAAACCCAGTGTACTATGATGGTATCCATAAATCCCGATAACCCCCAACCGCGGCTGATCAAGCAAATGGTCGACATTCTCGAAGAGGGCGGGGTGATCATATATCCCACCGACACCGTCTACGGCATCGGCTGCGATATCACCAACAAAAACGCCGTAGAGCGGGTGGCGCAGATCCGCGGCATCGACCCCCAGAAGGCAATGTTCAGTTTTATCTGTCAAGACATCAGCCAGGTCACGGAGTATTCGGCTACCATCAACAACGACGTATTCCGCGTCATGAAGCACAACCTACCGGGCCCCTTTACCTTCATCCTTCGGTCGAACAACCGTACCCCCAAGGTGCTCAAAAACCGCAAGGAAACCATCGGGGTCCGCATCATCGACAACCCGATCGTGGACGCCCTGGTCCGCGGTCTGGGCCGGCCCATCCTCACCGCCAGTGTCAAGCATGAGGACGAGGTGATGGAGTACTACACCGACCCCCACGAGATCAATACGGCCTTCGGCAAGCGGGTGGATGCGATCATCGACGGAGGTATCGGGGGCATGCAGGCCAGTACGATTATCGACTGTACGGGAGAGCAGGCGGTGCTACAGCGTGAGGGTGCCGGTGTGCTGAAGTAGTGGTCAAAGCTCCTCCCGCGACCAGTCTGTCTGCCCCACGTAGATCAGTATTACCCCACCAATGATCATGAAGAGCCGCACCGCGAAGGATAGCGCTACGCTATAATTATACAGCCAGGAAAGGAAGAAAATATCCACGCCCACGAAGTTGAGCAGGATGGAGACCAGGCCCAGAAAAAAGAGGACGAAACCGATGACGGTCAGGCTAGTAGCGTGCTTAAGCATGGTGGGGGGCGATAGGTTAGCAAGGAAACTACCCGGGGGGCGGTGGTGTTGTCGGGCCAGGTGAAAAGGAGTAGCGCACACGTCAAACTGATCGAGTGCCCCCGCGATGCGATGCAGGGGCGGCACGCCTTCATTCCTACTACGGTGAAGACGGCCTACATGCAGCAACTACTGGCCTGCGGCTTCGATACCCTCGATTTCGGCAGCTTCGTCTCCCCCAAGGCCATCCCCCAGATGCGCGATACGGCCGCGGTGGTTGCCGGCCTCGATCTGAGCCAGACCCAGACCAAGCTCCTGGCCATCGTCGCCAATCGCCGCGGTGCCGTAGCCGCCCTGCAGCACCCCGAGATCGACTACCTGGGCTACCCCTTTTCCGTCTCCGAGACCTTCCAGCTCCGCAACACCAACGCTACCCTGGCCGATAGCGTAGAGCGGGTCAAGCAAATCCAGGAGCTCACCCTGCGGGCCGGTAAGCAACTGGTCGTGTACCTCAGTATGGGCTTCGGCAACCCCTACGGCGATCCCTGGAACGTGGAGGTGGTGGAGCAGTGGTTGGCCCGCCTGGCTGCGCTCGACATCAAGATATTTCAGCTTTCGGACACCATCGGGGTGAGCTCGCCGGCCAGTATTACCTACCTGTTTTCGAGCCTCATCCCCCGCTACTCCCAGCTAGAGATCGGGGCTCATTTGCACACCACTCCTGCTACCTGGGAAGAAAAGGTAGTGGCGGCAGCGGAGGCAGGCTGTACCCGCTTCGATGGAGCGATCCGCGGCTTCGGGGGTTGCCCTATGGCCCGCGATGAGCTGACGGGGAATATGCCTACGGAGCGGCTAATAGGGTACTTCGGGGGGGGGCGTAGTGGGGTGGATCTGGAGTGCTTCGACGGGGCTATGGCTGCGTCATTAGAAGTATTTACCACGGAGGGGTAATACGGCGTACGGCACTGCGTGCCTTACTTCATTTTATGAACCACAGACTACACCCCCTGCCAGGCGCGCTAGCGCCGCAGCCACTTACTCGCAAATTCCAAAGATTTAACGCCCCCAGCACACCTAGACCCGCCCGCGAAGCATTTACTTTACGGAACACATCCCCGCGCATGCGTCATCTTTTCTTCGGTCTTGCTTTTTTTACCTGCTCCCTCCTGGCCGTAGCCCAGACCGGCTACACCAAGGTAGACGGCAAGTACTACCCCTATACCCTCGATGATTGCGGCGACACCCTCATCATCGCCGAACTGAGCGACGTGAGCATCAGCTCGCCGGAGTTCTTCGCCAACGAGGACGAGTACAAGCTCTACCGCCGCTACCGCATCTACGCCCAGCGGGCTTACCCCTACGCCGTGGACGCCATCCGCATCTTCCGCGAAACGGAGTACATGACCCAGAACATGAGCAAGCGCGACCGCCGTAAGTACATCAAGCGACTCCAGGACGAGCTCGAAACCAAGTTCGAGGAACCCCTCAAAAAGATGTCCAAGACCCAGGGTAAGGTGCTCATCGCCATGATCGAGCGCGAGACGGAGGAGCCCATCTACGACCTCATCAAGGGGCTGCGCGGTGGCCTGACCGCCCGCTACTGGGCTACGCTGGCCGGCTTTTACGGCCATAAGCTAAAGCATAAATATACGGAGGGTGACGACCGCATCCTTGATGCCGTGCTCGACGACTTCGACATCAGCTACGAGCTGCCGGAGGCTACCGCCAAGCAGTAATCATTCCTCTAAAATTGTGATCTCCTCGATCAGGAACTCCAGCGATGTGTTCGCCGGCACCAGTGTATCACCATTCGGGGCCACCAGTCCTTCCTCCCCATAAGCCAGACTACTCGGCGTCAAAATCCGTAGCCTAGCCCCCGGCCGTACCCGCTGTAGCGCCAGGTTCCAGGCCGGTATCAGATCCCCCACCCGAAAGCGGAGCGGTGTGCCTCGCCTAAAACTATTGTCGAATTCCGTGCCATCGAGGAAGGTGCCTACGTAGTGCACGCTCACGATATCGCCCTCCACGAGCGCATTGTACCGCCCCGTATCCAGCACCTCGTAGAAGTAACCCTCCGGGGCGGCATACACATCGTAGTTGCGGTCGATGGCCCGGTTGATGATGGCATTACGCTGGCGACCGGCCAGATCGTCGGAGGGGCTCAGCTCGGTGATGAGGCGCTCCTCAATAGCTCCGCGGACTTCGGCGGGGCGCTCGGCATCCTGGGTAGGTTCGGGGGCGCGTCCGCAGGTGCACGATGAAATGAGAAGGGCGATCAACAGGCGGAACATGGGCGACGGATTGAACATACGGTGGCCGGCCAAAGTAGCGTTTCCTGAGCCCAACCTACGTTACTATGCGCTACCTCATAGCCTCGCTTCTCCTCCTTCAGCTTTGCACCTGCGGACGCGCCCTGGAGGAACACACGGAAACCGACGACCTGGGCTACCGCACCGACTACACCGCCGACCCCGAAACCGGACAGCGGGAGGGAGTAGCCAGACGCTTCGACCCGGACGGAAACCTGGTAGCCGAAGAAAACTACACCGGCGGCAAGCTCGACGGTCTACGCACGGCCTACTATCCCGATGGCAAGCCGGAGATCGTAGAAAACTACCGTGCCGGACAGTTCGAGGGCGAGTACATCACCTACGATAGCTTGGGCAACATGCGGCTGCGCGGCCAGTACGTGGGCGGCAGCATGGGTAATATCTGGACCCGCTACTGGCCCGATGGCGGCGTACGCGAGAAGGTCGCCTTCGCCGATAATCGCGAAAATGGACCCTTTCGCGAATGGTACGAAAACGGCCAGCCCAGCGCGGCGGGTACCTATTTGGAGGGCAAGGAACAGGGTACGCTTTTCGTTTTTGACGAGCAGAACGGGGAGCTGACCGCGGTACGCGACTGCCAGACCGGTGTGTGTACCACGCAGTGGCGGCGGGAGGATGGGGGCCCGGCCCCGGCTGATCCGCCGGATATGACGCGTCCGCCGGGAGTCAATGCCACGAACTAGCGGCGGCGGGCGTCTAGGCTTGCGTAACTTGCGGGCTATGCGATGTGTGGTGGTACTGGTATTGACCCTAGTCTGGTGCGGGGCGGCGGCGCAGATCGGCGGCATCTCCGCCTACGAGTTCCTCAACGCTCCCAATTCCGCCACGGTGGCGGCCCTGGGCGGTCACCACATAGCGCTGATGGACGACGACATCACGCTGGCCAACCGTAATCCCAGTCTGCTCAACCCCAGCATGCACGGTAAGGTCGCCCTCAGCCACGCCTTTCTCCCTTCTGGCATCAACAACAGCTACCTGGGCTACGCGCGCTACCGCGAGGAACTCAGGACCACCTTTCAGGCTGGACTACAGTACATCAACTACGGCGGTGATCTGGTGCGGCGCGACGCCACCGGACAGGCGCTGGGCGACTTTAGTGCCTCGGAGTTCGCCCTCAGTGTAGGGGCGGCGCGGCAGATCGAGGAGCGGCTCAGCGTGGGGGTCAACGTGAAGGTACTGGCCTCCCAGCTGGCCGGCTACAATAGTCTCGGCCTGGGCCTGGATGCCGGGGTGCACTACCAGGATACGACGGGGCGCTTTCAGATTTCACTATTAGCACGCAACTTCGGTCGCCAGTTGACCCATTACGGCGATGCCCGCGAGCCCATGCCCTTCGAGCTCCAGTTGGGCATCGTACGCGAGCTCAAGTACCTGCCCTTCCGCTTCTCCGTCGTGTACCGCTACCTCGACCGCTGGAACGTGATCTACGACGACCCCAACGCGGAGGACAACAGTACGCTGACCTTCCTGGGGGAGCAGCAGACGGGCGGGCGGGGCGCAGGTGCAGTCTTCTTCGACAATCTGGCCCGGCACTTCGTGGTGAACGGAGAACTCCTCATCGGCAAGCAGCGCAACCTGAGCGCCCGCATTGGTTACAACCACGGACTGCGGCGGGAGCTGCGGCTGACGGACTTCCGCTCGGGGGCGGGGTACAGTTTCGGCTTTGCCTGGCAGACGCGGCGCTTCAGCATCGCCTACGGGCGGGGTACCTACCACCTGGGTGGGGGGGTGAATCAACTGAGTTTAGGGACTACGATTCGCTAAGGGACCGACCTGTATATTACCGGCAGTTCATCACCGGTAAACCTTCTCCTCTGTGTCTACGCTCGACTTCATTGCCTACTCCGGTGAGCTACTCGGTACCGCCATTTTAGTCTTGCTGGGCAACGGCGTGGTCGCTAATATGCTACTGAAGGGAACGAAGGGTAACGGAGAGGGCCTGATGCCGATTGCCGTGGCCTGGGCCGTGGCGGTGTTCGTAGGCGTCTTTATTACCGCCCCCCTGAGCGGTGCCCACCTGAACCCGGCCGTTACCCTGGGGCTGGCTACGGTAGGCAAGTTCGAATGGGCCCTCGTGCCGGGCTACGTACTGGCGCAGTTTATCGGGGCTTTTTTGGGCCAACTGCTGGTCATCCTGGCCTACCGCGACCACTACGCGGCCACCGAGGATACCGGGTTGGTGCTGGCTACCTTTGGTACCGATCCGGCCATCCCGAACGGCGTATCTAACGTACTGACCGAGGCTATTGGCACCTTCGTACTGGTCTTTGCGGTGCTTTACATCACGGGACCTAAGTTTGGTGATTCTCCCGGTAGCCTCGGCGCGCTGGATGCCCTACCGGTAGCTCTAGTGGTGCTGGGGATTGGGCTCTCGCTGGGGGGGCCTACGGGCTACGCAATCAATCCGGCGCGGGATTTGGGGCCGCGGATTGCGCACGCCGTGCTTCCCCTACCGCATAAGGGGGGGAGTAACTGGGGGTATGCGTGGGTACCAGTGGTGGGGCCTACGATTGGGGCACTGGTGGCGGCTGGGCTTTGGCATGTGGTGCCGGTGGCGCTTTAGGGGGGGCACGCAGTGTGCAGTGGGGCATTAGTTATCCAAGTGCAAACGCACAGAAAGCCCCGCCTCAAAACGTACCTTAGCAGTAGTCGAGTTCTCAATCGTGAACTTAGTAGGCACATACGAAAGGTAGGGTTCCAGCCCCAGCACGATCACCGAAGAGAGGTAGCGCTCGTAACCTCCGAAGATCGTGACACTACGCCGTGGGTAGTCCACGTTATCCTTCGTAGTGCCCGAAAAACTCGAGAGTATGCGCGGGTTGCCGCCCCACCGGGTGAGGGTGGTGGCTACCCCCAGCAGCCAGGTGTCGTAGTTGCGCTTGTAGCCGAAGCGGTACAGGATGGCCACCGGCAGCTCGATGCTGGCGTAGCTGATAAAGTTGCGCCCGGTGCTGACCGAGTCAACCTCGAATACCGTGCGCTGCGTAGCATAGTAGTTGCGCTTGTAGGCTATGTCGATGCCCCCGCGTACGTACCAGCGGTCAGACAGGGCGTACTCCAAGTAGCCACCGGCCACCGCGCCGACCGCAAGCCCGTCCTTACCAGTAGTAGTAACGCGCCGTTGCACCCCGTCGGGGGCCGAAGAACTGATGTAGCGCAATTGCGGAGAAACGTGAAGGCCTACGTCGAGGGGCGACTGAGCCAGGACAATGGGATGACACAGACAGACACCCACGAAGAGCAGTAAGGTGCGCATACTAGCAGCCGGCGGAAAGGGATAAGGCACAGTGTAATTCGGTTGGGGGGGCTTGTGCACTGTAACGGGAAAGTTGTCTACCTATGTTCGTACGGGGATCGTTACAGACTGTATGTGGGCCGACGGGAACAATTTTTCCGGCCCGCAAGCCGTATATTTGCGCCCCCTCGTGCGCCCGGTCTTGGGAGGCTCTGGCGCGGAGGGACTTTCACCATCCTTCTTCAAATGGTGGTCCGCCCATTTCCGACGGCGGCTCCGCCGGAACCTAAATTCTTCATTATGCAAGGCAAGGGACTGATCAAGTTTTTCCTTGTCGTCATGCTCCTCGTAACGATCGCGCAGTACCTCTTCGTCATCCCCACCAATGCGGTGGAAAACGATGCCGACGACTACGCGCAGAACGTGACGGGTGACGACTCAGGCGAAGCGTATCGCATTGCTCGCGCGTCCTATCTGGACAGCATCTCCGATCAGGAGGTCTTTAGACTGCCCCTGATCAAATCCTACACCTACCAAGACCTCAAGGCCCAGCAGCTGGCCCTGGGCCTGGACCTCAAGGGCGGCATGTCGGTCGTCCTACAGGTCGACTTACGGGAGTTCCTGTTGAGTCTGGCCCGCAATAGCAAGGACCCCACATTTGAAGAAGCCATCCAAGCAGCCTCCCAAGCGCAGCAGTCGGCCGACGACGATTTTATCACCCTTTTCGGTAACGCCTGGAGCGAACGCGCCGGCGACAACGAAAAGCTGGCCACCATCTTCAGCCGCAACGATGCCCTGCGCGATCAGGTCGGTATCAACACCAGCGACGCCGAGGTGCTCCGCATTCTGCGCGAAAAGGCCGACGAGACCGTTAACCTGACCTTCGTCATGCTGCGCAACCGCATCGACCAGCTCGGTGTGGTACAGCCCAACGTAGCCCTGGATGCCGAGCGTGACCTTATCGTGGTCGAACTGCCCGGTATCGAAAACCCCGCCCGGGCCCGCGCCTTCCTGACCGGGACGGCCAACCTGGAGTTCTTCGACGTGCTCAACGTAGACCAGAACAGCATCAACGCGCTGATCCAGGCTGACCAGCTGCTGCAACGGCGGCAGGACCTAGCCGCAGGGCTGGATAGCTCAGTTGTCGATCAGACCACCACCGTGTACGATACGGTCTACGCCCTTGACGAGCTCGGCAACCTGACCGATAGCATCGCCTCCATCAACGAGCGCGAGGTACAGAACCAGACCGCCGGTCCGCTCTTCAGTGTGCTGACGCCCAACAACGGCAACTTCGGTCCTGCCGTACTCGGTATCGCCGAGGGTGGCAACCGTCAGCGGGTGATGCAGTACCTGAACGACCCGGAGATCAAGCGGCTCTTCCCCCGCAATGCCTCCTTCCGCTTCTCCGAGACGCCGCTACCGGCCGACGACCAGGGCACCCCGGGTAATCTCTATCAACTCTACCAGCTCGACCTGCCGCGCGACGGCGTAGCTCCCCTCACGGGTGAGTACGTGACGCGCGCCGGCTCCGGTCCCGAGCCCGGCGGACAGGTGGCGGTGAACCTGACGATGAACTCCGAGGGCAGCCGCATCTGGGCCCGCATGACCACCGAGGCCGCGAACTCCGGCAACCGCCAGGTCGCCATCGTGCTCGATAGCCAGGTGGTGAGTGCCCCGCGGGTGAACGGTCCGATCACGGGTGGAAGCACCAGTATTACGGGTGACTTCACCGTACAGGAGGCCACCGACCTCGCTAACATTCTCCAGGTAGGTCGCCTGCCCGCCCGTACGCAGATTATCCAGGAAAGCATCGTCGGCCCCTCGCTGGGCGAGGCCAACATCACCAGCTCCATCACGGCGCTGCTAATTGGCTTCGGACTGGTACTGGCCTTCATGCTCTTCTACTACGGTGGGGCCGGCGTGGTGGCCATCGTGTCGCTGCTGCTGAACCTGGTGTTCATCTTCGGTGCCCTGGCTAGTCTTGGTACCGTACTTACGCTGCCGGGTATCGCGGGTATTCTACTTACCATCGGTATGGCCGTGGATGCCAACGTGATCATCTACGAGCGCGTCCGGGAGGAACTGCGGGTCGGTAAGACCGTGCCCAACGCGGTGCGTGACGGCTTTGCTAACTCCTACTCTACCATCATCGACGCTAACGTGACGACTATTCTGGTCGCCGCGGTACTGGCCTACTTCGGCCTCGGTCCCATCAAGGGTTTTGCCGTGGTGCTTATTGTAGGTGTGATTGCCTCGGTCTTTACTGCCGTACTGGTGGGCCGCCTGATGGTCGACTACTGGATCGAAAAAAAGGGCACGATGACCTTCTGGACTGGCGGCAGCGAGAACCTCTTTGCCGACGTCAACGTCGACTGGCTCAGCTTCCGTAAGATCAGCTACGGCATCAGCGCGGTATTGGTGGTGATCTCCCTATTCTTTATTTTCACCCGCGGTTTCGACCTGGGGGTAGATTTCAAGGGAGGCTACAGCTACACGGTGGTCATGGATAAGGACGTTTCCGCCCAGGAACTGCGCAACGCACTGGAAGGGCCGCTACAGGGAGTGCCTACCATCAAATCGGTCGATGCTGACAATACTTACAACATCGTCACCAATTACCTCATCGACCAGACCGCCCAGATCGACGGCCAGGAACCGCAGGACGTGGTGCTTGCCGCCCTTTACGAGGGGGTCACGGCAGCTACGGGCGATCAGGCGGTAACACTACAGGATTTCAGCAACACGGAATTCGACGGCGGCACGCACATCACTAGCGTGAGCAAGGTGGGTCCTACCATTGCGGATGACATCAAGCGGTCGGCCCTCGAGGCCGGCATCGTGGCCCTGCTGGGTATCTTCTTTTACCTGTTGCTACGCTTCAAGGGTAAGCGGTACTCTACCGGAGCGGTGGTTGCCCTGTTCCACGATACCATCATCACCATGGGCGTCTTTGCCGCCTGCTGGGGCTGGATTGGCTTTAACATGGAGGTTGACCAGGCCTTCATTGCGGCCATCCTCACGGTGATTGGCTACTCCATCAATGATACGGTGGTGGTCTTCGATCGCATCCGCGAGTACCTCACTAGCTACACCAAGCGCGACCGCGAGCACCTCATCAATGACGCCATCAACTCCACGATCAGCCGTACGGTGATGACCTCGTTCACGACTATTCTGGTGGTGCTGGTGCTGTTCCTCTTCGGCGGGGCGAGCATTAAGGGCTTTGCCTTTGCGCTGCTGGTGGGTATCGTGGTGGGTACTTACTCGTCGATCTTCATCGCTAGTCCCATTGTCTACGATCTTTCCAGCGACCAGGAGGTCAAGGAGGTGAGGGCGGAGGCGGATAAGCCGGTGGCTGTTTAAATAAGGCCGTCCTTCCATGGTTCTTTGGGTGAAGCCCCGTTCGATGTTGGTCGGGCGGGGCTTTGCTGTGCGGCTCAGCTCGCTTGCGCTCGTGGGGCTCAACACAGAGTACACGCGCGTCAGCAGGGGTAGGGGGCCCCTGGTGTAAGCCCACAGAGTGTCACGGAGGCGGTCGGGATAGGAGGGCACAGAGGGGGTAATCGCTACGCGATCACCTCGCACCCGTCACTTTTCCCTATACTTGCCAAATAAGAAAATTATCGACAAAATGCCAAGAAAACTACGCATGGGAATGGTCGGTGGAGGCCGCGGAGCCTTCATCGGAGGGGTACACCGTTTTGCTGCGGCCCTAGACCAGCAGATTGAGCTCGTCTGTGGCGCCTTTAGCTCGAATCCCGAAAAGTCACGGCTGTCGGGGGAGGACTTTTTCCTGCCGGCCGACCGTGTATACGGTAGCTACGAAGAGATGATCCGTTCCGAAAAGGAGCTGCCGGAGGGTAAGCGGATGGACTTCGTATCCATTGTCACGCCGAATCACGTGCACTTCGGTCCGGCGAAGATGGCGCTGGAGAACGGCTTTCACGTAGTATGCGATAAGCCCCTGGCCTTCAACGTCGACGAGGCCCGGCAGCTAGTGGACCTGGTCGAAAAAACCGGCCTCGTCTTCGCCCTCACCCACAACTACACCGGCTACCCCATGGTCAAGCAGGCCCGCGATATGGTGGCCCGGGGCGACTTCGGGAAAGTTCGTAAGATCGTGGTGGAGTACCCCCAGGGCTGGCTGAGCACGAAGCTGGAGGACACCGACTCCAAGCAAGCGAGCTGGCGGGTTGACCCTGAGAAATCCGGTATGGGCGGCGCGATGGGCGACATCGGTACTCACGCCGAAAATCTGGCTGAGTACATCTCGGGGCTGAAGGTCACTGAGGTTTGTGCCGAGCTCACCTCCTTCGTGGAGGGTCGACGGCTGGACGATGACGCCAACATCCTACTCCGCTTTGAGGAGGGAGCAAAGGGTGTATTACACTGCTCGCAAATTGCCGCCGGCGAGGAGAACGGCCTCAACATCCGCCTCTGGGGCGAGACCGGTGGCATCGAGTGGCACCAGATGGAACCCAACACCCTAATTGTAAAGGAGCACGACGCGCCGTCGAAGCTATTCCGTACCGGAGTAGGCGGAGCGCTTACCGAAGCGGCCCAGCGTGCACAGCGCATTCCGGCCGGCCACCCCGAGGGCTACCTGGAGGCCTTCGCCAACATCTACCGCAACTTCGCCGACACGGTACGGGCCCGTATGGAGGGGCGGGAGCCTACCACGCTAGAATCCGATTTTCCCACCGTACAGGACGGCCTCCGTGGCATGCGCTTCGTGGAAGTAGTGGTAGAAAACTCCCGTGGTGATCAAAAATGGAGCAAGGTGTAGTAGTTCTGTAGTGTCGCAGTTCTGTAATGCGGTAGCTGTCTCAGCTACCTACTGCGCTACAGAACTACCTACTACAGAACTATCCGTAACCCAGGGACGATAAAGTGCCGCGCCGCCGTAGAGCAAGCTGTTCAGCACGATACCCACGATCGGCGTCTCGCCCTCTACCAGCCAACTGAAGGCGATGATGCCGCCGATATAGCTAGCTGCCAGGATGATGCCCAGCATACGGGTGCGGGGGATGATGAGGGCCGCCACGATCAGTAGTTCGACCACGGCCAGAGTGAGGAGAGGACCTACGCCCATAGCCTCGACCATCTCGGCGGGTTGGGTGAATTTCATGATGCCGCTGCCGAGCAGGGCCAGGCCGACGAGGCCGATGAGGATGAGGCCGATGCGTTCCTTGCTCATAGTAGTACGGTTTGGTAAGCCAAAGTACGGTCTACTGTAGGTAAACGCAACTCAGTGACGGGGTAAGATCGGGCTTACCGTACCTTGCTCGACATGAAACTCCTGTTCGCGCTCTGCCTCCTACCCCTACTAACCTTTGCCCAGACGACCTACCTGCACTGCGGGAAGCTCATCACGGGTACCGACGACGAGGTACTCACGGAAAAGACCCTAATCGTCACCGACGGCCGCATCACCGCGGTAGAAGACGGCTACACCGAGCCCGCCGACAGGGTTACGGCCATCGACCTGCGCGACCACACCGTGCTGCCCGGCCTCATCGACCTGCACGTGCACATCGAAAGCCAGAGTAGTCCGACCGCCTATATGGAACGCTTCACCCTGGACCCGGCCGACGTAGCCCTGCGCGCCACCGACTACTGCCGCAAAACCCTGGAGGCTGGGTTTACCACCGTGCGCGACCTGGGTGGTAGCGGCGTCAACGTGAGTCTACGCGACGCCATCAACAAGGGATACGTGGTCGGACCCCGCATCTTCACCGCCGAGAAGGCCATCGCTACCACCGGCGGCCACGCCGACCCCAGCAATGGCCGCAACGACGAACTGACCTTCGATGCCGGTCCGGATGCCGGAGTGATCAATGGTCCGGAAGAAGCCTATAAAGCCGTGCGTACCCGCTACAAGAACGGCGCGGACTGCATCAAGATCACAGCTACCGGCGGGGTACTGAGTGTAGCAAAGGACGGCTCCGGCCCCCAGTTCACCGACGAAGAGTTGGCTGCCATCGTAGCCGCCGCCAAGGACTACGGCATGCACACCGCCGCCCATGCCCACGGCACCGAGGGCATGAAGCGGGCCGTGCGCGCCGGCATTACCACCATCGAGCACGGCAGCCTAATGGACGAGGAAACCATGGACCTGATGATCGAGCACGGCACCTACTACGTGCCTACGCTGAGTGCAGGTAAGTTCGTGGCGGAGAAGGCGAAAATTCCGGGGTACTTCCCGGCCGTAATCGTACCGAAAGCGCTTAGCATCGGTGCGGCGCTGCAGGAGACCTTCAAAAACGCTTACGACCACGGCGTGAAGATTGCCTTCGGTACCGACACGGGTGTGAGCCCCCACGGGGACAATGCCAAGGAGTTCGTGTACATGGTCGAGGCGGGTGTACCACCTTTGGAGGCCATTCGTGCGGCTACCGTCACCGCTGCCGAGGTCCTGGGTATGGCGGAAGAGCTCGGCCAGCTCCAGGCGGGCTACCTGGCCGATATCGTTGCCGTGCCGGGTGACCCTACGGAGGATATTGGGGTGATGCTGGAGGTGGACTTTGTGATGAAGGAAGGGCAGATTCACCACGGAGGTAACTGAGGGCTTCACTGAGGTTTCACAAAGTGACCGCGCGCAGCACCGCTAGGTGCTGGCCTCTGCTTCCCTCCCTACGACGACAGCTCTGTGTAGCCCGCAGGGCGCTCCGTGGTGAACCCACGAGCGCCAGCGAGCAGAGCTACTCCCCCACCCCCCGCAACCCAAACCCACTAGGCCGCAAAATCATCCGCCCCCGCACCTGCGCACCGCCGCCCACGGCTACACTATCCGTAGCCTCTCCCCGGTAAAGCTCGTACGCCCCCGTCTCCCCCAGCGTCCACCCCGCCCGCTCGAAGTACGGGAGGGCCGAACTCAATTCACTCTCATTGGCCTCATCCGGTAACCGCAGCGTACTGGGTGCTACCTCCACCGTCTCCAACAAACGCCGCGGCCACGACCGCTCCGCCTCCAAATAGGGATACACCTGCACCCAGAAGAACATGATCGTCAGTAGCCCCGCCAACACCGAGCCCCCAATGGCAAAGTCGCGCCGCTCACCAAAGATACCCAGCACCGCCAGCAAACTGAAGATCCAGTAGGCCGCCGCCATGCCCAGCGCCGCCCGGAAGCCCGCCCCGGGAAAGGCAATGCCGCCGCCGGTGAGCAGCAAAAAAGCAGCGACAAATGCCACCACCAGGTGCAGCACCGACACCGTCTTCACGTAGTCCTTCCACGGATAGTTCCCATCAAAGTACAGCTGCATCTGCTTGCCCGCCACCAGCGCTAGCAGCAGCATAAAGAGCAGCGACTGCGCCAGTAGGGTACCCACCAGCGCCATACTCACAATGAGTGAGAACTGCTCGAATTTCTGCCCCTTGAACGCCAGGTCGCGAATCCCCGCCACCAGCCAGCCGGCCAGCGGCAGCATACCTAGTAGCCCGTAGTACAATAGATCCAGTACCCGGCTATCCTCCTGCCCGTAGAACCAATACGTATTGGCTTCCTGCGGCCCCTGCACTAGCAGCACTAGACAGGATACTCCCACCGCGATACCCGCCGGCACCTGCCAGCCGTAGTCCATGCGCTGAAACACCGCCAGGATCACCAGCATCAGCGCCAGCAGCAGCGTAGACACCGGTGCGGCGACCGCCCCCAGCAGCGCAAAGGCCCCAAAGGGAAAGAGCTTACGCCGATCCTTCGTGAGCCCGAACAGTAATACCGTCCAGAACATGCCCGAGTGCCCCAGCAGCGCCAGCGCGTCGGCCGTAGCTACCTTCCCAAAGAAGGGTAAGAAGAACGTAGCCCCCGCACACAGCAGCGTCAGTTGACTGACCTGCCGCCCGAACAGCTGCGTCATCCACCGGTAGGTGAACACCGTGGTCAGCAGCAGACACAGCGCCGACACCAACCGGGGAAACAAAAAGCTCGCATTACTCGCCCCCGTCACTGACTCACCCAGCGGCAGCAGTAAATGGTTGAGCGCGGCGGGTAAGTAGGGGCCGTATTCCATGCCCACGGCATTGGCCAGCGCAAAGCCCTCGGCCCCCGGCCAGGCCGTCATCACGTCCAGCTGCACTAGCAAACCAGCCACGAAGAAGAAACTCGACATCCACACGAAGAAGCGCCAGCGGCCGGTGGAGGGTAGGTTGGTAGCCGGCGCGGTGGGGGCGGGGGTGGTGGGTTTGCGGCGTTTTTTTCTGGACATGGGGGGACAACAAGGGGTTAAGGGGTAAGGGGGTTAAGGAGTTAAGGGGGGCGTCGGAAGCTTTGTAGATGCGGAAAATTACAAAGCTCTCGCTCCCGGTAGCTACCGAGACGGCAGTATAATGCGACCGCACTAGACTATCCTGCTGTACTACCGAGCGAAGCGAGCATCCCCGTCCCTTAACTCCATAACCCCTTAACCCCTTAACCCCCCATCGCCATTCTTAAGCAGGAACTCCTCCGCCAAGTTTAAAAAATTCACCGCCCCGCGGCTGCCGGCATTGATCATCACCACCGGCAGGTGCATATTCGGGGCCTCGCTGATGCGGGCGTTGCGGTGAATGATCGTACGGAAAGCCTGATCCCCGTAGGTCTCACGCACCTGTTCCACCACGAGGTTGGCCAGCCGTAGGCGCTGATCGTACATGCTAAGTAGAATTCCCTCGAGCTCCAACCTGGGGTTAAGCTGCTGCTGCACCAGCCGGATCGTATCCTGTAGCTTCGACAGTCCCTCCAGGGCAAAGTACTCGCACTGCACGGGTACGATCACGGAGTCGGCCGCCGTCAGGGCATTGATGGTAAGTAAGCCTAGACTTGGCAGGCAGTCGATGAGGATGTAGTCGTACTGATTGCGCAGCGGCTCCACCACGGTATTGCGCAGCACGTCCTCGCGCCGAAAGCGGTTGATCAGCTCCACCTCCGCCCCCACCAGCTGGATGCTACTGGGCACGATGTGTAGGTTGGGCGTCTCGGTCTCGTACACCACCTCCTTGACGTCCAGCCCGTTGATGAGTACGTTATAGATACTCCCTTCGAGCTCCTCGGGGGGCAGGCCCACTCCGCTGGTGGCATTGGCCTGGGGGTCGGCATCCACGATCAGCACCCGCCGCTCCAGGATCGCCAGCGAGGCCCCCAGGTTGATGGTGGTCGTGGTCTTCCCTACCCCGCCCTTTTGGTTCGCGATCGCTACGACTTTGGCCATGCGGGCGAAGGTACGATTTGCAAGGGGCAAGGGTAGAGGGGGCAAGGGATAAAGGGGGGCGGGGCCGCGGGGGCGGGGCTGGAGGTGTCTGCTCTATACTATTGCTCAAGCTATTCCCTCACTTTGACTCCCCCACTCACCTTTTTGCGTATCTTTTGGCTCTACGGGCGGACCTACTGGCTGGTAACGGCACTGATGACCGGCACCGTAGGCTATAGGTACTGGCAGTTTGGTACACCTTTATTACTCACGCTCGTTTATTTCAAGTTATTTACGACGGCACTCTTTGCCTACCTGAATTACCAACGTAGACAACGCGTGGCGACCTTTTACCAGAATTTTGGCCTCCATCCATCGTGGCTTACCGGCTACGCGGCGGTAATTGATCTGCTACTCTGTGCAGTACTTATCTTGTTGCTCTGGTGATCGCCGCCGATTCTATCCGCCACAGCTTCGGCGACCGGGAGGTGCTACGTGACGTCGCGCTCACTTTGCAACAAGGGGAAGTAGTGGGACTTTTTGGATTGAATGGCGCAGGAAAGAGTGTACTATTGCAAATTTTATTTGGCCAATTGCGGGCTCGGCATGTCTTCATCAGCGTTGATGGTAGACGGGTCAGAGTTCCTTACCGTATACCTGGTTTGATTACTTTCAGATCGCAGGGGCGAATATTTCCCCATCATCTCACGGTGGAATACGTGTTGCGTTTACACCGAGTTGAAGAGTCAGCATTTTATACGCGCTATCCTGAGTTCGCCGGCACGGAACACTATCGGATGTCAAGGCTCAACTGGCGTTTGTTCGAGACCCTAGTGCTACTCGAAGTCCCTACCCGGTTTACCCTCCTGGACGAGCCGTATGCAGGCTTAAGTCCGCTGTCGGTGGAACATGTGCAAGGGGCAATTCTACGTAACCGGCTTAGTAAGGGTATTCTAATGACTGATCACAGCCACCGGGAGGTACTGACCATATCTGACCGTAACTATGTACTTGCTGAAGGGGCATTGCGTGCTGGCTATCCATAGTAGTTTCTTACCGTCATTTATTGTAACTACTTAGGTCAATCGTAGGAAAGACATTTTCCGCTGAACGTTGACTAATTCATCAAACACTACCCGGCCGTGCTTTTTTGCCGTAGAGCAAAAGCCCTTGATGCGCGCGTAGTACTGCGCTCCCTGTAGCGTTCGAAAGCAGCCGGCCACCTTGAGCTTGGTCTTCCAGGGACGTAAATCACGCTCCCCTAGATTATTGGTGAAGGGTACTGCGGGATGGCGGCTAAAGGCTAAGACGGCCTCCTGCCAGTTCTCTAAGCGGTCGCGTAAGTTGCGCCCCTTACTTTTTTTGGGCCGCCCGCGCTTACCCTGTTTGGGGGGTGGTTCCTCGCGGTCCGCCAGGGCCAACAGCTCGCGGTAGCGCCGGTCTAGTTCCGCAAGTTCTTTACTGCTCACTACTCCCTTACCATGATCACTGGCTCGGTAGTAGTCCATCAGTAGGGCGTGCATCCCCGCCGGCCAACTCGTGGGTAGGGCTGCTGCGGGGGGCAGTTCCATCAGTGCGGTTAACTCACGAAGTAAATGCGCGTTGCACAGACTATGCTTGACCCCACCGGCCATGGTCAGGTAGGAGTTCAGGCAGTCGTGAACCAGGCGTCCGGTGTAGTCCGCCAGGTGACTCTCGGGACCGTTGATGACCGCCCCGCCCCGCTGCCGGTACACTACGTAAAGCGTATAGAGCAGGCTGCTAAAGCCGTGCACCCAGTGTAGCTTACCGGCAATGCGCGCTCCGGTTTCGTCACCGTGCGCTACGCTACTCTTGAGGACCGCCTGGTGGATGATCGCTTCTTCGATCTCCAGTTTGTCATAGGTACGCGCAACGGCCGCCTGAACGGTGGCCGCACTAATCCCGTAGCCCGTCAGGCCCGCGAAGAGTTCCTGCACCCGGGCCAGCGGGAGACTTTGCTCCACATTAAGCAACACCGCCAGGCTGCGTACTCGCTCGCCGTACTGCACCGGAGCGTTCACGTCCCGGGGAAAGGGGGCTAAATGTAAGCGCTGACAGTCTGGGCAGGTCTTGTGCTCACGCCGGTGTTCGGTCACCTCCAACAGCGTCGGGGGCAGATCGAATACCTGGCGGCGCTCCCAGTCCAGGTGGGCGCTTACCGTCGTGAGGTCGCAGCCACACGTACAGCGTGGCCCAGTCATTGGATGAATGATCCGGTGATCGGGTCGCTCGCTCATGTTTAGCGTCCTACCGGGGTGGCCGGGCTGACCGCCGGACTTGCGCAAGCCGCGCTTACGGGGCAGGGCCGGCTTCTTGCTTAACCCGTCACTGCTAGGAGGCTTGTCCGAGTTACGGCTGTTCATGTTAAGCCGTTGTTCTAGCTCAGCGATCTTGACCAGGGCGGCATCCAGCAAAACCGTAAGCTGGTTAACTTGCGCCTGAAGTGCCGCGATGTGTGCGTCTTTGGTCATCACGGGCCAAAAAATACGGCTACTTCGTGACTTCAGCCTATTGACCTAAGTAGTTACCATTTATTAGGATAAGCGCAAGATAGAAGGTCGAGTGGCCTCCGGCCCGAGCCTGCCTGACGGGGAGTTGGCTCTGCTCGGGCCAGAGGCTACTCGGCCTTGGTGCATGGGTCTTCCGCGAATTAACTTTACGCCATGCTACCCAATCCCCTTCCCACACTGGAAAACGACCTGGTCCGCCTCCGACTCTCCACGGAGGCGGACCGCGAACCCCTGTTTCTCGTAGCCGGCGACAAACTGATGTGGGAGCAGCACAGCGCCACCGACCGCTACCAGCGCCCAGTGTTCGACGCGTTATTCGATGATGGACTGGCCGGGCGGGGGGCCTTTACGCTCATCGACCGCCGCGACGAACGCATTATTGGTAGCACCCGCCTGAAAGCACTGACACTGACGGCTACGGAGATCGGCTGGACCTTCCTGGACCGCAACCTCTGGGGCAAGGGCTATAATGGGTCCATGAAGTCCTTACTGATTGACTACGTACACCGGGAGCTCGGACACGACGTGGTGTTTCTAGTCTATACGGGCAACATCCGCTCGCAAAAAGCAGTGCAAAAGCTGGGTGCGGAGGTGATCACCGATACCGAGCACGTGCTATACCCGGAGGCAAAGGATAAGCTCGCCTTCCTGCTACCTACTCAGCACCGCCCCCCCCGATAGCTATCGGGGCTATCGGGGCGCCCATCAACTACTACCGCCTAGCCGCGTTACCTACTGCTGAAACCCCACCGAACTATGGGCAGGAAAGGCCGCAAAATGATTTACAAAACACCGGAGGAGATCGAGCGCAGCCGCGCCGCCTGCTTGTTGGTGTGCCAGACCCTGGCTGAAGTTGGAAAGCTCCTACGCCCCGGGATGACCGGCCAGGAGATCGATACGTTTGCCGAAGAGTTTATTCGTGACAATGGGGCCGTACCCGGGTTTAAGGGACTGTACGGTTGCCCCTCTACCCTACTGGTATCGAAGAACGAGGAGGTAGTGCACGGACTACCCGACCAAAATCAAATCTTTGAGGACGGCGATATTCTCTCTATTGACTGCGGTACGGTAGTGGATGACTTCTACGGAGACGCAGCCTACACCTTCTGTGTGGGGGACGTGGCCGAGGAAACGATGGAGCTCTGCCGCCGCACGAAACATAGCCTATACCTAGGGATCGACGCCGCCCGCCAGGGCAACCGGGTGGGGGATATCAGCTACGCCATCCAGTACTACACGGAGCGCGAGAGTGGCTACGGGGCGGTGCGGGAGTTGGTCGGACACGGACTGGGACGTAACCTCCACGAGGCCCCCGATGTGCCCAACTTCGGAAAGCGCGGGCGAGGACCGGTACTCAAGCCCGGCCTGATCATCGCCATCGAGCCCATGATCACACTAGGTAAGCGCAGTGTGGTGAGCCGTGACGATGGTTGGACCATCATCTCGGTAGACGGTAGCCCGGCGGCTCACTACGAACACTCTATTGCGATCACCCCGGATGGTGCGCCGGCTGAATTAATGAGTGACCATCGACCCATTGAAGAGGCTGTTCGGGAAAACCCAAACTTGCGGGAGGTAGATAATATTGACGAAGAGCTGGTAGCCCGGTACCAACCGCTGGTCATGGCCTAGCGAAAACTTGGTTGTAGGGCTTGGGTGGTACGGAAAATAATCGTACCTTTGCCCTCCGAAATTTAAAAGATGTCCAAAAAAGACCTGATCAAGCAGGATGGCGTGATTGAGGAGGCCCTATCGAACGCGATGTTCCGGGTACGCCTCGAAAACGATCACGAAATCAAGGCTACGATCTCGGGAAAGATGCGGATGCACTACATCAAAATCCTTCCTGGTGATAAGGTAGCCGTGGAGATGAGCCCCTACGACCTGAGTCGGGGGCGCATTACCTACCGCTACAAATAAGCCCGCTCGCTGCCGCTGGTCGTAAATCAACCATTATGAAAGTCAGACCCTCCGTAAAGAAGCGCTCGGCCGATTGCAAGATCGTGCGGCGCAAGGGCAAAGTTTACATCATCAATAAGAAGAACCCGAAGTTCAAGCAACGGCAGGGATAAGCGAGCATCATGGCACGAATTGCAGGAGTTGATCTGCCGCGGAACAAACGTGGCATTGTTAGTTTGACCTACGTCTTCGGCGTCGGCACCACCCGCGCTGGCGAGATCCTCGACCGCGCCGAGGTAGACCATAACACCAAGGTGCAGGACTGGACGGATGAAAACATCCGTACTATCTCTAATCTCATCACCAATGAGTATAAGGTAGAGGGTGATCTGCGCACCGAGGTGAGCACTAACATCAAGCGGTTGATGGACATCGGCTGTTACCGTGGCCTACGCCACCGCAAGGGTCTGCCCCTGCGTGGTCAGCGTACCCAGACTAATGCGCGTACCCGTAAGGGCAAGCGGAAGACCGTAGCGAACAAGAAAAAAGCGACTAAGTAATGGCAAAGCGTCAAGCACCCGGCGGCCGCGTAGTAAAAAAGCGCAAGGTCAAGGTAGACAGCGAAGGACTGGCCTATATCCAGGCTACCTTCAACAATATCATTATCTCGATCACCAACAAACAGGGTGACGTCATCAGCTGGGGCAGCGCCGGTAAGGAGAAATTCCGCGGCAGCAAGAAGTCTACCCCCTACGCCGCTCAGGTTGCCTCCGGTAATGCCGCCCGGGTAGCCTACGAAGCCGGTCTGCGCGTGGTAGAAGTCTACGTGAAGGGCCCCGGTAGCGGTCGCGAGGCGGCCATCCGCGCCATCGACGGTGCCGGTATCCGCGTAGCAAAGATCAAAGATGTGACGCCGATGCCCCACAACGGCTGTCGCCCGCCTAAGCGTCGTCGCGTTTAGAAACCTCTCCCCTACCCCCTGCTAAGTAGCTAGGGCCCCTACCCCAGCTACCGCATAGGAGAGGGGAAACAACTCATTGGGAGGAAATTCCGGACCTGTCCATAGTCGGCAGGACACTACCCTACCCCTCGTTCCGGAAGGGGTCATTCAGTAACTACTAAACCACCTTGTCACTATGGCTAGATATACTGGTCCTAAGGCGAAGAAAGCCCGCGCACTCGGCGAACCGATTTTCGGATACAGCCGCGCCTTCGAACGTAAGAAATACAAGCCCGGCCAACACGGAAACACCCGGGGCCGTCGCCGCCAACCCTCCGACTACAAGCTCCAGCTGACGGAGAAGCAAAAAGCCAAGTATACCTACGGCGTACTCGAGCGGCAGTTCCGCAATCTATTCGAGACCGCCGCTGCCTCGCGGGGCGTGACCGGTGAGGTGTTGCTGCAGTTTTTGGAGGCCCGGCTGGACAACATCGTGTTCCGTCTGGGACTGGCCCCTACCCGCCGCGCTGCCCGTCAGCTCGTCAGCCACCGCCACATCATGGTGAACGGCCGGCTCAATAATATTCCTTCCACGCAGGTTCGTCCCGGTGACGTAGTCTCGGTACGGGGTAAGTCGCAGGGACTGGAGGTCATTCGTGACACTATGGGGGGCCGCAGTGACGTACGCAACTACGGCTGGCTGTCCTTCAATTCCGAAAAAATGGAAGGCACCTTTCTTGCCTACCCCGAGCGGGAGAACATCCCGGAGAAGATCAACACCCAGTTGATCGTCGAGCTCTACTCGAAGTAATCTGAGCAGGGAGCAGCTTGCCCTGACCGGCTCCACAGTCGGTCAGGGCAAACTAATTTTATCGTCTAGGTGTTTTCGCCCGGGTCATTCACGGCCGTAACGCACTCAAAGTCAAGCAAATAACGTATGAGCAGTATCCTAAACTTCCAGAAGCCGGACAAGATCACGATGAGCAAGTCGGACGAGTTCCACGGCAATTTTGAATTCAAGCCCCTGGAACCCGGATTCGGACAGACCATCGGTAACTCCCTGCGCCGCGTGCTGCTGAGCAGCCTGGAGGGATTTGCCATCTCGGCCGTGCGTATCGCCGGGGTAGACCACGAGTTCGGTACCATCCGCGGCGTGGTGGAAGATGTTGTTGAAATCATCCTCAACCTGAAGCAGGTCCGTCTGAAGCAGCAGATCGAAAATGCCGACATGGAGGAGGAGAAGATCTACCTCACCATCAGTGGCAAGGAGAAATTTACCGCCAAGGACATCGGCGACCACACCAATGTCTTCAAGGTCATGAACCCCGACCTGTTGCTCTGCACCATGGAGCCCTTCGTCAATCTGGAGGTAGAGCTTACGGTTACTAAGGGGTACGGGTACATCCCCGCGGATGAGAACCTGCCCAAAAACGCCCCCATCGGCGTGATCCCGGTAGATGCCATTTACACCCCGATCAAGAACGTTGCCTACCGCGTAGAGTCTACTCGTGTGGGTCAGCGCACCGACTACGAGAACTTGATCCTGGAGGTCAAAACCGACGGTACCATCCACCCCGAAGATGCCGTACGCGAAGCCGCCCGTATCCTGATCCAGCACCTGATGCTGATCACCGACGAGCCCATCGAGTTCCAGAGCAGTGGTGCCCGCGAGGAGACCATTGTCGACGAGCACATCCTGCACATGCGCAAGCTGCTCAAAACGAGTTTGGAAGACCTCGATCTCTCGGTACGTGCCTACAACTGCCTCAAGGCCGCCAAGATCAATAGCCTCGGCGAACTGGTCCGCTACGACACCCACGAACTCCTTAAGTTCCGCAACTTCGGTAAGAAATCACTGGTGGAGATCGAGGAGCTCCTGGTAGAAAAGGGCCTGACCTTCGGCATGGACCTCAGCAAGTATAAGCTCGACGAAGAGTAGTCGGATTTTATTCGGGTCACTGACCACAGTGTAGTTTATCCACATAAACCAGCGGTACTAACCCCTTCTTCCCCGCAGTTGCCCGAACTGCCCATGAGTGGAAGGTGCGTGGTGCCGGCCAAATTCTCCTGACATGCGTCACGGTAAGAAGATTAATCACTTAAGTCGTACCAGCGCCCACCGCAAGGCCCTGCTGCGCAACCTCACCATTGCCCTGATCACGCACAAGCGGATCAACACCACTCTAGCCAAGGCCAAGGCCCTGCGCAAGTACGCCGAGCCCCTCATCACCAAGTCCAAGACCAACGATACGCATAACCGCCGCGTAGTCTTTAGCTACCTGCAGAACAAGGAGGCCGTGACGGAGCTCTTTAGCACGGTGGCCGATAAGGTAGCCGACCGCCCGGGGGGGTATTTGCGTGTCATCAAGACCGGCTTCCGACTAGGAGATGGTGCCGAGACCGCAATGATCGAGTTGGTTGACTTCAACGAGGTCTACGACAAGAACGCTGCCAAATCTACCAGCAAGACCCGTCGTAGCCGCCGCCGTCGGGGCAGTAAGGGAAGTGGTAGCAGCAGTGCCGCCACCGCTCTGGAAACCACTACCGCAACGACGACAGAGGTCACCGAGGAGACCCTCTCCGATAAGCCCGCCGCAGCCCCTATCGCCGCCGCAGCCGCACCGATCGCTGAAAACCCCACCGCGCCCAAAATGCCCGATGTAGCCGATGCTACCACAGCTGGTGAAGAGGAATAAGCCTCCGTACCTTAAGTAGCATAAAAGCCCGGAACTGCATAAGTTCCGGGCTTTTTCATTCTAGCAACTTCACCGGCAATCAAGTGTTGCTACATTAAATACACCTACTATGGAAATTGGTATCGACGACTTCGGCGCTAGTGTACTTGATCCGCAGACGGATGAGGTGCTGCATGCTCAGCGCTCGATGGCCGAGCTGCTGGAACGTATCGAGCAGGCCGACCGTAGCGGGCTCCACCTCTTCGGTATGGGGGAGCACCACCGCAAGGAGTTCTTCGATTCCTCACCGGTCACGATCCTAGCCGCAGCCGCGAGTCGTACCGAGCAGATTAAGCTCAGCAGTGCCGTCACCGTACTGAGCGCCGCCGATCCAGTGCGCGTCTTTCAAAGCTATGCTACCCTAGACCTAATCTCCAACGGGCGGGCCGAAATGGTCGTGGGTCGCGGCTCCTTCGTCGATGCCTTTCCGCTCTTCGGACTGGACCTACGCAACTACGACGAGCTCTTTACCGAAAAGTTGGGGCTGCTACTGCAAATCCGCAATAACGAGCGGGTGACCTGGTCCGGTAAGTTCCGTGCTGCGCTGGATGATCAGCCGATCTACCCCCGTCCGACGGGTAAGCTACCCATCTGGGTCGGCGTCGGCGGCACCCCGGCCTCCTTCGCTCGTGCTGGCACCCTGGGTCTGCCGCTGATGGTAGCCGTCATCGGTGGCGAGACCCACCGCTTCCGCCCCCTGGTCGATATGTACTGGGCCGCCGCCGAGCGAGCCGGTCACGACCTGGATACCTTGGAGGTAGGTCTCCACTCCCTCGGCTATGTAGCGGAAACTACCGAGCAGGCAGCCAATGAGTTCTTCCCCGGATACGCCCGTCAGATGACGCGCATCGGGAAGGAACGCGGTTGGGCCCCAATCACGCAGGGTCACTTCGATGCCCAGCGTGGTAAGCTCGGTGCCCTCGTGGTGGGCGGTCCAGAGGAGGTAGCTGAGAAGATGTTGCGGCACAGTAAGGCATTGGGGGGGGTGACGCGCTTTAGTCTACAGATGGGCGTAGCGGATCTGACGCACGCGCAGCAGATGGAGGCAATCAAGCTTATTGGCGAGCGGGTAATACCATTAGTGAATGCATAGGTCGAGGCGTTGCACGCCGCGTCATTGTACCTTGCTGTCATGCCAATCGACCTACGCTTTATAGGCGTTCTCTTATTCTTCTCTCCTATCGCAAGTGGTGCCCAGACGTCCTGCACCTTATTTGTCCCCCAGTACACCTTCGACGGTACCGAGCTCCACGAGAACCAGTCGGTACTCGTCTTAAACGATACGATCGCCGCAGTCGGTGACTCCACTGCTATGCAGGTACCCGCGGGCTGTACGGTTCGTGAGTATCCTGACGGCACCCTCCTACCCGGCATGATCGAGGGCCACGCCCACCTGCTGCTTCACCCCTACAACGAGACGCCCTGGGACGAGCAGGTCCTCCGCGAGTCACACGCCGAACGGGCCATTCGCGGTGCCCTCCACGCCGAGCGTACGCTGCGGGCCGGCTTCACCACCGTGCGCGATCTCGGCTCGGAGGGGGCGGGGTATACCGACGTAGGACTCAAACAGGCCATCGCGAAGGGAGTCATCACCGGTCCCCGCTTGCTGGTGGCGGGTAAGGCCATCGTAGCCACGGGTAGCTACGGACCGGCTGGCTTCAACGAGCAGGTGACCGTACCCCTCGGGGCCGAGGAGGCTGACGGCGTCGATGAGCTCACCCGCGTCGTCCGTGACCAGATCGGCCACGGGGCCGATGTCATTAAGGTCTACGCCGACTACCGCTGGGGCCCCAACGGTACCGCCCAACCCACCTTCACCCAGCGCGAGCTCGAATTGATGGTAGAGCTGGCTACGAGTAGCGGCCGCCCCGTAGTCGCTCACGCCGCCACCGCCGAGGGAATGCGCCGCGCTACCCTGGCCGGTGTCTCCACCATCGAGCACGGTGACGGCGGCACCCCGGAAGTATTTGCCCTGATGGCCGAACGCGGCGTAGCCCTCTGCCCCACCCTGGCCGCCGGCGATGCTATCCTACAGTACCGGGGCTGGAACAAGGGGGTGGATCCAGAGCCGGAGCGCATCACGCAGAAGCGCTCATCTTTCGCGGAGGCGCTTAATGCCGGGGTCACTATCGTGGCCGGTGGCGACGTAGGTGTTTTTCCCCACGGCGATAACGTGCGCGAGCTGGAGATGATGGTCGACTACGGTATGCGCCCGCTGGATGTGTTACGCGCCGTAACCTCCGGCAACGCTGCCATCTTCGGGCTGGCGGGCCGCCTGGGGCGCATCGCTCCGGGACTACTTGCTGATCTGGTCGTAGTACGGGGAAATCCCCTTGAGAACATCGGTGCCCTACGTAAGGTAGAGGCGGTCATGCTGGGCGGCAAGTCGGTCGGACTGAACGATTAGCTCACCAACCCGGCTACCGCGAAGCCCAGGTAGGTGCCCAATCCATTACCTAACGCCCCGACTAGAATACCCGGCAGGTACAGGTCCATCCGGTCTAGACTTTTGGCAAGGGCAAGGGCGGAGGAAGAACCGCCAATATTAGCTTGAGAGGCTACGGCAGCCACGTCCATGTCCAGCTTAGCTACGTACGCTACCCCAAAAACGATCGTTCCGTGCACCAGCACCGTGACCGTCACCAGCGCCAGCAACCGCCAGGCCAGGTCACCGATTTGCCCCAGCGCTGCCAGCTCACAGAAGGCCCCAATCACCGCCAGGAACAGGTACACACAGAACAGTCCGATCACCTGCCCTCCGGCCAACTGATGAAAGTGGGGCAGTTGAGCAAGCAGCAGTGCGATGGTCGTGAGAATAAGTATGGAGGGTACTGCATAGCCGATACCGGCTAGCCAAACCGTCAGCGTATCGGAGGCCGCCAGGGCCAGAAAGCCTACACTCAATAAAACACCTAGGGAAAGAACACTAATACCCTCGGTTTCCCGCTCCACATTCTCGGTTGCCTTCCCCACGTCCCCCTGCATCCCGCGGCCCCGGCGAAACAGAAGCGGAATGGCCAGGGTAGCGATCATCCACAGGGCCGTAATGATATTATCCACCGCCGTCATGCCCGCGTACAGCACCCCCTCCCGCATCACGTCGTAGTGAATGGCAATGGCATTGTAGTTAACGCTACCCCCCGTGTACGTACCGGTAAACATGCCGCTGATGGCCGGATAAAGTGTCCCGAAGTGCGTATGCCCGTCGACCAGTTGCATCCCTATCAGCACCCCAGCGGCCGTAGCTAAACTACCTAATACGAACAGCCCCAGCATCGGTGCCCCCGCCCGTTTGATACTGGCTAGGTTGACGTCGAGCAGCAGGTAGAATATAGACAGCGGCGCCAGGTAGCGGAACACCCCGACGTACACTTCTGAACCCTGGGAAGCCGAGGGAATCACGCCCAGGTTAGCCAGTACGGCTACTACAATAATGACCAATAATGCCGTACCCAGATGACGCAGCGGTGTACGGCGCACGAGGTATTCGGAGGCTACCACGCTCAGACAGAGCACGGCCAGTACGAAAAGGGGGTGAGTGAACACCCGGGAAGATAGTTACAACCGCAGAATTTTAGCCTTCTCCCGCTTAAACGACTCCTCCGTCAGGATGCCATCATCCTTCAGCTTCGCCAGCCGCTCGATGCGCGTGATGAGGTCGTCGGAGAGCTCCAATGTATCGGCCGGCTCGCTGGGAGCGGGCTCCCCGGTGGCGGTAGTGGGCGGCGTCCGGTAGCCATTCGACTTAAAGGCGTAGTACTCCGGGGTAGAGCGCAGGTAGGCCAGGTGGTCATTATTCTCGATGGCGTCGAAGTCGTAAAAACCATTCTCCAGAGCAAGGGTCAGGTGGCGCATGGCCGCGGCGGTGTCCTCATGGATGCTGTGCAGGGCGGCGAGTTTGTAGTGCACCTCGCCCTGGCGGGGGTCCACATTGAGCGAGCGGCGGTAATCCTGCATGGCCCCCTCAAAGTCATAGTCTTCATACTTCTGATCGCCACTGATGCGGAAGGGATCCAGCTTAGGTCCGGTCGGGCGCGGTACGTGGTTTGCGGGCGGGGCCCCGATAGCTATCGGGGGTGCGGTATAATTCGCGGTCTGCCTTTGCTGCTCATTGAGGCTGGCGTAGTACTCGGCCGGATTGTACTTCCGGTTAAAGTCTTCCTCGCTCTGGGTCAGGAAGATGATCCCGTCGATCATGGAGATGATGGTGGGAATGAACGTCCAGATAAAGAGCAGGTAGAGCAGGCCCCTGCCGGTCTGTCCGAGGTAAAAGCGGTGTACGCCGAGCCCCCCGAAGAAGAGGGCGAAGATGCCGGCCGTCGTTTTGTTTTTCATGTTGCGGATGAAGGAGTGTGTATAATACTAAAGATAGGGCGTTTGGGTTGGGGGTATTCGACGGGTGGGGTGGTTTGATCGTTGGAAGTGGGTTGTTGGGTTGTTGGGTTGTTGGGTTGTTGCGGTGGGGGGATGCTCGCTTCGCTCGTGTGCGGTGCAGCGCAGCCAGAGGCTGCATTGTACTACCGCTGCCGTAGGCAGCATTGTACTTTGCGCCTGCCCCGCCTTCAACGACCGCAACGCAACAACCCAACAACTCAACAACTAACCCACCCCACCCTTGCTAACCTCCACCACCACCCACCGCGTCCGTTACGGAGAAACCGACCAGATGGGCTACCTCTACTACGGCCGCTACGCCCTGCTGTACGAGATCGGCCGCGCCGAGATGCTACGCGACCTGGGACTGAACTACGCCGACATGGAGGGAGAGGAGGGCGTGATGATGCCGGTGATGAGCCTGAACCAGCGCTTCGTGCGGCCGGCGCGCTACGACGAACTGCTGACGATCACGACCACCTTGCGCCATATGCCGGACCGCACGATCACCTTTCACCTGGAGATTCACAACGAAAGGGGTAAATTGGTGAACGGTGGGTCGGTCAAGCTCTGTTTCGTGACGGTGAAGACCGGGCAGACGGTGCACGCGCCGGAGTACCTGCTGGAGGTCTTACGTCCCTACTTTGAAGCTTAAGTTCGACATCGACGCCTTTACCCGTTACTTCACCGAGCACCCCTGGGTGATCGGGCTGACGAAGTACGCCCGCGAGAACAGCTTCATCGGCTTCAAGGGCGTGCCGATCTACGACGTGGTGGTCTTCGTGATCAATGAGGCCACGCGCGACGACCTCTTTACACGGGCCAATAGTGTAGCGTTCAGCTTTTTCCTGTCGCTCTTCCCCTCGATTCTGACGCTCTTTACTCTTACACCCTTCGTGCTGGACCTGTTGTCCATCTGGTTTCCGGAGCTGGAGAATTTTAACATGACGCTCTACGAGGAGATCAAGCGGGTGATGCCGGGGCAGGCCGGAGATATCCTCTTCGGCTTCGTGCAGGACGTGACCAACTCGCCCAAGGTGGGCCTACTGAGTTTCGGCTTCCTGCTGGCGATCTACTTTTCCACTAATGGCATGATCGCCCTCATGCAGGCCTTCGAGAAGAGCTACGTGGAGGTCTTTCGGCAGCGGGGTTTCCTGCGCAAGCGGATGGTGGCCGCGGGGCTCACTTTTCTTATTGGACTCTTCATCGTGGCCAGCGTGATCTTGGTCATCCTAGGCGATACTTTTATCGGATGGATGGATGCCTTCATGGGGCTAGGAGCATTCTCGATCTTTTTGATCAACCTAATTCGCTGGGTGACCATGCTCTCGCTCTACTACATCATCATCGGTAGCCTGTACCGCTACGGGGCGGCTACCATCGAGCGCTTCAGCTACGTCTCGCCGGGGGTGACGCTGGCCACCATCCTCAGCCTAGCGACTTCCGTTGCCTTCAGTTTTTATATCGATGGCTTCAATCGCTACGATACGTACACGAAGTTTTATGGCTCTATCGCCACCATCATTATCGTGATGCTGTGGCTCCAGCTTAATGCATTAATCCTGATCATCGGCTTCGAGCTGAATGCTGCAATTGCCGTGCACCGGGATCTGACGGTGGTGGAGGAGGAATAGGGCGGGACAGCAGGTGGAGAAGTAGCCGACGGACGAGGGTTACTGCTTTACGAACCGCTGTACGATCTGCTGTTTGTCCTGTAGGATACGTAGGTAATATACTCCGGCGGGCAGTATGCTTACATCTAGCTCCTGGCGCAACCAGCCAGCGGGAGCACTAAGGACTATATTTCTTACTTGCCGCCCGCGGGCGTCGGTAATACTGAGATTTGCCGGGCCTTCTACCTCGCTCTGCCACTGTAGGCTCAGGTGGCTACTAGTGGGATTGGGGAATAAGCTCAGTGCAGTTGGTCTTCGACCGATGAGAAGTTGATTATCGAACGCCTCCGCAAGGGCCGCTTCCGAAGCGCAGTTTGAAGCGGGGTCTCCCAGCATGTCACCGGTCACCTCACTGGCTGTGAGGGTAAGAAATAGCTTATCCAGAACGGCTCCATCCTCCCGAAAAGCGATGTCAAGGGTATTTACCCCCTCCTGTAGGGTAAACGCAACGGGAGTTTGCTGCCAGGAATACGTATCCATGAATTCAAACCCGCGCGCCCACTCGTACCAGGGGCCACCGTTGGTTCTTATCCAGTACGAATCGCTAAGGTTATCCGGCGTTTTTACCCGTGCAAAGAGATTATAACTCCCCGAATCTGCGGCTGCTATGTTGAAGCGCAGGAAGTTGGCCAGTTCATCCGCCGGCGGGGCGTCCGTCGCGTTGGTTCCCCGCACCACTACGGCCGCGCCATTGCTTGCGGCAGGGTCGGCTTCCGTGCTCCATTTGTCTCCCACTGCGGCACATTCTCCCTCCAACCAGAAAGTGTTGCGATCGGTAACCTCCGGGGCCGGGGTGAAGGGACACGCCTCGGCACGACCACCCAAAAAACTCGGCTCGATACTGTACTTAGTGACCAGGATTTTGTCAATCTGAATACCGGGGTCTAAGAAGGTAATATCGATGGTGTTCCGGCCCGGAGTAAGTGTGCGGCCGATCCCATAGCCAGCCCAGGCTAATCCTTTGCCCCTAATCCTGGCGGGCTGAAGGCGATTCCACTGCCCCTCGTTGAAGCGTACCCAGAAGGCATCACGATCATCATCAGGTAGGTTAGCACGTATCCAAAAGGAGAAATTGCCCGTCTCGACGTCCGGGTCATCAATCACGAACCGGATTAGGTTGCTGGGTAGATCCACCGGTGGCTCAAACCGGGTACTACTCCGTGTACTGGTCAGTACAATACCGTTGGAGGCGGCGGAGTCGCGTTCTGGCATCCATGTGCTACCTACGATGGCACATTCTGCTTCGAGCCAGAAGACGCCCTTGTCTACCGGAGGCGGGGTGATCTGCGGGCACTCCTGCGTCACAACACCCACTCCCATCGGATGCAAGTCGGGATCGTCGGTAAGGAGAATTTTATCGAGTCGAGTACTATTTTCCCGGTACGTAAAATCTATCGTATTAGTGCCGCTACGCAGTTCCGTTACGACAAGCTCCACCCATTTAAAACCCTCTCCGATCCGGAACCCGCTTCGGAGTTCCTGCCAGGCTCCGCCATTGATGCGTAGCCAGTAAGAATCGTTAAATCGTGAGGGCGCATCCACCCGGGCCAGTAAACGGTAAGGTCGATCGAGAGGAGGATCGGTCACCGTGAAGCGGATCAGATTCTCGGGGGTAGCGGCCGGGGGCGAGGCTAGCGAGACGAACTGCGTTTCCACGTATGCGCCGCCTGCCGCCTCGTCACTCAACACCTTGGTCCACCGATTACCAGCAGTAGCACACTCGGCTTCTAACCAGTAAGCAGTACTGTTTTGGCCCGGCGGGGCAACGGATGATGCCTGGGCCGTTGAACCGAACAGCAGTAGAAGGAAGGACCATACTGTAGCGTACGTATCCCAGGTATTGATGGACCCCATAATAGAACAATTGTGCGTTGAACAGAAAGTTGCGTCTAAAATAATGACATACAATTCAAATACCAAATAAATATCTATTTTTTAGCTTAACTGCAATATTTTGTTTCACTTTTGAGGTGATGGCGATTTTCTGTTTGACAATTTTATGACCCATGAAAATAGCAATACTATTGACTTGCATAGTTTAACTTTCTATCTTAGCAAGACACCAAAACACAGCAAATATGACTCGCCAAAATCCCCTCTCCCTACTTATGGTTTTACTTGGGCTATTCGCGCTGAGTGTTGTCGGTCGGGCACAAACGACTGACGAAGGCGTCGACACCGTAGCGCTCAGCCCCGATGAGTTAGAAGTTCAACGAATCGAAGGGTTGATCAAATTTGGTCCGCACTACAAGAATCCCCGGGCGGCCGGGCGGATGAAGACGCTCTACCGGACCGCTCCCGTCGTAACTAACCGGCCGAGTAGATCCCGACTCACCGGGCCAGCCTACAAGAATCAACGACGACTGATCACCCAGGCGGATACGGTAGCGACTAGGCCGACTAGGCCCAGACTCACCGGGCCGCGGTACAAGAACCGGGGGGCAAAAACCTCTAAAGATCGGCAGCTATGACCTTATTCACTAAGGTCAAATGGGTGCTCGGCATCATGGTAGTGTTCTTGCTGATCCTGATGACCAACCTTGTTGATCGGCAAAACTTCGCAGTTGTCAAAGACTCCATCGAGACGATCTACGCCGACCGGCTGGTCGCTCAGGACATCATCTTCAATCTTTACCAGTCGGTGCTAGAAAAGGAGGTACTTTACGCTAAGGCAACTGCCCTACCACCGAAGAACAGGCTAGGTACGATCGATGCCCAGGTCACACAGTCTTTGGAACTATTCGCCACGACTAAGCTAACCGAGCGGGAAGAAGTCATCTTCAACCAGCTAAAGCAGGCGGTGGCGGACTTGCGCCGCCTGGAAACCACCGCCGCGGCGCAGCAATCAACGGCCGCAGCGATCCCCGATCAGCTTACCGCGGTCAAGGAACAACTCAAGGCGCTATCGGCTATCCAACTCAGCGAAGGAAAGCAGCAACTCTTCAAGAGTCAAAAGGCCATTGGCTCGGCGGAGCTTTTCACCCAACTAGAGATAGGTGCCCTGATCGTGCTTGCCCTTGCCATTCAGCTCATCTTGCTGTATACCCCACGGGTAGCGGAGCAGGAAGTCTAAAGGGTCGATCAGCGTGTGCTCCGCCACCGCTGAGCAGCGAAGTGATACCTTACCCCCATGAGCCGCGCCACCTCCCTCCTCGTTTTATCCCTACTGCTTGTCACCGCCTGCGAGCCCGGCGAACAGTCCGTCAGCTCCGTAGATCCCAACGACTGGGCGGCCCGCCGCGCCACGCTCCCCGCCGATAGTGTACTCACACCGGGGGCAACCTACCTATCGAGTTACTCCCAGATCTACACCGAAACCGAGCACCGGCTCTTCGACCTGACCGGCACGATCAGTATCCGCAACATCAACCTGCGTGACACGGTATACATTCGACGGGCAGCGTATTACGATACCCAGGGGCAGTTGGTACGTGACTACTTCACGGAGCCGATCTACCTGGCGCCCATGGAGACCGTATCTATCATCATCGACATGCGCGACCGGACCGGCGGCACGGGAGATAACTTTTACTTCGAATGGAGCACGCCAGGGGAGGTTCACGAGCCGCTGTTCGAGGGGGTGTACATTTCTACCTACGGCCAGCAGGGCATCTCCTTTAGTACACGGGGGGTACGGGTGGAGTAATAGTCTAGACTACGCGCTTACGGACCATGCCGCCCCGTACATCATTGATACTGGTCATGGTAATGAAGGCATCGGAGTCGATCTCCTGTATGGCCAGGGTAAGCTTGCGAATTTCCAGTCGGGTGATGACGGTGTAAAGAATATCGCGCTCCCGGGCGGCATCGTCAACTCCGTATCCCCCTACCCCCTTAAAAATGGTTACCCCCGCCCCCATCTCCTCAATCAGCATCGTGCGAACGTCGCCCGGGTGATCGGTAATAATTGTCACGCCCGTGTATTCTTCGACCCCGTCGATGATAAAGTCCAGCGCCTTGGAAGCCACGATATAAGTGAGCAGCGAATAAAGAGCCTGCTCCAGCGAGAGGAGCATGGCCGCGGCGCCGAAAATGACCAGGTTGATCAGGATGACCCAGTCGCTGACCTTCGTGCCCAGCTTACGACTCAGAAAAATGGCCAGGATTTCCGTGCCGTCGAGCACGCTGCCCCCCCGCATCGACAGCCCGATACCGGTACCCAAAAAGAAGCCCCCAAAGATGGCTACCAGTACGCGATCCTCCGTCAGGGATGGAAATTCGACGAGCCAGACGGCGAGGGCCAGCAGTAGAATGGCCCCAATGGTTTTTAACGCGAATACCCGCCCGATCACCAGCCGCGCTAGGAACAAGAAGGGGATGTTGACCACCAGCAGGAGCAGCGCCAGCGGCCAGCCCAGCGCCTCGGCGAGAAGTAGACAGATACCGGTCACCCCACCATCGATGAAATGAGCAGGAAGCAAAAAGCCCTTCAGGCCGAGGGCGGCCAGGGCTACGCCGGTTAAGATGAAGAAAAAATCCTTGAAGTAGGAGCGGTAGGGAGGCGAGTGCGGCATAGTCAGCTATTCAAATTGAACTACAAATGAAACTGCCTCTTTACTCACCTACCCCACCGGCTAAATTTGAACCCGAATAACGGTACCTTCGCACTCCCCATGAACCGTCCCCCGTTAGCAACCCTCTTCGCCCAACGCATCCTCGTCCTCGACGGCGCCATGGGCAGCCTCATCCAGGGCTACGGACTCACCGAGGCCGACTACCGCCACGGCCACTTCACCGACCACCCCAGTGACCTGAAGGGCAACCACGACCTACTGGTACTCACCCGCCCGGACGTGATCGAGGAGATCCACCGCGCCTACCTCGAAGCCGGCGCGGACATCATCGAGACCAATACCTTCAGCGGCACGGTCATTGCCCAGGAGGACTATGGCACCCAGGGCATCGTCTACGAGCTTAATAAAGCCGCCGCCCAGGTAGCCCGCCGCGCCGCCGACGCCTATTCCACCGCCGAAAAGCCCCGCTACGTAGCCGGTGCCATCGGCCCCACGAACCGCACGCTGAGCATCTCGCCCGACGTTAACGACCCCGGCTACCGGGCCATCACCTTCGAAGAGCTAGCCGCGGCCTACAAGACCCAGATCGAGGGACTTACCGACGGTGGGGCCGACTGCATCCTCGTCGAGACTATCTTCGACACCCTCAACGCCAAGGCGGCCATCTTTGCCCTGCAGGAGGTGCGCGATGAGCGCGGTATCGAGCTGCCGGTGATCATTTCCGGCACCATCACGGATGCCAGCGGCCGTACGCTTTCCGGGCAAACCGTCGAGGCCTTCTACATCTCCGTGGCCCACGCCAAGCCGCTCTGCATCGGGCTGAACTGCGCCCTGGGAGCAAAAGAGATGCGTACCCACCTGGCCTCGCTCGCCAAGATTGCCGAGTGCTACGTCCACGCCTACCCCAATGCCGGTCTGCCCAATGAAATGGGCGAGTACGACCAGGGGGCCGAGGAGATGCAGGCCTACATCCGGGACTTCGCGGAAAGTGGGCTGGTGAATATGATCGGGGGCTGCTGTGGGACTACCCCCGCGCACATCCGGGCCATGGCGCAGACGACGCTGCACCTGCGGCCCCGCCCCCTGCCCGCACACGCCTCCAATACCCGCCTGAGCGGACTGGAACCGCTGGAGATCCGCGAAGAGACCAACTTCGTCAACGTGGGCGAACGCACCAACGTGACCGGCTCGCGCAAATTCGCCCGCCTGATCAAACTCGGCGACTACCCCACTGCCCTCGACGTAGCCCGCGAGCAGGTCGAGGGGGGCGCTCAGGTTATCGACGTGAATATGGACGAGGGCCTACTCGACTCCAAACAGGCCATGACGACCTTCCTGAACCTGGTCATGGCCGAGCCCGATATTGCCAAGCTGCCTGTGATGATCGACAGCTCAAAATGGGAGGTGATCGAGGCCGGACTGCGCTGCGTGCAGGGCAAGTGCGTGGTGAACTCCATCAGTATGAAGGAGGGCGAGGGGGAATTTCTGCGGCAGGCCCGGCTGGTGAAGCGGTACGGTGCTTCGGCGGTCGTGATGGCCTTTGACGAGCGGGGGCAGGCCGATACCATCGACCGCAAAGTCGACATCTGCCTGCGCGCCTATAAACTGCTCACCGAGCGGGCGGGCTTCGACCCCCAGGACATCATCTTCGACCCCAATATCTTCGCCGTAGCCACCGGCATCGAGGAGCACAACAACTACGGGGTGGACTTCATTGAGGCCACGCGGCGGATTAAGCAGCTCTGCCCGGGGGTGAAGGTGAGCGGCGGGGTGTCGAACGTGAGTTTTTCCTTCCGCGGTAACGATGTGGTGCGCGAGGCGATGCACTCAGCCTTTCTTTATCACGCCATCCGCGCCGGGATGGACATGGGCATCGTGAATGCCGGACTGATTGAGGTCTACGCCGATATCCCCCAGGACCTGCTGGAGCGGGTCGAGGACGTAATCCTCAACCGCCGTGACGATGCCACCGACCGCCTCATGGAGTTCGCCGAGGGGCTCAGGGACGTCGGCGGCCGCACCGTAGCCCGTGACCTGGGCTGGCGCGAGAGTACCGTCGAGGAGCGACTGCGCCACAGTCTGGTGCGCGGCATCACCGAGTACATTATTGAGGATACCGAGGAGGCCCGCCAGAAATACCCCCGCCCCCTCCACGTCATTGAGGGCCCGTTGATGGACGGCATGAATGTGGTGGGCGACCTCTTCGGGGCGGGTAAGATGTTCCTGCCGCAGGTAGTGAAGAGTGCGCGGGTGATGAAGCAGGCGGTGGCGTATTTGCAGCCTTATATTGAGTTAGAAAAAGAAAGCCTGGGCGCGGACGCAGGTGCACCCGACGCTGGGAAGGGCAAAGTCTTGCTCGCCACCGTAAAGGGCGACGTACACGACATCGGTAAGAACATCGTCGGCGTAGTGCTGGCCTGCAACAACTACCAGATTCACGATCTGGGTGTGATGGTGCCGGCGAACAAAATTCTGGACGAGGCCGAGCGGCTGGGCGTGGACGTGATCGGGCTTTCCGGTCTCATCACCCCCTCGCTCGACGAGATGGTCAACGTAGCCGCCGAGATGGAACGCCGGGGGCTGAAGACGCCGCTACTGATCGGCGGGGCTACGACCAGTAAGACGCATACGGCCATTAAGATCGAGCCGGCCTACTCGGGTCCTACGGTGCACGTGCTGGATGCTAGCCGGGCCGTGGCCGTGGTCAGCGAGCTACTAAACTCCGAGGAGGCGGTGCGCGAGGAGTACCGGCGGGGCATCACGGAAGAGTACGAACGGGTGCGGGTACACCGCGCCGGGCAGCAGTCGAATAAGAAGATGCTACCGATTGCGGAGGCGCGAAAAAATGGCCTGCAGCTGGACTGGAAGAACTATACCCCGCCGGTGCCCACCTTCCTCGGCACGAAGGTATTGGACGACTACCCCCTGGAGGAACTGGTTGACTTCATCGACTGGACGCCCTTCTTCAGCAGCTGGGGGCTGGCCGGGAAGTACCCCGACATCCTAACTGATGAGGTAGTGGGTGAGCAGGCCACGCAGCTGTACGAAGAGGCCCGCACCATGCTCGACAAGCTGGTGCAAGAAAAGTGGCTCACGGCGCGGGGCGTGGTGGGCTTCTACCCGGCCGTTGCGGAAGTGGAGACCGATACGGTAGTGGTGGATCATGAAGGAAATGAGTGCCGCCTCTACCAGCTTCGTCAGCAGAGCAGGAAGGCGAAGGGGCGGCCCAATCAGTCCCTGACCGACTTCATTGCCCCCCGGGAAAGCGGCAAGCAGGACTACATCGGTGCCTTCGCCGTCACGGCGGGTATCGGGATCGAGGAGCATGTGAAGCGGTTCGAGGCGGCCCACGACGACTACTCGGCCATCATGCTTAAGGCGCTGGCCGATCGGCTGGCGGAGGCTTTTGCGGAAGTGTTGCACCTGCGTACCCGGCGGGAATTTTGGGGCTACGAGCCGGAAGAACAGCTGGATACCGATGCGTTGATCGGAGAGAAGTACCGCGGCATCCGCCCCGCCCCGGGCTACCCGGCCTGCCCCGAGCACACCGAGAAGGCAAAACTGTGGGAACTGCTGGACGCTGAGGCCGCTACGGGTATTACGCTCACGGAAAGCTACGCGATGTATCCTACCTCCAGCGTGAGCGGATGGTACTATAGTCATCCCGTGGCGAGCTACTTTACGGTGCGTGGCATTCAGCCCGATCAGGAGCGGGATTATGCCAAGAAAAAGGGGTGGGATCCAGTCACGGCCGACCGCTGGCTGGCACCAATCCGGGGCTAAGACTTTAAGCCCACGTTAAATCCGGCGGACGTGCGGCGTAACCGCCCAAAAGCGCCTACCTTAGGGGCACCCTACGAAAACCGGTCTATGCTGCGTATTGCTACCCTTCTGGCCTTGCTGCTTACTGCGCTTCCGGCCATCGCCCAGATCACCATCACGGAGGCCTACTTCCCCGCAGCCGGCGATACGCTACGTTACGGCGTATCGGATAGTGCCACGACCATTGATTTGCTCAATTCTGGAGCGGACCGACAGTGGGACTTTGGTACCCAAACCGCCGTCGATACGCAACTACAGATTATTCGGTCCTACGACGATAACCCAGCGTTCTCAAACGCCGATGTAGTCATGGCTATCGATAGTGCCAACGTTGGGTACTACGCCATCACCGATACGACGTATGAGCTAGTGGGCATACGGGGTATGCTGACCGACGTGCTGCCGGGGTTTGAGTACAATGCCCCCGTGACACCCGGGCGGGCGCAGCGGCGTGCACCGCTTGCGTATCAGGATCGTTACGTATCCACTACGGTGAATACCATTGCCGTAGACGTCGACAGCCTACCGGATGAAGCTGTCGACGCACTCGATGAGTTCGGTCCCCTACTGGATGGAATAGACTCCATCCGTATCGTATCCACCAGTGCACGCACCGATGTGGTCGATGCCTACGGTACGCTTATCATCAACGGACAGTCGTACGAGGTGCTCCGCGAGCGCCGCAACGAAACCAATAGCGCGGAGGTACTGGTCAAAACGGGAGGAATAGAGCTGCCCGTAACGGGTGTCATACTAGAACAGCGACCGGATTTAGGAGATTTTCTCGGCGAGCAGGACCCTATCATCACCTATTACTACTGGACCAATACAGAAAAGGAAGCCGTGGCTATTGTCACCGTCGACGAGTTTGACGCGCCCACAAGCCTGCTCTTCATCCAGGGTGACGTAACTAACTCCGTACGTGGCCCCCAGTTGACGCAGGCCCAGGTTAGGGTGTACCCCAATCCCGCCCGCGACCTGACGACCTTCGAGGCGGCCGGTCTGGAATCCGGCGGCTACACCCTACGGGTGGTCAATATGCTAGGTCGTGAGGTGATCCGGCAGCAGCTCACATCGGTCGACGGCCGGGTGCGTACGGAGGTGAACGTGAGTCAGTTGCCCCGTGGTCCCTACATCTACAGCATGACCAACGAGCGGGGGCGGATCCTTACGACGCGTCGGCTGCTGGTGAATCGGTAGGTACCGGGGGGCCTTGTGTCCGCCAAATTACCCCACCGGACGGCAGCGGCTGCGTACCTTAGGGATATGGAAGCGATCATCCACTACTTTGAAACCATCCCGAGCAGTCACCGTACGCTCATTCTGGTGGGTGGTCTTACTATCTTTTGGGTGCTAGAGAGTGCCGTTCCGCTGGTGACGGGTGAGTACAAGAAGTGGCGCCACGCCGGCATCAACTTCTTTTTTACCTTCACGACTATCGTAGTTAATTTCTTGCTGGCCTTTATCCTGGTCAAGGGGAGTGACTGGGCGGTGGCTAATGATTTCGGCATCCTACAATGGCTCGATCTACCGCTCTGGGCTATGGCAATTGTCGGTCTGCTTCTAATGGATTTTTTCGGTGCTTACCTCGCCCATTGGACTGAGCACCGGGTACCCCTCCTCTGGCGCTTCCACCTCGTGCATCACACCGATCAGAACGTGGATACCACTACCGCTAATCGCCACCATCCGGGGGAGAGCGTGATCCGCTTCGTATTCACCACCGCTGCTGTCGTGCTGCTGGGGGCGCCGATCTGGCTGGTTTTTCTCTACCAAAGCATGAGTGTGATCCTGAGTCAGTTTAATCATGCCAACATCACCGTGCCCCGGGGTATTGACCGTGCGCTGCGTACCGTCTTCGTTACGCCTGATATGCACCGGGTACACCACCATTACCAGTTGCCCTATACGGATACGAACTTTGGGAACATCTTCAGCGTGTGGGATCGGTTCTTTGGTACCTACTCCGAGCTAGATAATCGGGAGCTTGTCTACGGGGTAGATACGCATATGGAGGAGGAGCATCATTGGAGTATTCGGACTATGCTGGGTATTCCGTTTCGGAGGAGGTAGTGGGTAGCTTTGTAGTGTTGTTAAACGACAACAATTGAGCTTACGCAGAGACTAAATATCATAAATAGGGGACGAATCGTCAAAATATGTGCTCAAAAATTGCGCCATAACTATAATTCCTTTAAATTGCGACCAAACCTAATACCCATCTCTATGAAACAATTGGCAATTAACTCATTTCGAAAGCAATTTTCATTGCTCCTTTTTCTAAGTTCGACGGTCTTCATGGTTAGTTGTGAAAGTGAGGAGAGTGATTTTTCTCCTACTGACGATGAGCTAGTAATTGCACAGTCTCTGCTAGAATCGCTCGATGCCATGGGGCTAGCCTCCAATTGGAACCGTACATATAATCCCTACGAGGTTTTTGACGGAGAAAGTGGAGAGCCAAATATGAATTACATTAATTCTTATGTGGATACAACCAACTGGACTTCAGCGGATCAATTCCTACAACTACATGCCGAATATTTTCAAGCTCTATACGATCTACAAACGGAAGTGACATACGTAGGGGACGCTGAGAAAATGAAGCTGCTATTCTCCGAGGCTGCAGTCAAAACTCCTAAATCGCAGCAAAATAAAAAATACTACATCAGTTGTGCTGGACAATGCCTTGATAATCGAGAAAAATGTCGTGCCCATGCAGCTACAGAAATAAGTCTTCTATTATCTGGCTGCGCTATTGGTGGAGCTGCTATAGCATCACTTGAATTCTGCGTCGCGTCACTAAGGGGTTGATGAAAAATAAACTATTCACTTGCTATTCGGAGAAATGGTATAGTTCCACTCCCCATGAAAGTCATCCCGCGTCAGGTTCAGGGCGGCCATTTCGGCATCCGACACCTTTACTCCTTTTGCGTATTCCCGCTCGTCCAAAGCGGACATGATTTTGAGGCCTTGCCGGGTGGTGGTGTGGGCGATGAGTTGGACGATGGTCTGTAGGGTAATCAGGGGTTTACCCCGCCAGTTTTGCGAAATGAAGCAAAACATCTTGTGCTCAATCTTATTCCACTTGCTCGTCCCCGGCGGAAGGTGAGACACCCCGATGGACATCCCTAGTTCATTGGCCAGCCCCTGTAGTTCTACCTTCCACAGCCGGCTGCGACTACTGTTGCTACCCCCGCCGTCGGCGGTGATGAGTAAGTGGGGCATGCCTTGGTAGAGCTGCCGGCCCATTTTATACCACCACTCCCGGATGCTATTGACCGCGAAGGTGGCCGTATCGCTGCTCACTCCCACACTGACCCAACCTTGGTTAACCCGCACGTCGTACACTCCGTAGGGGGCAGCTTTGCCGAGTTCCTGATCGGCGAAGTCATGTACGTTAACGCGGGGAGCCTCCCCCTGGGCGTGGTATTCCCTACCCCCATTTTTGTAGTTTCCTACCAGTTCTTTTTTCTTGGTGTCCACCGAAATGGTCGCCCCACCCGAGGCGAGCTGTGCGCTAACGCGCTCGTTGATGAATCGGAACTGCGCATCGCGGTCACCGTGCTCTTTGCCCTCCTTTTCCTTCACATTGAGCTGTAGGGAGTAGCCCTGCTTGCGTAGCATACTACCTACCGTGCCGGGATGGATGGAGTACCCCAGCTCACCGAGCTGAGTCGCAATCCGGTAGGTGCTCTTCGAAGTCCAGCGCAGGGGACCCATGGGATCGCCCTTCGTGTGGGGTTGAATCAGCCCCTCAAGCTGGGCGGCCAGATCGGGATACTGCTCGGTTTTCAATTTGCGACCGCCCCCCTTAGCCCGCATCCGGTGCAAACCTAGGGTAGGGGCCAATTGCTGGGACTCGACCTTACCCTTACTGATGGTGAGTCGGCTCATCCCCGTGGCCAGGTGCAACAGCGTCACCCCACCGTGGCCATAAGCCAGGGCCTCGACTCCCGCCCATACCCGCCGACTACGTTCATCTAGTTGGGGGGCAATCAACCGCCATTTTTCACGCATCCCTTCAATAGCCGCTGGGGTAATTTTCATCCGGTAAAACTAAGACCATTCCCCGTGAATAACTTATTTTTCATTGCCCCCTAAATCCCTATCTTTGCGCAGGTAGCTATTTTATCAGTTTTGGATGGTGCACATTTTGGGTCGTTGACGAATACTACGAGGATACAGATAGTTGTAACTTAACCTACAACGTTTGTGCCGAGCAGTGCAACAATTAATTCGTCAAAAAATCCAGTTACTATGAGACAGTTAACAGTCAACAGAATATTTGCAGTTGTAGGTGTGTTTTTTATGCCTATCGGATACACACTTGACAAACTCGGATTAGTTGATATTCCGATAATGTGGTGGATGCTTGTTTGGTTTATGCTGATATTAATTCTTGCTATGCTAAAAATTAAGGAACTTCGATCAAAGATTAACTACACGCAGTAAGACTTACCTAATTAGATTTGCTGTATGCCGACATAAGTTAATATCGCGGAGATACTATGGGATGACTTTTGTCAATTAAAATCTGTTGGTTCCACTGACATTAACATCCTGCATTAGGTAGCAGTGGTCAACTGCAGCCTCTGGCTGCGCGATGGTCCGCTACCAGCGCAGCCAGAGGCTGCATTTTGCTGGCGCTGCCGGAGGCAGCATTGTACTACCGCACTACCTTCCCAGTGGCCAGACTCACCATCTTCCCCCCCTTCTCACTCACGTACCGCTGAATGATCCGCGCAGTATCCGGATAGGTCACCGACCGCTTCACACTATCAATGGCCATGTTGATATTCGTGCAGTGCTCCTTGTCGATGTAGCCGAAGCCCTGGTATTTGCCATCCTCGACCAGGATCACGGAGGCCTCATCGTGCGTACGGCCTACGTCGAAAAGGAGAAAGTCATCATCAAAAACGTTGCGGAGGTGTAGGCGGGCCTCCTCGGCGCGTAGGTTGTACTCCTCGGGCGACTCTTCACCCGCGCACCCGCCCCGGCACTGCTTGAGGTGGTAGTGGAAGCAGGCGCCGCGGCTGGGGTAGATGTTGGTGAAGGCGCTGCAGAGCTCGAGGTGCTGGCGGACGAAGTTTAGGCGGCCCTTGGCGCGACTAAGGCCGGGGTACTCGCTGATGATGTCGAGCTCCTTGCGGGCCTGGGCCGTGTTGCGCACCACATCGAAGCAGCGGAAGCCCTGCTCGTTCAGGTAGCTGTGGATGGCGTAGTTGAAGCGCTTGCCGCGCTGGGCCTGGTTGATACGGGGTTGGAGGCGCTTGATTTCTTCGCTCTCCAGTAGCAGGGCTACTAGCTCGCTACCGGTGACCTCGAAGGTGATATCGGCTACTTTTTCAGCGATCCGACTGCCCTTGGAGGTGTGGTCGTTGAAGTGCTGGGCGATGCGCTTGCGGATGTTGGTGCTCTTGCCTACGTAGACGACATCGCCGTTTGCATCATGGAAGTAGTAAACGCCGGTCTCCTCGGGTAGCTCGGTGATTTGCTCGAGCTTGATCTGCTTGGGCAGCCGGGTCTCCTTGATGCCGTAGTTGATGAGGCGCTTGGCCTCCTTGGCGCAGTCCTCGCCGGCCAGGCAGAGTTGGAGGAGCTCGGTGGTCGCCTGGGCATCGGCGAGCGCCCGGTGACGAGCCTCGACGTGAAAGCCGAAGTGCTGAATGAGCTTACCGAGGCTATAGCTCTTAAGCCCGGGAAAACATTTGCGGGTCAGACGCACGGTACACAGTTGCCGCCGCGAGAAGGTGTAGCCTAGTCGGCCGAACTCCTCGCGCAGGAAACCATAATCGAACTTAGCATTGTGTGCCACGAAGATGCGCCCCTCGGTAAGCTCTACGATCCGCCGGGCCACCTCATAAAATTTCGGCTGCCCCTTCACCATTTCCTGGGTGATGCCCGTTAACTCCACGATGCCGGCCGGGATGTACTGCTCGGGGTTCAGTAGCGTTTCAAAGGTCTCCGTTACCTTTTCGCCGTCGAAGATCACAATACCGATCTCGGTGATCCGGGCCCGGCTGGCGCGGCTTCCCGTGGTCTCAATATCGACAATCGCGTATTCTTGTTTACCCATGACACTCTCGCCGCTACGGCGGACTCGAAAACTCACACTCGGATGGCCAAGGTATACCTTCTGCTCTGCTTTTTGTTAACGTTTGCCGCAAATTGTTTTAAATCAGACCCTCGTCGGCCGAATGCTTCGGACCAGGCGGAGCTGGTCCGAAGTTCGTCCGCCGAGTTGGGGGATACCGCTGACTCCCTGGCTACTCGGCCGACGAGCGAGGCTGCGCAACGCTCGGCGGACGAGTACCCCGCCGCCTATATCCCCGAAGCCTACCTGCCGAAGCTGGCCGGAAAAAGTCTCGGATTGGTCGTCAACCAGACCTCCACCCTGGCCGACGGTACCCACCTGGTCGACACCCTGCTGGCCCTCGGACAGGACGTGCGGCGCATCTTCGCCCCCGAGCACGGCTTTCGCGGGGAAGCCGACGCCGGGGCAAAGGTGAAGGATGGCGTCGACACGCGGACCGGCCTACCGATCCGCTCCCTCTACGGCCGTGATAAGAAGCCTACCCTGGACGACCTAGCCGACATCGACCTCATCATCTTCGACATCCAGGACGTAGGAGTCCGCTTTTACACCTACATCTCTACCCTACACTACGTAATGGAGTCCGCCGCCCGCTACGGCAAACCGGTGCTCGTCCTCGATCGCCCTAATCCTAACGGACACTACGTAGACGGCCCGCTGCGTGAGCCCGGTTTCGAGAGCTTTGTGGGGCTCGACCCAATACCGGTCGCGCACGGACTTACCGTCGGCGAGTACGCCCGCATGGTCAACGGCGAGGGCTGGCTCGGCGAGGGGCTGCAGTGCGAACTGGAGGTACAGCTTTGCCCGGATTACACCCACGATGCCGTCTACGAACTGCCGGTGCCCCCTTCCCCTAACCTACCCAACCAGCGCAGTATCTACCTCTACCCCAGCCTGTGCTTCTTCGAGGGCACGGCTCTGAGCGTGGGGCGGGGTACGGACCGGCAGTTTCAGCTCTACGGGCACCCGGCGCTGCTTTCCGGTCCGGCGCTTTTCACCCCGCAGCCCGGCCCCGGTGCCGCCGATCCGAAGCTGAAGGGGGAACTCTGCCACGGTTATGACCTGAGTACGGAGCCGGCTGAATCCTACCGGATCGACTTTATCGATCTCAGCCCGCTGTTGCAATCCTATACAGAGCTCGAGGAGCAGGGGGTGACTTTTTTCACCCGGCCGGACTTTTTTGACCTGCTCGCTGGCACGGATGAATTGCGTGAGATGATCGAAGCGAGGAAGTCGGAAAAGGAAATCCGCGCAAGCTGGGCGGCGGACCTGGCGGCTTACCGGACGCTGCGGGAGCGATATCTACTGTACCCCTGATGTACCTTCACCTCCAGCAGCCTCCCTCCCGTTTCGGTCGGCCGCCAAGCCACCTCAATGACCCATAAGGAAACCCTTGCCGACATCGCCAATGTCCTGCTCGACCCTGCCACCTCCCCCGCGCTGCTGCGCGACACCATCGAAACCTACCGCGACCTGCTGCTTACCGCTTCCGGCATCGACCTGGGAGAAGCCGGTGGTGTTGACCACCTCGATACCGGGAGGGGCGTAGCCATCGGCGTCACCTGGGCGGCCCTGTGCGTGGACGACCTAATCCGTACTCAGCGCTTCGTGGCTGGACTCTACCAGGCGGTAACGGAGGTAGCCGCCCGCCGGGCCGGTCCGGTGCACGTACTCTACGCCGGCACCGGTCCCTTCGCTACCCTGGCCCTACCGCTGATGACGCGCTTCACTCCTGCGCAGCTTCAGTTCAGTTGTATCGAGATCAACGCAAGGAGCAAGCAGGCCGCGGAGCGGGTGGTCAAATCCCTCGATTTCGATGCATTTGTGGCTGATTTTATCAAAGCGGATGCGGCGACCTACGCCATCGACACCGCCCGACCCGTAGACATCGTCCTGAGTGAAACGATGCAGTACTGCCTCATCGACGAGATGCAGGTACCCATCACCCTTAATCTAATGGGACAGCTACCGCCGCAGACTATCCTGATTCCTGAGCAGATCCGCCTGAGCCTAGTGGTGCTGGATGCGGACAGCGATAGAATCGTGCGGGACCTGGGCGCTATCCTTTCGGTAGATAAGCATAGCCTGCTCGCCCACCGAGGTGTGGCTACGGATGCGGACTTTCCTACCGTGCGGCTTTCCGTGCCAGTGCATGTACCCTTGTTATCCCCCACCCCTGTATCTGGTCCCCTTGCTATCCGCACCGGTGTTACCGTCTACGGTGAGCACGTACTTAACGACTACGATAGCGGACTTACTATTCCTAGAATTATCGGGGATTACCCGGATAGCAGCGACCCACTCGAAGCCATTGATTTCACTTATAAACTACTCCCCGCGCCCCTGCTCTGGATGGAATTTATCTTACCCGAACCGGTAGCAAGCAACTAGCGAATTTGGAAAGTTGCCCAGTAAGACGTAGCTTTGTTTAAATTTTAAACTAAGTCAATGTCACCCACCCCTCCCCTCGCCCAGGTCTACCGCCCCAACTTCGGCCTTCTCACGGACCTCTACCAACTCACTATGGCCGCCGCTTACCATCACCAGGGTATGCAGGAACGGCGGGCGGTATTTCATCTGTTCTTCCGTAAGGCGCCCTTCGGGGAGCGGGCCGCCATTGCCGCCGGCCTACCCCTGGCCATTGAGATCGTCAAAGGACTGAGCTTTAGCGCCGACGATGTGCAGTATTTAGGCCGACTGAAGGGGGCTAACGGAAAGCCGCTCTTCCGGGAGCCCTTCCTCAACTACCTCCAACGCCTAACATTCACCGGCGACATCGACGCCATTCCCGAGGGGGAGATCGCCCTACCCCACGAGCCGCTGCTGCGCGTGGAAGCTCCCCTAATCCAGGCTCAGCTCCTGGAAACCGCCCTACTCAATGTCATCAACTTCTCCACCCTCATCGCCACCAAGGCCGCCCGCATCAAGGCCGCCGCCGGGGAGGACCGCGTCATCGAGTTCGGCCTACGCCGCGCCCAGGGCATTGATGGCGGACTTACCGCCTCCCGCTCCGCCTACGTTGGAGGTTGCGACGGCACAAGCAACGTCTGGGCCGGCCGCTACTACGATGTGCCGGTTAGGGGCACCCACGCCCACAGCTGGGTCATGGCCCACGCCGACGAGCTCACCGCATTTGAATCCTACGCCGAGGCCCTACCGAACAACTGCATCTTTTTGGTCGACACCTACGACACCATCGAGGGGGTACGCAACGCCATCCGGGTCGGCCAGCAACTGCGCGAGCGGGGCCACGAGCTGCGCGGTATCCGGCTGGATAGCGGTGACCTAGCCGATCTCTCCATCCGTGCCCGCCGGATGCTCGACGAGGCTGGCTTTCCGGATGCCTTCGTCAGTGCCAGCGACAGCCTGGACGAGTACGCCATCGAGCGCTTGAAGACCGCTGGCGCCCGCATCACCGTCTGGGGCATCGGCACGCGATTGGCGACCGCCTACGATCAGCCCGCACTGGGCGGCGTGTACAAGCTCGCCGCGATCCAGAATGAAGCCGGCGAGTGGGAGCCCAAGATCAAGCGCTCCGAAACCCTGATCAAGGTAAGTAACCCCGGTCGCCTGGCCGTTCGTCGCTACTACGCTGGCGACCGCCCCCTGGCCAGCCAGCTCTACGATACCCTCGGCGAGGCCCCCTCCGCTCAGGTAATGGATGAAAGTTTGCAGCGGCACGAACTGAAGGGCGAGGCCGTGGAACTGCTCGAGCCCATATTTCGCAACGGCCAGGCAATCGACCGCCCCTACGACATTCACCGCACCCGCGCCCGCGCCCTGGAGAACTGGCGGCAGTGGCATGCGGCGGATATGGATACCTTTGTGTACGGACTGGCACCGGAGCTGCTCCGGGAGAAAGAAGCGCTGCTTGAAGCCTGAAAGTAAAATCGGCAGACGACCGACACGGCACGAGCGCAGCGAGCATCCCCGTAAATTGTAAATGGTAATTGGTACACTGTAAATTGTAAATTCCCGCCCCGTGTTCACCTACGAATACCCCCGCCCCTCCGTCACCGTCGACGTCGTCGTCTTCGGCTACGACGGGGGCCGCGACCTGAAGCTGCTGCTGATCCAGCGCGGCGGCGAGCCCTTCAAGGGGCAGTGGGCGTTGCCGGGCGGCTTCGTGGATATGGACGAGGACCTGGAGGCCAGTGCCCTGCGCGAACTAGAGGAGGAAACGGGCGTGAAGGACTTGTTCGTCGAGCAGCTGTACACCTTCGGTGCCCCGGGGCGGGACCCACGTGGACGGGTGATTAGCGTGGCCTACTTCGCCCTGGTCAACCTGACCGACCACCCCGCCGTAGCCGCCTCCGACGCCGAGCAGGCCGAGTGGTACCCGTTGCACGAACTGCCGGAGTTGGCCTTCGACCACGCCCGCATCATCGATATGGCCACTAACCGGCTGCGGGCCAAGGTGCGTTACCAGCCCATCGGCTTCGAGCTGCTGCCGGAGGAGTTTACGCTGGCCGAACTGCAGGCGCTGTACGAGACCGTGCTGGGGGTGCCGGAGTTCAACAAACGCAACTTTCGTACCCGCATCATGAAAACGGGCATCCTGGAGGAGGTGGGCCGGCAAGAGAATGTGCCGCACCGGCCAGCTGTACTGTACCGCTTCAACGAGGAGATGTACCAGCAGCTCATGGACCAGCGCGACTCGGCCGTGCTACGTCGGGCCCTGGATTTTGAAATATAGCTTCGTCTGCCGAGCCTTACCTAGTATGGCTCGTCCGCCGAAGCGACTCAACTAACACTTCGATGCTATCCAATCGCGGCCGGAAAAAGGCCACCGAACCCCTCCGCCCCGACTTCGCCCTCTTCGAGCGGGCCCAGGAGAACCTCTACGCTTCCGACAACACCGACGGGGCCATCACCCTCTGCATCGCCGAAAACCTGCTACAGTGGGAGACGATGCGCGACAAACTCCAGGAGATCGCCACCCAGGGGCTCTGGCCGGAGTGGATGGCCGCCTACGCCCCGCTGAACGGTGCTCCGGAATTTCGCGAGGCGGTAGCACACTTTGTCGGTAAGCACATCGCGGGCGTGGAGCTGGATGCGGCAAACTTTTGCGCGAGCGCCGGTGCAACGGCGGTGGTGGAGGTGACGGCCCTCTGTCTGGGCGATCCCGGTGATTACGCGGTGTTTCCCGCCCCGGCCTACCAGGCCTACCGACCGGACGTGAACAGTAAGGCGGGGCTGGAGCGCTACGATATTCAAGAATATGCGGCGGAGTTTGGGGCCGACTTTCACCCCCTTTCTACTGCGGAACTGGACCAGGCCTACGCCGAGCTAGGGGATAACTTGCGGATGCTGGTGCTTACGCAGCCGGATAATCCGACCGGGGCGGTGTACTCCGCCGAACAGCTGGTCACCTTTGCGGACTGGTGTAGCGAGCGGGAGATTCACCTGGTCGTGAACGAGATTTATGCCCTGAGTCAGTTCTCACGGGACGAACCTAAGCTGGCCAATCACTCCCCCTTCACCTCATTCCTGCCGCTGCTGGAAAGGCGCAACAGCCCCTACTTGCACTGGTGGTACTCCTTTTCTAAGGACTTCGGTATCTCTGGCCTGCGGGTAGGCCTGCTGTACAGTCGCAACGACGAGCTCCTCAGCGCCTACACCAACTTCAACGCGCCGCAGCAGGTGAGCAACACCACCCAGTGGCTGCTGAGCGAGCTGCTCCGTGAGGATGACTGGGTCACCACCTTTCAAGATAGAAATCGGGAGCTACTGACGGAAGCCTACCTGACCGTCACCGATGCGCTAGACGAGCTCCAGGTGCCGTACACCGCGGCGCGGGGGAGCCTCTTCGTATGGGCCGATTTCTCGCAGTACCTCCCTGAGCGTACGCGGGAGGCCGCGGAAGCGTGGTGGGAGAAGGTATTCAGGGAAACGGGCGTACTACTCACCGCCCCGGGGGGGCTGGGGCAGCCGGAGGTGGGGTGGTTTCGGATCGTGTTTAGTGGGGTGAGCGCGGAGGCGTTGCGGGAGGCGATGAAACGGCTAGCTACTTACCTGTAAAGATCCAAAGTCGAGCGGCCTTTAGTTGTTAGGCAGCAACGGTCACCGCGGCAGCCAGCGCAGCCTCCAGATCCTGCACCAGATCCTCCCCGTCCTCCACGCCCACGCTCAGGCGGATCAGGCTATCGGTCAGCCCCACGCTCAGCCGCTGCTCCCGCGGGATGCTGGCGTGCGTCATTGAGGCCGGGTGGCCGATGAGGCTCTCTACCCCACCAAGGCTCTCGGCCAGGGTGAAGTAGTGGGTGTGCTTCATGACCTGGGTGGCGGCCTCGATCGTGTCTTCCTTCAGGTCGAAGCTGACCATGGCCCCGAAGTCGCGCATCTGCCGGGCGGCGATCTCGTGGCGGGGGTGATCGGCCAGACCGGGGTAGTAAACGTTGGCGACTAGGTCATTGACCTGCAGCACCTCAACGATCTTACGGGCGTTTTCGCAGGCGCGCTGAACGCGGAGATGGAGGGTCTTGATACCACGCAGGACCAGAAAACAATCCTGGGGGCCGGGCACGGCACCCACTGCGTTTTGTAGGTAGTAAAGCCGCTTGGCCAGTTCATCGTTGCGGGTGATGACTGCGCCCATAACGACGTCGCTATGTCCGCCCAGGTACTTCGTGGCGCTGTGTAGGACCAGATCGGCACCGAGCTCCAGCGGCTGCTGTAGGTAAGGACTGGCGAAGGTGTTATCGACACAGGTCAGGATGCCCCGCTCTTTGGCTAGGTCGGTCAGTGCCTTGATGTCCACGATGTTGAGCATCGGGTTGGTGGGCGTCTCAATCCAGAGCAGCTTGGTGGCATCGGTGATGGCGGCGGCCACTTTACTCGTGTCGCGCATATCGACGAACTGGCTTTTGATGCCAAAGGTGCCCAGCACGGCGGTCAGTAGCCGGTAGCTGCCCCCGTAGAGGTCATCGCTGGCGATGATCTCATCGCCCGGCTCGAAAAGGCGAATGATGGTATCCATCGCCGCCAGTCCACTACTAAAGCAAACCCCGTGCTTGCCCTTCTCGATGGCTGCTAGGTTCCGCTGCAACGCGGTCCGCGTAGGGTTACCCGTGCGGGCATATTCATATCCTTTATGCTCACCGGGCGATGACTGGGCATAAGTAGATGTCTGATAAATGGGCGTCATCACCGATCCGGTCTGGGGGTCGGGCTCCAGTCCACCGTGAATACACTGGGTAGCAAAGTTGGCGTCGTTGCGGGCTTTCATATCTGGGGTTTGCCAAATAACGCCCCACCCCCCCTATGGTTGGTCCCGTACAATGCTGCCTCCCCCGATAGCTATCGGGGCGCCGTTGCCGGTTGCCTCCGGCTGCGCAGACTACCGTACCTTTATCCGTATGGGTACACCACCACACCTATCCACCTACCTCCTCCTAGCCGGCCTAGCCACCCTCTCCGCCTGCACCACCAGCCCCGCACCCGCGGCCCCGCCACCTACCGCTGACTGGCCCCACTACCTAGGCGACCCCGCTACCACCCAGTACAGCGCCCTCACCCAGCTGGACACCACCAGTGTAGCCCAACTAGAAGTAGCCTGGAGCTACGCCTCCGGAGACCGTGACACCCTCGACCGCAGCCAAATCCAGTGTAATCCGCTGGTGATCGACGGCACCCTCTACGGCACCAACCCCCAACTCAAGGCCTTCGCCCTCGATGCCGCTACGGGGGAGGAGCTGTGGACCTTCGACCCCGCTGTATTCAGTGATGAGCTGTTCGGTATGGGCACGAACCGGGGTCTGAGTTACTGGACTGATGGTACCGACAAACGCATCTACTACCCCGCCGGTCCCTTTCTCTACGCCCTAGATGCGGCTACGGGTACGCCGGTACGGAGCTTTGGCAACGGCGGACGGATAGACCTACACACCGGTCTCGGCGACGGCGCCCGGGAACAGTTCGTGATCTCCACTAGCCCCGGCGTGATCTTTGAGGACCTGATCATCATGGGTGGCCGGGTAAGTGAGGACCTTGGTGCCGCGCCCGGTCACATTCGCGCCTTCGACCTGCAGACGGGGGAGCTGCGCTGGATGTTTCATACCCTACCGGAGCCCGGTGAGGCGGGGAGCAACACCTGGCCCGACGAGCGTTCCCCCCTCACCGGGGGGGCCAATGCCTGGGCGGGGCTGAGCCTGGACCCGGAGCGCGGCTACGTCTACGTCCCCACGGGCTCGGCCGCCTACGATTTCTACGGCGGCAACCGACCGGGCGACAACCTCTACGCCAACTGCGTACTGGCCCTCGACGCCCGCACCGGTCAGAAGATCTGGCACTACCAGACCGTGCACCACGACCTCTGGGACCGCGACCATCCGGCTACCCCCGTACTCCTGACCGTACAGCATGACGGTACCCCCCGCGACGCCGTGGCGCAGGTAACCAAGGGGGGCTACCTCTTCTTGCTCGACCGCGCTACCGGGGAGCCCCTCTTTCCGGTGGAGGAACGCAGCTACCCGGTGAGTGACCTGGCCGGCGAGGTCAGTAGTCCGACCCAGCCGATGCCCATACTGCCCCCGGCCTTCACGCGGCAGGAACTCACCGAGGACGACCTTTATCCCTTTGACAGCATCATGAACCGCGAGGCCCGAGAGTTACTGGCGGCAAGCAGGCATGGCGGTCCGTTCATTCCCCCCAGCGAGGAGGGTACGATAATGTTTCCAGGCTTTGACGGCGGGGCCGAGTGGGGCGGGGCCTCCTATTCCCCAAGCGACCGACTCTTCTTCGTCAACGCCAACGAGATGCCCTGGATGCTGAAGATGAATCCGGTAGCGGGGCTGGCCGGCGAGGATCCCGGCCGGGCGGTCTACGCCATCGCCTGTCAGGCCTGTCACGGCAGCGATCTACGGGGCGGCGGGGTGTTTCAGAGCCCTTCCCTGCTGGGCCTGGCCGCGAGGCTCGACGGACCCCAAATCTCCCACACCATCATCAACGGCCGGGGTGCCATGCCGGCCATTAACTGGCTCAGCGACCAGCAGCGGCGCGACGTGACGGATTGGCTTCTGGCCCTACCCGCCGATGCAGAAATGGAAGAAATCCTGGCCACCACCGGCACAAGCGACAAGAAGGAGGCCAGCGGCGAGGGAGCCTGGCCCTACCCCTACATTATGGACGGCTACAAGCGGCTGAAGACCAGCGACGGCCACCCCATCACGGCCCCGCCCTGGGGCACGCTTACGGCGCTTGACCTCGATGAGGGTGGCATCCGCTGGCAGGTCCCCCTGGGCACCTATCCAGATCTAGTGGCCCGCGGCATCGACGACACGGGCAGTGAGAACTACGGCGGTCCGGTAGCTACGGCCGGCGGCGTAGTGTTCATCGCCGCTACTCTGGATGAAAAGATCCGAGCCTTCCGTAGCCGCGACGGCAAACTGCTCTGGGAGGCTGAGCTTCCAGCGGCCGGTTACGCTACCCCGGCGGTGTATGCCGTAGCGGGCAAGCAGTATGTCGTGGTGGCCTGTGGCGGGGGCAAGCTGGGCACGAAGTCGGGTGATCGGTACGTAGCCTTTGCCCTGCCCTAGGGTCCACCATTTGCCGGTTGGGGTGTTAGGGGGATAAACCTCCCGCCCGTGCTTCGTCTGCTCGTGTTATTTCTTTTCCTAACTAGCTGTTACGCAGAGGAGGTCCAACAGGACATGCAGCGGGAGCCGTTTTTCGATCTCTCCGGCTACATGCAGGCCCAAATCGATAGCCTTACCGCGCTGCAACCCCCGGTGCGCAAGACCGTCATCCTCAACGGCACGCAAGAAACCAAGGAGCTTACTAACCTCCGCTTTGCTACCGATCTGCGCATGTTTCGCGAGGCAGACATCAATAAACCGGCCTGGCTGGACAAGTACGAAGTAAGCAACGAAGAAGCGGGCGGCGGAGCGCAGGTGCAACGCTATGTAGCAACGGACAGCAGCGTGCAGACCCGGCAACTGGAGGTCACCCTGAATGAGGTCGGTGCCCCTACCAAGATCATCGTGTACCGTAAGACCGGTACCGTACTCTCCGACGGCGATCATATACTGACGTACGACCCCGCCGTGGGCTACGACATCCGCACCGAACAGGTCAACCGCTTCGGTGAGGACCTGAACGCCACCATTACGGTCCGCTGGGAATAAAAAAGAGGTAGTGCCACCACAGCACCACCTCAGCCCTAACCAAATAAAACCAAATTATTCGCAACGTAGGGCCCGGGGAGCCGTACGTTGATTCAAATATAGGGCATATCGGGAGAGATTTTCATAGTCCTGGGGCAAAAAATTTACGACCGCTCCATTTTGTTGGTTTGAACCAGAGGCAAATGATCGGTAGGTCGAACGCCATAGTGTAAAATTTAAAACGGTATAATTGCTATGACAACGAATATACTATTACGCTAATCCGTACAATTTTTGGGTCCCTAAATCATGGTAGAACATTATTCGGCCTAGCTCATAGAATGTATCTAATTATTCTATTTGCTGCTTACTGTTACGCTTCTTTCCCTGAAAGGCAGGTCTAGCGGGCGGCTAGCCTCGCTTCAATTTTTCGTTTCTTTCCCAGTCAGCTGATTTTCTATGCCACCACCCCACTCTGACCGCATCCGTCTCCACGAGCACACCTTCCGCCCCTTTTTGGGGGAGGAGGAGATCCAGGCCCGCGTAGCTGTCCTCGGACAGGAGCTGCGCGACCGCCTCGCCAACGGAGCACCCAGCTTCGTGGTCATGCTAAAGGGGGCCTTCGTTTTTGCCGCCGATCTGGTACGGGCTAGTGGACTGGACGGGGAGGTTTGTTTCGTGCGCACGAGCAGCTACGTGGGTACCGAGTCAGAGGGTAAGGTCAAGCTGTTACTGCCCCCGGAAGAGGAGCTGGTCCGCGCTAAGGACGTAGTGCTCATCGAGGATATAGTAGATAGCGGACTTACCATGCAGGCCTTTGTGCCGGTGCTCGAAGCGCTAGGTCCACGGTCCATCACCCTGGTTACACTACTCCACAAGCCGGATGCCCAGCGGGTACCCGTGCGGATCGACCTGGTCGGGTTCACGATACCCACTAAGTTTGTGGTGGGGTATGGGCTGGACTACGATGGGCTGGGACGGCAGTTGCCGGCTATCTACCAGCTAGCTGAGGATTACTGACCGGTGGTATACAAAGTGCACTGTAGTATGAATGCACAAAATCTACCGCAGAGGACACAGAGTGCACAGAGACAACACCAAAAACACCTCTGCGGCCCTCTGTGCCCTCTGCGGTTAGTACCTACCAACGTGATCCAAGTAAGCAGATCCGTTTCCATTTACGTACAGGATACTAGTAGATCAATCTGACTCATGCTAACCCTCCGCCCCATCACCCCCGCCGACAATCCCGCCGTAGCCCGCATCGTACGCACCGTCATGCCCGAGTTCAACTGCGCCGGGGAGGGCTTCTCGATCAATGATCCGGAACTGGAAGACATGTACACAGCCTACCACCAGCCCCGCGCGGCGTTCTATCTGCTCGAAGAAGAGGGCACTCCCGTAGGCGTAGGTGGCTATGCTCCCCTGGCCGGCGGAGATGGCACCGTGTGCGAACTACGTAAGATGTATCTATTACCGGCCGCCCGGGGCAAAGGAGGCGGCAAACTCATTATGGACGCCTGCCTAGCCGGTGCCCAGCGCGACGATTTCGCCGCCATGTACCTGGAGACCGTCACCGCCATGACCACCGCGGCGCAGGTCTACCGTAAATACGGCTTCCAGCCCATTGATGGCCCCCTGGGGTCCACCGGCCACGGCGGCTGCGACCGCTTTATGCTCAAATCTTTTCGGTGAGGTACTTCCAGTAGCGCTTGGGTACGTGCTGGAGATGCAGCTTCAGGTTCTTGCGCTCGGGGATATCCACGGCACGGAAGTAGGTCTGCCAGAGCTGCTGGTAATCAGTCTCGGCGGCGTCAAGCATCTCAGCGGATAGGCTACGCAGATGGCCGTCCTGGTTAGAATCTAGAGTGATGAACTCCGCTCGCTTGGTCGCGCTGTTCCAGTGCAGGCCGTAGTGACGAGTAGTATCGTAGATCAACCACTCCATAGCCGGGTACCGTGCTGCGAAGTGATCGCCGATGAGCGGTAGGCAGTTGAAGTCGGGGTTGACCAGTGCCACGTACATCCCATCCGGCGTGAGCTGAAAGCGGGTGAAGGCATGCATCCGGTGCACCTCGCGCCCCATCTGTTGCTTCAGGCGTAGGATGCGGCGAATCTTTTCGTCGCCGGCATCCTTACTCACGTCCAGGGCGTGTACGGCCATTTGTCGCCGGACGAAGTGCAGGATCAAGCGTTCCACCTCCGGCTGCTCGGTCAGAAAGGCGTGGCGGAGGAGCTGAACCACTCCAGGGTTTTCACTGCGCTGCTTCAATCCCCGTCGCACCCGCTTGGCCCGCCCCTCATCCGTGTCCACGTGAGTGGCTGCCGCAAAGAGCTGTTGCTGGTAACGGTCTTCGGGAACAATATCGAGTACCTCCGCTTTCAGCCGGAACGCCTCGAAAATAGCGGAGAGCAGCCCCGCGAACGAGCCATCGTAGGTAAAGATCACCCCAGCAGCTGTTCCAGGGCCTGACTCAGTTCGGGGTAGGCGAAGCGGTAGCCGGCCCCCTCGATCTTGGTGGCCGAGCAACGGGCGCTATCAAGTATCGTATGGCTCATCTCGCCCAGGGCTACCTTCAGCGCGGGCACGGGAGCGGGGAGTACGACGGCCTTCTTTCCCATTGCCGGTCCGAGGGCCTCGGCGAAGTGCTTGTTGCGTACGGGGTTCGGGGCAGTGCCGTTATAGATGCCGGTCAGCTGGTGTTCCAGCGCGTAGGTATATACTCCGATGAGGTCTTCGATGTGGATCCAACTGTAATACTGCTGCCCGTCACCAAAGTAGGTCGAGGTCCACACCTTGAGCGGGATCAGCATCTTTTCCAGGGCCCCCTCATCGGGGTGTAGCACGATGCCCGTCCGATTAATGAACACCGGTACGCCCACTTTACTGACCTCCTCCACCGACTGCTCCCACAGTACGCAGGACTCACTCAGAAAGCCCGTACCCGGCGCGTCCTGCTCCGTCAGTAGCTGCTCGCCCCGGTCACCGTAGTAACCGATGGCGCTGGCCGAAAGGTACAGTTTTGGCAGCACGCCCAGGCGCTCCAGGGAGCGGGCCAGCAGACGGGTGGACTCCGTACGACTCTTAATGATCACCTCCTTACGTGCATCGGTCCACCGTTCATCTGCGATGCCTGCGCCCGTCAGGTTGATGACGTAATCCACGTTCGCAAAGGCGGCGTCGTCAATCGTACCAGCCACCACGTCCCACTGAAAAGTAGGAAACTCGGCATCCGGCCGTTTACTTCGGCTCAGGTGTCTGACCGCATAGCCCTGCTGCCGCAGCCGCCGCGATAGGTGCATGCCCACGAAGCCGCTTCCCCCTCCAATGAGTACAGTTTCCATCGCTTAGGCGTGGGCGGGTACGAACTCGTAGTAGTAGGGGTCGTCCCCATCCTCCTCATAGGCCAGGGCCAGTTCCCGGTTCTGCATCTCGGTGAAGAACACCTTCCAGCTCACCGGATTGATGTCGAAGCTATCCGTATTATCTACCTCGTCGAAGTGAAAGCGCAGGGGTTGGCTGTTGTAGCCGTCTTCTACCTGGTCTACCATCGCTGGCAGTCCGTTGCGCGCTTCGGCGAAGGCTTTGATGAGGTTCTGGTCGATGGTTTTTATGGTCTTCGGCATCGGGGCTTGTGGTTGTGTTGGTTTAAGCGTCGGTCGGGTTTAATTGTTGAGTGGGTGAGTTGTAGGGTTGTTGATTTGCGGGCGGCACAGGCGGCACAGGCAATGTAAAACAGAAGTAAGGGCGGGGCCGCAGGTGCAATGCTCTCTGAAACACCGGGACAAGCAAATCCAACAACTCAACAACTCAACAACCCAACAATTCAACAACCCCAAGCCACCGTGTACACCGTACCTTACCAGCTAACGAGCGAAGCGATCTACCCGGCGATAGCCGGTCTACTCCATGGCTGAACAACTAGGCATCCTCACCCTCCTTCCCCCCGTAATCGCCATCATTCTGGCGATCGCTACGCGGCAGGTCTTTATCTCCCTCCTGGCGGGTATCTTCCTGGGTTACATTATTCTGGCGGAGGGTAACCCCTGGATCGGCTTTTTAGATACCATGCAGGGGCTGGTGGATGTATTTGCCGATGCCGGCAACACCCGTACGATTATGTTTTGCGCGCTAGTGGGAGCGCTGATCGTTTTCATGCAGCGCAGCGGGGGCGTAGCGGGCTTCATCGAGGCGATCGATGAGCGGCTACGGAGCTATGAGGAGCGCAAGGATGGGTCCAGCCGCACGGTGGTGCAGTTACTGGCCTGGTTCACCGGGGTACTGATTTTTGTCGAATCGAGCATCAGCGTACTCACGGTAGGCACCCTGTACCGGCCTATCTTTGATAAGCTCGGACTGAGTCGGGAGAAACTAGCCTACATCGCCGACAGCTCCTCCGCACCCAGCTCCATCCTTATCCCCTTCAACGGCTGGGGGGCCTTTATCATGACCTTACTGGCCGCTCAGGGGTTCGATAATCCCTTCGGTACCATGATGCGGGCCATGGGCTACAACTTCTACGCCTTTGCGGCCATCCTGTTGGTACCCGTGGTAGTGCTCACCGGCATTGAGTGGGGGCCCATGCAACGCGCCGAACAGCGGGCCCGTCGCGGACAAACCCTCAACGAAGGGGCCACCCCCGTCGTCGACGAGGAGCTCACGAGTATCGAGGCCAAGGAGGGCATACCACCGCGGGCGGTCAATATGGTCATCCCCATCGCCGTCATGGTTTTTTTTATGCCCTTTATGCTGGCCTATACGGGCTGGGCGGAGGCACGCGAACTCCTGGGGCCCGGCGCGGACGCAGGTGCAATGCTTTTTCAATCCATCGGCAGTGGCAGTGGCTCGACCGCCGTACTCATCGCCGTGACCCTGTCCATCCTGGTGTCGATGGTATTTTACAAAGTGCAGGGCATCTTCGGCATCCGCGAGTCGGTCGATCTGGTGCTGAAGGGTATTGCCGGACTGATCCCCCTTGCTCTACTTATGCTCCTCGCCTTCGCCATCGGGGCACTGTGCCGGCAACTGGAGACCGGAATTTACGTCTCGGAAGTAGCCCAGGGGTGGCTCTCTCCGGGGCTAGTCCCCTTCCTGGTCTTCTTGGTTACCTGCTTTATCGCCTTCAGTACCGGCACGAGCTGGGGCACCTTTGCGATCATGATCCCCATCGCCGTGCCCATGGCTCGCGATATGGACGCCAACGTGCTGATGGCCGTAGCCGCGGTGCTCGGGGGCGGGGTGTTCGGCGACCACTGCTCCCCCATCTCAGATACGACCATCCTGAGTAGTATGGCCTCCTCTACGGACCACATCGACCATGTGAAGACGCAGCTGCCGTACGCGGGGCTGGCGGGGGGGATTGCGGCGGGGCTGTACCTCATACTCGGTTTGGTGTAAGCCGTCAGCCGTTAGCCGTTGGACGCTTCAGCCGTTGGACGCTTCTAAAGCGTCCAACGGCTAACGGCTGACGGCTAACCCAAAAACGCCAGCAATTCCCCCAGCTGCTCCTCTCCCATCACCTTCGGGAACTTGATCTGACCTCCCTTCTTCTTCGTCTGCTCCAGGAAGGCGTAGAGGCGATCGGCGGGGACTACCTTGACACGGAGGTCCTTAAGCGCTTTCTTACGGGCTACGGCGTAGTTTTTATTCACCTCCTGCAGGTGCTCGTCAATCACCTGTTTGGCTTGCTCGGCGTCGAGCTCACCGGTTTCCAGTCCGAGGACCCACTGGTGAATATACTCCCCGTCCTCGGCGCGCTTGGTTGCCCCCACCGCGAATTCTTTCACCTGCGACCCCGCCCGCTCGTTGAGGACCTGGATAGTCTTATTGAGCTTTTCTTCCGAGAGCTGGCTGCCAACTACGTTGAGAAAGTACTTGGTGCGGCCGGTGATGACAAGTTCCATCTTCCGCTTATCGACGAACCTAATGGTGTCGCCGATCATATAGCGCCAGGCCCCGGCGGGGGTGGACACGATCAGGGCATAATCAACCCCTTCTTCCACCTGCCGGAAATCGTACACCACGGGCTGCTCTAAGATGGTGCCGGTAGCGTCGAAGCCACGCTCATCGTGGGGAACGAACTCGAAGTACATGCCGTGATCGAGGGCCAGCTCCATGGCCATGGTAGCGGGCCGAGCGTTGAAGGCGAAAAAGCCCTCGCTGGCCAGGTAGGTGTCCATGATGACGATGGGGCGGGCCAGCAATGACTCGAAGACCTCGCGGTAGGGCGCAAAGGCTACGCCGCCGGTGGTGTAGACGCTCAGGTTGGGCCAGATGTCGTGGATGTTGTTGAGCTTATTGTGCTCGATGACCTTACGGAGCATCATGACCATCCAGGAGGGGATGCCGGCCAGGGCGCCAACGTCCCACTTTGGGGCCTCCTCGGCGATACGCTGTACGCGCTCGTCCCAGTCGGCAATCTGGGCGATCTCCAGGCCGGGCTTGTACACGCCCTCCATGAATTCAGGCATGTTACTGACGTTGATGCCGCTGATCTCGCCCTCCTTCCAGCCGTCTTTTTCGGCCAGGTCGGCCGAGCTGGTGAGCATTAGGATATCCTTTTCGAAAAGTTCGGCGGGCAGGTCGAAATTGGCCAGGCACTCGGCCTGGGCGCGACCAACGCGCTGGGTGCATTCGAGCATCTCGTCGGTGACGGGGATGCGCTTGCTTTTCTTGCCGGTGGTACCGCTACTGAGGGCGAAGAACTCGGGCCGACCGGGCCAGGTGATATCGGGGTTGCGGCGCTGCTGCTTCCACCATTGCTCGTTCATGGTGTGGTAGTCGTGCAGGGGTACGGCCTTCCGGTAGGCTACCCGTACATCCTCGGCTTCCAGTAGGCCGGCAAAGTTGTAGTACTTTCCGAAGGCGGTATCCTTGGCCGTTTCGAGCAGCTCGCGTAGCTGGGTCTCCTGGGCGGCACCCGGGTCACCGGGCTCGTGGGGCAGCAGGGCGTGCTTGGTCTGGATGAGGGCTTTGATGACGTGTCCGTAGAAGGCCATAGGGGTGGGCTGTGGTGAGGCGGGCGATACGGGTGGTGTAACGTGGGGTAAGCGCTGCACGTTCGCCCGTGGGGTGCTAGATAAATAACCTACGGACGACCACACGCAGCCCCACTTGATAGAAGTTCCGGTTGGCAATCGTGGTATCGCCGGGCCGCAGGTTGCCATTGAGGAAGAACTGGAAGGTGGGCTGGAACCGGATGGCCCAGTCGGCACTCAGCTTACGGTCGTAGCCAATGCCGGTGGTAAGGGAGGTGACGAAGCCGCGGTATTCCAGAGCATCGTCGGCCAGCTCTTCCCTACCTACCTCCTGCCCGTCGCGAAAGGTAGTCCGCTCCGTGTGGGTACCTAAGTGGTACTGCACCCCCACACCGAGAAAGAACATGACCCGGTCGCGCTCCGTAGCATCCTGGTAGAAATTAAGCTCGAAGGGAAGGGCGAGGTAGTTAGCCCTTACCTCCTCCGTAAAACTACCCCCGCCTACCCCGGGCTGCGGCTGCTCAGCGATGGAGTAGCCCAGGTGGGTAAAGCGCAGTCCGGTCGTGTAGCCGATACGATCCACGCGTGACTCGTATACTACCCCTACCCCATAACTAAAGCCCCCCTGCTCCAGGCTATCTAGCCGGTCGAGTTGACTGAAGGTAGCATTGTTGGTCCCGGAGATACGCTGGCTGCCGTACTGGGGGCTGAGCTCTAGGGCGAAGCTGCGCTCCAGGGTCTGGGCGTTTACTACGGAAGAGAGCAACAGAACTACATAACACAGTCGATACATAAACCCGTAGTTTGCTAGGTAACGAATTTGCTTAGCGCTGTTGCATGTAAAGGTTGACCCCAAATCGCCGCTAGGCGAACCCTCGGTTTCCCTTTTTGTCCTTCAGGCCTCTGTGGAACCTCTATGAAGCCCTCCGTGTGCCCCCCCCGGCTCTGTGGTGAATAGGCCAGTTATACTCCTGTTACACCTAAGTCTGAAAGAAGCTAAAGATAGTCTTTCCGTACGTCCGCACCTCCGTACACCGCCCATCCCCCGTAAAGTCATGGTGTGGATTATGCTCCAGCACGAACAGCCCCCCGGGTGCGAGCAGACCGGCCCCAAGTACCAGATCGGGAAGCTCCGGAATATTCGGTAGCGGGTAGGGCGGACCGGCAAAGATGTAGCTATAGGGCTCCGCGACCGGCCGTTCGAGGAATTTAAAGACGTCCATACGCCAGACCTGGATGCAGTTCTCGACGCCGAGGGTGGCGACAGTTTTTTTGACGAAGGCTACCGCCGGGGCGTGCTTATCGACGTAGGTGACGTCGCAGCAGCCGCGACTGATAAACTCGTAATCATGGCTGCCCGTACCGCCGAACAGGTCGAGTACCCGCTGCTCTTCGAAGTGAAACCGGTTGTTGAGCAGGTTGAAGAGCCCCTCCTTGGCGTAATCCGTCGTAGGGCGGGTGGGCCAGTTGTCGGCCGGGGGGCTGAAGCGGCGGCCCATAAACTTACCGGAAATGATGCGCATTGGAGAGTAAAATTAGCCCAGGCAGAGCAGGTCGAAGTACTGCTGGGGCGGGAGGTCCTCCAGGAGTGGACTGAGTGCGGGCGGCACGGGGTAGGTGCTAAACCGGATGTCCTCCACGTAGCGGTAGAACTGGTAGTAGAGTTCATCCGTGGTGGTAATTCCGCTCAGATAGAGGGCAGAACGACTGGGTAGCAAGCCCGACTGGGTATAGGCCAGCAGCAGGTAGTAGACGGCGTCCTGCGAGCTATCCCAGTGGAAGGAATTGTAGTATACCAGTCTCCCGTTGCGGTGACCGGCTAGTAGCAGGCGGTTGCCCCGGACCGAGCAGGAAATAGCTTCGTGCTGGAGACGCTGCGAGCGGGCGGCCCAGGCGGTAAGCAGACCACCGGCATAGTGCTGGATACGGCGCACTGCCAGGGTGGTCGTTGCCGCAGCCAGGTCGTCGCGCCGGGCCCCATATACCAGGTGACCGCCGAGCACCTGGTAGGCCTCGTGTCGCACCTCATCTTCCAGGCCAACGACGGTGAGTTGTTCGAGGTAGGTGCGGGCCTGCCCGGCGTCGAAGAATTCGGCGGGCACCAGCGTGAAGGTGGGAGTATCCCAGGCCAATCGCACGCTGCCGTAGGAGAGATCGTGCAGGCGTAGGTCGCCAGCGACCAGATCGGCCAGTCGGGCCGGCCAGTCGACTGCTGCCACCGGTTGCAGTTCGGCTTGGCGGTAGGCTAGGAGCTGATTCGTGAGCTGGTCGCGAATGATATACGCAAAACTGTCCACCCCCGTAAGGATGGACAGTTCGTAATCAGCGGTAGCATCCGCACGGAAGGCCGGTGCGGTAATATCGTAGGCCGCTACTCCCAATTGCCGGCCAGGCTCGGTTTGCTCAGGTCGCCGAACTTCAACGGTTTATTGGGGTCGTACATCTGGTCGTAGCGCTTGAAGCGCTCGTCGCCGAAGCGGTCCATGAATTCTTTGCGGGCAATGCCTACCTGTACCACGGGCACCTTTGTCGACTGGTAGTCGATGGTATCGGCGGCAATATCGAACGTCTTGTTATCGGTATAGGGCACGTACTCCAGGCGGTCCAGGTCGATGCCCAGGGAGCGTACGCTGTCGATGGCGGGTATATAGGTAGTATCGTAGGCGGTCGCGGGGTCGAAATCAGGATCATCGGGATCGCCGATAATACGCACCTCCGTGAAGCGCCCCTGGGTGAGTACCTGCTTGAGGGTATCGAAGTTGGGAGCGAACATACCAGTGATGTCGCGGTACATCTCCTGCGTAGTACGGATGACCTTGAGCTTATCGGCTACGGCGTCTTCGCGTACGGCCCGCTCATCGGCAAAGGTGATGGGTTCCTCGATACTGCGGTAGAGGAAGAAGGCCAGGACGAAGGCCAGGACCAAAAATGCCAGGCTGAATAGTTTGCGCATCGTGAGCAGTTGTGTGGTGCAAGTATAAAACAATTTCCCGGACCGATCAGTGACCCCCGGCCGTAAATATACGTTTTCCCGCCATGCCCACCCTTCTTGCCATCGAATCGAGCTGCGACGACACCTCCGCTGCCGTTGTACGCGACGGCACGGTACTGAGTAACGTCACCGCCGCCCAGGCCATCCACGTCGAGTACGGCGGCGTGGTACCCGAGTACGCCAGCCGCGCCCACCAGCGCAACATCACCCCCACGGTAGCCGTGGCCCTGCGCCGCGCCGGGGTCACCGAGCGGGAGATCGAGGGCGTTGCCTTCACCCGCGGCCCCGGCCTCATAGGCTCGCTAATGGTGGGTGTCAGCTTCGCCAAGGCCTTTGCCCTGGCGCGTGATATCCCCCTGATCGAGGTCGACCACATGCAGGCCCACGTCCTGGCCCACTTCGCCGAACCTCCTTACCCGGACTTTCCCTTCCTCTGCCTCACGGTGTCGGGCGGACATACCCAGCTGGTGGTCGTACATAGCGCTCTGGAGCAGGAGATCATCGGCCGCACCATCGACGATGCGGCCGGTGAGGCTTTCGATAAATCCGGCAAACTCCTCGGACTGCCCTACCCCGCCGGCCCCGAGATTGACCGCCTGGCCCGTCAGGGTACGCCCATTTTGGAATTCGCTCAGCCCGATCCGGGAGGGCTCGACTTCAGTTTCAGTGGCCTTAAGACCAGTATCCTTTATACCCTACAGAAAAAGGCCAAGGAGCAGTCCGATTATGTCGCCGAAAACCTCGCCGACATCTGCGCCTCCGTCCAGCAGGCCATCATCGCTACGCTGCTGGGTAAACTCGTCGCGGCGGCCGCGCAAACCGGGCTCACCCAGGTTGCCCTGGCCGGTGGGGTAAGCGCGAATAGTGCCCTACGTCAGCGACTGGAGGAGGAGGGCCGGCAGCGTGGCTGGACTACCTTCGTACCCCGGCTAGAATACTGCACGGATAATGCGGCGATGATTGGCGTGACGGCTACGTTCAAGTATGCGGAGGGGCTATTTGCTAGTCAGGATGTGGCGCCAGCTGCTCGTCTGTAGCGACGACTTTAGTCGTCAAGCTACCGATATCTGTAGCAGCGTGACGGCTAAAGCCGTCGCTACACGGCCTTTCCACTTTACGCGTACACCAAGCAGCGTGGCCGTACCTACCCCCACCAAATAAAACGGATAGATCAGCTGCGCCAATGCGTACCACCGCATTAATTCCCCCCGCCCGTAGTGCTGGCACACTGTCCGTAGCAGCACCCCGTCCGCCATCCCCTTTACTAGCCACGCCAGCAGCGCAAAGCCTAGGAATTGACTGTCGTATGCTCCACACAAGAGCCCGACCAGGATGCTAAGCGAAGCTAGAAAGGCCAGCCCCTGCGCTATACTCAGTGCTGCACTCCCGTAACTCCCCGCCTTCCCCGCCCAGCGGATGCGCTGCCGAAACATAGCTCCCCAACCCGCCTCCGGTTTCGTGGTGACCATCGTCGCGGGCGCGGTCGAGCAGCCGATGCGCATACCTGCCGCTACGAATTTGTGCAGCAGCAGCACGTCGTCGCCCGAGGGCAGGTGATCCACCCCGGCGTACCCCCCTACCCCCACGAAAGCCGTGCGCCGAAAGGCCAGGTGAGCTCCGTTAGCCAGAGCCGGCGTACCTGCTGCCACCGCAGCGGCCGTAAAGAGTTGGTAGCCCAGCACATCCAGGGCCTGAAAGGCGGAGCAGGCCCCGTAGACTGGCGCTATACCGACCGGTCCGAGCACTACGTCGTACCCGGCCTGCACTACACGATTGAGTTCACTCAGGGTGCCGGCGGGCCAGCGGCAGTCCGCGTCGGTGGTCACGATTAGCTCGGCGGTGGTATGGTCGATACCCAGTTGCAGGGCAGCCTTCTTATGGGCTACGGTGGTGGCGTAGGCGGGGTGGTCCTGGAGGCGAAGGAGGCGGAGCTCTGGTTCTACGGGGCTTGCACCGGCGACCGCGGCAGATTCATCCGTGGAGTGGTCGTCGAGTAGGATGATCTCGTAACGGTCGGGGGGATAGTCCTGCTCCAAAAGATCCTGCACTAGGGCCGGCAGGTGGACCGCTTCGTTGCGGAAAGGGACCAGTAGGGCGATGGATAGCTGCCCATCGGGATCGGGAAAATACCGGGCGATGGCACGGCGCCAGAAGTACAAGTTGTAGCCCTGCCAGACGGCGTACAGCAGCGCCAGCAGCAGCGGTAGGGGGGCCGGCCACCCCAACTACTTAAAGTACTCGTCGTAACCCGGCTCGTCGCGCGTCTGCCGGGGGCGGGGCTCCGGCGGTGGGGGTAGCACCTCGATATCATCGACTTCCATGGGCTCGCTGGTGACCTCCTCGTAGTCGACCCACTTGCCGTTGCGGCGGATGTCGGCCTCCTTGCGTACTTCCTTTACCTTCCGTTTGAAGAGCGCCGCGCCCAAGAAGTACAGGAACACGAAGGGATAGAAAACAATGCTCAGCGCGGTAGCGGTCAGGCCGTAGACCCAGTTGCGCTGGAACAGATTCTTGATGCCGGTAAAGTAGCCGGTGACGACTTTATAGTCGATGATGAGGGCGGCCAGCAGGGCCAGGGGGGCCAGGCGGTAGAGCAGCGCGATGATCCAGCCTACGATGGAAAAGAGCACGTAGAGCACGACCAGCGCCACGACGATACCCAGGGCGGTACGCAGCGGCGAGCGTTCGAAGGAAGAGCGGTTGGACAGCATACGGGGTGAACAGGCCCGGACCGCAGGGGGTTGGCAGCGGCATCCCGGGGGGCACCCTTTTTCGTCAGATGGTGGCATTTTATCGGTCAATCCACGGGGCGGGGTCGCCGGTGCAAGGCTTATGGCGTAAATTCGTGGTATGCTACGCCTGCTTCTACTGCTATGCTGCACCCTGAGTGGGGTCAGTCTCTCGGCCCAACGGGAGGTCACTCTCACCGCCCGGCTCGGCGACTGCCCGAAAGCCCCCCAACTGTATCGCTTCACCGGATTTGGGTTTGAGCCCCTGCGTCCCCTCGTGCTGCAGGACGATGGCTCCTACCGCGCAACCCTTACGGTAGATGAACCCGTTTTCCGTTATCTGGGCACGGACCCCTCTACGGCCGTACCGATCATTCTGGGTGGGGAAGACTCGCTGACCATCAGCGGTAGCTGCGGCGCACTGCGACAGTCCGTCGTGAGTGGTAGCACGATCAATACGGCGTACGTAGCGCTAAAGCAGGAGTTCGATGCCTTTAATGAGCGCTATACTACCCTAATCCAGGACATCCAGGTGATCGAGGACGAGCGGGTGAACCGGGAGGGCGAGGAGGCCATGCGGCAGTTGGACGAGGAAAAGCGGGACCTGGTAGCGCGCATGGCGGTGGAGTACCCACTACTAGGCCGCGTCGCTAGTATGAATACTTACCTGAGCTTCTACAGTGCTAACCAGGGACAGTACGCCAGTGAGGTGGACCACTACGTGCGGACTTACTTCCAGTTCGTCGACTTCACCGATCCGGGTTACAACGATCTGTCGTGGACCTTCGAGGGCAGCCGCGGCTTTACCGCTACACTGACCAAGGCGCTGCCCGCCGGGGAGGTGGCCGCGGTTGTGCTGGAACAAACCGGTAGATGGCCGGCCGGTAGTCAGGCCCGCTTCCTGGCACGCAGTGGGGCACTCGGGGCACTCATCCCCACTAAGCACCCCGCCACCCTACCCGTAGCCCAGGCCCTGATCGCCGAGTACGAGAGCACGGAGCCCGGGGCCATCGCCTTCGTGAAGCAGCAGACGACCGGACTGGCCAGTTTCACCATCGGGGCACCCGCTCCGCTCTTTACGGGAGAGTCACCGGAGGGGGAGTCGATCAGCCTGGAGGACCTGCGCGGGCAGTACGTGCTGCTCGATTTCTGGGCCAGCTGGTGCGGGCCCTGCCGCCGTGAGAACCCCAACGTGGTGCGCATTTACCACAAGTACAAGGACCTCGGCTTTGAGATCCTCGGCATCAGTCTCGACGACCGCCGCGAGCGCTGGGAGGGGGCCATTGCGGCCGATGAGCTGGACTGGCTGCACGTCTCCGACCTAAAGGGCTGGGCCAGTGAGTTCGGCCGGCTTTATGGGGTGACGGCTATACCGCAGACCGTGCTGCTGGACCGCGAGGGTAATATCGTGGCGCGCGATCTGCGCGGGGCCGATCTGGAGCGCAAGCTGGCCGAGGTGCTCGGGGCACGCTAAGTGGTCGCCGGTGCGCTACCTTTGCCCCCCATGAAGCATTTTCGTTCCCGGCTGCTGGTGGTCCTCGCGGTGGTTGCCGTTTCGGTGGGCCTCGACCAGTGGACGAAGTACCTGGCTACCGTCCACCTCCAGGGGGAACCCGATCAATTTTACCTCGGCGGCATCCTGCGCCTCACCCACGTGCACAATACGGGAGCCTTCCTGAGCATCGGCTCCGGGCTCAACGATACCTGGCGGCCCATCCTGCTCAACGTCTTTCCGGCCCTGCTGCTGATCGCCCTACTGTACTACATCTTCCGCGAGCGCTTCCTCAATGGCTGGCAGATCGTGGCCCTTTCCCTCATTGTGGGTGGTGGCCTGAGCAACATCGTCGATCGCCTCCTCTACGGCCACGTGGTGGATATGCTGCACCTCAAGGCGCTGGGACTACAGACGGGAATTTTCAACGTGGCGGATATGGCGATTATGGGGGGGATGTTTATTATGCTGCCGTTTGCGCTGAGACCTTCGCGTCGCGAAGGGTAGACCCCTCGCTGGCGCGTTCGGGGGTAGACCGCTGCGCGGGAAGAGCTGCCGCCGGGGTGCCTGCGAGACGAGTCTATCCGCTTTAGCGGTCTACGTCCGAACGCGCCAGCGAGGACTCTACCCGGCGCAACGCGCCGGTCTACTCCCCTAGAAAATTTACATTCCGGCGAAGACCGCTAAACTTCGTCCGCTTCACCGCAGACTTTTGAAACACCCGGCGAAACACCTCTTCCGTCATTTCGTGCCATTCCCGCTCGCCCATATCCGGTAGCTCGGGGTGGGGGGCGAAGGCGGGCTCGTTATGCGGAGTGCTGAAACGATTCCAGGGGCATACCTCCTGGCAGATGTCGCAGCCAAAGGCCCAGCCCTCCATGCGGCCGGCGAACTCCTCCGGGATGGCCTCTTTGAGCTCGATGGTGAGGTAGCTGATACATTTACTACCGTCGACGACGTAGCCGGCCGGACTGATGGCCTCCGTGGGGCAGGCATCGATGCAGCGGGTGCAGGTGCCGCAGTGATCGCGCAGGCGGGAATCGACGGCTGGGTCAAGGTCCGTGATGAGCTCGGCGAGGAAGAAGTAGCTGCCGGCTTTAGGATGGAGGAGCAGGGTGTTTTTGCCGACCCAGCCGGTGCCGGCGCGGGCGGCCCAGTCGCGCTCTAGCACTGGTGCACTATCGACGAATACGCGGCCCTCGATGGGGTGAGCGAGGGATTCCTCGAGGCGGTCGACGAGCTCACGAAGTTTGGCGCGGACCACCCGGTGGTAGTCTTCCCCGTAGGCGTAGCGGGCAATCTTGGGCGCCTCCCGGCTGGGGGTATCGTCGGCGGGGAAGTAATTGTAAAGTAGGGAGACGACCGACTTGGCTCCGGGCACGAGCTTGGTGGGATCGACGCGCTTATCGAAGTGGTTCTCCATCCACTGCATGGTGCCGTGGTGACCGGCATTGAGCCAGGCTTCGAGGCGGCGCGCTTCAGGGTCCATACGCTCGGCCCGGGCGATGCCGACGAAGCCGAAGCCTAGGTCGTAGGCCGTCTGCTTGATGTGGGTAGCGAGCTGGGTAGGGTTCATAGCAAACGCAAAACGGCCACCCCGGGAATCGGAGCGGCCGTTAAGGTAAGGAAGGGGGCTTCCTAGAAATCGTTGATGGAGCGGCCGGTGAAGGACATGACGTTACGGAAGCCGATGTAGGACTTGGTGGTATCCTGGTACTCAAAGGTGCGGGTACCGTTCTGGAGGTAGAAACTGATGTCCTTCCAGCTACCGCCGCGGATCACCTTGCGCTTGTAGCTGATGGGATCGTCGTCCTGAGCGTTGTAGCGGATATCGGGGTTGAAGTCGTGGATGAAGCTGGTGGCGTTCTCCTGGAAGGCGGTGATGGTCCACTCGGCTACGTTACCGGCCATGTTATAGAGGCCGTAATCGTTGGGGTAGTAGGCATCGACGGGGACGGTGTAGGAACCGCCATCGTCGGCATAGTTACCACGGCCGGGCTTGAAGTTAGCCAGCAGACAGCCCTTAGAGTTGCGGGTGTAGGGGCCTCCCCAGGGGTAGGGGGCGTTTTCCTTGCCACCCCGGGCAGCGTACTCAAACTCGTACTCGGTGGGTAGGCGGAAGTTCTCGATGAGAGCCTCCTGGTTGTAGGTATTCCAGAGGGTGGTACGCCAGAAGCTGAAGGCGCGGGCCATGTGCCAGTCGATACCGACTACGGGGTAGTTATCGTAGGCGGGGTGGCTGAAGTACACACGGGCCATGGGCTCGTTGTAGGCGTAGGCGAAGTCACGTACCCAGACCAGGGTATCGGGGTAGACGTTGACCGTCTTTTCGCTGATATAGGGGGTGATACCGTTGCCGTCCTCACCGCGGGGGCGGGCTAACGAAGCCTCGGTCCAGTCTACTTCGGAGTAGGTATACTCGTACAGGTTGGTGTTGGTCTGCTTCTTACCGGCGTAGTACTCTTCGAGATAGAGCTCGCTGAGCGCCTCGTCGCCGTAGTCAATGGGCAGTTCCCAGTCGATATTGCCGTTCTCGTCGACGTCACCGAGGATGACGTGGGCGATGGAGTCACGGACCCAGTTCATAAACTGCCGGTACTCGTTATTGGATATCTCCGTATCGTCCATGTAAAAGCCGTTGATGGTAACGGCCTTCGGGCGCTGAATGAAGGTACCGGTGATGTCCTGATCGCTGTTGCCGACGTGGACGGTACCGGCCGGTACGTAGACCATACCGTAAGGCTGTACACCCTTCCAGGTGGGGCGATCGAGGGAACCGACGAGTTCGCCGGTTTCCTTGCTACCGCCGCAGCTGGTGAGTAGCAGAGCCAGGGCGGAAACAGCTAGTGCGGTGTGTAGAAAGTTTTTCATGCGGAAGGCCGTGGGATACGGCTTGGTTTTCAAAGGAGGGTAAGACTGTGGGGAAAACGAAGGTAAAAACATAGTTAGTACGTAGGGTGCGGTGGTAAGCGAAGTTTAACAAGTGCGAGAGAGCAGAAGGGCGGCAGTCCGACAAAGCACCTACTGTTTGGTGCGCGGGTTGTAGATCACCGGCGGTGGGATACCCGCCCCGATACGCTGGCGCAGATTGTACTTCAAGCTAATCTCGTGACTGCCATCCTGCACCGTACGTAACTCCGATAGGGTAAGATCGTACGCATACGCTACCGAAATTTTGTCACTTAGGTTCAATCCGGCCATAAGTACAATCGCATCCGAGGTAACCTTATTGTAGCCCCGGTAGGCCAGCCCGGCGAAAATGTTCTCGTTGTAACGGGCAATGGCGCCGAAGCTGAGCTGGTGCTGGATGCCGTCGCTGACCGCAAACAGCATGGGCGATATATCCCAGGCCCGCAGCAAGTCGAAGCGGGCGCGGAGGTAGCCATGGTACTGCTGGCGCAACGGATAGTCCCTTCCCGGGTAAGAGATTGTGCCCTGGTTAAAGTTGAGTACGGACACCCCGCCTTCCAGTCGTTCTGCTTGATAGTAAGCGCCTAGGGCTAGTGTGAATGTGCCCGCCCCCTCGGTACCGTCCGGTATTAGATCGTCATTGTGTATGATCACGCCCGGCTCGGGATATTGTCCACCAGTCGCACGAAGAATGGACCCATTCAAACTCATCTGCTGGTACCGCGCCGATAGCCCCAGCGACCACACGGCGGTAGGCCGCACGAGCTGGTAGTTCCAGCTAGCGCCGAAACGGTTCATGGTGCGGGCGCCGATCTGATCGCGCTCGCCCTCGATGCCGAAGCCACTGCTCAGAAAGTACACGGGTAGGTGCGCGCTGATGCGTTGTCCGGTGGGCTGGCCTTCCAGTCCGGTCCACTGCGTGCGGTAGCTAGCCGTGACGCTCAGGCTGTTGTCCAGACCGGCGTAGGCGGGATTAAACTGTACGGGGTCGAGCCAGAAGAGGCTGTACTGCGCGAATTGCTGCGCCCCGATAGTCATCGGGACGGCCATAGCCACTGACAGACAGACAAGAAGGAGCAGATGTCGGGTCATGAAGGATGGACTAACAGTTGGCGGGCAGCCTCGACGGTAGAAACGGGCAGTTGGCAGCTCCGGTTCTCGCAGACGAAGAAGCGGAGTTCCGAAAGGTAACGATTCTCTAACAAGGGAATGGGCCAGCGGTCGTGCTCCGCCGCCACAATCAATAAGCCGGGTCGGTAGTCCGACAGGAATTGCCTGGCGGCCTCCCCCGCCCCCGGCCCGGTCACCACCAGCTCCCGCTCGGGCTGCTCCATGAGTAGGGCCGTCAGTCCCCAGCCGGCAAAGCTTGTGGGGTAGCGCTGCACGGCCCCGGCCAGGGCGGTGAGCATACGTTCGGCGCGCTGGGTGTAGCGGTCTTCTCCGGTAAGGCGGCCCAGTCGGTAGAGGTTGTGCGCCATCTGGGAGTTGCCGCTGGGTAGGGCGTTGTCGTAGTAATCCTGAGTGGCTACGGGCAGCTCGCTATCCGCCGGGGGGCGGAGGTAGAACATCCGGTCGTCGGCGTCGGAGAAGGTAGCCAGCACGTGGTCGACGAGTTCGCGGGCGTCTTTTAAAGCATACTTCAAGTCCAGGCTCGCCTCACTGAGGTCGAGGGCGGCGGCGGCCAGGGCGGCGTAATCGTCTAGGAAGGCCGGCGCACCGAGGGTACCGTTGGTGAGGTTACGGTACCACTGTCCTTCGTGGTGCAGCTTCTCGTGTAGATGTTGGTAGAGGTAGGTAGCCAGCTCCAGGTAGCGCTCCTCGCCCGTGCCGCGGTAGCACCAGCACCAGCCGGAGACAAGCAGGGCGTTCCACTGGAGAATGAGCTTGTCGTCGGCCCCGGGAGGTACGCGTTTACGGCGTTCGGCGGCTAGAAGGTCACGGGCGGCGGCAATGCGGGGGGTCAACTCTGCGGAGCCGGATGGGCGGTAGGGGATGTTCGTGGCCTCTTCTTCCCAGTTGCCCGCGTGGGTGATGCCATAAAATTCCGCTACGGCCTCGACGTCCTCGGTCGGTAGCAGTTCCTCCAGTTCCCGGTACTGCCAGACGTAGTACTTGCCCTCCACGCCCTCGCTGTCGGCATCCAGAGCGGCGCGGTAGCCTCCGGCGGGTAGGGCCATTTCGCGGTCGAGCCATTCGGTGGTTTCTTCAATGGCGCGTAGGTAGCGGTCATGGGGGGTTACGGCCTGCAGCTTACCGAGCAGGCGCAGCAGTAGGGCGTTGTCGTAGAGCATCTTTTCAAAGTGCGGTACCCGCCAGTTTGCATCCACCGTATACCGGCTGAAGCCCCCGCCGAGCTGGTCGTAGATGCCACCGTTGAGCATGGCCTGCATACTTTGTCCGGCACGGTAGATGTCGTGGTTATTGCCGGTCAGTCTGCCACTTGCCAGCAGCAGCTCCAGCGACTGGCTCTGGGGAAATTTTGGGGCCCCGCCGAAGCCACCGCGGGCCTCGTCGTAGTTGGCGCGTAGCTGCTCCATCATTTGCGTTGCACTCCCGATAGCTATCGGGACCCCGCCCGTTTCAATGTCGAGCAGCCGGTTGCCGCCGGAGCTGATATTGTCGACCAGCTGTTGTGCTTGCTGCTCCACTTCCTCCCGGTTTTCGTGGTAGGTGCGGGCGATGTACTCGAGCAGTTCGGTCCAGGACGGTCGGTTGTACTTGCGCACCGGAGGGTAGTAGGTGCCGGCGTAGAAGGGGCGCGCATCGGGCAGCAGGAAGGCATTGAGTGGCCAGCCTCCTCCGCCGGTGATGGCCTGGCAGGCATCCATATAGACCTGGTCGACATCGGGGCGCTCCTCGCGGTCCACCTTGATGCATACGAAGTTTTCGTTCATCACCCTGGCGGTGGCCTCGTCCTCGAAGCTTTCCCGTTCCATCACGTGGCACCAGTGGCAGGTGGAGTAGCCGATAGAAACCAAAATGGGTTTGTCTTCCGCTTGCGCCCGCTGCAGGGCTTCTTCGCCCCAGGGGTACCAGTCGACGGGGTTGTGGGCGTGCTGGAGGAGGTAGGGGGAGGTCTGGTGTTGGAGGCGGTTCAAGGAGTAAAGGGGTTAGGGGCTAAAGGAGTAAAGGGGCGTCATAGGTGTAACACACGGCTGCGTCGTTTGGGGGAAGGGCCCTAAATGTAAGCCGGGTGCAGTACAATGCTGCCTCCCCCGATAGCTATCGGGGCGGCAGCAACATGCAGCCTCTGGCTGCGCTTTAGATGCACTAGGATCCCTTCTCAATTAATTCAATAGCCCGCTCCAGCAGCTCGTCCCGTCCACTACGCACCGCCTCCAGGGTCAGCGGCACCTCGATGTCCGGTACGATGCCGATGCGCTGGGTGGGGGTGCCGTCGGGGTAGAAAATGCCGATGCCGGATATTCCGGTAGATAGCCCACCCGGCAGGGTGATGTTGGAATAGTTGCCGTCGGCGCCGGCGGTAGTGCTGCCGATGATGGTGGTGAGGGGGCTGGCGCGGAAGGCCATGGCGGTGTATTCGGCCTGGCTCTGGGTGAGCTCGTTGACCAGTACGACGACCTTGCCGGTGTAGGGCTCGGGGGCAGCGGGGATCTCACGGGGTTCACTAAGGATAAAATCCCCGGGCGTAGCCACGCTCATGGTGGTGAAACGCACAAAGGGCATGTCCTCAGTAAGAAACCAGGGGGCCAGTGTGAAGGGCATGAAGGCGGAAGGATAGTTGCGGATGTCGATAACGATGCCCTTGGTGTCTTTCAACTGCTGCTGAATGACCGGTATGTCCTCCTGCTTGATATTTTGTAGGGTCACGTAGCCGATGTCTTCGCTGAGCAGCTCGTAGGCGGGGGCGTCCCGCTCTGGATACCAGCGGTACGGCTTCACCTGTTCTTTGGCGAAGCGGGGAATACCACGGGTTACTACCTCACCATCTGCCGTACGCACCCTGACCGCGACCCGATCGGTGGTGCCACGTAGGAGATCGGCGGAAAGGTTGCGTAATTGCGTAGGTTGATTAGAGGCAGGGTAGCCGGTGCGGAGGGAGTCGACTAGCTCAGTGACGGGCGTGCCGTCGATCTCGGTGATGACATCGCCGATCGCTAGGTCGGTGGCCGGGCTCAGGGTAGTCTCGTAGTAATCAGTCACGGTAAGCTCATCCTCTACAAAGCGGAGGTGTACGGTGGCGTAGCGGTCACCCCGTTGTTCATCCAGCTTATCCCCTCCGTCCCATAGATTAGCGTGTGTATCGTTGACCTCGGCGATCAGCTCAAGGGCGGCCTGCTCGTAAGCCGGTTCATTTTCAGCTTCGAGAAAGCGGGGGATGTAGGTGGCGAGAATTTCTTCCCAGTCGTTGTCGGTCTCGGCTACGTAGGGAAAGAAGTACCGGATCATATTCCAGTAGCGGTATACGGCCAGGAGGCGGAAGCCGGCATCGGGGTAGGCCATCGTCTCGTAGGGACGTTCGTGGCGGAATTTGGGATTGCCCACGCCCGGCTCCGCAGCGATATAGTAGTGATCGTCACCGCTGGGCCGATTGGTATAAATATGCCTAAGCTGTTGCCGAAGGGTATCGCTGGTGATGGCCGAACCGATCCAATCCAGGCTAGCCGTTAGTACCACATCCGTATCCACCTGCGCACATTCCGTACAGGGAGGTACTGCTCCGAGTGCCGTAATCCACTCTTCCAGCACCGTTTCTCGCTGCACCTGCGACCCCGCCCCTAGATACTCCGGCAGGACGCGGAACAGATCAAAGTCCCACTGCCGTTCGCCACGGGCAATGGCGGGGTGGTGGTACTTCAGAAAACCCCACACTCTACCCAGTAGGTCGAGATCGGCGATGAGCGGTGGATTGAGTTCAGGGAAGGTGACCTTGCTTCCCGCGTCAAAGACCGTGTCCTCATCGGCGGGATAGGTCTTCGGTGCCTCCTCGGCTTTGGTCTGGATGTCCTCCCCGTCAATCGTAACCGTGAAGGCGTCGAACCAGGCTTCGCCCTGACCGACAAGGATGCCGGCAACGTAGATACCGGTAGCATCCTCAGGATAATTGAGCGTAATACTGTAGGGCTGCCAGTCGCGCGTACCGATGATTCCCTCTGCGTTCATATTGTCAAACGCCAACACCTGCCCGCCGCTGCCGTCGATGCGAAGCAGCAATCCTGCATGCCCCTGACTGAATTTTCATGTAGCCGTCCAGGCGGATGGTTGCCCCCCGATACTTCGCGGGAATGGCGTATGCGATACTTCCGAAGGCCCCGCCCCCTTCCGTGGAGGTAATCTTGGCGCAGGTGCTCCCGGAGTATGCTGCGCTATCGGCCGTCAGCGCGTAGGTACCCCACTGAAACCAGCCCGCGGGGAGCTCACCTTCCGGTGCCTGCTCGAAGTCGAGGTTGTACTTAGCAGTAAGCTGAGCGCACATAGGGTACGGTAGCGCTAGTAGGCAGAAAGAACATAGGAGTAAGTGATACATAGGGATAGAGGCAGCGAAACTGGATGGTAATGCACGGAAGATAAGACAGCAACTCACAACAAGCTATTCACATACAACGCGTGCAGCTCCGCAATATCCTCCTGCCCGGCGGCGGCCACCCCGTTGTGCAATTCATTCAGGAGCCGCAGGTTACGCAGCAGTTCGATCTGCCGGTCTTCGTCGAAATTGGCGACCATAAACTCGCTGAGTAGTGTGATCTGCTCCGATATCCGCGCAAATTCTTCCTGCCCCTTGTCGGTGATGGTGACGAGCTTGACGCGGCCGTCAGTGGGGTCCGGTAGGATGCGGAGCAGGTTGTGGCCCAGTAGCCGATCGATCACCTCGGTGCCGGTGGCCGGTTTGAGTTGACTGCTGTCCAGGAGTTCCGTTTTGCGTAGCCCACGGCGCGCGGCGTGTAATACGGTGAGCACTACCAGATCGTCCCATTCGGCCAGTCTGCTGTGCCGTAGTAGGTTGCGGATGTAGCGGCGGTAGTGATCGGAGAGCCACCCTAGCTCCCGCAGGATGCGCATGGGTCGGGGTACCCGGGCGCTTTCCAGGTCGACCTCCTCCTCCGGCGGCTCCTTGCCTCCGCGTTGCAGGTAGCCCCCGAAGGCGATCAGGTCACCGGCGGCGGCGGGGTGGCGGGCTACGTAGGCTCCGTAGGCCTCGATTAGGCGGACGACGTTGGGGGCTAGGAGGGCCATACTACACGGGCGTGGTTATCCTTCGTGTTGGCACCGTCCCGTCGGGGAGGGCCCAGGGGCGGAGGTCGTCCGCCGGCATGGTGTGGAGCTTGGGTACGGTCAGTTCTTCCGGGTCACGCCAGGCGGGTAATCCGATGGTGATCGCCTCCTGCGGCACATCCATCCGGTGGGTACCGTGCAGCCGGTCCCAAAATCCGAAGACCACGCCGTAGTTGGCGTCGAATTCCTCTCGCACGATGCTGTGGTGGATGCCGTGGGCGCGGGGGGTGATCATGACCCTAGCTAGTACATGCTCGACCGACTCCGGAAGGCGTAGGTTGCTGTGGTGGAAGGCCGTACAGCCCTCGAACACGGCCTCGTAGCCCAGGACCAGGTCGGCCGGGGCACCAATGAGGGCCATCATACCCCCGCGGTAAAAGATCGAAAACACCTGCTCGCCCAGGTGGAAGCGAAAGCCGGTGGTGACGTCCATATCCAGATCGGAGTGGTGCACCCGGTGGAAGCGGTACAGCAGGGGGACGCGGTGGGTAAGTACGTGCCAGGTATAGTTGGTGTAGTCGAGCAGCAGCGCCCCGACGGCGTAGCGGGCCCAGCGGGGCAGCGGCAGCCACTGGACGAGGCCGAAGCGACGACGGTCGGCCCACTCCCCAGCGTAGACCATAATGGGCAGTAGTAGCAAGCGGGCCACGGTGAAACCAGTGGCGGCTACGGCGGTATTGGTGACGGTGCGCCCAGGCTTGCCGTGGTGCTGTTCGCGCAGGGTGAAGACTTCTTCCAGGAGGTAGAGTCCGGCGACTACGGCGGCCAGGACGGGGAAGGCCCGGCGGTCGAACCAGGGGAAGGAGAGGCGGAGGTTGGGCATGGGGAGTGGAACCATTGAGCGTCCGGTTGAGTTTTGGCCCGACGCAACCCCTACTCTCGATCTACCGTTTTGTTAAACAACAGTATATTTCCTATGGAACGATCTCCCCTACTCGATCGAATCACCCTTACCCAGAAATTTGCCGTGGCAAACCTACTATTCGCAACATGCGGTATATGGTCACGGCGATGCTCGACTATCTAGCCGGGGGCGACACTATCGATGAGTTAATGGAAGAGTTTGAGGAGCTTGAACGGGAGGATCTACTGGCTTGTATCGCATATGCCAATACGATGCTGAGGGTGCGGGATAATAGCGCTTCCTTTGCGCTGATTTGATTCTCTTACAACCGCAAGCCAAGACTCAACGTAAGCATCTGGCGACGGGGACGGGTCATTACGGGCCCAAGCACGATGGGAACAAAATCCCCGGCACCCGGCGTAGGCTGAGGAAAGAGGTAGGAATACCGGAATTGGTGGTACTCGTAGCCAAGCGTAATCTGTGGACGGGAGGCATACCGTTTTGAGGCCACCGTCAGGCCTAACCCCAAGAACTTACCACCCTGCTGAAAGAGTACTACGGAAGAACTGCCGTTACCAAATTGCTGCTCGTGCCACTGGTGCCCGCCGCGACCACTTACGGTTAGGTCGATTGACCCTGATACTGGAATATCGAGCGCCACGGCGGCGAATACCGGAACCAATAACCGGGTGTAGGAACCGAACATAAGATCGCGCTCACCAAAGCTTCCGCTAAGCCCAGCACCGATGCCTACCCGAAGGCGGGGCCGGAGGCCATAATAGATGATAGTCTCTAGACCAAAGTGAGGTTGGCGCAACCGCAGGCGGTCGGGCACGTCCAACACCATAGTACCGGGGGTGGGTGAAATGATTTGCGTAGAGGTAGCCTGTCCGAGGTTGAACTTAACGGGAGCTGCTACGACAACCGACCAGCGGCCGGCGTACGTGTCCTGGGCGATGGCGAAACCGGCAAATAGGACAAGTAGCAGGCTGAGGTAGTATCGCATTGGTAGGTAGTTTAATGCGTAGACGTGCCTAGGGCGGGGTGATGTTGGTGCGCTCACCCCCACCATACCGTGACCAAACATGCTGATACACCACCCCCAACCGCTCGCTCACCTCCGCATCCGTATATACCGCAGGGGGCAGGTACAGCAGCCGGTCGTGGATCGTAGTGCGCACCCCGGCGCTGACCTGGTGGCTCTCCCGCCAGCGGTCTACGCTGAGGACATCCCGCTTCTGCCCGTTGGTCAGCTGCTTACCCTCTCGGAGTAGATCGAAGATGGCCAGAGCCTCCTCGCCGGTCAGGCCCTCGCGGACGTAGCGCGATTCCTCTTCCCCCATCGCTTTGATCAGCTCGGTGAGCTCGCCGAATACCTCCTCCAGGGCAGACTGGTCCTTGCCGGCGTTGTAGCGCTCGATGATCTCGCGGTAATGGTCGTAAAGTTCCAGGCGCAGGGGGTTCTCGCGCAGCGTCCGTTGTTTTTCCTGGTTCACCCGTCCGGGTTCCTTGACCGAGGAGCCCTGCACCAGCGTCCGCGCCCCCTCCCCGTAGGCGGTAGCGGGGCGGTCGGGGTTAAGTCGTTGGAGAGCTTGCAGCAGATAGCGGGTGAGGACGACTTCCCCCTTGTTAGCACGCCCCAGTAAGCCGTCGGGGCCGAAGGTTTCCTTTTTCCAGGCGGTGAGCACGGTCCAGCCCAGTTCTTCCAGGCACTCCTGGAGGGCGGATTCTACGAGGCCGTCTTCGGAAAAGTTATGTGCCATTGGGGGGTGAGTCCAGGATATCATTCAACGAAAAGCCCCGGTAAGTAACGGTATAGCCGGCTAAATCGCGCTGAATGGCCTCCGCTTTAAGCTTTAGCTTTTCAAGGTTGATGTTTTTCTCCTGTAGTTTGACCTCGCCGACGACGGCCTGTTTGGTAAGCTCATTGAGGGCGATGACGTCGATCTCGTTTTCGCCGTTGCGCTGCCAGTACTGCCCGATGGCGGAGTACTGCTGGGACTCGGCGAGTTGGAGGCGGATGAGTTTTTCGAGGATGGGTCCGGCGTAGGTGGTAAAGTCGCGGTCGATGAGGTCTCGGAGGTAGTCGTAATTGCCCAACTCGACGATGCCCGCGTACTTGTAGATAAAACGAAACCAGAAGTTGAGAAAATTATCGTCGATGGCATACCTGATCGAGCGAGTGCCGACCTTGCTGAACATGGGCCGACGGCGTTTGATGATCAGGTAGTCTTCTTCGAGACGCTGCATCTGGCCGCCCACATTTTTTTGGATGACGCTTTCTACCTCCGCACGGGAAGTTCTACCGGCTGCAATCAGGGTGAGAATAGAGAAATAAGTCCCGTACTCTTTGCCAAACTCTTGAATGAGAACATCCCGCCCCTCCTCCAGAAAGATCTCGTCGGGGCTCAGGAAAAGGTCCAGCATTTCTGCATGAGTAAGCGCCTCCTTATCCACAAACAGTTCGACGTACTTCGGAACGCCCCCGGAGAGAATGTATAGGGTGAGCAAATCGGACGGACCATGGTCCGGGGCGTGCTGCTGCATGATACCGCGCAGGACACTCGGGGAAAAAGGCCGTATGTGTAGGTAGTTGGATGCTCTACCGTACAGCGGCTCCCCGTAGTCGCGGAAGATCTTCTGCATCAGCGAGTAGACCGAACCGCTGAGGATCAAGTTCAGCTTCATCGTTTCGCGGTTGGCGTCCCAGTGATTCTGCATCTCACTGTATACGGAAGGGTTGATACGAAAGAACTCCTGGAACTCGTCGATCACTAGATTCACCTGTTGCTGTTTGGCCAGGTCGATGACGTAGCGAAAGATGTCAATGAAGCGGGTGATCGTTCCTATGATACGCACACCCAGGCTCTCCTCGATGTGGCGGCTGAACCCTTCGCAGAGCAGGGGCTCGTCCATACGGGCAACGAAGAAATACAGATACTTCTCTCCCGTTAGGCTCTCCTTGATCAGGCGGGTCTTGCCGATGCGGCGGCGTCCGGTAACGACGGTCATTTGACCTCGCGTAAAGCTGCGCTCACGGATCTTGGTCAGGGCGGTGAGCTCTTGTTGACGGCTGGTGAATTGCATAAAGGCAAGGTAACAATGTTACAGTAGTTACGGCTACAGTAACGCGGGTTACGGTAACGGACGCTACGTTGCTCGATTTGATGTGACCAGAAACTAAACTTCTAGATAATCTCCGAACTGAGGTCCAGCATAAAACCACCCCTCATTAGTTACAAAACAGAATAACAAGCTGATAACCACTAAGTTAGCTGGTTTTGTTATGGAAGATCACATTTTTGATTTTGCGTAACACTTTACTCCTCACCAACTCCTCCCTCCGCAGCGGCCTGTTCGCCCCCCTGGTCGACGGGGACGAGCGGATGGGCAATCTAGTTGAGACTGGCATCTTCTCCCAGTGATTTCACCGCCAAAACTTCACGACCTATTACGCGCGCTGGCAGCGCGGAGAAGTTGACATCGTGGGACTTGATAAACAAGCCCTCCACCCCACCTGGGCAGTAGAGATCAAATGGTCGGATCAGTTTGCGCGGCAGCCGCAGAAAGTTGAAGAGCCTGCTCTCCTTCACCCGAAAGAACTAACTGACTACGGCGGTGGTGACGACGAAGTCGGTGTCGCGGCAGGTGGAGTACAATGGGGTGGTGTTGAAGTTTTTGCCGGCGGCGCTCTATGCGTATATGGTGGGGCGGCGGAGTGTGGGGGAGGGGTGAGCGGGATGTGACTATTCAGTTTTCTCATCTGATCTCCCCCACCTCCCGCAGCATTTCTACATACTCCTCCCCTGACATCGGGCAGTCAAAAAAGCGCTCCGCAGATTCAGCGTCTGGAAAGCGAAGCTGTTTTTTGATGCTTCCCATAAGGGATGCTGAGTACTCCTTCTTCCCGTGGCTGAAGTAGGTTTTAACGGTCTGCTTCTTGCCCTCAATGACTAGAAAATAGAACTGATGGTGCTTTTTCTCGGGAAATAACTCGAAACCTTTTTTGGTAAGTGCTTTTTTCAAATCCTTAGTCTTCCTAGCCTTCATTCCAAACACTCGATTTTGTCAGGCCCTGCAGTTCATCCTTCAGCTTGATGGCGTCTTCGGAAAGGTTCTCGTCCGCTTCGTAGTAAAAATTCACGTACAATGAATAAATGGCAAATACGAAGGCTCCTTCAGCATCCTTACGGGTATCCCCCCATACGAATACATCCAATGCATCATTTTCAACTTGAAACAAGCCGTCATCAATACGCACCTCGCCAACGATAGCCCGTTGAAACTGAATTTCTAGCCCTTCATAGTCAAGTTCATTCAGTATAATTGGATACGTATCGGGAGCAACCTCTTCCACGTAATGAACGGCATTCACGCTAGACCTAGTGAACTTACCCCTTGCGGCGGAGTCTACGTCCATCGTGACGTACAACTTGTAAGTTTTCCGAGCTTCCAGGCCCTCCGTGGCAGCTTCTTTCGGTGCGTAGAAAGAAACTTTTTCCTTACTCGGTCGCGTGAGCGGCTTCACGTAGGTTCGGTTTGCATCCTGGATGCCAACGCGGTAACGGCTCGATTTAACGGCTCTGAAGATCGGTCCGTAAATCAGCTTACGCTCTCGCTCACTGAACCTCGAACCGATGCGACTTAAATAAGCTGGATCATTAAAGTCACTTCCGATAACCGTCTTAAAGTCTTTGAATGTAGCCTCTTTCTTAGCTACTACGTCATCTCTGAAGAGCACGCCAGAAACATTTGATGACTGTGGAGCCAGCGCTACCTCAAAACTGCCGAAGTTTACATTGACTGCCAGCAGGGAGGACTCGGCTAGCAGTTGCTTCTTAGCGGCCGGTTGCTGCTCGATGAGGTTAGCGTAGACCTCATCCTTCGCTAAAGCAATAGCTAAGAAATTTTGGTAGGCCCTGTTAAGTTCGCTAAGAACCTTGACGATAGATTTAACCGTAGCAGCGTCGCTACTACCCGCTATCGGCTCGATCTTAAGATTGAGCGCCATCTCACGCAGTTCGTTCAGTAAATCCGTAGCCATCACCAAGGAGATCGACCGCGAATGTAACACCAAACGGCTAACTGATACAGTCAGTAGCGCGACCGTATCAGCTGACTCACGCCTCCACCACCCCGCCCATCAACCGTGGCAACAACAAATCCCGTGCCTCGCGCAACCCCTCATTCTGCCGGCGGGCAAAGTCATCCGGCCAGGCCTCGCGGCGCTGTCCGGTACGCGGGTTGACGGGCAGGCTACCGGCGAGCTCGGCGGCGGCGTCCTCGTAGCGGTTCTGGGCGAAGCGCAGCAGGACGAGTCCGAGCAGGGGGTCTTTGTATTCGGCGGCGGTGAGTTTGGAGTTGCTGCGCAGGTCGTCGGCGGCTCCCCAGAGGTCGCTTTCCAGGTTCCTAATCTGGTCATGAGTCATGCGGGTAAGGTAACCCTTCCCTCTGATCCAGCGCAGCCGGAGGCTGCATGTTGCTACCGCTGCCGGAGGCAGCATTGTACTCTCGTTGCACCTGCGCCCCCGCCCAAACTCCCTGTCCACGAGCGCAGCGAGCATCCCCACAAATCGTAAATCATAAATCGTACGTCGTAAATCTCACTCCCCAGTATAATACCCATCCAACCCCCGGTACCGCTCCTCCACTCCACTCTCCTGCAACCCACTCTCCGCATCCAGGTGCATGACATTGGGCGCTTCGGCACGCATCGGCGTCCACTCCGGCAGCTCCCCCCCGTTCGGATCGCCGGTCTTGACAAAATTGGCCAGGTAGGTCGAGATCGTCTCCGCGGCCTTACGGTCATTTTCGTCCCAGGCGTAGGCGTCGGACTTATCGAGCGTATTCATGAAGTACTCGATGTCGGTGGCGTGGCCGGCCCCGATGGGCTCCTCGTCGCGGGGCTGCCCCTTCAGCGGCGGGCGCACTCGGTCGAAGCGGTAGCGGTATACGGGCTGCTCACTGGTGCTGTCGTGCAGTTGGGCCCACTTCCAGGTGCTGTACACGATCCAGCTGTCGGAACGCAGGTCGACGGCCGTGCGGTGCAGGTCGTCGCCATCGCTGGGGTAAAGCGCCAGTAGCTCCTCGGCCCGGTCTCCGAACTGCTCGCGCACCTGCTCCTCGTAGCTGGCCGCACTCTCCGGGGCGGGGGCCCAGGCCGATTCGGCGCTCGTCCAACCTACCAGCAGGGGGATCTGCGCCTGCTCGCCGGCCGCCAGGATCTCGGCGGGAGATTTAGGCAGTAGGTAGTCGTCGATCACCAGTCCGCTACGGTAGCGGTAGTCCTGGTTCCTTACGGCCGTTTCGTAGATGACGCGGGTAGGAGTCTGGCGCAGCTCGGCTAGGGAAGTGACGCTCAGTTGCTCGGCAAATTCGGTACCGGTAGCCTCAGCCTCCGCCAGCGGCACCGGCGCAAAGGTCGGATTGATGGCCGCCCCGCTCTCCCCCACCGCCCCGGCCAGCAGGTCGCGCGACAGCGGCGAGGTCATCAGTACGCTCACGTCGATGCTACCGGCACTCTCCCCGGCGATGGTGATGCGGTCGGGATCGCCCCCGAAGGCCGCAATATTATCGCGCACCCACTCCAGGGCCTTCACCTGGTCCAGCAGGCCGTAGTTGCCGCTATGCCCCCCTTGCTCGGCCGTCAGTTCCGGATGGGCAAAGAAGCCAAATACGCCCAGGCGGTAGTTGGGCGTGACGACGATGATGCCGTCCTCGGCCAGTTTTTCGCCGTCGTAGCGCAGCTCGTCGCCACTACCGGTCGTATTGCCGCCGCCGTGGAAGTATACCAGCACGGGTAGGTCGGTCGTACCGCTACGGGCGGGCGTCCACACGTTCAGGTACAGGCAGTCCTCACTGGCCATCGGCGAGCGAAAGCGCATATCGTCGAATACGTAGGGCTGGATGGCCCGCGGACCGAATTCAGTAGCCATTCTGACCCCCTCCCAGCTTTCGGCGTCCTGCGGCGGTTGCCAGCGCAGCTCCCCCACCGGCGGGGCGGCAAAGGGGATCCCGAAGTAGGTCTGTACGCCGGTTTGGGTACTGTACCGCCCCTCCAGCGTGCCCTGCTCCACCTCGGCCCGTACCGCAAATCCCATATTGCTTTGGGCGCGTACGCGGGTGCTGAGTAGGAGGACCAGGCCGATGCCCAGGCTTACACCTAAGGCGAGGGCGGGACGTAGGAACGGATGTCGCATAGTTTGATCGATTTATGGTGGAAAAGGTAGGGCATTAGAACCACTTCCACCGCGTGCCCGCAGAATGCACTAACTTCCCTGCCTCAATCGGTCGCTCATGTCAGAACACATCACCCACATTGCCGTCGGCGAGGACAGCCTGCGCGTAGCCAGTCAGCACGACGGGTTCAGCGCACGAATCAAAGCGGCCGTAGCCGCCTACCCCGACGCCTTCCGCCTGGGTACCTGTACGCGCTCGGGGGATACCTTCATTCTGCCCCTGCTGACCCAGTGGAAAGAGACCTGGAAAGGGGGTGCCACGCAGCAGGAACAACTCGCCTACACCATCGGCTGGATGGGTCACCTGGCCGGCGACCGTACCTTCAAGCCGGTATTTCGCATCACCGACCTGGCGTTTTATACCCGTGGCTACCCGGGGCCGGCCCACGCCAGTATCTACCACGACGCGGCGACCTTTAACCGGGTCTTTGCCGATGGCACCGAGCCGCCCTTCCACCCCGCTACCCTTTCACATAATCTGAGCGACCACCCGGCCGCCGCCTTCCTACCGGTAGAGGCGCTGGAGGGGCCCCTGGCCGTGCAGTTTGCCGATCGGCTGGCGACCCTGAAAACCTTCCTACCGGTTACGGTCGACGACTGGGAAAAGCAGTGGGAAACGCTGGACGAGGAGCGGCAGAGTTTCTACGTAGAGATCGAGCGGTACACCGAGGCCTACCAGTCTCCCCAGCCCGCCCGTACGCGGCAGTACCTCATCGACCCTAACTTTTACGATGAGGCCGACCCCATCATCCGCCTAGCCCGCGCGGTGCAGCACGGTGACCACGTAGCGATCACCGTGGAGGAGGCCCTGGACGGCACGGAAACCCAGAGTCTCTACGCCCAGAGTTTAAAATTGGGCCACGACTTCATGTGGGCCTGCAGCGAGTACCTAGAAGGAAACATCGACCTGGAGCAGGCCAAGAAGGACACCAAACAGTTCGAGGCGCACAAGCAGCGCCTGGAGTACTATGTGGAGCAAGCCAAATTGCAGGAAAAAGCCGATAAGTAGGCCCAAAGTATCCCGATCATGACCCAACCCCCCACCCGCCGCGATTTTCTCAAGTCCTCCCTGCTGTTCGGTCTCGGAGCTAGTAGTCTCGGGGCCTACGCCGGCATACCGTCCTCCAGCTTCTTCCGTGCGGACAAGCTAACGGGGCCCGGCGGACTAGCCCCCTTCATCGCCGGAGATGACCTACTAAGACTCATAGCGCTGAGCGAGCTGCCGAAGTCGGTGCGCCAGGCCCTGACCGTTAACCGGGAGGTATTCCATCTGGGTCGGGCCTGGACGGTGGACACAGCCGGACTGCAAACGGTACTCGACGAGTCGCGCCGGCTCTGGAAAGCCGAGCAGGGACAGGACCGCGGCTTTACCCAATTTGCCCTCGCCGCCGGTCACCTCGCCGCCCGGGCCATGGACGAAGCACTGGGTACCGAGGAAGACGACGCCGAAGCCACCCGCTACCGCGACACCTACCTCTTCAAGCAACTACAGAATGCCAAACCCCACGCCCGCCGGGTGGCAGTGGACGGTCCGGTACCGGAGGTCACGCCGGCGGAAGTAGCCGAGCTGCTCCACCTCATGCAGCAGCGTAACCTGATCCGGATGCACACGCTGCGGCCGGAGTTCAGTGACATCGAGAGCTGGCTGACGGACTTTCTTGGCTACTACGCGGAGATGAAGGCGGAAAATCTACGCTACGGCGAAGTTTTCTGTGCCCCGGAGGCGGAGAAGCTGCAGCGCTACGTGCTGGAGCCCGGCTTTTACGATCCGGAAGATGCGCCGATCCTGGCGGCACGGCAACTGGCAAACGGGGAGGTCGTGGGTAGGGTGACGCCGGACCTCACTACCGCTAGCTCGCAGTACGGCCGGGCCCTGCTCAGAGGAATGGATGTTTTAGGTATGGTAAGCAGTCAGGTAACGGGCGCCTAGCTACTCCACCCGAAAGGTCCGCCGCTCCGGCCCCACCCCCGTAATGGTCAGCGAGGTCCAGGCCGCGGGCAGCCTACCCTGCCCCTGCACGATACCCCCGTCGGTAAAGTCGAGCCCGCCAAAGCCGAAGAGCACGGCCTGGAGCATCCCGCCGGCACCGGTGGCAAAGTAGGGGTTGGTACCCCCGGCGGTCTCGGCCAGTACGCCGAAGGGCGGCACCTCGTTGGGCTGGTAGCTCTGCTCGAAGAGCCCGTAAGCTTTGTCTACATCTCCCAAGCGGGTATAGAGCAACGACAGGATGGCCTTACCCATGGCCGGACCGTCCTTGCTTAGCCGCGGCTCGTAGAAGGCGAGATCTTTGCGGATCTGGGTGGGCTCGCGCACGATGTCCATCGGCCAGGCTAGCAGGTTGACGTCGGCCTGCTTGATGGTGGTGTCGACGTAGGTGGCGTTCTCCCGGGTGGTACCATCGGGAAAGGTGAGGATGGGAATGTTGGCGGCTACCTCGGCCCAGGCGGTATCGGGTTCGAGGCCCAGTACGGCTGCCGCATCGCCGGCGTAGCGCAGGGCGGTGACGGCCATGCCGTTGGTGTAGGCGTTGTTGTCGATATTTTCTTCCCACTCGTTGGCACCGATGACGTTGTTGATGTTGTACCGGCCGGGGCCCTCCCGCTCCACGCGGCTGACGAAGAAGTCGGCCACCTCCCGCATTACGGGGTAGCCCGTCGTACGGAGCCAGGTCGTATCGCCGGTCGTCTGGTAGTAGCGCCACATGGCCCAGGCTACGTCCCCACTGATGTGGTGCTGAAATGGTCCGGTGAGGGCCCACACGGGCGTATCCTCGGAGCCATCATCCGCGCTTTCCCAGGGAAACATCGCCCCGTCGTAGCCGTGCATGAAGGCGTTGGTGCGGGCGGCGGGCAGGCGGTCGTAGCGGTACTGCATGATGGAGCGCGCCATGCCGGGTTGCAGGGCCAGCAGGCCGGGGTACATCCAGATCTCGGTGTCCCAGAAGACGTGGCCGTTATAGCCCAGGCCGCTCAGTCCCATGGGCGAGAGACTATACGCCTGCCCGGCCCGGGCGAAGCTGTACAGGTGGTACAGCGCAGAGCGCACGGCTACCTGATCGCGCAGATTGCCCTCGATCTGAATGTCGCTCCGCCAGAGCTCAGCCCAGGCGGCGCGGTGGCGGGCGATGAGACGGTCCATGCCCTCCAAACGGGCGAAGATGGTGAGCCGCTCGGCCTCGTTGAGCGGATCGGCGGTGTGCTCGCTGGCGATGGTACTGCCTACGACACCGAAAGTGTAGGTCTCGCCGGCGGCCAGCTGGCGGTGAAACTTGGCCAGGTGCATATTGAAGTCCCAGTCCTCGTGGATCACCCGCGGCTCGCGCCCGTGCGGCTCGGGAAACAGAAAGCTGGTGGAGGCGGCTACGGTGTGGGCACCGGTAGGACTCTCGGCGTAGCTGGTGAGCAGGCCCAGCAGTACGTGTGGCCGGTCGATCTCGCTGTAGGTATTACGTACGTCGCGCAGGTGGGTCGGGCTCTCGATGACGGAGGCCGGCGTGATGCGCACGGGTCGGCGGGCCGTGATCTCCACCTGGGCCAGAGCCGTGAACGGCAGGTGGCGCAGCGATAGCAGGGTGTGGCGTACGTCGATGCTGTCCCCAATGGAGAAAGTAGTGACGAGCTCGGCGTGCTGCATATCGAGCTGCTGCTGAAAGTCTTCGATGTCGCCTGCCCCGATGCGGCGGCCGTCCACGTCGAGGTTCATATTCATGTGGTTGAACGTCTTGAGGATATTGGAGACGCGGCCGCGCTGGTAGTTATCGTAGACGCCGTTGAGCACCACGTCCTGCACCCGCATAGGCTCGGGGCTGCTGACCAGTCCGACCATGCCGTTGGCTACGGTGATGCCGTAGTAGTTGGCGGGGTCGATGTCGGTGGCGGTGATGGTCCACTGGGCGGGGACGCAGGTGCTATAGAGGAATAGCAGGAGAAAGATGCGCATGGTGGATACTTTGACTCAAAGTACAGTCGGAGTGGTGAAGAGCTGCTGCTGGCTGTAGTGGTAGAAACAAATCAATTTAGCAAAAGCTATCTTGTATAACGCGTTATACAATAAGTGCGTAATTTTGTATAACGCGTTATACAAATGGAACAATTATTACTTCGAAGTAAATCTGCCGTAGCCGCCGTAAGTACCGGTTACCAGCGTACGCTAATGCAGGAGGTGCACTGGTCAGACCCGCTCATTTTCATCCTCGGGCCCCGGGGAGTTGGCAAAACCACCTTGCTGCTACAGCGTCTGCGGGCCCTTGGGCTTCCGCCGCGACAGGCACTGTACGTAGACCTCGGCGATATGTACTTCCAGGCCCACCATCTCATCGAGGTAGCGGAGGCCTTTCTGGACCGGGGGGGTGAGTATTTGTTCATCGACGAGGTACACCGCTACGTGAACGGTAACTGGGCCGCCGAGCTGAAGCAGATCTACGACCTGTACCGCACTCGTTTACAGGTAGTGGTGACGGGTTCCTCCGTAGTGCGTATCCTGACCCACCAGGCCGACCTGAGTCGCAGGGTACTAAGCTACCGACTGTCCGGCTTGTCCTTCCGGGAATATTTACGATTGCAGCACGGGGTAAAGTTGCCCGTACACTCCCTTACGGATGTGCTCGAACGGCACGAAACCATCGTGGACGATCTACTCCCTCAGCTACCGGACGTACTACCAGAGCTACAAAGGTACTGGCAGATCGGGTACTATCCTTACTACTTACAGGGAACGGTAGGGTATACCGACCGAGTGGTGTCTTCCCTACAGACCGTGCTGGAACACGATATTCCCTACGCTACCGATGCAGCCTCCGTCGATGCCCGTAAACTTGCCCGGCTGATGTACGCCATCGCTTCGTCCGCTCCCTTTTTACCCGACATGGTCAAGCTCAGTCAGCGTACGGAAATCAGCCGTAGTAGTTTGCTGCGCTACTTTAAGCTACTGGAGGACGCTAACTTGATCCGATCACTCCGCAAAGAATCCCGTGGCCTCGCTGCACTAGGCAAACCCGATAAACTGTACCTGGACAACCCCAACCTGCTACATGCCCTGGCGCCACAGCAGGTCAATCTCGGTACGCTACGCGAGACCTTCTTCATGAATCAGCTCGCCCAGCTGACGTACAGCAAGGCGCTCGTACCGCCGGAGATCAAACTACCGGGGTCGGGCGATTTTGTGTTTCTTACGCCGGACCGTCGCCTGCTCTTCGAGGTAGGGGGGAGGAATAAGTCGTTCAAGCAGATTGGGGAAGCGCCGGGCCACTATGTGGTGGCGGATACGTTGCGGACGGGGCATTCTGGACGGGTGCCGCTGTGGTTGTTTGGGTTTCTTTACTAAGTACAATGCGGCCTCCCCCGATAGCTATCGGGGCGCCAGCAAAAGGCAGCCTCCGGCTGCGCTGTTAGGGTATAGAAGCGCAGCCAGAAGCTGCATTTTTCTGCCGCTGCCAGAGGCAGCATTGTACTGGTCGAGCCCAGCCTAGCACCCGTCGAGCTACCTTAGCTACCCTCACCCCGGCACGCTATCTTCCCCACATGACCCTGCCCCAGTTAAGCTTCAAGTACCCCTGGCGGGACTACCAGGCGCGCATCCTTGATCGGCTGGAACTGTATCGTGAAGACCGCAAGATCCACGTCGTAGCCCCCCCCGGGGCCGGTAAGACCGTGCTCGGACTGGAGATCATGCGCCGGCTCGGCAAACGTACCTTGGTACTGGCCCCCAGCCTGACCATCCGGGCGCAATGGACGGAGCGCTTCGTGCGGGACTTCGGGGCCGACGAGGCCCTCATCTCCAATGACCTTTATGCTCCCGGCGACCTGACCATCGTGACCTACCAGGCCATGTTTGCCTACGACCAGAAGATTGGCACCGACGGGCTGGACTGGGTGGAGGCCCTGGTAGTAGATGAATGTCACCACCTGCGGCGCGAGTGGTGGCGGGTGCTGGATGGCGTGATGGACCGCTACCAACCCGAACTCGTGGCCCTTACGGCTACCCCACCCTACGACGTCAGTGGTGTAGAGTGGCGGCGTTACCACAGCTTCTGCGGTGAGATCGACGAGGAGATCAGTATCCCGGAATTGGTGGCCAGCGGCGACCTGTGTCCGCACCAGGACTATATCTACCCCATCCTGCCCCCGCCCGGGGAGTCACGACTCATCACCGAGTGGCAGGAGCGTAAGGATGCCCTGCTCGAACTGGCCCACACCCGTTCCGAGCTGGTGTACTACCTGCGCGAGCACCCCTGGCTGGCCGATCCCGAGCCGCATTACGAGGATATTTTCGCTACACCGGAGTACTTTACCGCCCTGCTCAGTATGCTGCGCGCCCAGGGCAGCGAGCCGCCCGCCGCCGCCCTTGGCGTCTTGCACGGAGAGGCCACCCTGGCCCCGGCCCTCGACGACCACTGGCTCACGCTGTTTTTACAGCGGGCCCTGCGCGACGATGCGTACTTCACTGCCGATAAGGGCCGCGAACTCCTTCGCCCCTACAAGCGTGCCCTCTCCGCCATGGGGGCCTGGCACGACGGTAAGCTCCACTTCGACAGCGCGCTGCCCCCCGCCTCCGGGGCCGAGGCCGAGGAGCTGGCCAGCCCCCAGGCTAAGCTCGACGCCCTGACCGAGATCGCCGCCTTCGAGAGCGATGCCCTGGTGGACGAGCTGCGCATGGTCATCCTCACCGACAACATCTACGACGAGTTCCTGCCCACCACCGAGCACGACCGGCGGGCAATCACCAAGGTCGGCACCGTGCCGGTCTTCGAAACACTGCGCCGGCAGGAGGGGGCCTATTACCAGGATAAGCTCTGTATCCTGAGTGGTTCGCTGGTCGTGATTCCAAAAACAGCCGAGCGCCGCCTGCTCGAGATCGCCTACGATCAGCTGCCCGACGAGCGGGTCATCAACACCAAGCCGCTGTTCAAGGGCTCCGACTACGTCGTGGTAGATACCGGCACCCTGGCTAATAAGTACGCCGTCAGCTGGCTCACCCAGCTCTTTACCGAGGGCCACATGACCGTGATCGTCGGCACCAAATCGCTGCTCGGCGAGGGATGGGATGCCCCCGTGGTCAACAGTCTCGTACTGGCTAACCGTGTAGGCAGCTTCGTGCTCAGCAACCAGATGCGCGGCCGGGCCATTCGCACCGTCCGCGGTAAGCCCGACAAGACGGCCAATATCTGGCACCCGATGGTCGTACACCCCACCGTACGCCGCGGCGGACCCGACGTCGACCGACTGCGCCGTCGCTTTCGGGGCTTTGCGGGACCACGGCTGGACGGTAAGCCCGCAATTCAGAATGGCCTGGAGCGCTTTAGTTTGCAATTCTCCGCACCTGCGACCCCGCCCACGGAGACGCCCCAGCACCTCCTGCCCGCCGGCCGCTCCTACAGCACGACCGATGCCGAGGCCATGGTCGCCCTGCGCCGCGACAGCCTACAGCGGGCCACCGAGCGCCCCCAACTCGCCGAGCGCTGGACCGAGGCCCTCGGGGCCGGCACCCAACTCGTAGAGGCGATCCGACCACCCCAGGAGCGGTACTACGAGCGCAAGGACCCCCTTACGCTGCACTACCGCGAATCGATCGACCGCCACATCGAGGAGCAGTACCGCCTGCTGCTACTCAATATGAAGGTAGCTACTATGGTCTCACTAGTCGGCGGAATGCTAGGGGGAGCGCTGCTGGAGCGACTGGCGCTGCCTACCCTACCCGTCGCTGCGCTGCTTGCCGTAGTGGCCACGGGGGCGGGTGCTTACTTCTACAATCACTTTCGCAAACTGCGCCGGCAGGTGGCGGGGCGGCTCAGTGACCCCGACCGCAACCCCGCCTTCGATGCGGAACTGAAGCTGACCCCCTACCTCGTGATGCCGCTGCTATTTGCCCTGCTGTTGCTACCGGTAAGCTGGCTGGCTCCGCTGGTCTTCGCGGCCGTGTACGCCGGCTGGATGGCTGTCTGTGCCCTACGCTCCCCTGTGCAGCAGCGCGACGAGGCCGTACGCCGCCACACCCTGCTGGCCAACACCCGCGAGCGGTTACTGAGCTACGGTAAGGCCCTGGCCACTGCCCTGGGTACGGGCAAGCACTTCCACGTCGCCACCCCCGAGCAGCTCAAGCTGGAGGAGGAGGGTGACGAGCAGTTCCTTTACCTCAGTGAGGCCGAGCACCACGACAGCCAGCTCTTCGCCTCATCGCTGGCCGAGCTCATGTCGCCCATCGACAACCCCCGCTACCTGCTCCGCCTCAAACTCCCCGACGACTGGACCCGCGGCGAGTACTACCTGGCCGTACCGAATACCCTGGGTACCCGCAAGGACGCCGATGCCCTGGCCCTTACCCTCGGCGAGACCGTCGACCAGGAGTTCGAGGCCATCTACACCCGCGAGCCCGCCGGCCGCCTACACCTGCTCACCGCCCGCCTCCAGGCCAGCTCTAAGACCGAGGAGCTCGCCAAGCGCGAAATGCTCTGGCGATGATCGGTATCGTCATAGCCCTGCTGGTCTTCCTTTTGGTCGCCTATCGCTTTCTGCGTCGGGTAGGCCAGGAAGGCCGTCGCCAGCGTACCCTCACCTGGCCCCGTGCTACAGCCGTGCTGGAGCCTGACACCGCCGCCCTGGAGCCCGCCGCCACCAACAAGTATGGCGAGGTGCTCTTCTACCGTGCCCAGTTGCAGGAGCCTTACACCTTTTACGCCCGCGGCGAGAAGTTTACCGGTCAGCGCCTAGCGCCCGAGCTCGAGCGCCTCAATCCAGAGGAAACCAAGCTGCTCCTGCGCGCCCTGCAGAAGCACGAGCGCTACCAGATCTGCTACGATCCCCACGATCCGGAGAATAACTACCTCACCGTAGGCCGTCACCTGCTCAGTAACCGGAGTCTGCTGCTGCATGCATTTTTTGGACTGGTCTTTCCACTACTGGTGGGGTACTTCGGCTACTGGGCCGGTGAGGTGTCACTACAGGCGGAGCTGGCGGTGACTGGAGCGTTCCTGGGAGGGGCGATCATCTTTCTGGCGGCCTACTACGCCTCTAAGTCCGTCCTGAACATCGGCATTTTCCTCTCTACCCCCGCTCCACCGGCCCCCCTACCTGCGACCCCGCAAAAATTATTCCGCTCATGACCCTGCTGCTGCTCGGCGTGTACTACACGGCCCTCCTGGTGTTCATCGTCCCCCGCATCCGCACGGCCCATAACCGGCAGCGCGTACTCACCTGGCCGCAGACCAAAGCCATCCTGGAACCGCGGGTAGCCCTACATGACAAAAGGGCATCGTCATCAGGGGTAGGGGCCCCTGATGTAAGACAGGTGCAAAGCCACTTGCAGGAGCCCTATATCTACTACGTGGGCGGCCAGAAATATGAGAGCCAGCAGGTGGAGCCCGGCTTCGAGCGGCAGCACCGGCACTACCGGAATATGGCGCGCTTTTACCTGATGCGGCGTACGCCGACCGTCTTTTTCAATCCGCAGAACCCTACGGAGGCCTACCTACAGCCGGGGCAGGACCCGCTGAGCTGGCGGGTGATCGGGTGGGGGGGTCTGGTGCTGGGGGCGTGGCCATTGCTGCTGCTGCTCTAGGCGGGGTGCCCAGGCGGGGCCCAGGCGTCCGACGCTTGCAAGCGTCGGACGCCTACCCCAACCCTGCCTACGCGCCGGGCGTTTTAATTCCAAACAAATCCTATCTATGGGCGCCGACTTCCAAACGAACACCACCATGACCCCCGGCATCCAGGCGATGCTACCGTTTCTGTACGCCGCCTGGTCGGACCGCCACCTGAGCGTACCGGAGATCGAGTCGCTACGTAAGGAGGCCGGGGCGCTGGAGTTTCTCTCCGCCGGGGACCGTCGGGTGCTGCTGGAATGGAGCGACCCGGTCCGCCCCCCCAGCCGCGAGCGCTACCAGCAGTGGCTGAGTAGCGGGCGGCAGGCGGCCGAGAGCCTACCGGAAGCCAAGCCGGCCAGCCTGGCGGAACTGGCCATCGTACTGGCCGTGGCCGCCGAAGACGATCCGGAGGCGCGACTGGCCTACTGGAGCGAGCAACTGACCGCCCTACGCAGCATCGAAGAGGGGCTCGGGGGCGTACGCGAAGACACTTACCGTAGCCTCTTCCCGCTCTACGATCAGCGGGAGAAGCTTTTCGAGGCGATTAAGGAGGGCAGCGTCGATCCAGCCGAATTACAGCGGGTGCTGGATGGCGAGCACGCCGATACCATCGCACGGACGAAGGAGATACTCCTGCGCCCCAGCTTCGAGCGGCCCACCCTACGCATTAAGGAGGATTACCGCGAGCAGGTACTACGCTGGTGTAAGGAACTGGCCCGTGAGGGCATCGGCGCCCTGTCCTACCCCGTGGAGTACGGCGGCCACGATAGCATGGCTGAATACGCCGCCGCCTTCGAGACCATTGCCTACCACGACCTGAGCCTGACGATCAAGTTCGGCGTACAGTTCGGGCTCTGGGGCGGAGCCGTGTACAACCTGGGCACAAAGCGGCACCACGATGCCTACCTGCGGGCCACCGGCACCTTAGAGTTACCGGGTTGCTTCGCCATGACCGAAACGGGCCACGGTAGTAACGTACGCGGACTGGAGACCACCGCCGTCTACGACCACGACAACCGCGAGCTCATTGTGCACTCGCCCAGCGTGGCCGCCGGCAAGGAATACATCGGTAACGCTATGCACGCCCGCATGGCCGCGGTGTTCTGCCAGCTCATCGTGAACGGAGAGAGCCACGGGGTACACGCCGTGGTGGTGCCGATCCGCAGCGCCGACGGACTTACCCTGCCCGGCATCCGAGTCGAGGACAATGGCTACAAGATGGGCCTCAATGGGGTGGACAACGGCCGGTTATGGTTTGACAACGTGCGGGTACCGGTAGCGAATCTGCTGGATAAGTACGGCGGTATCGCCGAGGAGGGTGCCTACACCTCTCCGATCGAGAGTCCGACGCGGCGCTTCTTTACCATGCTGGGCACCCTGGTCGGCGGGCGGGTCTTCGTACCCCGGGCGGGCCTCAGCGCGGCAAAGTCGGCCCTTACCATCGCCGTCCGCTACGGGCTGCGCCGCCGGCAGTTTCCTTCGGAGTCGATGCGCTCCGAGACCATCATCCTGGACTATCCCAACCAGCAGCGCCGGCTAATCCCGCTCGTCGCTAAGGCCTACGCCGTACAGTTCGGGCTCGACCACCTGCTGGACCGCTACGTTAACCGCACCGAGGAGCAGATGCGCGAGATCGAGGCCATGGCAGCAGGGCTAAAGTCCTACGCCACCTGGTTTGCCACGGCCGCCATCCAGGAATGCCGCGAAGCTACCGGCGGCAAGGGCTACCTGGCCGAGAACCGCTTCGCCGACCTCAAGGGCGACACTGACATCTTTACCACCTTCGAGGGCGACAACACGGTACTGATGCAGTTGCTGGCCAAGAGCTTGCTGACCGAGTTTAAAAAGTCCTTCCAGGAGGATGGCAACTTCGCCGTGCTCAAGTTCATCGGCCGCCGCGTGGGCACCATCGTCACCGAGCAGAACCCCTACGTGGTACGCCAAACCGACCGCGAGCACCTCGAAAGCCGGAGCTTCTACCTTTCCGCCTTCCAGTTCCGCGCCCGCCGACTGGTCAGTACGCTCGGCAGTCGACTACGCGCCTACATCAAGGAGGGCATGAGCAGCTACCAGGCCGGCCTCCTCTGCCAGACCCACATGATCGAGGCGGCCGAGGCCTACGTGGAGCTGCTGGTACTGGAATCCAGCCTGGCCAGGGTCGATGCGCTCCGCGAGGTAAAGGCGTTAGACGCTTCGCAAGCGCCTAACGCCTCCGGCGACCTGCTCGAAAAGGTCATCCTCCTCTACGCCCACCACACCATCGAGCACCACCGCGGCTGGTACCTAGAATCCGACTACATCAGCGGCCAAAAGAGCAAGGCCATCCGCAAGCTGGTCGATAAGCTCTGTGCCGAGCTCCGGCCGGAAGTGGGGGCACTGGTGGATGGGTTCGGGATATCGGATGAGTTGTTGGGGGCACCGATTGCTTTGTAGGTCGTCGTCTGCCGAGTTCCACGAGCGCAGCGAGTGCTCGTCAGCCGACTCTCTACCCTAATCCCAAAATTTGATTGAATTTTCGGATTACGATCCGTAAATTTGATCTAATGATTAGAAGGACGACAGAAGGGCTGGTCAGACAGGATCTTTGGCAGGGAAAGGTAATCGTGGTGCTAGGGCCTCGCCAGGTGGGTAAAACTACTCTGGTACGTGGTCTAGCAGCATCAGTGCATAAAGACTATCTCTATCTGAACGGTGATCTTTCTAGTGTACAGGAGCTGCTATCGAGTAGAAGCTACGAAAACCTGGCCGCGGTAATTGGTGATAGGAAGCTGGTAGTGATCGACGAAGCACAACGTATTGATGAGATCGGGTTGAAACTGAAAATATTAATTGATACCCAACCCGAGACGCAACTATTGGTGACCGGCTCCTCCTCCCTGGAACTTTCATTCGGAGTTAATGAGTCGTTGACCGGACGAAAGTTTCAGCATTTTATGTACCCCCTAAGCTTCGAAGAGATCAGTAATAATCAGGGGCAAGCGCGGGCATTGGATGGATTGGAGCTGCGCCTTTTATACGGCAGCTATCCCGAGATTGTCAACCGGGCAGGAAGTGAGCGTAGGTATCTCGACCTTATTGTAGACAGCTACCTGTATAAAGACTTGCTTTACCAGGAAACGGTACGAAGAGTAGATCTGCTAAAGAAAATTCTGCAGGCACTGGCACTCCAACTAGGTAGTGAAGTGTCATACAATGAGGTTGCTAAAACTGTCGGAGCCGATCCCGCTACGGTGGAACATTACATCAGTTTACTCGAACAGGCCTTCGTCATTTTCCGACTACCGAGTTTGAGTCGTAATCTGCGTAGTGAGATTAAACGAGGTCGCAAGATTTATTTCTGGGACAATGGTGTACGCAACGCCCTGATTGCCAACTTCAGTCCACTACACCTCCGCCAGGATACGGGTGCGCTCCGGGAAAATTTCTTAGTAAGTGAGCGGCAGAAGATTAAGCAGTATCACCAACGGTACTCCAATGACTATTTCTGGCGCACCTATACCCAGCAAGAAGTCGACTACATCGAAGAGTCAGATGGCTTACTACATGCCTTTGAGTTCAAGTGGAATCCCCGCAAGCGCGCCTCCTTTCCAAAAAGCTTCCGGGAGGCCTATCCCGACGCGGTGACTCAGACGATCAGTCAGGATAATTTTATCCCTTTCCTCAGTGGGGACCGGGCTTGATTTTCCACCGAACTAAACCCCCCAAAGCAAGTTCTCACCCACACACCATCTCCCACCCTACTATGAACATCGCCATCCTCGGCTCCGGCAATATCGGTGGCAATCTCGGCCTCCACTTCGCCCGGGCCGGCCACCACGTCTTTTTCACCTCCCGCCATCCCGATGAGCTGCAGGATCTCGTCAAGCAAGCCGGTGAGTACGCCCGCGCCGGTACTGTCGAGGAGGCGGCCGACTTCAGCGAGATCTTCCTGGTCGCCACCCCCTATAAGATGCTGCCCGAACTGGTCAAGCAGCTCGACACGGCCATCAAGGGGCGCATCGTCATCGACGCCGCCAACCCCTACCCCGAGCGCAACGGACAAATGGCCCGCGACGTGCGCCAGAGCCAACTGACCGCCTCCCAGCACACCGCCCGCTGGTTCAAGGGAGCTGAGGTAGTCAAGGCGTTCAATACCATCGAGGCCGACGTACTACGCGACCGCGCCTTTCCTAAGGAAAATGAGCCCCATCTGGCCATCCCCTACGCCGCCGATACCGTAGCCGGCCGCGAGACCATCGAGGAGTTGATCAAGGACATCGGCTTTGCCCCCTTCTTCTACGGTACCCTCGCCGATAGTAAAGAGATGGACCCCGACGGTAGCCTGTATGGTATGACGGGCACCATTAAGAACTTCGAGAAGAAGCTGGCTTAGTCGTCTGCCGAGTCCCACGAGCGCAGCGAGAGGCTCGTCAGCCGACTTGCTCGAACGACTTCGCACCTGCGGCCCCGCCCTTCCAAAACCAGCAACGCCCGAACGCTCAAAGGTCCTAAGCGCTACGCGCAAGGGACGCTTCGAGGTTCTTTCGTGCTATTTTAAAGATTAAGAACCTCATGCTAGACCACCTACTCTCCCCCTACACCCTAGGTCCCATCACCCTAAAAAACCGCGTCGTCATGGCCCCCATGACCCGCTCGCGCGCCGAGGGTAACGTGCCCAACGAAATGATGGCCACCTACTACGCCAACCGCGCCTCGGCCGGACTCATCATCACCGAGGGCACCTCGCCGAGTTATAACGGACTGGGCTATCCGCGTATCCCCGGTGTATTCACCCCCGAGATGCTGCACGGCTGGCAGCAGGTGACCGATGCGGTGCACCGGGAGGGTGGTAATATCTTTCTACAGATTATGCACACGGGCCGCGTCAGCCACCCCGATAACCTCTGGACCGGCGGCCGCGTACTGGCCCCCAGCTCCGTGGAGATGACGCAGACCAAGATGTACGTCGATGGCAAGGGCGAACTGCCCATCCCCCTGGCCCAGGAGATGACCGAGGATGATATTCAGGACGCCACCGCAGAATATGCCATGGCCGCCAAGGTGGCCATCGATGCCGGCTTCGACGGAGTGGAACTGCACGCCGCGAATGGCTACCTGTTGGAGCAATTCATTCACCCCAAGACGAACCTACGTACCGACCAGTTCGGGGGTAGCGTGGAAAATAGACTGCGCTTCGTACGCGATGTGGCGGAGGCTACCGTAGCCGCCGTGGGCGCTGACCGGGTAGGCATGCGTATCAGTCCGTACGGAGTATTTGGGGAGCTAGGCGAGTTTGAAGGCATCACCGAGACTTACCGCCGCCTGACCGAGATCCTTAACGAGGTAGGCCTGGTATACCTCCACCTGGTCGACCACGAGGCAATGGGGGCCCCCCACGTTCCGGAGGAGATGCGCAAGATGCTGCGGGATAATTTCCAGGGCACCTTCATCCTTAGCGGAGGCTACGATGCGCACGAGGCGGATCGGCAGTTAGCGGACGGTAAGGGAGACCTGGTAGCCTTCGGCCGGCCCTACATCGCTAATCCCGACCTGGTGGAGCGTTTCCGGCAGGGAGCGGAGCTGGCGATCCCGGATCAAAGCACCTTTTATACGCTGGGGGCGGAGGGGTACTTGACTTACCCGAAGCTGGCATAGGCGTCCGACGCTTGCAAGCGTTGGACGCCTGGTCTATCGCGAGGCCTTGAAGTCCTTGATGTGCTCGCCGAGGTCGTACACCGGCACCGCACCCTTTAGGTTCTTGCGGAGCAGACTGGCCCCGATGGCCGACTGGTAGCCGCCGCCGCAGTGCACCACGATGGGGCGGTCCTGCGGAATTTCCTTCCAGCGGTCGCGCAGCGTCCACGCGGGGATGTTGATGGCCCCGTAGAAGCGGGTGTCCTCAATGGCCGGCGTTGCGGGCCGCACATCTACTATAGTGTACTTACCGATGTGGTGCTCGCGGAAGTCCTCCAGGTCGAGGGGGTCTTCCATGAGCTCGGCCAGGTCACCGGTCCACTGGGTGGCACCGGTCACTTGCCGGTCGTAGCCGATCTTTGCGATGCTCTGGGCGGTTTGGTAGGCAGCTTCTTCGGAATCTACGATCACGTATAGTTCTTCGCCGGGTTTCACCATGGCCCCGAGCCAGAGGGCAAATTCTCCCTTTGCCTGAATGTTGATGGCATTGCGGGGGTGGCCGGCCTTGAAGTCGGCGGCGGGCCGGGTGTCAATGAGCCAGGTGTCCGTGCCTAATGGAATAGAAGTAGGCGGGGTCGCAGGTGCAAGGTTGGTTGCGGGAGCAATTTCTTCCTCTAGAATCACCACATTGCCCCGGGCTTCGACAACGCGCTCGGTGGTCACGGTCGGTTCGGTCACCGTGGTAGTAGCGGTGGTGGTGGTTTCGTCATCGCCGACCGGCTGCATATCATCTTTATGAAGGCCGGTAAGGAGGTGGCGGAAGGGGGACATGGCCTGCTCCCAGCGGGGATAGCCCTCCGGATTGCCCTCCAGACAGCCGTAGACGTAAGCGGGTACGAAGGGGTAGTCTCCCGTCAGCCAGTCGGCGAACTGGTCGGCGTTTTCGATCTTTTTGTCGAAAACGGGGCTTTCGTCCTGCGCCTCCGTGAGATTGAAGCGGCCGTGGGTAGCATCGCCCATCTTGCTGAAGTGGGCGTCTTCCCCGAAGCCGGCGTAAACCGTAGCCCGCTGGTCGAAGCCGCGGATGATGCCGTAGATGCTGTCGTAAGTCTCCTTGGCGTAGGTCCGCTCGTTGTGTAGGGGGTTCTTGTCCTCGGGGCGTGGTAGGGGGTAGCCGGCCCCGTCCTGGAGCAGGGTATTGCCCGTGAAGATGCCCTCTACGTTACCGTCGGCATTCATGGCCAGCAGACTGATGCTATCGGCCGTATATCCGGGGGTGAGTTGGGTTTGGACGTGGCACCCCTGGCCGAATTCGATCATGGTAGCCCGGCCGGCCTTCACGAACTGTCCTTCCCCGTGAAAGTGGTAGGTGGTAGCTCCGACCATATCGGCGCCCGTCTCCTCCCGCAGCTCGGCCCACCCACTGGCGAAAGTACCCGGGCGGTGGGTCATGACGATGGCGCGCAGGCGAAGTTTGTTTTCCCCCAGGTAGTCAAGATAGGGTTTAATGCGGCGGGTGGGATCTACGGCCACGGCCTCGCCCCCGTCGGTGATGAGGTAGGAATACTGGTCGATGGTCTCGTCGTGGAAGCGCTGTACGTTCATGGTGGGGGATTGATTAGATAGTCTACCGCTGTAACCGTGGGCGGGCCCCCGCATGTTTAGTACCGGCGGCTGATCAGGGGCGAGTGGGTTCCGGGGCCACCGGGGCGTTTACGTAGTTCATCAAGCCGGTCGCGGCACTGCTCGCAGGTAGCCAGGTGCTCGCTGATCTGGCGGTAGGCGGAGCGGTCCTCGGTCTTGGTGACGTCGTTCCAGTAGTCGAGCAACTCCTCGTCGTCCGGATGGCGGAAGCTGCCCACGACCTCGCGGCCAATGCGGTAGATGATGGCCGCGGCGACGGCGGCGATGAGGTAGGTGCCCATGGGGGGTGGGATTTACGATTTACAATGTACGAATTACGATGTACGATGTGCGGGGATGCTTGCTTCGCTCGTGTCAAACAGTCCGCAACCCGTACATAAAAGTCCTCCGTTAGTCGAATGTCGGCTGGGCTTACTACATAGGCGCCCTTACCTTAGGGCGATGTCCGTCGCCAGTACCCCGACCGCTCCCCTCCGCAGCCTGACCGACCGCCTGGGCCAGACCCTCATGCGACGGCCACTGTACCATGGCATCGGATGGCTGGTTTTCTTCGGCATCCTGGTCGTGTTGCAATTACAGGCCGGGGAGTATAGTCTGGGGTTGGTGCTAATCAACGAGCTCATCACGGTAGGCGTATTTGCCGTGGTGGTGTATACTAACCTATTTCTGCTCTTTCCACTCTACCTTAAACGCGGCCGCTACTGGATTTACCTGGGGGCCCTAATCGGCCTATCGGTGCTCTTCACGCCGATGGAGTTGGTGATCAAGTATTTCCTCTTCTCCTCCGATGAATCGGTACAGATTGACCTCCTGGACAATATGGAGGCCTACTTCCTGGGCAATTTTCTGATCGGCGGAGTCAGCTCCGTAGGCAAGATCATGACCGACTGGATCGCCGAGAACCGCAAGAAGCAGGAGGTTGAAAACGAAACCATGCAATCGGAGCTGCGCTTCCTCAAATCGCAGATCAACCCCCATTTCCTCTTCAACACCCTCAATAGCCTCTACGCCCTTACCCTGAAGAAGAGCGACAAGGCCCCCGACATCGTCATCAAGCTCTCGGAGATGATGCGTTATATGCTCTACGAGTGCAACGAGCCCGAGGTGCCCCTACGTAAGGAGATCAACTACCTGCGTAACTACCTCGACCTGGAGCGGCTGCGCCAGCGCGAGGGCATCGACATCACCCTCGACGTCAAGGGGCAGGTGGTGGATCAACAGATCGCGCCGCTGCTGCTCATCCCCTTCCTAGAAAATAGCTTTAAGCACGGCATCAACGCGGCCCTCCGGGGCGGCTTCGTGCACGCTACGCTAGAGGTGGAGCACCGGGCCATCCGCTTCGACCTGGAAAACACGAAGGGCGACACCATGCCCCGCTCCCCCGACGCGGCCCGCCCCAGCGGCGGCATCGGCCTGGTGAACGTACGCCGGCGGTTGGAGCTACTGTACCCGCAGCGGCACGTACTAGAGATCCGGGAGACGCCGGGGACTTATGCAGTGCGGCTGGCGCTAGAGTTATGAGGGGTCGTTGTTGGGTTGTTGAGTTGTTGCTTTTAAGGGAATGCTCGCTTCGCTCGTGCCCGCTATTTGTGCGCTGGTCGTATTTTTTCTTTGCACCTGCGGCCCCGCCCGATATTACACCTATAACACCCCCCACGCATGTGACACCTCCAACACCCGCACCGCAACAACACAACAACCAAAAACGCAACAACTCCCTCCAATGATCAACGCCATCATCGTCGACGACGAACCCCTCGCCCAGGATATCCTCGAGACTTATCTGGAACGCATCCCCGAAATCGAGCTCGTGGCCAAGTGCGCCAATGCCTTCGAGGCCAACGAGGTGCTCAACAAGGAAGACGTGGACCTGATGTTTCTCGACATTAATATGCCGCAGCTTACGGGCACCGACTTCCTGCGTGGACTGTCGGACCCGCCCGTGACCATCTTCACCACGGCCTACCCGAACTATGCCCTGGACGGCTTCGAGCTCAACGCCCTGGACTACCTCGTCAAGCCCATCAGCATGGACCGTTTCCTGCAGGCCTGTAACCGGGCCGTGGAGCAGGCTGAACTGCAGCAGAAGGCTAAAGCCCTACCCGTGCAGGACGGCGGCCCGGGCTACTTCTTCGTCAAGGCCGACAAGAAGCTCGTGCGCGTCAACATCGACGAGATCGTGTACATCGAGGGGCTGAAGGACTACGTCATCATCCGCCTACCCAACGACCGGGTCATCACCCTCCAAACCATGAAGTCACTCGAGGAGAAGCTACCCACCAGCGACTTCCAGCGTATCCACCGCAGCTACATCGTGAACCTGGAGCGGATCGAGGCCCTGCAGGGTAATATGGTGGAGGTGAAGGAAAAGGGGAAAATTACGACCTTGCCGGTGGGGAAGAGTTATCGGGAGGTGCTGGCCGAGCGGATTGAAAAGCTGAAGCTTTAGACCCGGCTTTGCCGGGGTAGAGGGCTCGCTGGCGCGTTCGCCCGTAGACCGCTGCGCGGGTAGAGCTACCGCATGTCGTGCCTGCGAGACGGCGCTATCTACCCCGCTTTAGCGGGTCTACGCCCGAACGCGCCAGCGAGGGCTCTACCCTGCGCAACGCGCAGGTCTACTCGACCGAGATTCGGTTTCCGGAGGTGTTCCCGCCAAACTCCGGTGCATACATACACTCCACCCGCCCCAGCCCGCTGCTGAAGCTACCGGTATAGGTCGCAAAGAGGTCATATTCCAGCGTATAGGTGCCCCGTGGCAGGTGGTCGATGAAGAAGTTCGTGGCCAGATCGCCGGGGGCAAAATAGTAGCCTATGCCGTTCCGGTACTGGTAGCCGGACAGCGCGTCGACGGGCTCGAAGGTGGCGGCGCGGCGGTCCTTGACGTGCACGTAGTCCATGGCGCGGTCGCTGCGCAGGGTAAGTCGGACGGTGATGCGGTCGCCGGGGTGGAGCGGGGTGTCTTCCATGATCGGCTGGAGCTGGTCGCCTACCTTTTTGTAGAGGCTGCGTTCGAGGCTAAGGGGGCCGGTGTGGCTGGCTTCGACACGATCGGCCAGCTCGGTGTACTGCCAGAACACGCCTCCCCATACGAGGTCGTTGCCGGGGTTTTTGATGGTGGCGGTAGTTAGGTCGCTGCTTACCTCTTCGGCCGGTACGCGGAGGGTGAACTCGCCGGTAGCTGCTTCTGCTGTCTCCTGGAGAGCAAGGACCCGGGTGCTGAGCCGGTCACCTATGCGGCCGGGCCAACTCGCCACGATCGGCTGCGTGGGCTGATCGACGGTGAAGGACTCTCCGGCATTCAGGATGGCATAGACGGCCGCGGCGGTGGCCTTGGTGGTCGGCCAGGCAGTCGTGCGCTTGTTAGTCAGTAGGTAGAGACGCATCTCGTCGAGTTCCTCCGGGCGGGGGTCGATGGTGCGAAAGGCCTCGAGGAGGCGGGTGTGTGTCTCGATGGGCAGCTCGTTCCAGCTGTAGCCCCGATCGTACTTCCAGTACATGCCGAACTCGTCCTTGTGGATGGCGCGCTCGCGGAGGCTAGCGAGGATAACCTCCCCGCGCCCCCCCCCGGCGGAGGGGGAGTGCGCCATGGTGATGGCGATTAGCGCCTGCTCGTAGAGTCCGTACGACAACCATTCGGAGAAGGCGCGCTCGCGGTAGAAGTCAAAGGCCTTGCTAGTGGGTGCCGGAGCGCCATTGATGAGCGTACGGGCGTAGAGGTAGTGGAGCTGGAGGGGGGTGGGCCGGTAGTCCTGCCGTAGCTCGGTCGAGTCTTTTGTTTCAGCGAGCAGCCGCTGGTAGTCTTCTTCCAACTTCCGGTCGAGGTAGCGGAGGGCGGCGCTGGTGATCTGCTCTACCGTAGCGCGCTGGGCGGGGTCGATGACGCCGAGCTGCTGCATCCGGGCAATGGTCTCCACCACGTACTGCGTCATGTAGCGGTCGGAGGGTCCACCGGGAAACCAGCCGTAGGCCCCGTCGCTTTCCTGGCGGGCGGCTAGTTTAGCGAGGGTCTGTTCCTGCTCCCGGGCCAGTCGCCTGAGCTGGAAGAGCTCGCCGATGCGGGCGCGCTGCTCGGCCTCGGATTGTGCTTCGCGTACCCAGGGCGTCTCGGTGACCAGGGCGGTTTTGAGGTCCTGGTTCTTTTCCAGTTCGCTCAGTAGGGCGGTGGAGTCGGTCTCCCACTGGTTGAAAACCTCTTCCAGCACGGGCTTGGTCGACACCGTTTGGTAGGCCAGCTGATTGGCGAAGTAACGGTTAGCGAGCTGCTCGGTGCAGTCGTAGGGGTACTCCATCAGGTACGGGAGGGCCTTGAGGGCTAGCCAGGCGGGGTTGGTGGTGGCCTGGAGGGTGTAGCTGAGGGGGATTAGGGAGGGGGAGACGGGGGACGAAGGGAGCAGGCCGGGGAGGGTAACTTCTTTAGTTTCACCGCGCCGGAGGTAGAAGGGTTGGGAGACGGTGATGAGGGTGCGGTCAGAAAGGACGGGCACCACATTTTCCTCCCCGTCGCTGAAGTCGTCACTGCGGGCGATGATGCGGTAGCCCAGCGGCCCACCCAGCGAGGCACCATCGGGTACGGAGATGGGGAAGCGCACGGTAGCCGAGCTGCTATCCGCTAGCTGTAGTGACTGACTGGGTCCGCTACCTTCCACACTTACTACCTCGCTACCGTCGGGGTTAAACAATTCCAGCTCGACGCGTACGTCCAGCGGCCGGTCCGTCAGGTTCGAGACCTTGGCGGTGAGTTCCATCCGGTCGCCTTCCCGGAGGAAGCGCGGTACGTTGGGTAGTACCATGAGCTCCTTCTGGGTCACTACTTCGCGCTGGGAGATCACGTAGTTCAGCGCCTTATCGTGGGCGAAGAAGCGAAACTTCCAGGCGGTGAGGGCCTCGGGACTGGTGAAAGTGACCCGGAGCGAGCCATCGGGGCCGGCGGTAAGGTTGGGGAGCCAGAAGGCGGTCTCTTGGAGGTTGGTACGCAGTTGAACGGGCGGCTCAGGCGGTGGGGCCGGGGCCGCAGGTGCAATGCTGGCAGAAACAGCCTGGGGAGCAGCCTCGTTATCGGCGAAGGCAGCTTCCTCCATTTCTGGAGAAGCCATACGCATGGCGCCCCGACTTCTCACACTTACACCCATCACCTTGCCCTGCAGCATAGTCGTTAAGGACCGATCATCAAGCGAAGAAAGCCGGAGGTAGGGAAGATCAGGAATAGTATCGGACGACCTTGAGCGGCTAATGGTGAACGTCTGCCCAAACTCACTGCCAAAACTAAAATTCGCTACTAACGACTCACTCCCCCCGTACACCGGATAGGGCGAAAACTGCCACCCACGCCCGGCGTAGAGCTGGTCCAGGCTGGCATCGTACATGGTCGCCAGGGCCGCGGCGGCAGCCGGTAGACTATCGCTGGACTTAAGCTCTAAGGTCCACTCCTCGGGGGTACCGGGGCGTAGCTTGCTGCGGAAGGTGGCGTAGGTGACGTGCAGTTCTTTGTTTTCCCACGGCAGGGGAAGCTGTCGGCTCTCCTGGAACACCCGGTTCAGGCGCACGAAAGCAAGTTGGTGGAACAGTCCGCCGCGATCGGCCTCCGTAGGGGTGTAGCGTAGCGTGAGGCTGCGGGCGGTGGTGCTGTCGCGCTCCAGGAGTAGTCCGCTGCGGCTTTCCCAGCGGCTAAGCACGAGGGGGAGGTCGAGGGCGGAGATAAGAATGAGTTCTACTGGCTCGTCTACGCGTACGCTATCGGGCACGTCGGTGAACTGGTAGAGCCTACCGGCGGGCAGCTCAGCGGTGGCGGAGTTATACACGCTGAAGGTAGCCGGTGCCCCGGCGGTGCCATCAGCGTAGCGCCAGTCGATGCGGTAGTGACCGATCGAGAAGTCGGCGGGAAGGGAGAAGCTGGCGGTGCCCTCTCGCAGGGTGACTGTCGTTTGGTACACGGGATTACCATTAGTCGGCCACTCCGTCAGCTCCGGTACGGGGGCGTAGCTCAGATAGGGGAAGTGGTCCGCAAAGCTATCCCGTTCAATCACCGGTCGGTCGGGCACGGGCCAGTCGCGCTCGAGCAGACTGGCGTTGGGCTTTATTACGGGAGTAACGCGCAACTCAATCGCTAGGGTAGTATCGCGCCGTTCAGACTGAGCACGCACGATCAGACTGTCGCCACGGTCCAAAGTTTCCTGGTCTGCAGTGACCACGACCGCCGGCCGTTTCCCCCGGATGCCGACCGTAGCAGTGGCGGTGTGCGTCTCTCCGGTCTGATCGGCTACGTCGGTTTCGATCACGTAGCGGTAGCTGGGGTAACCGGCGGTGCTGAGGGAGGTTGGTGAAGTAAAGGTCAGCTCGAAGTTGCCCCGTTCACCGGTGGTCGTCTCCCCGCTGGCGATCAGCTCGCGCTCACCCCCACCACCGCCACCGTAGCCTCGGTAGAAATACCAGTGTACTTCCTCCAGGTACACCCGGTAGCTCACCCGGGCATCGGCCACCGGTGGGCCCGCGTAGGTCAGTGCTTCACCAGTTACGGTCACGGGCCGCCTGGGCACCGCGTCCTCAGGAGCTTCCAGCGTAACCTCGAAGCGCGGCCGCTTGTACTCCTCCACCCGGATGGCGGCATTGCCATTATCCGTCTGGATGCTGAATTCGCCGGTCAGTCCGCCCTCCGGCAGCTCGAAATCCACGCTAAAACGGCCGTACGCATCGGTAACCGCCTGCTGCTGGGCTACCTCCTGGTAGTTGGCATCGCGGAGTATAACCGTAACTGTTGCCTCCGGTAGGATGGAGGGCAGCTGGTCTACACCCGTCCGGTACTGTAGGCCGTAAACGTGCACCCGTTGCCCCGGGCGGTAGAGGGGGCGGTCGGTGAGCAGGGTGGTATAGGTCTGGGTGCTGGGCTGGCCGCTCCGATTGTTGTAGGTGTAGAGGTCCGTAACCAGCCGGTCGCCGGTGGGGGCCTGGCTCAGGACCAGGCGGTACTGGGCGTAGTCCTTCGGCGTGGGGAGGGTGAAGACGCCATCCTCCCCGCTGCGGCGGGTGTAAATCAGGCGGTAGTCCTGGTTACGGCGGTTGCTGCGGTACACCTCTACGCGCACGTCCGGCACGGCGGCCCCGGTGGTACGGTCGACGACCTGGACAGGGCTGCCCGTTTCGCTACTGATCTTTAGCGTACTCAGATCAGTGACCTGGAAGTCAGATACGGTGAAAGCGCCTGACTGTGGATCAAAGTCCTCGCCATCAGTTACCACCAGATAGTAGCCCCCGGTGGGCAGGGCAGCCAGGTCGAGCTCGGTGGTGTGCTGACTGTAATCGTCATTGGGGACCAGGCGCTGGCTGCCACTCCCGGCTAGCTCGCCCCGCTGGATAGTTGCCAGTCGCTCGGTGATGTCGCGGACGTAATCGCCCGGCTGGGCGGGGTCGTAGCGGTACAGCCGGTAGTAGACCTGCTCCACGTTGCGGTAGGTCAGGTGTACCAGCAGGTGCTCGCCGCGGGGGTAGTAGGTGTGGGTCTGACTGCTGAGGCTAGCAGCGGTGATACTAGCGCGTAGCTGTACGGCTTCCACCCGGGCGACCTCATCCTCCTCCCCTACCCGATCAATCAGCGTGAGGGCGCGTACACGGGGTCGCTCACCGAGCGAGGCGTCGTCGCGGTCCAGCAGCCGGGCCATCTCTACCAAAAAGCGGTCGTGCTGGGGAAGGGCGGCGTAGTGTTCGTAAGCCTGCTCCAGGGCAGATAGGTACAGGGAGTCAGCCGCCCCGAGCTGGTGAACGTAGCGCAGGCGTTCCAGGTCCGCATAAAGCAGTGCCGGGGTAATCTCTGCAAGGTGGTAGGCGATCCACTGCTGGTACAACAGCAGCTTACGCGGCGTGGCCCGGGTGAGGTCGTAGCGGAGCGTCAGGTCGAGATCGCAGAAGTCGCCGGCCGGTACCAGTAACTCGGCGGCATCTACCGGCCGGTCGTCAGTCAGGGAGCCCAGGGAATTGCTGAGTAGTTCCATAGCCCGCCCCACGAGCAGGTCGTAGAGCGTCGGTAGCTCATCGCGGCGCGTCTGCCCACCTACAATGAGTGCCGGTATCTCGGCCAGTCGGGTCTGCTGCTCCCGGCTCAGGGCGAGACTTCTATAGAGGTGATCGCGCCCCGCCGTAAGGAGCTGCTGTAGGGTGTGATCCGCCAGTGGTAGGCTATCGCTCACCTCCTGCCCCGCTAGCTCGGTCCCCTGACTCAGGCGGTACTGATTTTGCTGAGCATAGTTGAAGTACACCTCCCCCAGCATGAGGTGGGTCAGGGCGGCCACTACCGGATCCTGACCGTGGTTGGAGAGGGCTTCCCGCAGCACCCCGAGCGCTGCCTCCTGCTCGTCCTCGGCCAGCAATTGCGTCAGGGTGACCCGCTCGCCCAGTGCCCGCAGTAGTTCATCGGACTGCCCGCTGCGTGCCGCCCGCGCATAGATGCTATCGGCCACCGCCAGGGCACTCTGGTACTTACCGGCTTCGACATAGGCCTTGAACTTTGCGTAGTCGGCAGGGTCGGTCTGGGCCATGAGGGCAGTGGTCAGGGTAAGGAGCAGGAGGGCAAGCAGGTAGTGCATACGGTGGCGAAGTTCGGGGTTTCTCCTACTTGATGCAGCAATCAACTCGATTGCATAGGCGTTGGACGCTTTAAAAGCGTCCAACGCCTGCCCGTGACCGACTTCCTCCTCCGCCGCCGCGCCACCCTCGATCCGCCCCGCTTCCAGGGCTGGGGGCGGACCCGCCACTACTTCGAGGGCTGGTACTTTAAGGTGGTAGTGCCGGAGCACGAGCTGGCCTACGCCTTCATCCCCGGCATCAGCTACGACCGGGCAGGTCAGGGCCACGCCTTTCTCCAGGTACTCAACGGGGTAGCCGCCACCTCGGAGTACCACGAGTACCGCACGGAGCAATTCCAACCGGCACCGGACCGCTTCTACCTCCAGCTTGGCCCACACACTTTCGCCACCGACCGGCTCGTCATAGACCTACCCGACCTACAACTCGATCTGTCCCTGGAGGGCGTCACCGGCTGGCCGGCCAGTGCAAGGGCTCCCGGCGTGATGGGTTGGTACGGCTACGTGCCCGGCATGCAGTGCTACCACGGGCTAGTCAGCTTCCACCACCGCACGCTGGGCTCGATTCGGGTGGGGCATGCGACCTACGATGCCTCCTCCGGCCTAGGCTACACCGAGAAGGACTGGGGCACGGGCTTCCCCGAGGCCTGGATCTGGACCCAGAGCAACCACCTCAGCAATACCGACCGGCCGGCTAGTCTCATGGCCAGCGTAGCTAGTATTCCCTGGCTGGGGTCTAGTTTCACGGGCTTTCTCTGCACCTTTTTCCTAGAGGGCGAGCTCCACGTCTTCACCACCTGGGCGGGGGCGCAGGTGCAAGTCTTTTTGGAAGAGGCGGAGCAGGCCGTTCGATTGGTATTCACCAAAGAGGAGTGGAAATTGACTCTCGTTGGCCATCCGGCTCCGGGCGGACAACTGGCGAGTCCGATCTCCGGGGCCATGACCGGCAAGATTAACGAGAGCCTGCGGGGGGAGGTGGAGGTGCTGCTGGAGCGGGGCGGGGGGGAAGTGTACCGGGGGGTAGCGGGCTGGGCTGGACTGGAGGTGAGCGATAATGCGCGTGGTGTACTGGGATAGACCCGGCGGTGCCGGGGTAGACCCCTCGCTGGCGCGTTAGGGGGTAGACCGTCAAGGCGGGTAGAGCTACCGCTGTTCAGGCTGTACGGGATAGCCCCTCGACTTCACATTAAGTAAAATAGAGGACTTCGGCTTCGGGGAAGCTAGCGGCAATCTCTTCGGTAAACCACGCCTTCAGCTCCTTCATCTGCTCCTTGCGGTAGACGAATTTGTGGCTACCAAATTTATTGAGCTTCTTACTCCGCTTCTCCTCGTCGAAGTCGAGGGAGGTATTGGGGTACCAGTCGAGCAGGATTTCCTTGGAGCCGGGGGTGAAACGGTGGGTAATGAGCTCGAAGGTGAGATCCACCTCGAAGTCGAGGGCCTCGCGCAGCCGCTGCAGCAGATCGGTATAGTCCTCCTGCCAGTTTTCGAACGGCATCAGGGGAGCTAGGACCGCGCCGACGCGGTAGCCGACCTGCCCCAACCGCCGCATAGCTTCCAGACGAGCCTCCAGATCGGCGGTACCCCCTTCGAGCCGGCGGGTGACCCAGTCGGCATTGAGGCTGATGCGGCAGCGGGTCTGCCTGTTGTGGGGCAGGTCGAGGAGGGGCTCCACGTCATCGTACTTCGTCACCCACCGCAATCGGGCCTCGGGCTGGGTCCCGAACCAAGTGATGGCACGGCTCAGCGACCCAGTCAGGTGCTCGATGCCCAGGGGGTCGGTGTAGCAACTGGCCTCGAAGGTGGTCAGGGACTTATTGGGGTCGATGTAGCTCGTGTTGTTTTCCAGGATCTGGTCCAGGTTGGCGTAGGCGCGGGTCACCGGGGCACCGGGCAGACTACCGGCTAGGTAGCAGTACTGACAGTGGGCCGGGCAGCCCTTGGCCAGGTGAAATTGCCAGTCGGCCGAGGGCGGAATAGGCGTTAGCTTCATCGCGCTGGGCGGGGCGGTGACTACGGCCAGGGTATTCTTCGCCTTCTGGTAGGTCTCGCGGGTGGTGGAGCCGCCGAGTTTAGGCAGTCGGTTACCGTTCATGACGTCATAGGTCAGTCCCAGGTTGTCCAGTCGCTCGGCAATACGGCGACCGTGCTCCTCTTCCCAGGCCGGTGCGGTGAAGTAGATGTGCTTCGGCTTCCACTTGCGGGCGGAGCGGCCCCTGGCCCGGGGGGTGGCGGCGAAGGTATCTACCGCCGGAGCGTCGGCCTGCGAGATGGGCTCCTCGGCGTGCTTCTTCGGTAGGCGGCCGCTGATGTGGGGGGCTTCTTGGAGGGGGCGGGGCATGGAGGCTGGGCGTTTTTGGTGTAACGGGGGCCTCCGTGATAGTGTTTCGAAAATGCAGGACCTCGAAGCGTCCGTGGGGCAAAGCCCCTTCGGACCTTTGAGCGTCCGGTCGAGGTCCTTGCTAGTCGTCTTACTCCAATGCCGAATAAACCAGCACCCGAAACTTTCGCACCACCTCCTGATAATACGGCGTCGGATGCACATTAGTGTACACCAGTAGCACCAGTTGCTCCGCAGGGTCAATCGTGTACTCCGAGCAGTACATGCCGCCCCAGGTGTAGCTGCCCGGTGTGGCCTGATCGCCGTAGTGGCTCTGCGCGGTGATGAGCTGAAGGCCAAGGCCAAATTTATCCTCCCGATCCCACACCGTAAGCTCGCCGATCTGGTTGCGCAGCATCATCGCTACCGTGGTCGGACTCAGCAGCCGCACCCCATCCAGCTTCCCGCCGTTGAGTAGCATCTGGCAGAAGCGGGCGTAGTCGTCGATGGTGCCCACGCTACCGGCCCCGGCCGAGAAGTAGGTCTGGGCACCCCGCACGGCGAAGTCGCGGTAGGTCTCGTTTTCGTGCAGGACTAGGGGATCATCCAATCCAGGCTTGGAATACAGAGAGACGAGCCGGTCCGCCTTCTCCGCCGGGAGGTAGAAGTAGCTGTCCTGCATACCCAGCGGACCGAATACCTCCCGCTGCATGTACGCATCCAGTGGCATACCGGACAGGATCTCGACGAGCCGGCCGATCACGTCCGTACTCAGCCCGTACACGAATTGCTCCCCCGGCTGGGCCACCAGCGGGCGGGCAGCGATCAGCTCCACCACCTCCTCAGTCGTCACCGGTTCGAGACTCGCGAAGAAGGGGATGGGATACCGCTCGTCCAGGTCACCGGGCATCTCGTAGGCAATGCCCGCCGTATGGCTCAGTAGATGCCGGATGGTGATGGGGCGGGCCAGGGGCTCCAGCGCGTACTCACCGCTCACGCTGTCCAACTGACCCAGCACCTGCGTTCCCGCAAAAGCCGGTATGTATTTGCTGATGGGATCCTCCAGGAAGAAAGCTCCACGCTCGAAGAGCTTCATCAGTCCCACCGTCACCACAGCCTTGGTCTGGCTGGCAACGCGGTAGATGTCGTCGGGCCGGGCGGCGCGCCCACTCGCTACGTCCGCCAGGCCGAAGGTGCCCCGGTACACCTCCTTGCCGCCCTGTAACACGACGGCCTGCACGTTCGGTGCGATGTCCCGCTCGACGAGGTGCTGCAAAAAACTATCTACCCGCTCGAGCCGCTGGGGGTTGAGGGTATGGGGGGTGGACTGGGCGTGGAGGCAGCCGGCCAGTAGTAGGAAAATGAAAATACGCATAGCACAAGATAAAATGTAGACCGGCGCTGCGCGACCGGTTAGACCCCTCGCTACGCGTTCGGGGGTAGACCGCGTTGCGGATAGAGCTGCCGCTGTCATGCCTGCGAGACGAGTCTAACCCGAAGGGTCTATCCGCGCAGCGGTCTACGCCCGAACGCGCCAGCGAGGGCTCTACCCCAGCAAAGCTGGGTCTAATACTCTTTAAGCTGCGTCTTCACCTGCTCCACCACCCGCATCTGCGTCTCGATCTCGCGCTGCTTAGTCTCCTGGTCCAGGAGGTTCTGCTGGATTTCGGCCTCGCGCTCGGCAATGAGCTGCTGGGCATCGACGATGTCCTTCTCGGCGCGCTCCTTGTCCTTGCGCAGGCGGTCAAGTTCCTTCTCTAGGTCCTTGAGGCGGTCTTCTTGGGAGTCGACGTCGTCCGCGATCTGCTCGCGGCTCACGGTGAGGGCGAAGCGCATCAGCATCTTCTCGGCCTCCAGGTACTGCCCACGGTCCAAAGCAGGGCTTACGTAGCCGTCGGGGGTGGCGATCCAGACCATGAGTTCGCTGCCGTTACCGACCTCGCGCACCTGACTGTACATATCTACCTTACTGCCGGCGCTCACTCCGGGTAACTCGAAATTGAGGCTCGAAAGCTCACCGGTGCGCACCTTCTTCGTCTTACTGGTTCTGACCTTATAGTTGTCCTTCAGGTAGTCCTCCCACAGGTTCTCGACCAGCTTCGGTTGGGCGGAGGGGAGCTCCAGGATGAGGGCGTCGTTGTTGCCGCGGCTCATCATCTGCTGCTGCGTCGTGACCTGCCCGGTCAGCTTGGCCGCCGCCAGCAGGAGCAGGGCAATGAAGGTGAGGGTAAAAATGTGATCTTTCATAGCGGTGAGGTACGTTCGGTGATAGGACGCTGGTGGGGGCGGTTGGTCACTAAGGTAAGGGGTTAGGGGGTTAGGGGGTTAAGGAGTTAAGGGGCAGGAGGCAGACGTGATAGGTGCTACAGAAGCGGCAGAGGTAGGGTAAGTGGGACGGGACCGCAGGTGCAACGCTAGACGAGCGGAGCGAGCAAAGCCACCCCCTAACCCCTTAGCTCCTTAACCCCTTAGCTCCTTAACCCCTTAGCTCCTTAACCCCCTGCCCCTACCTACCTTCGCCCTATGACCGCCACCGAAATCCTCGCCCAGCTCGTCTCCTTTCCCGTACTCGGCGGACAGAGTAATCTGCCCATACTGCACTGGATCGAGCAGTACCTCACCGACCACGGAGTAGCCTACACCCTGGTCCCGAACGAAACCGGTGATAAGGCCTGTCTGCACTGCCGCATCGGCCCGGCCACGGACGGGGGGGTGATCCTGAGCGGACACATGGACGTGGTGCCGACCGAGGGGCAGCCCTGGGATACCGATCCCTTCGAGCTAATACCGAAGGGGGACCGACTGTACGCCCGCGGCAGCTGCGACATGAAGGGTTTCGTGGCCTGCTGCCTGGCCGCCGTGCCGATGTTCCAGGCGGCGGAACTGGCCCGACCGGTCTACTTTGCCTTCAGTTACGACGAGGAGATCGGCTGTATAGCGGGCGATATTATGGCGGAGGCGGTGCGGGATCACTACGCTGAGCGGCCACTAGGGGCCATCATCGGAGAGCCGACGATGCTGCAGCCGATGGTGGGGCAAAAGGGGATCATGGTGTATACGACCGTGGTCACGGGTAGTCAGGGGCATAGCAGCCGCATCATGGAGGAGGTCGATGCGGTGCACGAGGCGGCCCATCTGATCGTCTGGCTGGAAGAAAAGATGAAGGCCCTCCTTGCCGCCGGACATACCGATGATCGTTTTTACCCCAACCATACTAGCATCCACGTGGGTAGAATCAGGGGTGGGACGGCCTTCAACATCATCGCCAACGAGTGCCGCTTCGACTGGGACTACCGCACTATTCCGCAGGACGATGCGGCGGAGCTGTTTTCGGACTTCGAAGCTTTCTGCCGGGAGCGGGAGGCGCTGCGGCGGCAGGTGTACCCGGACTTTAGTATCGAGCATATCCCGATGCATCCACCGGTCCCTCCACTCGACACCGCCGAGGAGGAGCCGATCGTGGAATTGGTGAAGTCCATAAGCGGTAATGCGACTACCGGAACGGTGGCCTTCGCTGCCGAGGCCGGACAGTTCTCGAACGCGGGTTTCCCAAGTGTGATCTGCGGGCCGGGCGATATCGCGCAAGCGCACCGGGCCAATGAGTTTGTGGCCGTGGAGCAGCTGGCGGGGTGTATGCGAATGCTGGAACGGCTGGCGGGGGATCTGTCGTAGCCCCCTCGGCGGACGAGAAGCTAGCCATACTTCTCAATGAAAGCCGCCTTCTGCCGCACGTACTCCGGGTGCTGCTTCGCCTCGTCCCACTTCGCCTTAAAGATCCGGGCAGATTCGGCCTTGACGAGGTCTTCTTCTTGGCGGTCCAGCTGCTCCCGGCCGTGGCTACCACTCTGTCCTTTCTTATCATCGGGCACCGGACCGTCGTACTTCTTGCCGCCCTTGTAGTTAGCGTAGCGGCGCGCGCGGGTATAGCCCATCTGGAGGAACTTACGGGCCATGTCGGCCCCCACAAAATCTTTCGCGGCGAGGTAGTCTAAGAACATACCGTAAATTGTTTGCGACGATGCCGTGGCGGCCTCCGGGTCCTTGAAGCGCCAGTGAGGTAGGATCTCCGACTTATAGGGCTCTACCAAAAGCACCCCCTGCTCGCCCTTCCCGATGGCGTAGAGCTCCGGCTGCGCCCGTAGATCGAGCTGTTTGTAGTCGCGGCTGTAGTCAAAGGGGCGCACGCCACGGTAACAAACTATTTGCACCAATTTGTTGTCTGGGGCGTTAGGGAGGATACTATGGATCATGGTGCGCCGGCCAGCGTAGGTCGCCGGCGTTCAGCACAACTGAGACGAGATGCGCTATTACTACCTGCCGCTGCTGGCTCTGCTGAGCCTCACCCTGGGTGGCCAGTCCGGCCCCGACGGCACAATCTTCCTGACCAATCCGTCCTTCGAAGACGATGTACCCCGTGTGGGTGCCGCACCCCGCTACTGGAGCGACTGCGGCTTCATCGGTGAATCGGCCGTTGACATCCAGCCCGATCCCCTGCGGGAGTTCAAAGTGGTGAAGCCCGCCCAGGCCGGCAAGACCTACCTCGGCATGGTCACCCGCGACAACGAGACCTACGAGCGCGTCGGACAGCGCATGAGCGCGCCCATGGTCGCCGGCCAGTGTTACGAGCTAAGCATCCAACTGGCCCGCTCGGAGATGTACATGTCCAGGAGCCGCCTCACTGATGACGAGGCCAATTACGTCAAGCCCGTCAAACTGCGCGTGCGCGGCGGCTACAGCATCTGCGACCTCGGTGAGGTGCTCGGGGAGAGCCCCCTGGTCGATAACTGGGACTGGCAGGAGTACCGTATCAAACTCGAGCCCACCCAGGACTACACCTTCATCGTACTGGAAGCCTACTACAAGCAGCCCATCCTGTTCGCCTACAACGGTAACCTGCTACTCGACAACGCCCAACCGCTCGTGCCCGTAGCCTGCGAGCAGGAGCTGGACGCCCCCCGCCAGTCCCGTGCCGATGAGGTCGTTGTTGCCGAGCCGGAGCCGGAAGCAGCCGACCCCGCCACGGTCCCTACCCCGGAGCGCGCACGGCCCGAGTCTACCGTAACCAGCCGCCCGCAGGCCCCCGCCGGCCCGGTCGTGAAGCTGGGCAACACGCGCGGGGAACTCAAAATCGGACAGGTCTTTGAGATCGACGACATCATCTTTGAGGCCAACAGCGCTACCCTCGAACAGGAAAGCGAGGAAGCCCTCAACGAGATCGTAAACTTCCTGCGCCAGAACACCGACGTAGTCGTTGAGATCGGGGGCCACGCCAGCTACCGCGCTGGCCCCGTCTACGCCAGCCGCATCAGCGAGGAGCGCGCCGTGGCAGTGATCGACTACCTACAGTCGCAGCACATCGGGTCGGCCCAACTTCTTCCCCGGGGCTACGGTAAATCCCGCCCCGTCTGCATGGAGGACACTGAGGCCTGTAACCAGCGCAACCAGCGGGTGGAGGTCAAGATCCTTAAGCTTCGCAACAGCCGCTAGGGTACATTCACCTAGCGCTCCCCCCAACTGCCCCGATCCAGACTACGAAAGTTGATGGCCTCGGCGATGTGGGCCGGAGAGATGGTTAGGGCAGCTTCCAGATCGGCCACCGTACGCGCTACTTTCAGAATACGGTCGTAGGCCCGGGCACTCAGCTGTAGCTTTTCCATGGCGGTGCGCAGCAGCTTTCGTCCGGCGGCATCGAGACCACAGTACTCCCGCACGAGGCGGCTGGGCATCTGGGCATTGCAGTGGATGCCGCGCTGCTCCCCGAAACGCGCCTCCTGAAGGACTCGTGCGGCCTGAACCCGCTCGGCGATGACGGTGCTGCCCTCCGGCTTCCGGGCCGGGGCCTTGGTGAGTTTATCCAAAGAGACCGGAGTGACCTCCACGTGCAGATCGATCCGGTCGAGCAGGGGGCCACTGATCCGGTGTAGGTAACGCTTCACGGCACTGGGTGCGCACATGCACTCCTTGTCGGGGTGGTTGAAGTACCCACAGGGACAGGGGTTCATGCTGGCGATGAGCATGAAGCTGGAGGGAAATTCTACGGTGATCCGGGCACGACTGATCACCACCCGGCGCTCCTCCATGGGCTGGCGCATCACCTCCAGGGCGGTGCGTTTGAACTCCGGTAGCTCGTCCAGAAAGAGCACCCCATTATGGGCCAGGCTGATCTCGCCCGGGCTTGGAAAGCTGCCACCCCCCACCAGGGCTACGTCGCTGATCGTATGGTGGGGAGCACGAAAGGGCCGGCGGGTGATCAGGGCGTTGTTGGCCGGTAGCGTACCGGCAACGGAATGAATCTTGGTGGTCTCCAGGGCCTCCCGCAGGGTCAGTGGGGGCAGGATGGTGGGCAGGCGGCGGGCAAGCATTGTTTTACCGGCACCGGGGGGGCCGATCAGGATGACGTTGTGCCCGCCGGCCGCGGCAATCGTCAAGGCGCGCTTGATGTTTTCCTGTCCCCGCACGTCACTGAAGTCGACATCGAAGACGGTGCGTTCGCGGGCGAACTCGGCGCGCGTATCGACCTCCGTAGGGGCGATCTGCTCTCTACCGGAAATAAACTGCGCCGCCTGCTTGAGACTACCCACTCCGTAGATATCCAGCCCATCGACGATGGCCGCTTCCCGGGCATTTTCCCGCGGCAGGAGCATCCCCTTATACCCGAGCTGCCGGGCCGTGATGGCAATGGGCAGGGCCCCCTTGATGGGCCGGACCTCCCCGCCCAGGGAGAGCTCCCCCATGATGAGGTAGTCCTTCAGGTCGGGGGCGTACATCTGGTTGGTGGCCTGGAGGTAGGCCATGGCAATGGGCAGATCGTAGGCGGCGCCCTCCTTACGCACATCGGCCGGGGCCAGGTTGATGACCGTGCGCAGGCGCAGGTTGCGGAAGCCGCTGTTGCGCAGGGCGGTCTCTACCCGGTAGCTCCCCTCGCGGATGGCGCTGTCGGGCAGGCCAATCACGTTGTACCAGGGTTTATTCTCCGGGACGTTGCCGCCGGCGTTTACCTCTACGATGATGGAGCGTGCGTCCACTCCCTGGACGGCGCTAGCGTATGTCTTAACTAACATGTGAGCTGTGGTTAGCAGCGCACGTTTCCCGCCACAATGATAACGCAATTTGTTTATTATTCAAACAGTATCATACAATTAATTCCATCCTATCTTCGTCCCCAATGGGCAGCACGCTGCGAGAACGCTTCATTCAGGACGCCGTAGCCGAGCGGCTCAACGGGCAGTACTACCGCCGCCGGCCCGCTTACGTGAATACCGAGGTGTACACCCGCCTGCGCCGGGCCGACGTGCTGCTGGCCTTCATGCGCGCCCCCGGCCGGCCCTACGTAGTGGTCGTAGAGGCTAAGAGCCGTTCTACGATTCACCAGCTCAAGCTGCGTACCAGTGCCCACCGGGCCCGGTGGGCGGGCCGAGTGCTCAGCCTGCTGCTCATCGTAGGTTTGCTGCTCTTGTTGGGGTACGAATGGTACTTTAACGCCTGGAATACCCTGCTCCTACTGGGGCTCTTCGTGACTGGTTCAGTGGCGATCACCGGACTGGTCACCCGACTACAGCTCAGCTTTACCCAGCGCATCGGAGCCATCGAGCAGCTCGGTCGGTACCCGGCTAACGAGAGTTGGATCGCTGTGGGCAACGATACCTTCGCCCAGTCGGACGAGGAGGCCACGCTTCGGCGGCAGTGCCGCAAGCATGGCGTCGGCCTGATCGTGGTCAATGCGGCCGGCAAACTTACCCTGCGGGAAAAACCCCGCCCCCGCCACGTGTTCAATGATTACCTCAGCCGCTACGGCAGGCGGAAGGATATTCTAGCCCAGATCGAGCAAGACCCTAACTACGGCCCTACCCCACCCGAGCGGCGGCAAAACCGGCGGCGCTTTCTCCACATCGCCCTACTGCTTGCCCTTACGGGCCTCCTGGTGCTGCTGGGGTACGAGCGCAGTTACGGCCCCGTGGTGCCCGATCCCTTTTCCCACCCCCGGTACCGTTCTCCGGAAGTAGTGATCGGTAGCCCGTCCGGTACGGTAGGCGGAGAGGTGTTCGGACCTACCGTTGCACCTGGCTTACCTCTAGGGCCCCTACCCCAGATCACGCAGGCCCCGGACTGTGCGGTGGAAGCGGGAGGACGGTTTGTGGTGGTGGACGCGGTGCTATCCCGGCAGGAAGCCAACCGGCGACTGAGCGTACTACGGGCGGCCGGACTGCGGGGTCACGAGCTCATGTGGGCAGGCTGTATCGACGAGGCAGCTGAGCTGCTAGTGGTGTACACCGGCAGGGGCTACCCCAATTTAGCGCGGGCGGAAGAAACGGCGCGCGCCTACCGGGAGCTGCTGACCAACCTAGGCGTGCCGGTAGTGGTGGGACGGCCGGGAACGCTGGTGCAATAAGGGTACGCGACGAAAAAAGCTAGGCGTAGTAAAAATTGCTTGTGTTAAGTTTAACTATTTGCGCCACTGTACTGCGGGCAATGCTGCTGAATGGAGCATGAGCGCAGGATCATTTTTTGAAAGCACTCTCTTGAAAGATAGTTTGCCGTGCTCCTCCTGAGCATTTTACCTGCCCCTGAGTAGGTTGTAAGCAGCTGTTTTGCTGGGTGGTTGCATGGTAAGTCCTCCGCTGATTGATCCAAACCGACTACCGGAGCGTTGTTTCAGCCATGGCCCGTCACCATACCCCCCGGTCGTACTGGCGCCTGCTCATCCCCCTGCTGTTCGTTGCTGTCTACCTCAGTGGGGGCTGTACCAAGTGGCGAACGGGACTGGAACGCTGGGTCGATGAAACTTTCGGAAGCGCTACGCCGCGCGAGCAGTACGCCTGGGGTAAACCCTTCGCTGCGGCTACTATGGCGCGCTGGGACACCGCCTTCGTCCGGTCCACTCGCGATACCCTGCGGGTGGAGCTCCCCCACGAGGAGCTCATCGTCCCGGATACCAACGTGCTCTACACCGCCAATGCCTGGGACTTCTACCTGCCCCCGGGGCGGCAGTTGCGCATCAGCGCCGGGGGCAGTGGTCCGCTCTTTGGGGAACTGTACACTACGGAGGGGGAGCAGCTCCTGGTGTGGGATACCCTTTCGCCAAGCCTAAGTTACGAGACCGGGGCACCGGCGGGGCAGAACCTGCGCTTCGTGTTACAGACCGCGCCTTACGCCGATAGCAGCTACCGGCTGCAGATGATATCGGTTCCGGCCCTACTTTTCCCGGTAGCCGGCAAGGATGAAACGGCGATTCGGAGCTTCTGGGGGGCCAGTCGCGACGGGGGCCAGCGGCGGCACGAGGGCAACGACATTTTTGCCGATCGGGGCACGCCCCTACTGGCGGTTGCGGAGGGGCGGGTTTCGCGGGTGCGCAACGGCGGGCTGGGGGGCAAGACGGTGTGGCTCCGGGACGGGGAGCGGGGACTAAACTACTACTACGCCCACCTGGATAGCCAGCTGGTGCGGGCCGGAGAGCACGTCGAGCGGGGGGATACCGTTGGCCTGGTGGGCAATACGGGCAATGCGCGCACTACGCCGCCCCATCTTCATTTCGGCATTTACGCTAATGGGGCGCGCGACCCCTATCCGTACCTCCAGGGGGAAGACCCGGCACCTACTCCACCGGCTGAATTTCCCGGGCGGCGGACAGAGGTGCCCCTGCGGGGTAACCACTACCTGCGCATCGCGCCGCAGCGTGAGGCGGCTAATGTGATTCGGCAGCTAGAGGGTGGGGAGCCATTGATCGATCTGGGAGTGACGGGGCGGTACCACCGGGTACGCACCGGGAGGGGGGAGCTGGGCTACGCCAACTTCGACTAAAAAAAGACGCCCGTCCCCTGGGAAAGGGAACGGGCGTGGAGTTCTAAAAAACTGAGTTTGTTCAAAGTGTCAATATGTAGCCAATAAAATCTGAGGCAAAGATGGTGTCTTTTGTTGTTTGGACAATTCACTTTTGTTAAAAAAGCCGCAAAAAGTTTCCCTTTATCGGAGACTTTGTTTAATTCTACTGAGTGATTGCGGTCTTACGCCGATGTAATCGGCAATCACACCGGCAGGAATGTGGCTGACGAACTGGGGGTACCGCTCCCGAAAGTAGAGGTACCGATCGGTGGCCTTCATCGGCAGCATCACTTCTTTTTCGCGCGACAGGGACAGGATGCGCCGCAGAATGAAGTCCTGGAGCAGCTGGTACCACTCCGGGTTCTGCCTGATCAGGTTCTGGAGGTGGTTATCAATGATGGCCAGCTGGCAATCGGTCACGCACTCTATCGTGTAGGAGGCCGGCTGGTTGTAGAGTGTACCCTCCACACAGCCGGCGAAATCACCCGGCCCGGCCAGAATGCGCACGTAATTATGGCCTGCCTCATTGGTGTTGTATAGCTGTAGGTAGCCGGAGAGTAGGTACACGACCGGTGGGTTTCGGTCACCCTCGTGGAATACGACCTCCTTGGCCGAATAGCCGCGACGATACAACTGCTCGGTGAGGCGCCGAGCGTCCTCCGGTCGGGCACCGTGCCGCAACAATTGCTCCACAATGGGTCGGTAAGTTTCAGTAGGGATCATGGGATAAAGACTGCCTCAAATGCACGGGTCGGTAGGGCACCGCCCCTAGCAGTCCGTACCTCCCTCCCAAGGGCAGGCCCACTAGCGATTTACAAGTTACGTAACCTAAGCGAAACGACACTTTCCACGTGACTGGTATGGGGAAACATATCCACCGGTCGGGCGCGCTCCACGACGTACTTTTCCGCCAGAAGGGCCAAATCACGTGCCTGGGTGGCGGGATTGCAACTTACGTACACCAGGCGGGGGGCGGCAAGTTGCAACAGCATGTCAACTACCTTAGGGTGCATGCCCGCGCGGGGCGGATCGGTGAGGAGTACGTCGGGCCGACCGTGCGTAGCTGCAAACTCCTCGGTGAGGATAGCCCGCACGTCGCCGGCGTAAAACGTCGCGTTGGTCACGCCGTTCAACGCGGCGTTTACGTGGGCATCGTCGATGGCCGCGGCGATCTCCTCGATCCCCACCACCTGCCGGCACCGATTGGCTAGGTACAGGGCGATGGAGCCGATACCGGTGTAAAGATCGTAGACGTTCTCCGTACCCGTGAGCCCGGCATAATCGGCCGCGATGGCATAGAGTCGCTCGGCCTGGACGGAATTGGTCTGAAAAAAGGATTTGGGGCCGATGCGGAACGCTACGTGCCCCAGCCGCTCGGTGACGTAGTCGGTACCGGCGTAGTGGACCATCTCCAGGTCCATCAGGTACTCGTTGACCTTGGGGTTGATGCAGTAGAAGAGGCTACTGATCGCGGTGCCGAAGCGCTCGAGGGCTGCATCCAAAAAGCGGGTGATCGTCTCGCGCTCATCGGCAAAGAAAGCCACCACCAGCATGCACTGTCCCGTGGTGGTGGTGCGTACCATGAGCTGCCGCAGTAGCCCGTGCCGCTCGCGCATATCGAAAAAGGTCACGCCGAGCTCCGCAGCCAGGGCACGCAGTCCGTTGCGTAGCTCATTGCTGGGACCGTGCTGTAGATGGCAGTGCTCGATCTGAATGAGCTTATCGTAAGCGCCGGCCTTATGAAAACCGATCACCGGCACCTCGTTGTCGATGTCGGTGCCGATCTCCTCCGTAGTGAGCCAGCGGCGGTTGGCGCAGCCGAACTCCAGTTTGTTGCGGTAGTACTGGATCTCGGTGCTGCCCAGGATCGGCTCCCACTGCTCCACCTCCACCTTGCCAATACGGGCAAAGGCATCGTGCACCATACGCTCCTTCTCCCGCAACTGCCCGGTGTAGCCAAAGTGCTGCCACTTACACCCGCCGCAAACGCCGAAGTGCTGGCAGAAGGGCTCCACCCGCTCGCTCGACCGCTTGATGAAGCGGGTGGGGGCGGCGAAGAGTAGTTTCTTCTTTTTGCGAAAGGGGCGTACGTCCACTACGTCACCCGGTGCTACATCCTCCACAAAGACGGTCATACCTTCGGGCGTCTTGCCTACACAGAAGCCCTTGTCGGCCAGGCCGGTGATACGTACCTGCTCGATGCGGTCGGGGAAGCGGTTTTTTCCTCTGCGGGCCATGGTGGTTGGGTTGTTGCGTTTAGGAGTTATTGAGTTGTGGACGTTGGAGGTGTGGTAGGTGTGGTAGGCGGAATAAGGGGGCGGGGCCGCAGGTGCAATACTAATGAGACACTACTTCCGGCAGCGCTACCCCACACCGACGAGCGAAGCGAGCACCCTCAAAACGCAGCAACCCAACAACCCCCAAACGCAACAACTACTGCCCTAAGGCAATCAGATTAGCAAACAACCGGTACGCCCCAGGCACTCCCGCCGGTAGTTCCCGGAAGAAGCTATATCCAGTATACACGAAGTGCCCCTCCCCATAATCGGCCACCAGCAGTCCCCCATCGTGCGACTCCTCGCCGGGGTCGTGGCTGCCGAGCAGGGCGGTGTACTCCGGGGCCCACTTGTTGGGGAAATAGAGGCCGCGCTCCTGCACCCAGCCGGTGAAGTCGGCCGCGGTGATCTTATTGGGGTAGTTGAGGGCGGGGTGGTTAGGGGCCAGGATATCCACGGGGGCGTCCTCAACGGTGACCCGGTCGCGGCTCAACTCCAGGGGGTAGGGACCGAGCTCCTTTTCGCCTATTTTAAGCCCCCGATCGGTATTGTACTGCACGATGAGCGTACCACCTTGCTTGACATAGTTCAGGAGGCGGGGTTGGTAGACGGGCATCCGGTCCAGGGTGTTGTAGGCGCGCACCCCAACTACAATGGCGTCATACTTGCTCAGGTCGCCGATGGAGGCCTCCACGTCATCAATGGCGGAGACGTCGAGTCCGATGGAACTGAGCGCCTCGGGAATGGCATCGCCCGCCCCGTTCAGGTAGCCCACCGTGCGGCCGGCCGTGCGTAACTCCACCCGCGCTACGGCGGCATCTCCGGGCAGGGCAGCCGTCTGGGTAGGAATGTGGGGGTGGTCGATGATGACCAGGCGGCGGTCGTAGACCTTGTCGTCGTTCGCAAGCGTCAACTGGGGGGTGATGCGACCCTGGCTCTGTCCTTCCGGCGGAGTAAGGGTGAAGGTGTAGAAGCTTTCCTGTCCTTTTTTACCGAGGGTGACGGGCTGACTGGTGGGGCTCACCGACCACCCGTCGGGAACGTCCAGACGTAGCTCCCCCTCCCGCTCGTTGACGGCACTAGTGACCTTGACAGTAACTGGCTTGGAGTCGTTGCCGGTGAAGAGGTAGCTAAGTTCGCCGCACTCCACGAAGACCGGGGGGAGCAGGCCAAAGGGCTGGAATTGTTCGCCGGCTACGGGGTCAGTGTAGTGGTAGCGGACGGGGTAGGTAAGTCCGAACCCCGCGTCCCCAATGCTGAATAGCACATTTACCTCAAGATATTCAGGACCTTCCGGGCGGCCACGTAGCGTTTGGTTTTCTACGCTGTACATTCCTAACTGCCACTCTTGCTGTAACCAGTATGGTCCACTAGTAGATTCGTCAGCGCTAGCTACTCGCTGTAAGGTGTCAAAGTAGGATAGGCCCGGTTGTAAAGTTATAGGATCGCTCGTGCCATTAATCTCGACTATTGCCGGAGTTGTGAGCTCCAAGTCAAGTAGGTTGATCACTTGATCGCTGCGGTTGGAAATCTCCACCACCGTCGTAATGGTATCGCCCGCCACAGCAAAGGGTGTTTTCGTAGTGGCCGATACGTACAAGCCGAGGACGCCAGCTATTATATACTGTAGTTCACCTAGTTTAGTTTCCTTCCAGTAGGAATCGGGTAGCGACCGCAGCGATTGTTGCACCAGTAGAAGACCAGGCGCCGAGGCAGCCGGATCGGCATAGTCAAAATTAGCGGCGATCGAGTCGATCAGCGTGCCGATCTCCGCGCCCCCCGGCACCCGGCTCCAGTCCATCACGATGCCGGCAAAGGGGTCGCCATCTACTCCGTTACTTTCCCCCTTCAGCAGTTCCAGCTTTTCTACCGTGGCGGCCCGGCTACCTGCGCTACCGAAGCCCTGACTCTTGTGCTGACTGCGACTGCGGGCGGCAATCTCAGCAATGCTCTCGCCCAGTTTAGGCAAATAGGAATTAATTTCCACGGTGATGATGTCGTTGGTGTCCACGTAGTCCGGCAGGGTGTCGCTGCCCCAGCTGTAGGCGTTCCAGTACAGTCGCCTGGGCTGCCAGGGCTCGACGCCCGCGCTGAGCTGCTCGGAAAAGGCCCCCGGGTCACCCGCCAGGTCGAAGGCCTCCATGCCGATGACGGCCGAGGCCGTATGGTGGCCGTGGGTAGAGCCCGGGGCCCGGGGATCGAAGCGCAGGATGATCACATCGGGGCGCTGCTGGCGGATCACCCAGACGGCATCCGCTAGTACCTCCCGCTTATCCCAGATGGTGAAGGTTTCGTCGGGGTGTTTGGAATAGCCGAAGTCGTTGGCGCGGGTAAAGAACTGCTTCCCCCCGTCGATGCGCCGGGCGGCCAGTAGCTCCTGGGTGCGCGTGAGGCCCAGCAGCTCGCTGATGTCGGGGGCGATGAGGTTTTGCCCGCCGTCGCCCCGCGTCATGCTCAGGTAGCCCGTCTCCACCTGTGCTACGTTGGCTAGGTAAGCGATCATGCGGGTGTTCTCATCGTCGGGGTGGGCGGCGACGTAGAGGGCCGAGCCCACTACCCCCAATTTTTGGATGGCGGCGTGCAGCTCCCCGGAGGTAGGGCGGTCGGGAGCCTGGCCCGGAAGCTGGAACGCGGCCAGCAGCGTGAGGAGCAAGTAGAGGTAGTGCAAGCGCAGTGGGGATTTTGGGGACTAGTAGGGTTGAAAACAATAAGGACAAACCAACCGTAAAGGTAGTTGATGCAACAGCCTGCGGCAGCACCCGATTGGACGCGCAAACTACGCTTCGCCCTCCGCGACACCCTGGGCCTACCCCCCTACTGGCGGCACAATGCCCGGGTACGCCGCGGCATGGCCCCCCACCGCCGGCTGGCCTACGGGCCCCACCCGCGGCAGTACTATCTCCTGCTGGAGCCCCCCGGTACTCGGCCTACCGATCCCCTCCCCTGGGCCGTATACCTCCACGGCGGGGCCTGGACCTTCGGTAGCCCGGAGGCCTTCCGCCCCGCCGCCCGCCCGTGGCTGCAACAGGATTTTCGGGTAGTACTGCCCAGCTACCGTCGCCCGCCCGGGGTACGCCTCCCCGAGATCGTCACCGACTGCCGCACGGCCCTAGCCCACCTAGCCGCCTTTGCCCGGCAGACCGGCCGGCCCCTCACCGCCCCCCAGATCGGCGGCATCAGCGCCGGCGGACACCTGGCGGCCCTCCTGGCCCTCCACCCCAAATGGTGGACCGAAGCAGGCTGGCCCGGCGGACCCACCCACGCCCTGCTCTGCGCCGCCCCGTTGGATCTTAGTATCCTGCGTCCCCGCACCGTGTTTAGCCAGCGTAGCGCCCAGGACCCCATGCAGCAGCTCGACCATGCCGCAGCGGTGCGTTGGTTGCTCCTGCACGGTACGGATGATGGTATGGTCGAATACCGCCACTCCCAGCACTTTCATCGGGCTCTAACTATGCGCGGTACGATGAGCGAGCTACACACCATCCCCGGCGGCGGGCATCTGGACAGCGGCCGCTGGACCTACGATGAGCGCAACCCCTACGCCGCTACCGTCGCCGATTTTATCCGTTCAGCCGCGCCAGTGCCTCCTGGGCGGGGGTGAAGTCGGGGTCCATGCGCAGCACCGTCTCGAAATCCCGCCGCGCCGCCGCTACATCTCCGAGCTGCTCGCTGGCATAGCCCCGGTAGAGGTAGGCCTCCATACTGGCCGGGTCGTTGTTCACCGCGATGTTGAATTCCCGGTACGCCTGCTGTAGGCTATCGAGCTCCAGCAGGATCAGCCCCGCGTTGAAATTTCCCTCCACGTACTGCCGGTCGATTGTACTCACCCTCCGGTACTCGGCCAGCGCCCGCTGCAATTGTCCGCTCCGGTAGAAGTAGTTGGCCCGCGCGTGCACCGCGATGACGTCGTTGGGATTACTCGCCACGGCACTATCGTAGTAGGCGAGTGCCCGGGGGTTGCCTCCCTGACCGGCGGACAGATCCCCCAGGAGCAGGTAGGCATCCGTCATTCCAGGGTCCAGTCGCGCGGCGGTTTGGGCGGCCGCGAGGGCCCGGGTGGTATCCCCCGCCTCGGCGTGCACCTGACTCAGGAGGTAGTAGGCCTCGGCACTGCCTGCGTTCAGGGCAATGGCCGTATCCAGCGTCGCTTCCGCCTCCCCGTACCGCTGCTGGATCAACTGGGCCTCGCCGAGGCGTAGCCGGCTTTCTACCTCCCGCGGATGCATGCGCACGGCGCGTTCCAGTACCCCAATGGCCCGGTCGGGCTGTTCGCTATCCAGGTAGAGATCGGCCAGCCCGTACGCATAGTCCAGGCTGCTACTATCGAGCCGTGTGGCCTGCTGCAGGTCGGCAACCGCATCGGGTAGATTACCCCGTTCGTAGTACAGCCGTGCACGCTGGGCGTACAGGGCGGCGTCCTCCGGGCGGGCCGCCAGGAGCTCGGTGAGTTGCACGACGGCCGGATCGCTACCCGCCGCCGTAGGTGCTTCCCGCTCCTCCGCCGGTTCCGGTCCGCAGCCAAGCACGCCGAACAGCACAAGGGGCAGCAGATAACGCAGCATGGGTTTTCTTTGCTAAACGTCCCAGCCGCCAAAAGTCCTATGCCCACCCCCCTCCTGGAATGCGTCGTCAACGTCAGCGAGGGGCGCGACCCCCGGGTGCTCGGGGCTTTCCGGGAAGCAATCGAGAGCGTACCGGATTGCTACCTGCTGCACCAGGACACGGGCCACGGCGCCCACCGCACGGTTTTTACCTTTGCCGGCGTACCTGAGGCGGTCTTTGCGGCGGCGGAAGCGGTCTACGCGGTAGCCGATCAGTACATCGACATGCAGCAGCATCGGGGCACCCACCCCCGTAGTGGAGCGGTTGATGTCTGCCCCTTCATTCCCATCTCCGGCGTCACCGAGCAGGACATCAGGGCGCGGACGCAGGTGCTAGCCCAGCGGGTGGCGGAGCGATTCCACCTCCCCGTGTACCTCTACGCCAGTAGCGCCCAGTCCTCCCCCCGCCAAAACCTGGCCAACATCCGGCGAGGAGAGTACGAAGGGCTAACGGAAAAACTCGGAGATACCGAGTGGCAGCCGGATTTCGGTCCCGCGCAGCCCCATCCGCGGCTCGGCATCACCGTCGTGGGGGTACGTCCCTTCCTCATCGCCTGGAACATTAATCTGCACCCTACGGCAACGTTAGCCCAGGCCCGGCAAGTGGCGGGGCGTTTGCGGGGATCGGGTGTGGCCGGTCGCCAGGGACTCTTTTTCGGCCTAAAGGCCATTGGTTGGAGGATTAAGGAATACGGTCGGTGTCAGATAAGCTGTAATGTGGTGGACCCCGAGCGGGTGGCCCTGGCTCAGGTATACTTTACGGCCACGGCGCTGGCTCGGGAGCTAGGGACCTCGGTCACCGGCTCGGAACTCATTGGCCTGCTACCCGCCGGGCACCTGCGCGCCGCCGCCCGCGGATTCTGCTGGACCACGGATTACATCGAAGAGATGGAGACGGCCGTGATGGTGCTGGGGCTGAACGAACTGGGCCCCTTTAACTGGCGAGACCGGGTGTTGGAAGAGGTACTTCGTGCCGCCGCGCGTAGAGGGCATCCGAGCCGATGAAGTAGGACTGCCCGTCGCGCATGCGGACGCAGAGTCCGCGCCGCCCCCCGAAGTCGATCGTGGTAAAGTCAGATGCCGGATGGGCGAGCGCACCCGACCAACGGGCCGCCGGGTTCACCTCCACAAAGTTGCATTCGGCGACATCGGCAAGGGGTAGCTTCAACTTACGCCGTAGGAGACCCTTGGTCTTCACCTTGAGGTAGCGGGTGCTGACCTTGATGCGCAGGCTGGAGCGTGGAACGAGGTACCACCCCGCCGCGACCAGTGCGGTGATGAGACTGAGGACCACCACGTCAGCAACAGTCGCACCAGCCAGAAATAACAGGACGAACCGGTAAATCAACAGGCCCGATAGGAGGATAAGCAGGGCAATAAAGCCAGGATTTCGGAAGGGCTGCTCGATGCGAACGCTGGATTTGGGCATGGCGGATTACTTGTTGTGAAGTAATACAACGCCTTAAATTAACTGGTAGTTTACCTACACTTTACATTGAGTTAACATTAATCGTTGCCTCCGCGAAGGTGGAGGAGTGTTCGCCGCCGGCTAGATCGACACGAACCAGACGGTAGAAACTGTTGCCGGCCAGCGGTTGATGGTCGATGTACCGAAAGCGCATGATGCCTTCGTCGGAAGTACCTCCGGCCACTTCGGTAAGTGCCGACCAGTAGCTGCCATCCGCGGAGCGCTCAATACGGAAGTAGTCGTACTCGGTGGCGGTGGGAAGCTGCCAGTCGAGCTGCACGCCGCCGGGCCGGGCCGTAGCCTGCAGGGTGAACTTAGGAGCGTCGAGGGGGTCACTCTCTGCGGCAATGAGGATGCGCTGGCTATTCTGGCTGAGCTGAGCACACGTGGACGTAAGCTCCGAGAGTGCAGTAGGTAGAGGCTCCCGACTGTCGTAGGCTAGTCCGTATACCGAATAAAACCCCTCCGTGAGGCGGCGAAAGTCACCCGTAGCGGAAACTTGAGCGATAGAATCTTCGGCAACGGCCAGGAAGGTGTAGACGTAGGGGTCCGGTAGCGTACCTCCGGTGTAGAGGGTGGGCTGAAGCTCTCCCGTGCTACGCAGCGTAAGGGTAAAGTCGCGGGGGTAGGGCCGGTCGTAGGCCTGTCCGGACTGCACGACCAGCGTATACTGCACCCCACCGGTGAGGGTAGCGGTGAGCGCGGGTAGGTTGCCGGTTTCGGTAAAAGTGGAGGCGACGAGACGGGCGGAATTGTCCACGGCCGGATCGAAAGTGCCTTCGAATAGCGTGAAGGAGATGTCCTCGATGGCGGCATTACTTACCGTCGCCTGGGACAAAGTCACCGTGGCGCTGGCATTGGGCGCCAGAGGATAGGCCATGAACGAATAGTCATCGGCGGCGGGTGACGCTCCGGTAGTCCGGTAGGTGAACGCCGTCGTTGGGGCGGTTCGTTCTAGGGTGCCGGATAGCGGAAAGGCCACTGGCTCACCGCCCACGAAAAAGGTGGCGAAGTTGGCGTCCGCACTTCCCGCCGTGGCGACCACCGGTGCGTCGGCGATTCCCACGTGGGTGACCATGGTAGGACAGGGTTGTGCTTCTACGAGCGAGGAAAGCAAACCGAAAACTGCGAAGAGCCAGGGGAAGGATGTGTACATAGAGTAGCTAGAGGTACAAGAAGGGACTACCGGGTGGTTGTTCACAAAGTGTTAAACTTGTCGGTCACCCCAAGATACTCCTATGCGCTACGTTACCCTTCTGCTTTCTGCCTGCCTACTTGCGGCCTGCCGCACATCTACCCCACCCGCCGAGGCTACCGCTGCTCCCCTAGCGGACGCCTCCCCCTGGCTGACCGGCTTCACCAAACCGGCCGAAAATCCCATCCTGCGGGCCGACAGCAGCTACGTCTTTTCCGATCCACTGACCGGGCAGCCGGTGCGCTGGCAGCGGGCCGATGTATTCAACCCCGGCGCGGTGGTGCGGGGCGATAGCGTGTACCTGTTCTTTCGGGCCGAGGATAATCCCCGTGCTACCCTGGGCCGGCGCACCAGTCGTATCGGGCTGGCCGCCAGTGGGAATGGCATCAACTTCGTACGCCGTACCGCCCCCGTGCTTTACCCCGGTCCGGACAGTAACCGCGAGTTCGAGGACCCGGGCGGCTGCGAGGACCCCCGCGTGGTGGAACTGCCCGACGGCCGCTACCTCATGCTCTACACCGCCTACAACCAGCAGGCCGCCCGGCTTTGCTCGGCCACCTCCACCAACCTGACGGACTGGACCAAGCACGGCCCCGTCTTCCAGGACGCCTACGGGGGCAAGTTTCACAATACCTGGTCGAAGTCGGGCTCGGTGGTCTGCGAGCTCACCGCCGACGGCCGCCTGGTGGCCACCGAGATCAACGGCAAGTACTGGATGTACTGGGGCGATGCCGTGGTGGGCCTGGCGCACAGCGACGACCTGCTGGACTGGACGCCGGTACTCAACGCCGACTCCACCCTCTTCGATCCCCTACCCCTGCGGCCCGGGCTCTTCGATAGCCGCCTGAGCGAGCCGGGCCCCCCGGCGCTACTGACCGATAACGGCATCCTGGTGCTGTACAACGGACAGAACGAGTTGACCGACTCATTAAGGTATATGGAGGCCGGTCCGGGAGCCTACTCCGGGGGGCAGGCGCTATTCAGTGCCAAGGACCCGACAGTGCTGCTGGACCGCATGGAGGAGCCCTTCATCCAGCCCAGTCTGCCGCACGAGCTGACGGGGCAGTACGCCTCGGGCACCACCTTCATTGAGGGGCTGGTCTACTTCAAGGGCAGGTGGTTTTTGTACTACGGGACGGCTGACTCCATGGTCGGGGTAGCGGTGCGTGACTGAACGGTTTACTGCGCTTTAGGGTTAGCCGGGTAAATCCCTGAGACCCATGCATATTTTAGTTCTGAACGCCGGCAGCTCCTCCATCAAGGCCGCCGTAGTAGAAGCCGGTACCGGAGAGCGAATATTCGAACTTGGTGCTGACCGCCTGCTCGATCGCGGGGGCCACCGCAAGGCCCTACACCCCTTCTTACTGGAGCTAAAGGATAAGGCCGGTGGACTCGACATCGCCGGTATCGGGCACCGGGTGGTCCACGGCGGGGCGGAATTCGACGGGGCTACCCGCATTACCGATGAGGTGGAGCAGAAAATCGAGGCGCTGAGCGATCTGGCTCCGCTCCACAACCCCATCAACCTAGCCGGTATCCGGCTGGCGCGCGAGCTCTGGCCGGAGCTGCCGCAATTTGCCGTCTTCGATACCGCCTTTCACCACAGTCTGCCAAAGCGGGCACAGACCTACGCCCTGCCCAAGGACCTGATACGGGAGTACGGCATCCGCCGCTACGGTTTCCACGGCATGAGCCACAAGTACGTGGCCGGGCGGGCGGCTACCTTCTTAAAGGACGATTACCGCAACCTGCGCATCATCAGTTGCCATCTCGGCAACGGCTGTAGCGTGGCGGCCATCGAGTTCGGTCGCAGCATCGAGACCAGCATGGGCATGACCCCGCTGGAGGGCCTCGTGATGGGGACCCGTAGTGGTGACATTGACCCCGGCATCCCGGCCTACCTGCACCAGAAGACGGGTATGAATACCGAGGAAATCGATGCCCTCCTCAACCGCGATAGCGGTCTCAAAGGCCTCAGCGGGGCGGGCAACGACATGCGTGGTATCCTGGAGCGCAGCACCCAGGGCGATCCCGACTGCCAGCTCGCCGTGCAGGTCTACACCCACCGCTTGCGCAAGTACATCGGGGCCTATGCTGCGGTGATGGGTGGGGTGGATGCCATCGTGTTTACGGGCGGCATCGGCGAGAACTCCAGCATTATCCGCCACCGGGCCGCGCAGCGACTGGACTACCTCGGCGCGGTCATTGATGAGGACCGCAACCACACCCTACAGCTATCGGAGACCGAGGACGTCATTGCCTTCAGTCGCTCCCACAGCCGCGTGAAGCTCCTGGCCATCCGCACCGACGAGCAACTGGCCATCGCCCGCGACTGTGCCAAGCTGCTGCGTCACGAGGACGAGGTGAACACCCGGCCCGCCATCCCCATCGCCATCTCCGCCCGCCACTGCCACCTGACCCGCGCTACCCTCGACAAATTGTACGGCGAGGGCCACGAGCTGACGGTTAAGAAGTGGCTCAGCCAGCCCGGGCAGTTTGCCGCCGAGGAGAGCGTCACCGTCGTGGGTCCCCGTAACCGCATCGAACGGGTACGCATCCTGGGTCCGCTACGCTCGGTCGATCAGGTAGAGATCTCACGCACCGATGAGTTCTTCCTGGGCATCGATGCCCCCGTGCGTGAGTCGGGGAAGGTGGACAACACGCCGGGCTGCCAACTGCTGGGCCCCGCCGGCTCGGCCGATCTGGAGGACGGGGTGATCTGCGCCTGGCGCCACATCCACATGACCCCGGAGGATGCCGCGCAGTTCGGTGTGAAGGACCGCGACGTGGTGGAGGTGGCCGTCAGCACCAACGAGCGGGGACTGATCTTCGGCAACGTGCTCATCCGCGTCAATCCTGACTACAAGCTTGAGATGCACATTGACACCGACGAGGGGAACGCCGCCGAGATTCAGTCGGGCGATGCCGGGGTGATCGACGTGACGGACTCTCTGGCCACCTTACGCAAGCGGGCTACGGTCGCCTAGGCATTAGGCGTTGGACGCTTTAGGCGTTGGACGCTTTGAAAGCGTCCAACGCCTGCGCCGAGAACCCCCGCCCGTCGTATAGGTATACCCGCTCCACGCCAATATCCTCTAATATCCGATAGGCCTCACGGAACCCCCCCGAAATATGCTCCCGCCGGTGTGCATCCGAGTTCACCTGCAGGCGGATGCCCCGGGCGTGGGCGCGCGCTACGATCCAGTCGGTGGGGTACGTATCTTCCGTCTCATTCAGGTAAATGCCCCGGGTATTGACCTCCATGATGCAGCCGGCCCCTACGACAGCCTCCAGCGTTTCTTCTACGGCGGCTAGGTACCAGTCGGCGCGCTCGTCCCAGTAACGGCCATCAACGTTGCGGCGCTTGATGCGGTCCAGGTGAGCTACGATATCCGGGGGGTGGGTGGTGACCATTTCGCGCACCAGCTCGTAGTAGCGCTCGACCATCCGGCGGGTGCTGCCGCCGAAGATGGTGTTGATGCCCCGTTCGAATACGGGGTTCGGCCGCTGGAAGCTCCAGGGCTGGCCGTCGGCTAGGTAATCTACGTAGTGGACCGCGCCAATGGTGTAGTCTAGACTGGCCTCCAAAATGTGGGGGCTTTCTACATTCATCACCTCCGGGATGTAGTCCACCTCCAGGCTTTTGTAGAGGCGGATGCGGTCGGCGTATTCCTGCTGTAATTCACCGATGACCCGGCTATAAGTCGTTAGTTCCGCCATTTTCATGGAGCCCATATCGTGCAGGGGGATGGGGGCGTGGTCGCTGAAGCCGTACCGGCTAAACCCCTCACGGAGTGCTTGCTCGACGTAATCGCGGGGCTCGCCTACGCCGTCGCTGTAGCGGGTGTGGGCGTGGTGGTTAGACGTCATACTAGGGTTAACGCTGCAAGCGCCTATAGGATGGCTGAGGTATAATTTTTCCCTATAAGAAAATTACTGCTTAGATACTGCGTTATATGGGTTGTGTATGGACAGCTTACCGGCTCGTCCGAAAATGATCTCATGAACTATAAACCCCAAGCGAATACCGTGCTTCGGTGTGCCTACGTTTTTCTGTTACTCCCCCTAATTTGTTCTGTGCGGGCGAATGGCATTGCCGTTAGCAACGTCACGCTCACGTCTCAAAACGCGAGCGCGGGCACCACCGTCATCCAGTTTGACCTTAGGTGGGAGAACTCCTGGCGTACGAGCGTGGGGCCGGCTAACTGGGATGCCGCCTGGATATTTGCTAAGTATCATGTGGACGGTAGCCCCTGGCGGCATGCGCGGCTGGCGGGCAGGGGGGGCGCGGTCGCAGGTGCTACGGTGGAGGTGCAGGAGGATGTCGGGGTGCTCATCTATGCCGCCCCTCAGGACTACGCCGGCGACCCGGTATACAACAATGTTCAACTTCGCTGGGACTACGCAGTAGATATGGTACATATTGACGGGGCCATCGATCTACGGGTGTTCGCTGTGGAAATGGTCTACATTCCGGAAGGGCCGTTCTACGTGGGAGACGGTGGCCGCCTGATGGGTCAATTTCGGGAGGGTGGTACCAATACCGAACCATACTACCTCACAGGATTGGGACCTATCGCGGTAGGTGATGGGACGGACCAGCTCTTTTACGGTCAAGTGAACTACGGAGGAAAAACCTATCCAAGTGGTGATCAGCAGGGGCCTATTCCAGCTGAGTTTCCCGAAGGCTTTGGAGCCTTCTACTGCATGAAGTATGAACTGACCCAGGAGCAGTGGGTAGACTTTTTTAATACCCTGCCGACCAGCTACCGCGATCAACTGGACATCACTGCGGTAAACGGTAAAAATAGCGACGGAGAAATCAGCAGAAACGGAGTGCAGTACACAGGTGGGCTGGCTACTACTACCCTACCCTACGTGGCCATGAACTTTATCAACGAAGATCAAAGCCTCGCGTACCTGGACTGGGCGGGTTTACGGCCCATATCGGAACTAGAGTACGAAAAAATTGGCAGGGGCCCCCTGAATCCTGTGCTTGACGAATACGCCTGGGGCTCGACCGCTCACGCCGATTACTTCTACACCCTCATCGATACCGGTGAAGCGGACGAGCGGGTAGCTAACCTGACAAAGTCTACCGGTCACCACAACACTTCTCTCACCAATCCCGCGGGGACGGCCCATTACGGTCCCTGGCGGGTAGGTCTCTTTGCCCACAACGCGCCCCAGCAGCTCCGCGAGGAGACCGGGGGCAGCTACTACGGCGTCATGGAACTAAGCGGTAACCTATGGGAGCGCACCGTCACGGTAGGTAGCCCCCAGGGTCGCAGCTATAGGGCTGTACACGGAGACGGTACCCTAAGCCCTGATGGCCGGGCTGACGTTTCCGGCTGGCCGCTCGGAGGCGATGCCGCCTGCGGCCTGCGGGGGGGGGCCTTCGTCAGTGGTGAGGATTTCTTCAAATTGTCCACCCGCTTTTTCGCTGCCGACAACCGCAACCAGTCTATCCATGACCACGGTGGGTTCCGTGGCATTAGAAGCCTTTAGTTCAGCCCTTTACTTATGAAACACTTAATCGTAGAGTGTATTCTCCTTCTTCTTCTCCCCCTTCCCCTCTTGTCTAATAACATCCAAGTGACGGGCACGCAGGTGAAGAACTTTGATCCTAGTAGTAACACTACCACCATTATTGTCGATCTTAAATGGGAAAACGCCTGGCGCACCGATATAGGCCCAGCTAATTGGGATGCCGCCTGGGTATTTATTAAATTTCGACGGCCGGGAGGAAGCTGGCAGCATGCTACCCTTATCAGTAGTGAGAATCATGATGATGCCCATATCGAGATACTGGAAAATGCCGGCGCGATGGTCCACCATAAGGCCGCCTTTTCCGGTACGGCCGAATTCCGCGGCATCCACTTGATCTGGGATTTTGTAGAGGACGCCGTGCCTATCGACGAACAGGTAGAACTAAGCGTATTTGCTATCGAGATGGTCTATGTACCGAACAATGCCTTCTATGTGGGCCACTACCGGTCAGGCACTGGGGCATTTTATGCCAATGGAACAGCCAACAACCCCCAACCCTACCAGATCACTTCTGAGGATGTTCTAGCGATTAACAATGGCCCTGGTTTGGATTATACAGATGGTAGTGGGGACAAGCAGGGGCCCCTGCCGGCCGACTTTCCCAAGGGCTTTGCTGCCTTCTACTGCATGAAGTACGAGGTGAGTCAGGAGCAGTGGATCGAATTCTTCAATACGCTCACGCCCACCCAACGGGCGGCTCGCGACATCACCGGTCCCGGGGGAAAAAACGATGATGGAGTAGTACACCGCAATGGGATAAGCTACACGGGCGGCAGTCAACCGGCCACCACCACCCTGCCCAACGTGCCGGCCGCTTACATATCCATACAGGACGGTCTGGCCTACCTGGACTGGGCGGGGCTACGCCCGATGACGGAACTGGAATACGAGAAGGCCTGCCGGGGCCCGGTGTTGCCCGTAGCCGAAGAGTTTGCCTGGGGTACCACGGAGTATTTTACTACACCGTATACCTTAAGCGATGCCGGCACGGCCGATGAGCAGACCACAAATGCGTCTGAACTATTAGGCAACCTCTCCTTCAATGCTACCGATGGCAATCTCGATGGTCCCCTGCGCTCCGGTATCTTTGCCGCCAGCGTGAACGATAAAACCCGCGAGCAGACTGGGGGTAGCTACTACGGAATTATGGAGCTGTCCGGTAACCTTTGGGAACGCGTTGTAAACGTAAGCACCCCCGAGGGTCGCGCCTTTACCGGACAGCATGGTGACGGAGCGCTGGCCACTAACGGAGAGGCGAACACGCTAGGCTGGTCCGTCGGTAACGCAAGTGCCTATGGCATTCGGGGCGGGGGTTGGAGTACATTTTTCCATAATGAGTGTCAAACCTCTGATCGAGTCCATATTGGGCAATCCTTTGGCCGCAGCACTGATATTGGAGTACCGCGCGGCGTACGTAGCCTATAGCCTTATGCATACATTCCCCTATTTTCTTCTGCTGTTGATTGGTCTGGTAGCTGCCGCCGAGCTATCTAGCCAGACCTTCGCCGGTGGGCCTGGAGATGGTGGGGATCGCAGGACGATCGTAGCCGTCCCCGGCGGATATTCTCCCAGTATTTTTTACCGTGGCGGCACCGCCGATGGGGGAGCGGCACGGTACGCACGGTCTACACCGGGAGGGTTTAACTCCGCTAGTATGTATTCTGGCGGTGCCCAAGAAGGTAGTGCCGTAGCGGACTATTCCGGTGCGCTAGCCCTACCACTTACCCTCATTACCTTTGAAGCCTTTCCGAAGGAAGACTACGTACTTCTGCGCTGGGTCACCGAACACGAGGAGGCCACTGATTTCTTCACCATCGAACGCCGACCCGCCGGTAACCCTGGATTCGACGAGCTGCTGCGCACCCCGGCCGCCGGGTATACCGCCAGCAATGAGCGCAGTAACTACCAGGCCAGGGATACTGAGCCTTCTACGGGTACGGTCTACTACCGGCTACGGACCACCGACTTCGATGGAACCTTCACCCATTCGCAGATCGTACAGGTACAGCTCAGCGACGAGCAAGACCGGAGTTTTGCCCTCTATCCAAATCCTACGGGGGGCCGCAGCCTCACTATCCTACCTGAGTCCGTACATTCTGATCGGGAGCTACACATTTCGCTTGTCACCTCACAGGGCAGGGTGCTCTACCACCAGGTCATAGCTAGACCCGCTCCCCATACACCCATCAAGCTTAGCCTGCCGGAGCAGTTAGGTGTAGGGAGCTATCTAGTGCAACTGCGGCAGGAAGGGACCGCAGACCTAAGTAAACTACTCATTGTAGCAAGATAATATAATTGACCTTTCTTCCAGGAAAACTATTGTTGCAGCAATAAAATTTTACTGTAGAGTGTAAGGCCAAATTATTGAGGTACATTCGGGTTTGAATCCGTCATTACACCCACGGAGCAAACCCATTCTGCATGCAACTACGTCTACTTTTACTCACCCTACTTGCCGCCGGCACCACCCTCCTACCCGCCCAGCGCAACTGCGGCTCCATGGACTACCTGGAGCAGCAACTCCAGCGGGACCCCGGCCGCCAGCTTCAGCTCGAGCAGCTAGAACGCTTCACCGAGCAGTACGACGCCCGCAATGAAAAGGCGCTCTCCGGAGGCATCCTCACGATCCCCGTCATTGTACACGTCGTGTACCGGATGAGCACCGAGAACATCTCCGATGCTCAGATCAACAGCCAAATCCGGGTCCTCAACGAGGACTTTCGGCGTCTGAATGCCGATCGTACCAACACGCCGGCCGATTTCCGGTCCGTGGCTACCGACTCCGAAATCGAGTTTTGCCTCACGCAGGTCAACCGGGTAGCAACCACCCGCACTAGCTTTGGCACCAACGACGCAGTCAAATCGGCCAGTACCGGCGGTGCCGACGCCATCAACCCGCAGCAAAGTCTGAACATTTGGGTCTGCGTGATCGGCGGCAGTATTCTTGGCTACGCTCAGTTTCCCGGCGGTCCCTCCGCTACGGACGGAGTAGTACTCGATTACCGCTACGTAGGTACCACCGGTACCGCCCAGGCCCCCTTCAATCTCGGTCGCACGGCCACCCACGAGGTGGGTCACTGGCTCAACCTACGCCACATTTGGGGCGATGGCGGCTGCAGCGTCGATGACTTTGTGGGCGATACCCCCACGGCGGGCGGGCCCAACTACACCGGCGGTGCCTGCACCTACCCTGGCCCCAATAGCTGTATGCCCAAGGGAAAAAATAGCGGAGCCGACCTACCCGACATGTTCCAGAATTACATGGACTACTCCGATGACGCCTGCATGAACCTGTTCACCCTCGGTCAAAAGGACCGCATGTGGGCCGCTGTTTCTGCCGCCCGTCCGGAGCTCCTCTCTTCCGCCTGCGATGGCACTACGCCCCCGACGACCGATCCCAGCCCAGAACCGCCGACCGCTGACTGCGCCGCCCCCGCCGGGCTCAACGCCCAGCGCACCAACCGCGACCGCTCCGTGAGCTTCTCCTGGAACGCCGCCAGCGGAGCCAGCAGCTACGAGATCGAAGTATACGTAGGCAGTAGCCTCTACGCCTCCGGCACCGTGAGTGGCACCGGTGCAACCCTGAATGTCGACCGCCGGACTACCTACACCTGGCGCGTGCGCAGCAACTGTAGCAGCTCGACCTCCGACTGGACCAACGGTGGCAGCTTCCGCGAAGCTGCCCGTACCGCCAGTGCACTGGCGCAGGAAATGAGCGTTTACCCCAACCCCAGCAACCTCAGCGAGGTGACTGTGGGCTGGAACCTACAGCCGGCCACTACACTTGCAACCACGGGTGTGCTAGCTGAAGCTACCGCCAGCCCGCAGATCCGTATCGAGGTTCGCGACATGACTGGCCGGATGCTCCGCCAACTCTCCGTAGCTGACAGCGGTCAGGCGACCCTCCCGGTGGGCGACCTGGCCCCCGGCGTTTATCTCGTACACGTACGTGATACCGAGGGCTACGCGGTGAGCAGCCGCTTCGTCAAGCTCTAGCGTGCCTTAACTTATGGCAACTAGAAAGCCCGGTACAGCAATTGCTGTACCGGGCTTTTCTTTTAGCACATGGCCTGAGGGTTATCCCCGCAGCTCCCGTGGCTGCACGAAGGGCTGATCATACACTCGCTCCCCCGTCTGCCGGTACATGGCGTTAGCCAGCGCACCGATCACGGGCGGTAGGGAGGGCTCGCCCAGCCCGGTAGGAGCGATGGTACTCTCCACAAAATGGGAGTGGATAGCCCGGGGGGCTTCGCTGTGACGAATCAGACGGTAGGTGTCGTAGTTCTGCTGGTCGGGTACCCCCTTACTGACCGTGAGTCTGCCGTAGAGCGCATGACCAATGCCGTCGATAATACCGCCCTCGATTTGGTTATTGGCTCCCTCGGGATTGACCACAATACCGCAGTCGACCGCACAGTGTACTTCGGTGACCTGCGGCTCGTTGCCCCGCATCTCGAGTTCGAGCACCTGGGCTACGTAGGAGTTATGGCAGTAATAGGCAGCCACACCCCGCTTGTCGTCATTAGTGTTCCAGCCCGATTTGTCACGCACCAGCTTCAATACTCCGGCGTAGCGCGCAGCGTCGTAGTCGTTCTCCTCCCCTACGGGATTTTCAATCGCCCGATCGAAAAGCTCCAACCGGAAGGCGATAGGATCTTTACCGGCGGCCTCGGCCACCTCATCGAGGAAGCTCTGTTCGGCTCCGGCGATGAAGTTAGAGCGCGGCGCGCGCCAGGCGCCGGTACTTACGTTGGTATCGCTGCTGATATTCTCCACCAGGTAGTTATCCACCGTGCCGGCCGGAAAACGATTAGCGAAGACTGGACTCTCGCTTGTACCCGTACCGCGGACGTGGAAGCCGATCAGTTTACCGTCTTCGTCCAGTGCGGCCCGGTAGCGTACCAGGTAGGCCGGCCGGTAGGTACCCTGGGTCATATCGTCCTCGCGGGAGTACACCAGTTTGATGGGTACGCCCCCAGCAGCCTTGCTGATCAGCGCGGCCTCGACGCCAAAGTTGCCGTACAGTCGCCGGCCGAAGCCACCGCCCATACGGGTCATCATAATGCTGATGCGCTCCTCCGGCATATCGAACAGTTTGCTGACCGTGGTGCGCAAAAACTCCGGCGTCTGAATGGGTCCGATCAGCTCTGCTTTTTCGTCCGTCACATGGGCGAAGAAGTTCATCGGCTCCATCGTATTGTGCGGCAGGAAGGGCGCGGAATAGGTCGCCTCGACCACCTGGGCGGCACGGGCGAAGGCACCCTCGGGGTCCCCGTCGCGGCGGGCCTCCTCGGCCTTTCCGTTATCGAGTGCTTCAACGAGACGCTGCTGCTGCTCGGCGCTGGACTCAGCTGGGGTGACCGTCTCCCACTCGATCTGTAGTGCCTTTTTAGCCTGTAGCACCCGCCAAGTGTTATCCCCGATTACGGCCACCAGCTCCGGAAAGGCGTTTACGTCCGACCACTGCATTTCGACGCCCTCCGGTGCGGCGTTGATGCGTACCACGTCGGTGATGCCGGGCATGGCGCGCACGGCGCTATCGTCCACCGACTTGAGCCGCATTCCGAAGGCGGGTGGGTGCACGATGGCAGCGTACTGCATACCCTCGCGCTGAAGGTCCAGTCCGTAGAGTGGCTCCCCGAGCACGATCTTTTTGGCGTCGACATTCTTCTTGGGGTGGCCGATTATCTTGAAGTCCCCGGCGGCCTTTAGGGTCACCTCCTTGGGAGGGTCCATCGTGGCGGCCAGACTAGCCAGCTCGCCGTAGCCCAACTTGCGGTCGCTACCGTCGTGGTACACGAAACCATTTTCGGTCCGTAGCTCCCCGGCATCGACGCCGAGTTGCTGGGCGGCGGCGGCTACGAGCAGATAGCGGGCCGTGGCTCCAGCTTTACGTAGCGGCTCCCAGGCTACGCGGATGGACTGACTACCTCCGGCCAGTTGGCGCTCGTAGTTATCAGTGTCCAGTCCGGCCTGCTCGACCACGACATTCTGCCAGTCCACGTCCAGCTCCTCGGCCACCAACATCGGCATGGCGGTCTTGACGTTCTGACCGATCTCGGGGTTGGGCGACATGATGGTCACCACGCCGTTATCGCCCACCTTCAAAAAGGCACTCACGGTGACCCACTCCTCGGGCATTTCCAGGGTGGGGGCGGCCTTGGCGGCCTTCTCGTTTTTACAGCTCGAGAGCCAGCTCAGGCCCAGCAGCATGCCGCCACCGGTGGCGGCGGAGACCTTTAGAAAGGAGCGGCGCGTAGTAGGAGTGGTCGACATTAGCTTAGTTTTTGGGCGGCGGTTTTGACCGCGGCGTTGATACGGGTGTAGGTGCCACAGCGGCAGATATTGCCACTCATCCCGGCGCGGATATCGGCCTCGCTGGGGTCGGGCGTCAGGGCCAGCAAACTAGCCGCGCTCATCATCTGCCCCGCCTGACAGTAGCCACACTGCGGCACGTCGTGCTCCAACCAGGCCAGTTGCACGGGGTGGTCGCCGTTCTCGCTCAGTCCCTCGATGGTAGTCACCTCCTCCCCGTTCAGCTTGCTCAGCGGAATGGAGCAGGAGCGCATCGCTACCCCGTCGATGTGTACGGTACAGGCCCCGCAGGCTCCGATGCCACAGCCGTACTTGGTGCCCACCAGACCGAATTCGTCGCGCAGGGCCCACAGCAGGGGCATCTCGGGCTCCGCCTCGAGGGTGCGCGACTGCCCATTTACGGTAAGGGTGAAGGTGGCCATAGGGGGTAGGTTTCGTTAGGTTTCCCAAGGTAAGCAAAAAGGGCATAGGCGGGGCGGGGGCGCAGGTGCACTACAAGTAGAAAACCGCTAAGTTCGACTCGCGTTGCACCGGCGGCCCCGCCCGCTTCTTGCCGTAGTGGTACATTTTCTAGCGGGCCAGCAACAGCTCCACGAGCGCCGCGGCCGAGGCCCTACCCTTCCGCTCCACGAACGCACGGTCGGTATTATCGCCGATCTCGTAGGTGATGCCCTCGGCATTAAACTGCGTTTTGAACCAGCCGGAGGAGGTAGGTCTACCTACGGGGCCGGGCTTCTCATTGACCGTAAAGCCGCCACCGATGCGCTGCTCGATTTCACGTAGCCAGGCGTCCTTAAAGCCCGGGAGTACCGAGGGGGGCGTGGCCGCGTCGAAGGTGTAGTAGACGTCGTTCCAGGTGGAGTGAAAATCGATGCCCAGGATCACCTCCGTTTCGTTTTGCCGGGCCTTTTCGACCACGTAGTCGGCCACCTGCCGGGCCTCGGGCTGGCGGTAGTAGGCCCAGTCGCGGTTGGAGTCGATGCCGCCGGCCGTGTGCCGCCAGTGGCCCAGGTCGACGCCGTCGGGATTGAGCAGGGGGAAGACCATGAGCTGGTAGCGATCCAGAAACTCATCCACGCGGGGGTGCTCTACGATTCCGTCCAGGAAGGCCTGTAGGGCTAGAAAACCAGTCACCTCCGGTGGGTGCTGGCGGCTGAACAGTACGATCATGGGTCGGTGGCCGTAGCGTCCTTCCCCGGCCATCCGCATGACGGGGATGACGCGGCCCAGCTTACTCCTGCCCGCTTCGTCGATGCGCACGTAGGGCTGGCGGAAGGTGGTGAGCCACTGTAGAACATCGCTGGAGTTGATCACCTCCTGGCCGGCTACGTAGGTGGTGCCTGCGGGCAGGTCGAGCCGGACGTCGAGGCTCGTACTGTCGCTGTTATAAGCCACGTCGGTGCTATCAGCGGCCGTCCAGTTGGTCCGGTCGCTACTGATCTTAGGGTAGTAGCGGTGGCGGGTCTGCGGGGGGTAGGTCAGGCGCAGGGTCACCTCCCGGGGCCGCTCCGCGGTCACGCGCATCGCGTACCAGGGGCTGGGGTTGATGGGCGTGTTTTCGGGCAGGATGGTGGCTACGAAGGTATCGATGCCGCGCTGGCTGATGCCGTTGAGGCGGGCGCCGTCGAAGTCGTTATCGAAGGTAAGAGTGCCTTGATCAAAGGGGTAGCTGCGGCGCTGCTGTAGCTCGATGGGCTGGGTGCGGGTGTCGACCGGCTCGGGGAAGTCGTGGGGGCGGGCGGCGGGGGCGCAGGTGCAGAGAACTAGGAGGGGGGCCAGGAAGCGGAGCATGGTTTAAAGGTACAGCAGTACAAAAACTACCACAGAGGGCGCAGAGGGCCACAGAGACGTCTTTAGAAGTACCTCTGTGCCCTCTGCGTCCTCCGTGGTTTAAATTTCAGCAGCGGAGCTGCCTAATCTTACCGGTCCCAAAAGAGCGCATCCGTCATTGTCACGTCAGGTACGTTGGCGGCGTTGCGGTCGGTCTCCGTAGCGGGGTAGAGTAGGCGCAAAGGGAAGGTGGGCAGGGCGGCGTTCCGGGCCAGGGTAAAGTCCTCATACATGTAATCGTAGCGGCGGGCGTCGACCCAGGTTTCGGGACTGAGGAAGAGGGCGGCATACTTTTCGCGGAACACGTCGTCGCGGTCGATATCGTCATCGCCGTAAGCTGCAGTGAGGTACCGGGTGACGCCGGCTGAGTCGACACCGATCTCGCGCATGTTAGCAGTGACGCCGGACGTGAAGGCCGCGTTGGCGCGCTCCTGATCGCTGGTGGCCAGGGCTGCTTCGGCCTCGATGAATTTGAGCTCGGCGTAGGTGATGATGTCCAGCGGGCTGGTTTCTGCGGATAAAGCACCCTCCAGCACGAGGTAAGATTCGAGCACCTCGGTGCCGTCACCACGGCGGCCGGCCCCGTTGGTGGTGCCTACGTAGAGACTATCTACGTTGAGGTTGGTAAGTAGGGGTAGGCGGGGGTCTGCGACGTCGAAGGTGGTGCCGTTGAGGGCATCGACGAACTGCTCGGAGAGCCAGCCGCCGAGCAAAAGGTTGGCATTGTTGTCAGCCACCTGGGCCCAGGGGTTGCGCACGGTGAAGTCGGTCACGTCGGCGTCCTGCGCAAAGCCGGTGAACCCATTGTCGACTGCCGACAGAACGGCGGCTGGATCATACTGGTCGGTCTCGCTGAGGTGGTTAAGGTAGCGGGCACGTAGGGCGTAGGCGGCACGTCGCCAGAGCTCTAGATTACCATCGTATACGAAGTCGCTGCCGGAGCGGATGGGTGGGGCGTCGGCGGCGGCGGGTAGCTCGGCGATGGCCTCGTCGAGCAGATTGAAGATGGTGGCGTAGAGGTCCTCGGCACTGTCGTAGGTGGGCCGTAGCGTTTGGCCGGTGAAGGCATCGGAGTAGGGGGCGTCGCCCCAGTTGTCGACGACCAGGCCGATGTTAGCGGCCATGAGCACTTTGGCGATGGCTACGTGGCGGGCCAGGCCGTCCTCCTCACCGAAGCGAATGAGGTCGTAGAGGTCGGTCATAGTATCGTACAAATTGCTCCAGGCTCCGCCGCTGGTGACCTGTAGGTAGATATCGTCGGTATTGGCCTGATTGGGACTGGCAAGGTACTGGACGAAATTCGCGGTATGGCCGTTGCTAACCTGAAACTGATTGTTAGCCGTGGCGGAGCTGCTACTGGCGAGCAGGCCATCGAGCGGCGGGCGCAGGGCAGCATTGGGGTTCTCGTTGACGTCCAAATAGTCGGCACCACAGCCGGAAACGAACAGCACAAGGACGGTAGCTACTAAAGCGAGGGTACGGGGGGTAGACATAGCACGGGTCATTAGAAGCCGACGTTAAGGGTCACAAAGAAGCTGCGCACGCTGGGGTAGGTGAAGCCGCCGAAGCCGTCGTCGCCGTTGCCATTACCGCGGTTGCCCTCAGGATCAAAACCGCTGTAGGGGGTAGACAGCCAGAGGTTATTGCCGGTCAGGGCGAGGCTGGCCGACTGCACGAAGATGTTTTGTAGCAGCGTGGTGGGTAGCTGGTAGCGAAGGCTTACGTTGCGTAGACGGAACCATTCAGCGTCCTCCACAAAGTTCTCCGTCGAGCCTCGGTAGCGGTTACGGTAGTAACCAGCCTCGTAGTCTATCCCGTCGGGCCCCTCGCCCTGCCCCAGAAAGACGGGCGTGGTGTTCGGACTACCGTCGGCGGTGTCGCCATCGAAGACAATCGTCTCGTTGCGGTTCAGCGTATAGGGTGCGATACCGAAGGCGGAGAAGAAGTTACCCTGCTGGTTGTACTTCTGCACCCCCTGGCGGGTGTCGAACTGGAAGGAGAAGCTTAATCCTTTATAGGTCACCGTATTGATCAGGGCACCGAACCAGTCGGGCTGGGTGTTACCGAGGATCTTCTGGTTGGTCTCGATGACGGGGAATCCATCCTCGCCGATCAGCAGTGGGGCGTCGCGGTCCAGAAAGAGGTCGTCCTCGTCGGCCCCGAAGCGGGCGTAGCTCCGGCCGTAGATGTTGCCGTAGGGCTGGCCCTCGATGAGACGGATGGTAGCCGAGGAGCCGGCGTAGCCGAAGGAGCTCCCAATAAGGATATCCTCTACGCCCTCGAATATCTCGAGTACCTCGTTGCGGTTGCGGGTGTAGTTGAGGTTGACGTCCCAGCGGAAATCGGTGGTTACGACCGGAGTGCCCTTCAGCAGCAGTTCGACGCCCTGGTTACGCATGGAGCCGGCGTTGAGTACGAAGGTCGAAAAACCCGAGGCGTTGGAGACCGGTACGGGGATGATCTGATCTACGCTCTTGGCGTTGTAGTAGGTCGCATCGAGGGAGAGGCGGTTCTGGAAGAAACGCAGGTCGGCGCCGAATTCGATAGTATTAGTGCGCTCGGGTTTTAAGTCAGGGGCACCCTGCTGGTCGTCACGTGTCCAGCCGGTCACGTTGTTGATCGGAAAGCCCGGGGCGTTGCGGTAGACGACGTTGGTGCGGTAGGGGTCGGTGTCCTTACCAATACCGGCGTAGCTGGCACGGAGCTTAGCAAAGCTGAGCAGGTCCGGTAGCTGGGTGAGTTCACCTAGTACCACGCCCAGGCTCACCGAGGGGTAGAAGAAGGAGCGGTTGGCGCGGGGCAGGGTGCTTGACCAGTCGTTGCGGCCGGTGACGGTGAAGTAGACTGCATCCAGGTAAGAGAGCGATAGGTCTCCGTAGAGGCCTAGTAGACGACGGTCCACAAGTCCGCTACTAGTACGGATATCGGATGCGTTGTTGAGACTGAATAAATTGAAGATGTCCAGATCATTACCGATCGTCGTAACCCGGTCGTAGCTCGAATCAAAGGCATCGAAGCCGGCCAGGAAGCGTACGTTTAGGGTAGGGGCGATATCCTTGGTGTACACCGCGTTAATGTTGGAGGTCACGTCGCGGCGGCGGATGCGGGTCTCGGTTACAAAGCCGTTGCCGTTGGCTAGGTTATCCTCGAAGTTAGGGGCACCGGGAAAAACCGATCCCTGGCCGAAGTAATTGCGGAAATCGCTGTACTGGTCCAGACCTACGGTATAATTTATACTTAGTTCCGGAAGGGGAGAATAGCTGAAGTTGAGGTTACCGATGTAGCGGTCTACGTCGTCGATGAATTTATTAGTTGCCTCCCCGTACACGGGGTTATTGCCCACCGTGCCCTCATTGCGGTAGCCGATCATGGAGCCATCCTCGCGGATGTAGTCCTGCACGTCGGCCTGTGGAGCCCAGTACACCAGTCGCTCGTTGAAGCGGTCGGCGTTGACGCGGTTGCCGCCGCTACGGATGTAGTTGACCCCGCCCCCGAAGGTAAATTTCTCGCTGGCTACGTAGTTGGCGTTGATACGAAAACTGGTGTTTTTGTAGGTGCTGAAGGGCAGTACGCCCTCGTGGTCGAGGTGACTGATGGAGGTGCGGAAAGTGGCCTTCTCGTTGCCCCCCGATACGCTGATCGTATTGCGCCACTGGTCGCCACGTACGTAGGCGTTCTCGAAATTATTAAAGAGGTTACCGGGGCGGGGCAGTCCGTTGGCGGCGGCGGAGTCCCGGGCCTCGGCTACGGTGGGTCCCCAGCTGGGCCAGAAGCTATTTGGATCGTACACACCCTTATACCCCTGGGTATACGTTTTTTGGGTTTCCGGGAACTTATTTACCTCCTCGGTACCGTAGGTGGAAGTCAGGTCGATCGATAGCCGGCCGGCCTTGCCCCGTTTAGTGGTGATAATGATGGCACCGTTGGCGGCCCGCAGGCCGTAGAGGGCCGTGGCCGGTCCGCCCTTCAGTACGGTCATGGACTCGATATCCTGGGGATTGATGTCGGCAATACGATTGGATACATTACGACTACCCCCGCCCCCAACCGTGAGGGTCTCATTCGATACCGGGATACCGTCGACCACGAAGAGTGGCTCGTTATTGGCGTCCGGGTCCAGGGAGTTGATACCACGGATGATGATGCGGGAGGCCTGCCCCGGCCCGCCTCCGGCACTCGACACCTGTACCCCGGCCACCTGTCCCTGGAGGGCGTTGACCAGGTTGTTCTGCTGGGTGCGGGTGATGGCCTCGTTGTCGATCTCCTCCACGGCGTAGCCCAGTGCCTTACGCTCGCGGCTGATGCCCAGGGCGGTGACCACCACCTCATCAAGTTGAGCGCCAGCCTGCAGTTCTACGTCAATGATGGTCTCGCCGGGATTGACGGTGCGGGTTACGGTGCCGTAGCCGGTGTAGCTGAATATCAGCACGTCCTGCTCCTGGGCGGTGATGTCATAGTTGCCGTCCAGATCGGTGACCGTGCCGCTACCGGTACCTTTAATGAGAATACTGACGCCGACAAGGGCCTCGCCCTGATCGCCAGTGACGGTACCTGTGACCGTCTGTTGGGCCTGAAGGCCAGTACTAATAAAAATAAGCAGTAGCACGGCGAGCAGGCCGTGGCAATAAAGTCGTTTCATATGCCTAGTGGTTGGTAGGTGCTGTGAGGTGGACCGCCGAATCAGCGGGCTAAAGTAACTATTTATCAGTACGAGCAGCTACGTTACCTCAGCTAAAATCGTGTTCATTCTGTTATGCCCAGCACCCGCGGCCCCGCCCCGTTGTGGTGTAGAGGCTACCGTATCCGCAGACTACGCGTGTGCAGCCCACTTCTGTCCACTACCTGAAGAACGTACACCCCGGAAGTAAGATCCCGCAGACTAAACGAGAGCGTATTGGTACCCACGCTGACTGTCCGCGGCTGCTCGTAGACTAACCGACCGGCACTACTCCATACCCGCAGCGTGAGGTTACCGGCCTGCGCGCTACGGTAGCGTAGGTTCACCGCGCTACCGTTGCTGGGATTGGGGAAGGGCCCCTCAAGTGCCGTAGTGGCCCCACCGGTGACCATGACCGCGACGAGCTCGCTGAGGTTGATGCTGCCGTCGAAGTCGGTCTGGCGTAGGCGGTAGTAGTGCAGACCGGCCCCCGGCGCGGGGTGGGTAAAGGCGTAGTCGTGGGACTGGGTCGTAGTGCCCTGCCCGGCCAGGTAACCGATGTCGGTGAAGGTGAGGCCATCCGTGCTGTGCTCCACGGTGAAGCCCTCGTTCTCGGTCTCGGTGGCAGTGGTCCAGCTGAGGTCGACGTCCTGGCCGCGGGCGGTGCCGGTGAAGTGGGTAAGGGTGACGGGGGCGGCTACCTGGACCTCGCCGGCCCAGCCGAGGGTTTGGAGGATGGCTGCGGTCTGAGTAAGATCGCGCTGGTAGGCACCACGTACGAGTGCGTGGTGCATGAGTTGATTCTGATCGTTTAGGTGGGTGTAGGAGGAGCCTTGTCTGTACTGCTGCGGGGTATAGAGGCGGAAGCGGTCCGCACCGGGACTATAGCGCTCGATCTGCGACCGGTCGAAAAAAAGGCCGCCTTCTTTACCCAGAAGGGCGTCGTCCAATTCCGCACTATTCTCGGGTAGGTCGATTAGGGATATATCGGGGTCATTGCCGAGTGTGACGGCACGGTCAAAGACGGTGGGGATGCGGAGCGGCCGACCTTCGATGACACCTGCCTGCAAGCCAACGGTACTAAAATTTTCGATGTACCGAGCTGTGCCATAGAAGCCTAATCCATGACCCATTTCGTGCAGCACCAGGGTAACAAAATCGTAGAGTACTCTCGGTGCTTCGTTTTCGAACCAGTCGAGACCGTAGTAAAAGAAGGCTTTGCTATCAATGGCTATCTCCATGTCCGGCCCCGGGGTATCCTGACCCGCGAGCGATTCATAAATTGCCTTAGGGTAGTAAAGGGCATTTTCACTCAAAGCGCGGGGGCCCCTAAGCTCAAGAACAGGAGTAGATACCAATGCGAGTTTTCCATCCCCTACTTCTGTGAAGCAGGTTCGGATATTAAGCGGTTGCTCGTTTTGTAACACGTTCGACCACTGCGCGGCAGCGTAGCGGAATGCAATCTTCGCGGTGTCTGGATATTCCTCACACACCTTACCGTTCATCCGCCGCCCGGCCGCCAGAAACTGAATGATAACATTGGCATTCTTAGTGGGCACCCGTTTGGGCTTGAACACGGGCTGGAGAGCCTCTGCGATAGTCGAGCTACCGGGTGTTTCACAGAGAATGACGGTCTTGGATACAGGGGTGAAGCTACCCCGCTGCGCAAGCAGGGGAAAAGCAGCCAGGAGCACAAGAGTGCTCAGCTGCCAGTAAGAGAAACGCATGAGAGAGGGAGTGTTAGTTCGGGTGTCTTAAAGGTGAAGTCGCACGCAATATAATGCACCGAACGGTATAAACACAATCTAGTGTCCTAAAATTCTCTATAACTCCACCGGATTGGTGAGCACAGGCACCCCGGTGGTATCCAGGACTTCCTCCACCCGCTCCGTGGTGGGCGGTACGTACTCGGCGCAGCGCATGCTCCGACGTAGCTCGTCCGACGGGGCGGAAAAATCTTCGCCCAGGGCCCCCACCAGTGCCGTATCCGCCTCCATATTCTGGAGGAAATAAGCCCACACCGGCAGGGCCGAGCGGGCACCGTTGCCCATCTCGCCGGAGCGGAACCGTACACCCGTGTTCTCGCCCCCCACCCAGGCCCCGCCGGTGAGGGTGGGCGTACTACCGACGAACCAGCCGTCGGCCATATTCTGGGTGGTACCGGTCTTGCCGATACTGGGCTGTAGCACACCGTACTCCCAGCGCAGGCGACTGGCCGTACCTTGTTCCACCACCCGGCGCAGCATAGCTACCATGGTGGCGGCCTGCTCCTCACTCAGCACCCGGCGGATCTCGGCGGCGTGCGTGTAGATCACCGTGCCGTCGGCCTCCTCGATGCGGCTAATGAAGTAGGGCTCAGCGTGCTCCCCGCCGTTGGGAAAGGCAGCGTAGGCGCCCACCATTTCATAAAGGGTGCTTTCTACCGTACCCAGGGCAATGCTCGGGATGGGCCGGATCTCGCCCGTGATGCCCAGCTCGTGACTGATCTCCACCACCGGCTCCGGCGTCAGGTCCATGATCATCTTCACGGCGGCCACGTTGCTGGAGTGCGTCAGCGCCCCGTGCATGCTGTAGGTGCCACCGTGCACCCAGTCGGAGTTGTGGGGCGTCCAAGGTCCGTCCTCGTCGGCGTAGGTCTGTAGGGCATTGCTCAGCCGGTAGCAGGGGTCGTAGCCCTGGCGCAGGGCGGCGGCGTACACGAAGGCTTTGTAGGTGGAGCCCGTCTGCCGCCGGCTCGTCACGTGGTCGTAACGGCTGAAGCCGAAGTCGGAGCCCCCCACCCAGGCGCGGACGGCCCCGTCGCTGTGGTCCAGCACCAGGAATCCGGCGCGGAGGTACCGCAGCGAGTGGGCCACGCTATCCAGCGCACTGTACTGCCCTACGAGCGGCTCGCCGTTCGGTACCGGCAGCTGCATCTGGCGCTTCACGTTGAAGCTATCGACCAGGGTCAAACTGTCCAGCCCCGCAGCCCGGCCCGCCCGCCACCGGTCGCTCGTACGGATGGCTCCGGCCAGGGAGGCCTGGGTCTCCCAGGGATCGCGCCGCCCCAGGTGGCGTTCGAAATCGCGCTGCAAGAGCTTCATCTGCCGCGTCACGGCCCGCTCGGCGTGGGCCTGGTAGCGCAGGTCGAGGGTGGTGTAGATGCGTAGGTTATCGGTATTGATGTTGTAGTGCCGGCCGTTGGCGTGCTTCCGATCGGCCAGGAGCTCGGCGGCCTGCTGCCGTACCTGCTGCGTGAAGTAGGGAGCCTCGACCTTCCGCGGCGGCTCGCGGTAGTACACCATGCAGAGGGGGTCGGCCTGGGCGGCGGCCACCTCTTCCGCCGTAAGGTAGCCGGCCCGCCCCATGAGGGTCAGTACCAAATCGGTACGCCTGGCGTTGCGGTCCGGGGCCCGGCGGGGGTCGTAGCTGCTGGTGCCCTTTAGGGAGGCGACCAGGCTGGCGGCCTGCCGCACGGTCAGCTCCGCCGGTTCCACCTGGAAGTAGCGGCGGGAGGCGGCGGTGATGCCGAAGGTATTGCCCGGGAAGCTCACCGTATTGAGGTAGCGTTCCATCACCTCTTCCTTTGGCATCACATCCTCCAGGCGGCGGGCCAGGATGGCCTCCCGCAGCTTATGCAGCAGCATATCCACCCGGTAGCCGTAGCCCAGTGGTGGCCGGCCGTAAGCATTCTTGATCAGCTGCTGACTCAGGGTCGATCCCCCACCCTGATCGTCGGCCCCCTGTAGGATGGTCTTGAACAGCACCCGCGCGTAGGCCTCCCAGTCAATGCCGCCGTGGGTGTGAAAGCGGCTATCCTCGGTGGCCACCAGGGCGTGCACCAGGTGCTGTGGTAGCTCTTCGTAGGCGGTTTCCTCGCGGTCCTGCTTGAAGAAACGGCCCAGGCTACGTCCGTTCACGTCGTAGGCCTCGCTACCGATATCGTTGCGGTAGTCGAGTAACTCCTGGCGGCTCGGTAGGTGTCCGAAGATCCCCAAGTTGACGGCTACCAGCAGGACGGCCACGCTTAGTACCCCCAGTAGGCCGAGGGTCAGGAAGGCGGTGAGGCTGTAGAAGGTTTTGGGTCGCTCGGTGCGCCACGTATGCAGGCGGGCGCGGAGGCCGGCGAGACGTTGCGTGAAGTTCATAGCGAAGACGGTGTGGTGGGGCTGGGCCTTGGTGGTCAGCCACTATAACCGGGGGAGGGGGTGGTTAGTTTCTTTGTGCTTGCTGGTGCGCCTTGCGGATCAGCCCTTACGCCAATAATTGATTGATAAGATTGCCCAGTAGTTCAAGACCGCCGTGGGCATCGGTAACTACCGGCCCACCCCGCTGATCGAACACGGCATGATGGGGATAACCCGAAACGCCCAGTAGGTCAGCAACTACCAATAGTTGGGTCGGGTTTAGGCGGAGGTGTTCCCCACATTCGGGCAGCTCACTCACTGCCTCCCGCCAGAGGTTCTCCTGTTTGTCCGCCGATAGAAACACAAAAGCTACCGGTAAGTCCGCATACTTTGCCGCTAGTTGCGGATACCCTTGCTGAAGCTCGATGACACAGGGACCACACCAACTTGACCATACGTCCAGTACCACCACCTTACCGGCGTGGCGCTCAAGTAGGGCTGGTATTGGATTGTCTACGCCTGCCGGTAGAGATAGCAGTCGTTCGGTGTAGAATTCCTCCGGGGTGGGGCCGGTCACCAGGTCTAGCCGCTTTTGGAGCGGTTCACGGATCAGGGGATACGGACAGTCTTCGAGGAAGGCTTCCGTAGTTTGCAGAATGACGTCGTCGGTGAGGGTACGTAGCGCCGCGTACAGCAAGCGGGCGCGCAAGAATGCTTCCGTAAAGGGGTGGCTGATGGTACGGTAGACCCGGTCCGCCTCGGCGAACCAGGCGGCCGAACCCCGTCGGTATGCAGTATCAATGTCCTGCTCGAGCTGCAGGATACCTAGGTATACATACTCGAGGTAGTCATCACAGTATACCGGGCCCTCCTCCAGTACCTGCGGGGTGTCCGCGAAGCGAGCAAGTTGTAATAATCGGTGTTGCTCCGGTCCGGGTTGGGTAATGGTCACTGGGTAGAGGCATACGTCATACTTGACCGCATACTTTATGAATTGCCGACCGTAGTCTAAGATAAGCGCATTCGTGATGGAGTGTCGCTGTAACGATCGGGTAAGCCGTTCGGCAAGGGCAGTTTCGTACCGTTGCGCGGCCTCTTGGTAGATTGAAAGGTCTCTACTATCTGCCGCCCGGTGAAAAGCGTTTCCTTCCGGGCCAACTACCTCGTCACTCAGTAATCGGTAGCTTTGATCAACGAAAGAGTTGCCGATCACTTCGAGTTTGTAGCCTGATGCGGTGGTTGCTATGCGCAGATAGGTCGCCTCTCCCGGCTGTTGCAGAAAATTTGCTACTCCGTCGGCGTACATAAGTCCGCAACGCATGACTACGCTGAGCCGGAAGCGGAGGGTTATACGACCTGCATCATCGAGATATTCCGTTCGCAACTGCCGCCCCGTTTCCAGCCAGCGGTGGCCAAAGTAGCTGATTTCGCGCGGGTGGACGGTAGGGTCATATTCAGCTACCTCTACGTGCAGGGTGGTGTCTTGTAAGGGATGGCGGGGTGAGTAGGTGATAGGCATACCCTATAGCGCAGCCAGAGGCTGCATTTTACTGCCGTCCCGATGACTATCGGGAGTGGCAGCATTGTACTCGGCAGCTAGAGCCGGAACAGCGCGCACTGGTCCATCATGCCGTCGAAGCTCAAGTCGCTGAGCTGGTCGAGCAGCTCGCCGCGGGTGGGGGCTACGGCCACCACGCTATTGTTGTACACGGCGAAGTGGCGCTCGCGTACGCCGTTGGCCTTGAGCTCCTTTTTGATGTTGCGGGCGCTGAGCTTGGAGTACATCTGCATGTACACGTCGTGCAGCTCCGGGAATTTTTTCAGCACCTTGTCGATGTCCTCCTTGTGCTTCTCCTGGGTAGCGGAGCTTTTGAGGTACTGCCGCAGTTGCTTTTCGGCGCGCTGGGCGGCGGGGCTGGCCTGCTGCTCCAGCATTCGGGGGTCGAGGGTTTCGGTTATTCCGCGCACGTCTTTTATCTGTTTAAATTCGTACTCGATGTCGCTCCGGCTTGGTGCATCCTCCCCGGCTTCGGTGGGGGCGAGCTCGGCGAGCACGATCTTGTTATCGAAGGGTTGCAGTACGGCTTCCACCAGGGCGGGAAGCTCCCCGTGCACCATCTGTTCGGGGCTTTCACACATGCCCACTACGCCGTAGAGGCGGTGGTCGTCCATTAGCACGGCATACTTTTTGTACTGCTTGACCAGGTAGAACTGGCCCTGCTTGACGGTACTGAAGTTGCGTACCTTACGCTTTTGCTTCTCATTCAGTTCGCGGCCGGCCTCACTACTCAGGAACCGCTCGATCAGTTCGGGGTTGCCGAACACGGTCTCGCCCCCGGCAAAGGCCTGCAGGCGGTCGTTTAGCGTAGTAAATTCCTCGCACGCGGCGGGACTGAGATGCATAAGCTAAGGTTATAAGTGGGCGGCTTCCTCCCGGTACCTACCGGGGCTATGATCGTAAACGGCTAGCTAGCCCATTTGGTTATACGGCGTAAAAGTAGCACCTAAGCGACGCTATTCCTACGGTTTTGCCCGTATGACCTCATATTCTACTTTAATGCCACGTCCTCCGGCCCCCCACGGCCCGCCTAAAGACTGCTCAGGATGTCCTGCTGCCGCTGCCCGATACTGAGGGCCTCCATCAGCGTAGCGCTCATCATCGTTTCCAGATTGCCGTAGGTGTCGGCGTAGTCCTGCTGGCTGCGGCGGATCACCTCCTGGGCCTCCGCGCGGTTGTAGGTGTGGGTGATCTCCACCTCCACCTCGCTGCCGGGCAACTGCTTGTAGGTCAGGAAGTAGTGGCGCAGGCGGTTGAGGATGGGGTCGGGCATGTCGTCGATGTCCTCCCACTTGCCGTAGACCTCGTCATTGTCGAGTACGGCAATAATCTTATCGTCGGCCTCGCCGCCGTCGAGCATCCGGAAGCCACCGATGGCCTTGGCCTTCACGATGATGTTACCGTGGGTGACCTCGCGCTCGGTGAGCACGCAGATGTCCAGCGGATCGTCGTCACCTACAATATCCTGGCGGCCACACTGCTCCATACAGTAGGAGGCAACTTTATCCTTGCAGTAGGTCTGCGGGATAAAACCGTACAGCGCCGGCACGATGTTGGAGAACTTCTGCGGCCGGTCGATGATCAGGTAGCCCGATTTCTTATCTATCTCGTACTTGACCGTATCGGAGGGGATCACCTCGATGAAGGCACTCACGATGCGCGGAGCGCGGCTACCGATCTCGATGCCGTGCCAGGGGTGGCTCTTGTAGCGTAGACCGATGAGTTTCCAGAGTTTGTCGTAGGCGTCAGTTCCCATGGGGGGGGTGGGGTTTAGGGGGGGCAAAGGTAAGGGGTAAAGCTATGCGATAAACGATTCGCGCTAGGCGATATTGGATTTGTGGGACTTGGGACGGGGGACGAGGGAAGTGTGGCGGGGGGCGGGGCCGCAGGTGCAGCGCTACCGGGAACGGCAACGTCCGTCAACCCGCACTTCCCAATCGGGTTATTTACCGAATACCCTAGCCATGATCTACTCACGTACCGTTACGTTGCTCCTCGTCCTTTTAGTCCTCACCGGCTGCGACTTCTCCACCCCAGAGCAGTCCAGTGACGAAACGGCAACCGCTACCGAGGAAGTTGTCGGCGATCCCACCGCCGCCAGCAAGCACATCAAACCCTTTCGGGAAGACCTACCGACCATCGGTCTACTGATGTACGACGGCGTACTACAGAGTGAGGTCGTAGCCGCATCCGACGTATTCGGAAAACCCACCGAGGCCGGCGACCAACTCTTCAACGTCGTCACCATCGCCCAGACGACCGCGCATATCACCACCGAGGAAGGCCTGAAACTGGTACCCGACTACAATTTCGACAACGCTCCTACTCTGACGGTGCTCTTCGTGCCCAGCGCCTACGATATGTACGAGCAGGTGCACAACGAAAAGATCGTCGACTTCATCCGCCGTAAGAACGAGGAAACCACCTACACCGTCAGCAACTGCGCCGGTGCCCAACTGATTGGCGAATCCGGCATCGCCGACGGCCGCAAGATCGTCACCTGGATCGGCGGCGGCGAGCAACTCCAAATCGACTACCCCAACCTCAGGGTGCAGGACGACAGTAAGGTCACCTACGTCGAGGACGGGAAGTTCTGCTCCTCTAACGGCAACCTAGCCAGCTACGTCTCGGCGCTTAATGTGCTGGAGAAGATGAGTAGCCCCGCGCACCGGGAGTTCGTGGCCTCCTACCTGTATTTGGAACGCTTGCAGGAGTATAGATGGGATGAAGTGCAGTAAACCTGGGCCTACTGCCCATCCAATAGCGCAAGCAGGCGATCGGCAGCCTTTTCAACATCGTCGTACCCCTGCTGAGCAGCGCGCTGCTTGGCGGCGATCAGGCCAGCGTGGTGCACACGGCGAAAATCTCCGTAGGGGAAGCCGAAGCGCCCCTTGGTCTCCTTGCTCTTGTCCTCGTGGATGCTGAGGTGCCATTGGCTGTAGTCATCCCAGCCGTGCTTTTCGAGGTAATCGTTCTCCTCGTCGGTGGAGGGCTGAGCCTGGCTCCAGTCGCTGTCCTTGACGTACTGGCGAGACTTGATGAGGTCGGTGGCCTTCTTTTCGGCGGCTTCGTTGAGTTTCATAGCGGGCCTACTTGGTCTCGCGGAGGGGGCGAAGGTGAAGGACCTTACCGTTGTCGGCATCGGTAAGTACGTAGATAGAGCCGTCGGGGGCCTGCATGAGGGCACGGGTACGGGCTACCAACGGAATGCGTTCCACCTCCTCGGCTTCCATCCCGTTGACGGCTACGCGGACGATACCGGAGGCGGTAAGTCCTCCAATCAGGGCCGAGCCCTTCCACTCGGGGAACGCGTCGCCGGTGTAGAAAATCAGTCCGGAGGGAGAGATCGTCGGCGACCAGTGAATAGCCGCATCGGCGAACTCGGGGCGGGTGGTCGGGTCGGGGCGCGGAGAACCATCGTAGTCGTCACCCCAGCTCACGATGGGCCAGCCGTAGTTATTGCCGGACTGTATGGCGTTGAACTCATCCCCGCCCATGGGGCCCATCTCAGCTACCCAGAGCTGACCGGTGGCCGGGTCGATGGCCGCGGCCTGAATGTTGCGATTGCCATAGGAGTAGATTTCGGCGCGGGCGGTGTCACTGCCCACGAAGGGGTTATCGTCCGGTACGCTGCCGTCGCGGTTCAGACGCACCACGGTGCCAAGATGATTCTTTAAGTCCTGCGCCGGCTCGAACTGAAAGCGTTCGCCCATCGTGAAAAAGATGTGCCCGCTACTATCGAAAACGATGCGCGAGCCGAAGTGCTTCTGTCCCTTAAGTTTGTACTCCTGCACGAAGAGCGGCTCGAAGTCCTCGATCGCCTCACCCGTCCAGCGGCCGCGACCGAAGGCGGAAGAGGCCATGGAGTCCGGTCCGGGATCGGCGTAAGAGAGGTAGACGTACCGGTTGGTAGCAAAGTCGGGGTCGAGCACCACGTCGAGCAGTCCGCCCTGCCCCTCGGCGTAGACCTCCGGCACCCCGTCGATGGGATCGGACAGGGTTGAGTCCTGTAGGTTCAGCAGCCGTAGGTGGCCGGGGCGCTCGCTGAGCAGGATGCGACCGTCGGGCAGCATGGCCAGTCCCCAGGGGTGATCCAGGCTATCAGCGATGGTTTCGATCTTGACCGCCCCGGCCTCGGTGACGGCCTGGCCCTTCTGGGCGGCGAGGGGGGCAAACGCAAAGAGTAGGACGAAGGGCAGTAGGTAAGTAGGCATCGCTTGGGTTGGTTGTAGTGTTCGGGTGCACCGGTGGCACTACGGGGTAACCCAAGGGAAGGGAAAGGGGTTCAGGCGCTACTTCACCAGTAGCGTGGTACCGGTGCCCGTCAGGGTAAGCTGGGTGGGAAGAACTTCCGGGGTCAGGTAGGGGGAGAGGTCGAAGGCGTACGTTTCGGTCAGTATCACCTGGCAGGTGAAATCAGTTTCGTCCAGTCCGTCATCAAAGAAAAGGCGGGCGGAGGTCTGGGTGGGTAGTCTTCCGGCTACCTGCCCGAAGGTGAACAGATCCATGGACCAGTTCGCGGTAGAGCAACTGGTGGCGGCGATGATGACTTCCAGACACAGTCCGTCGATCTGGGCATCCACTAGTTGGAAGGGATCGGATTCCTCGCTGATGAGCCCGTCGCTAATGGTGATGGCGGGGCCGCAGCTGCGGCGAATGTCGTCGTCGTCATCTCCGCAGCTAGGGAGTAACAGCGCTAGGAGACAGAGGGTGGAAGGGAGAAATTTCACGGTTAAATTGTTTGGTGGGCTAGACGGTTGGGGGGCGGGGGGCGTTGGGGGGTGAGTGTTATGAGCGTGTTAGGGTTTTGGGGATGCGACGGTTACCGTACCTTCCACACCATGAAAAAGATCGCCCTCGTCCTCTCCGGTGGTGGCTTCAAGGGCGCCTTCCAGGTGGGCGCCCTGGCGTACCTACGCGACAACTGGGAAAAAATTGCTCCCGACCGGCCCCCACTGAGCTTTGACATCGTAGCGGGCGTTTCGGTGGGCTCGCTCAACGGACTGCTGGTGGCCCTCAACCGCTTCGACGTGCTCGAAAAGCTGTGGGACGACGTAGCCGAACGCGGCGTGCAGGAGATCTATACCTCCGATTTTATCGACACCACGGCGGGGCCGGATACGCCTAATCCTACCCTCAAACTGACCCTGGACTGGCAGGCCATCCGCAAAAACTTCCCGCAGACTACCCGTAATCTATTACTGCGGGCAGTATTCAGTCGCAAGGCCTTGTTACGTTCGCTGGCCGCCGAGTTTCAGCAATTCCGGGCCGTTGCGGATAATACACCCCTACGCAACAAGCTCCTGGGGATAGCCCGCCGCGAGGCTATCGGGAATACCATATTCAAGTGCGGATTCGTGTCGCTCAATGACGGCAAGTACTATTCCATAAGCCAGCACGAATTCAGCAGCGACACCGCCTTTGCTGACGGGGTACTGGCGTCAACGGCCATGCCCGTGGTCTGGCCCCCGGTAGAAGCGATCGCCACCGTAGACGGTACCGTACGCCAGGCAATCGACGGCGGAGTACGCGACGTCTCCCCCCTCGGCGATGTGATCAGAGAGATCGTCAAGGACGGATCGCCCGAAGACTACACCATCGTGATCATCAACACCAGCTCCGGCCGCATCGACCCCGAGGAGTTCGCCGACAAGAACATCGTCCAGATCGCCCTCCGCGCCCTGCTCGACGTAGCCATCACCGAGATCTTCAACAACGACATCCGCGAGTTCGTCGACAAGAACTACATCCTCTCCCAGGTCCGGGACAAGCTTCCCGACCAGCCCATCTACGACTACGACATAGAAACTGGTGGGCGGGGCAGGGCGCTGAAGTTTTTCAACGCCCTCATTATCCAACCCGAGGTCAACATACTCGGTGATACGCTGACGGCTAGCCCCGCCCAGCTCGCCTACCGCAGGAGTCACGGGCGGGCGCGGGCGGAGATCGCTTTGGGGCGGTATTTGGGGGCTGGGGGGGAGCGGGGGTTCGTGGTGATGTAGTAGAGGAGCTTTGGTGCGGGACGGAAACCGTCTCCAACAACTATTGCTTATGTTTGTTACCTAAACGGATAACTTGCATGCCACTCCTTCATGTCCTCGACGGAGTCAAAATACAGATGTTCATGAACGACCATCCTCCACCCCATTTTCATGTTGCTTTTGCCGAGCATAAGGCTCAGGTTGAGATTGCTACATTAGAAATTATAAATGGCAGTTTACCAAATCGGAAGCTAAAGTTAGTAGCTCAATGGGCCGCAGAAAATCAAACCGCCTTAGCGGAGCTCTTCGACCGATTGAATCCACCTATAAAGAGATGAAGCCCCTAGTCGACGTACTGAAAGTTATCGAGGTAAACGATTACCGTATTACTTGCGTGTTTAGTAATGGGGAGTATCGAAGGGTTGACCTGGACCAGCTACTTGATCAGTGGAAGCCTAACAAGGACGACTTGACCGCGGAACTCTACGATGTAGAGAAAGTCAAAAAGGTTATGGTCGAAAATGGTACCCTAACGTGGCCTAACATTACCATGTCGATACAATTGCTTGATGGGGAACAGGCTACTGTCGCTTTGGATCTTGACCCTATGGTTCTGTACGAAAACAGCGTGATCGACAAGAAACATGACAGTGCCTATAAGCTCGCAAGACAGCTCAAAAAAGCGCGGTTAGCCGCAGGATTGACGCAGGAGGCGCTTGCCAGTCGCGTGGGGACTTCCAAGTCCTACATCAGCCGAATCGAAAGTAGTAAATCGGACATTGGGTATAAGACCCTGCGGAAGATTGTGGAGGTGGGGTTGGGGAAGCGGTTGGAGATTGTGGGGTGAGAATTGAGTTTGGTTTCTGTAGTCTTAGTACAGGAGGGAAAGCGGGGGTTTAGTTTGGAGGCGTTAGTAGTCATTCCACAAGGTCCAATTCAGAGCCTGCATGATCCTAGTGCACCGCAAAGGCAAGGCGCACTTTCAATTCCACAAGGTCCAATTCAGAGGGGTAGAAGGGGTGCTCTACGCGGTTTGGGATACTGACTTTCAGTTCCACAAGGTCCAATTCAGAGCCGAATTGTCCATGGCATTGGGGGCCATTAAACTATCTTTCAATTCCACAAGGTCCAATTCAGAGCAGGCAGACCTGCAGCAGCAGCCAACTCACCCAGGGCTTTCAATTCCCAAGGTCCAATTCAGAGCGCTACGGCCGCCTCAGTAGCCCGTCCACTCACCGCCTTTCAATTCCACAAGGTCCAATTCAGAGCGTATTTCGGGCAGTGTCGGCCCCATGAGAACGCGCCTTTCAATTCCACAAGGTCCAATTCAGAGGCTGGTAGGCTTGGGCTCAAAGCCGCTGCCGTGGCAGCTTTCAATTCCACAAGGTCCAATTCAGAGCGAGCCCGCCCGGGGTGAGCAGACCCCCGGCGATACTTTCAATTCCACAAGGTCCAATTCAGAGCCACCTGCCTGCTGTACCAAGTGTTTGAAGAGGAGTACTTTCAATTCCACAAGGTCCAATTCAGAGTTGTGCTCTCACCCAATGGTGGACCCGGTGGTTACTGCTTTCAATTCCACAAGGTCCAATTCAGAGCGGAATACAAGTTTCGGGTACAGCGCTGCCCCTCCCTTTCAATTCCACAAGGTCCAATTCAGAGCAGGGGGGTTCCCCGGTGGTCCATGCGGCGCTGTAGACTTTCAATTCCACAAGGTCCAATTCAGAGGGAGCACGGCCTCCAGGTAGAGGTCACGGAGGTTTCCTTTCAATTCCACAAGGTCCAATTCAGAGCAACCCCCTTGGAATTGATCCGGAGGTGCCCCGTGCCTTTCAATTCCACAAGGTCCAATTCAGAGGAAACCCGTGTGGGACTGTACCAACCCCTACTACAACTTTCAATTCCACAAGGTCCAATTCAGAGCCCGGGCCGGGGTGGAATTATGGCTACGCCTAAGTGACTTTCAATTCCACAAGGTCCAATTCAGAGTTTGGCGTCGGTGGTGGTGAGGATGCGTTCGAGGGCCTTTCAATTCAACAAGGTCCAATTCAGAGGTTCCGGACATCCAGCGCATACAGCCAGGCGCTCGGCTTTCAATTCCACAAGGTCCAATTCAGAGGTTGTTCGGCTAATAGCTGGTCCTCCAAATCAAGTACTTTCAATTCCACAAGGTCCAATTCAGAGAAAGACACATACAAATGAAAGCACTACGAACCTCGTTCTTTCAATTCCACAAGGTCCAATTCAGAGGCCCGGGCATTTGGTCAGTATCTTTATTCCACACGCTTTCAATTCCACAAGGTCCAATTCAGAGAGTTGGTTTTGACAATTCCCGCCCGCTCGTTCTCTGCTTTCAATTCCACAAGGTCCAATTCAGAGTTGTGGTAGACGAAAGCTCCATCCTAAAAAATGGCGACTTTCAATTCCACAAGGTCCAATTCAGAGGCCCAGGCAGTCGGCAGCGCCGGCCGGAACGTGCTGTAGGCTTCCCTTAAGCCGCTACCGCTGAATAGTAGAATTTCTGATGTTCGATTTCATGTTCGGCCGGCGTTTGGTGACCCAAGCTCGCGTGGGGGCGGTCCAGGTTGTAGGTCAGCGACCAGTGCTGCATCTCCTCGTTGAGCTCCTCCAAGGTCGTGAACCACGTCAAATCTAGGCATTCCACCCGTAGGGTCTTGTTGAGGCGTTCGATCAGACCGTTCTGCGTCGGCTTACCGGGCTGGATGAAGCGTAGCTCTACCCCCTGGTGGGTAGCCCATTGCTTGAGTTGATGACTGATAAACTCCGGTCCGTTGTCACAGCGGATGTAGCTGGGTCGACCCCGTACCTCGACCACCTGATCGAGCACCTCGATCAACTTACGGGCTGAGATGCTGGTGTGCGCTTCGGTCCACAGGGCGCGCCGGGAACATTCGTCCATGATGTTGATCACCCGCACCGACTTTTGCCCCGGTCCCACTACCCAGTCGCTGACAAAGTCCATGGCCCAGCCCTCGTTGATGCCCTCGGGGGCTAGCAGGGCCTGGTACTCGCGGTGGATACGCTTACGTTTTGGTGGGCGGCGCAGGTTGAGCCCCTCCCGCTTCCAGATACGGTACATCCGTTTATGATTGAAGGTATGCTCGGGCTTACGCCTCAGCCAGTGAAAGATCTTCCAGAAGCCCCAGTATGGGTGTTTCTCACAAGCTTGGCGTAGTACGGCCGCCAACTCTTCATCCGCTACCTCAGGACGGTGGCCCCGCTTTCTTGCATAGTAGGTCTGCCGACGAAAGCCCAAGACGCAACAGCACTTACGGATGCTCCGAGAGTCATCCCGCTGCCGGATCACGTCGATCATTTCTTCTTGACGTCTTGGGCCTGCCACTTTTTTAGCATCGAGTAACCTTCCTGCAGGATCTCGTGATTCATACTGAGTTCGGCGTACATCTTCTTCAGATGGGCGTTTTGCCGTTCTAGCTCGGCAAGGCGACGCTCCTCTGCTTTGCTGTCGTCTTGATGGCCTTTCTTCCATTTGTAGAAGGTAGCGGCGCTGATTTGGTGCTCGCGGCACAGGTCAGCCACGCTGCTGCCCGCGTCGTGCTGGGCCAGGATGGCCTGCTGCTGGGTCTTGGTGAATTTGCTCTTTCGCATGGTGCTAAGTTTAGAAGTAAAGTTAAGGGTTACTTCTACTTATCCATGGTAACGGCGATGGGGAAGCCTACAATAGGGCCTACTGGCTGGATCTCTTTTCCAAAACACGGATGGATCGTAGAAAACGCCGTTTCGATAAGGGGTTTGTGGAACTTGCTTTTACCCGTTCCCGTTAAATAAGCTACCTTGTCCGCCCTAGGCTTTTCGACAATGGAAGACCAAAGCTCAGTCCCTCCCGCCATCCAAGCGAGCGATCTCCTTGAACAGATCGACAAAGTCAATCGTATGATCGACCTACACGTAGAAGATGCCTTCATGCGAGAGCAGTACGTAAGCTTACGCCAGGACTTCCTTGACCAGCTCAATGAGGTATTGCAAACCTTCCGGCTACGCCCGACTGAGCTTGCTGCATAGTTTTGCCAGATTTTCTCTCGTAAGATTGAACTCATCGTTGTCGCTGTAATCGTCCGGCAAACCTACTCCCCAACCCACCCCAAAAATCAGGGTGACCCCCGAACTCCCCCACCCCACCTATCTCGTAGCGCCCCGATTTCCTCCTCCAGCCGCACCAACAAACTAGCCGGCCCCCGCACCTCCACATGCTGCCAGTTCGCCAGCAGAAAGGGCAGCAGGCCGATATACTTCGCATTCACCCGTCCCTGGAAGTCGTAGGTGTTGACCGTTTTGCCGGCGACGATGTGCTGGCGGGCCTGGGGGTGGCGCTCTACCAAGTCGTTGTAGGCGCTAACTTTTAGCGTGAGGTGCACCAGCTCGGTCTTGTCCATCACGATGTTAAAGGCATCGGCCTGCCGGTAGTAGTGCTCCTGCTCGCACATCCAGAATTCGTCGAGGAGGGTGACCCGCTCGATGCGGGAGAGCATGAAGAAGGAGGTGCGCCGCTTATCGGCGGCCACGTCGTAGGCGCGGATCATGCCCCGCTCCGGTTCTACGGCAAAGGCTTCGACCTTGCGGTCGCGGACGTCGTTGCCGGACCGGCTGCGGTAGCCCACCAGCAAGATGCGGCGCTTTTCTTTACACGCCCGCTCGATGTCATTGATCTTTTCGAGCTCGGGTTCGCGGAGGGCTTCGAGGCCGAGTTGCTGGTAGTCGTAGAGCGATTCGAGCTTGTTGTACAGTTGGGTAGCTTCCGCGGTGGGGAGCTGGCCGAGTAATCTCTTCAATCGCGTCTTATCGTCTTCTGAGAGTGGCGCGAGGTAGTCCAGCTCCTTGAATCCCCGCCGGGGCACCACGTAGTAGCGGTAGTGCTGGTCGTACTGGATGTCGATGCCCGCCTCCCGGAGGTTGTTTATGTAGCCGGTGACGGTGTCCAGTTTCGGCACCCCGAGGTATTCGGCCAGGTCCTTTCGTTGTAACCGCCCCGGTGCCGCCAGCAAGCGTAATAGCAGGCGAACGGCATTGGTAGTCGGCGTAGGCATCGGGAGCTCAAGTAATAAAATAATTGGCGGTTAAAACACCCCATGCCCTACCCCATTGGGTCGAGCTAGGTGATCGTGCTTTCACCACCCGTACTGCACCTGCGGCCCCGCCCTCTGCCCCTATCTTGTTCTAACCCACCACCCTACACCGCCCCTCCCGCAGGTCCTTCTCCACATACTTGAACTTCGTATTCTCCTTGCGGCTCCCGTCCTCATACTCCACCGTGATGCGGTCATTGCGGCCGTAAGAAAAGCGCTCATGCGGCGGCGGGCTGGGCGGAGGAGTAGCAGTGTGCCGGGGCAGATCAAGCCCCGCGTTATAGCGAGTAATATAGGCATCGAGCTGCTGCCGGTCGGTAGGGTCGATGCCCTCGTCCTGCATGCCCATCATGAGGGTTTTGCTGATGCCCCAGCGGCTGGGATCCATGGCCCGGGCGGGTAACTTCTTCGCGGCGGCGCGAGCGGCACGTAGTACTTTAGGTGCGTCGCGGAGGCGGCCGGACTGGCCCAACCAGTCGAGGTAGGTGACACAGGTATCGGCCAGCCGGACATAATAATCCCGGTTCGCGCTCAACTTACGCGGCATGACGTCCAGCATCACCTCTTCGACGGCGTAGGGGGTGTACTCTTCCGGGGTAGTTACGTCGGCGTAGTTAAAGGCCATGTCCATGAATAACTCGATACTACCGACTTGCTGACTAAAGTCATCTTCCTCCGCACCGGACTGCCGTAGGTAAGTAGCAAATGCGTCTAGTGTCTCCTGTTTATGGCGTTGAAAAGTAGCCTCATACTCTTCTTCGGTTTCGGCAAGCTGCTCATCGAGAAGCTGCTCTATGCGGGCCACCGCGGCGCGGTAGGTGGCTTCCGTATCACGGCGGGGCGCGGGTACGAGCTGGTCCAGTCCGAAGGCGTACTGGTAGGGATCGAGCCCCTCCTCGTCCATTTGTCGTACATCGTCGGCCGTAAAATGGGCAAGCGAATCGGCGTCCAGACTGATCAGTGCATAGCCTTCCGCTGGGTCCAGTGAGATAATTTTGCCACCAAAGTGTTCGGCCATCGGCTCGTGCCGGTCGTCATCGAGCTCGGCCAAGAAGTCCGGGCGAGCACGTACGTAGTCGCCGACTTTGAATTTAGTGTCTACCGCCATCTTTTTTGCACGAAAATAGGAGCAACGCAGGTAGTACACCCCCGGCCATGGCCCCCTCCGTGACGCGGGGGAGCTCGGCTAGGGCGTCTTGGTGGGCGGATAGCGTGATACGCATGGGGTAAAAGTAGGGCGCATTTACGATCCCTCCCGCCATCCCACCAGCTCTACCGCATCCCGCGACCCCGCCCCCACAACTAACCCCAACCCCACCGGTTGTAACTTATCCAATCAAACAACAAGCGGCCTCGACACCCCGTCCAGACAGCTTAAATACTACCTATGGCTATCAGTTTTAACAAGAAAGAACGCGAAAAGAAACGGCAAAAGAAAAAGCGCGACAAGCAGTACGCCCGCGAGCAGAAAAAGGATAGTCCCCTCAACCCACCGGAGTTCATGTACGTCGGTCTGGACGGCAACCTCACCACCCAGCCGCCCGATCCCGCCCTGCGCCAGTCGGTCGACATCGAAGACATCGACATCAGTACGCCCTCTTCGGTAAAGTCCGATACCTCGAAGTTCACCAAGACGGGCACCGTGAAGTTCTTCAATACCGAGAAGGGCTACGGCTTCATCGAGGAAAGTACCAGTAAGGAGAGCTTTTTCGTACACGTCGACAACCTGGAAGAGCCCGTTAAGGAGGGTGACCGGGTGAGTTTCGATACGGGCAAGGGACCAAAGGGGCCGGTGGCGGTATCGGTGAAGCTGGCGGCTTAGAACAGTTCAGCTAATTCGGCTGGCCCTACCACTCGAATGCCCTCCCGTAGCAAATAACTTTCTTCTACCGGCGCAACGACGTACTGATGCTTGGGGCGTAAGTCTTCGACCGACGAAAAGTACCCCCGCCGCAGACTCGGTGCCGATGAATGCTTGACTTCCACTACTGCGTACGGTATTCCTCCCCGGAGGATGACCAGATCAACTTCGGCCCCTCCCTGGGTGCGGTAGAAAAAGTATTCGGCCCAGCCGGGTTTTAGCGCCCACAGCTCTTCCAGGACGAACGTTTCCCAACTGCTGCCGATCGCAGGGTGGCCGAGTAGGTCCGTCGGAGTGTCGATTCCTAACAATGTATGAAGGACTCCGGTATCCCGCAGGTAGAGTTTAGGAGATTTGGTGAGTCGCTTGCCTACGTTGGCGTAGAAGGGCGGTAGCCGGCGTAGCAGAAACGCCTGCTCGAAGAAGGTGAGGTATCTGTCCAGGGTCCTGACATTGAGGTCCAGTCCACTGGCGAGTTTGGTTTTGTTGAGTAGCTGTCCGTTATCGTGCGCAAGCATTGTCCACAGTCGCCGCAGCACGACGGGGTCGGCGCCGAGGCCGAGGCGAGGAAGTTCCCGCTCGACGTACGAACGCACGAAATTTAGCCGCCACTCCTGACTGGCTTCTGCGTCCAATGCTAGCACACTATCCGGGAAGCCACCCCTTAGCCATAGCGTTCGGTAGTCTACGGTAGAGCGTACCTCGGAAAAGGTCAGGCCGTGGAGGTCCAGGTAGGCGATACGGCCGGCCAGGCTCTCGGAACTTCCCCGTAATAATTCGGCTGATGCAGACCCCAGGAAGATGAAACGACCGGGTTGCCGGTACCGATCAATGGCCCCCCGGAGCTCAGCAAACAGTCCCGGTTGCCGGTGGATCTCATCCAGGATGACCAACTGCTCCCGGTGCAGTTCTACGAAGCTTTCCAGATCCCGCAGTTTCGCCAAATCCGCCTGCCGCTCTAGGTCGAGGTAGACGGATGGTTTGCCTACCTGATTGCGTATTGCCTGCACCAAGGATGTCTTTCCTACCTGCCTGGGACCCAGTACTGCCACGGCTGGAAACTGCTGAATTAAGCGCGTCAGTCGATGCTCGAGTATGCGTGGTAGGTATAGAGTATCCATGTAAATCGTGTAGTGGCGTACAAGATTTACAAAGATAAGGTGCTGATGCTTTCTTCGTGGTTGGCGCTCGTTAGGAGAGACTCCCCTTTAGTTTGTCTGCCAGCTCAGCCCACTCCGCAATACTCCGCTGCTCCCGCTGAATACCCCGACGTACAAGTAAAATGATGAGCGTAGCCCCCACCGCGTAGCTACCCCCGAAAAGAAGGGCCCAGCTGGCATCTATGACTACAGAGGTCGTTTGCCCTTTGGAGTCCGGTGGAGGTGGGAATGTTACGCTGGGATGGAAAGAGATTTCACGGCCGATCCGTGGTATCGGGGCCGGGGCCGCAGGTGCAGTGTAAATTGAACCGCACTTTTTATGCAGTAAGAACATTATGTTTGCACTACATAAGATTTGCATGCCCTTCTACAATCGACAGACCGAACAGGTTTAATTGCGCCGTGCTCTCGGTCACCCGGCCACACGATGGGTCATCCTTATTGGTGGGAGAATGCAAGTGGTCCGAGGTCACGAATGCTTCCCGACTACGGCGAGAACTGGTAGAAAAAGCGACAAAACTACCCTTCTACCAGGGGGAGCCTATCCGCACGATCCTCTTCGCCCGGGAGCTCCAAGCGCAGGATGACGGCGAATGCTGGACTCCCCGGGACGTGCTGGAACAACTAATCGGCTAATCAGCGCACCACCACCCGCCGCACCCCCGTCCCGCTTTCGGTGTCCACCCGCAGCACATACACCCCACTAGGCAGCGCCTGCACCGAAACCTCCCCCGTACCCGGCCCGTAATCACCCACCAGCCGACCCTCCAGCGTATAGAGCTGCACCCCTTGAATAGCCTCGACACTGCGGATGTACAGGCGTCCGGAGGTAGGATTGGGGAACACCTCCAGGGAAGACTGCACCTGCGGCCCCGCCGTATTGGAGACCGGGTCCTGTACCTCGATGAAGCGGTTGCGGACCACGTTGGTAATAATGGGAGGGTTCTGGTCGAAGTAGATGGCCGCCCGGTTGCTGAGGGTGTCGCCCACGGCAATGTCCTCGTCGACGCGCAGGGCGAAGCGGACGTAGCCGTCGTTGAGGCTATCCTGGAAGGGAAGGTAAATGTCCTCGAGGCTGAAGCGGAGGACGCTTAGACTATCGCTCTGCTCTAAGAAGTCGACCGTGGCGGTATGACTGGCCTCCAGGAAGGTCACCGACTCCGGCTGGAAGCGGCCGTGGAGGGTATCGATGATCCAGACGTCCTTGGCCGGGAAGTTACCCGTGTTCTCGAAGCGGATGGTGTAGGTGAGCCACTTCCGGTCGAGCTCAGTGTCGTTGGTCTTGGTGACTACGCCGCCGTCCACGAGCTTGTCGTTGGGATCGTAGCTACTGAAGATGGGGGCCCGGTAGGGAGATGGGGCGTAAACGTCTTCCGGGTCCTCGTAGGGCGGGTCTTCGTAGATGTCGTCGGGGGAAACGTAGGGGGAGTTAGGATCGTCGAAGGGATCGAGGGGCGCGGGACCGGGCAGCGTAGGATCGTCGTCGGGGTAGATGAATACCGTGCCGCCGCCGTTGGGACCGTTATCGTTGAGGTCGGGGCTATCCACCCGGCCGGGGGTGTAGACGATGACCGTGCCGTTGGATCGAGCCTGGAATACCTCCGTAACGACCTCGATGACGAGCGTCTGCCGGGGCTGGAGGTCGCCGACGCTTAGCGTGGTAGCTACGGTATCGACGCTAGTGCGAAAGGCGGGCGTTACCTCTACGGTTTCGCGGTCGTACCTCGTCGGAGAAAGCTGTCGGATGGACCAGCGGTGGCTGCGGGGTTCGATGGTCAAATAGTCGATCAGCAGCGGCACGCCGGTCGGGCTTAACCGGGTGACACGCACGGTTTTTACCGCGGGGAGCTCATTGTCGGTGCCCTCTTCGGCGTTGAAGTATAAGAACTCGATGTCGAGCTCGCGGAAGGGCTCGGTGAGCGACAGATTGGTCACCGCCGTGGTGAAGGTGTTGGTAAAGCCCTCGCGCTCAAAGCCCCACACACCGATCTTGTTGGCCGTTTGAAAGTAGAGGCTGTTGTATTCCTTTACTTCGAGGCGGAAGTCTCTGACGAGGTAGTTGCGGTCGGTGGCGTCCACGGCGATGGTCTGTTGGCGGTCGCGGGAGAAGTAGATCCGGCCCAGGGTGGTCAGCGTGATGCGGTAGTCCTGGTTGGCCTCCGTCAGTATAGTGGCGTAGCGGCCCGCGTCGTCGGTGAGGCGCATTACAGTGCGACCGGCCACGGTGATGGCGACGGGCTGGTTGGGCACCTCCTCGCCCGCATCGTAGCTGCCGTTCTTGTTCAGGTCGGCGTACACGCGGCCGCTGAGCGTGCGCTCCTCGCCCCCGGGGCGGTAGCTCGGGGCGGTGAGGTCGTCGATGATCTTGAATACGGTGGCCTGCCCCTCTACCCACAGGTTACCATTGGCGTCCAGCCCCAGGGCGGTAGACCCGTACAGATTCGTAAAGGGCAGTAAGGCTTCCACGCGCCGGGTGGTGATGGTGGGCGTGGCGTCCAGGTTCTCCAGGGTGTGGATGGTACCTACGAAGTCCGTGAGCAGAAACAGCCGACCCGTAGTATCGACGGCGGCATCGTGAATGGTACGCAGTTCGTCATAGTCGGCACTCGTGTGCAGGTGGTAATCGCTGCCGTCGTAGTACACCAGCCCCCGCTGGGCGATAAAATACATGCTGCCGTCGGGACCGGGCAGTACGCGCCGGGGGGCACCAAAACTCACGCCGGGGGAATAGCGGGTAGTATCGCCGGTGACGGGGTCGTAGCTGATGATGGGCATGCCCTGTCCGCGGTCCTGTCCGGCCAGCCAGACGCGGCCGCCGTCGCCGTTGGCAAAGTTATAGACATCGCTGTACGCCTGTCCCCCACCGGGCAGGGTGTCGCGGGCGATGAGTTGTCCGTTGACCGTTCGGATATATTCACCGGTGGCGCGGCTAAAGAAAGATACCACGTTGCCGTAGGCGGAGGGAATGAGCCCGCTGGGGAGCGCGCCGGAGATGAGCCGGTCTACGGGCCGGTCGAGTAGCCGCCAGGCAGTGGTGCCGTCGACCGTACCGTAGTAAACCAGCCGCCCTCGGTCATCGACTGCGGGCGTCTGCGGGGCCAGATTGGACAGCTTACGCGAGCGAAGACCGTGGTCTTCTCCGATGTAGGTGACGATCTTATCCGCTGAGCTCAATAAATACATTCCACCCCGCCGGTCGGGGGCAAAGTATTCGAAGCGCTCCAGCTCCCAGTAGCTGTAGTTGGTGGGCCGGTCGTCGTTGCGGGTGGTGAAGTTGTCGGCGGCGTCGCGGATGAGCACCTCGGCATTATTGGTATTACCGGTGCTAAAATCGTTGGTCAGGTAATAGGTACGGCCGGCGTGGCGCTCGACGGAGGTGGGGGTGTAGGTGATCGGCAGCCCCAGGGCGGCGAGACTGTCGCGGCCGACGAAGGTCCACTCCGGAGTCCCGCCACTTACGTCCAGGTCCACGTAGCCGAAGTCGTTGGTAAATACGGCCGTGATACGATCGTCGGCCAGCACCGCCAGGTCCCGAAAGGCCAGTTCGATGTTGGCGTTGCCGGGCCGGGTCAGTACGTATTCGGTGAAGGTGGTATCGCTCAGGTCAAGGCGCACGACGGCACCACGGTTCGTTCCAGTCTGGGTGAGCCATGCCCTGCCGTCGTCGGCAAAGTCAATATCGGTAACGGTATTGAGGGGCAGCTTGCCGTTGTCGGCGCTTAGGCTGGTTACGGCGTAGTTATCTTCCGGATTGATCAGAAACAAGCCCTGGGTAGTCCCCAACCATAACTGGTCGTCGTGAAAGGCAAAGGTCGCCCCGTTCGAACCGACGGACTGTACCTCCGGTAATCCATCCAATTCACTTACCTCACTAGCGCCCCCACTTTCCGCATCGTAACGATAAAGTCTGATGTCACGAAAGGAGGCCCCCAGGGCGTAGACCCGGTCCTGGTTGGCATCATAGGCGAAATTGACGATACCCTGCTGAGTGGTGGCCGGCACCTCGGCGATCGCTGTAGTGGTCAGGTCATAGGTATAGTAGAGGCGCCGGGAGGTGCTGGTGATGTTGAAGTGCACCCGGCCATCGGCATCTACCAGTCCGGTCTCGATTTGCCCCTCGTTGGTGATCTCCCCGCGGAAGTCGCGTACGCCCACGGCGGGGTTCGGCACGTTCTCCCAGCTACCATCGGCGTGGCGGATGCTCAGTCCGCCGCGGGTCACGTACACCTCGCTGTCGTTGAAGTAATTGGGTAGCATCTCCAGTACGCCGCGACCGCTCAGGCCCAGGCTCTGCGTGACTACACCAAGGTTACCGGCTCCGTCGCAGAAGCTGAGGCGACCGGCGGCTTCCGGCACGTCCTCGCCGCACTGCCCCATGAAGTAGGTCACGCGGGTACCCGGCAGGTACTGCTCGATGCGCCGGACGTCCTGGGCGGGTAGTAGGAGGGGAAGGAAGAGGAGTGGGAGGAGTAGTCGTAGCAGCATACTGTCGGGGGTGTGTCTGTATGCTTTATGCGGGGAATGGGGCGGGTGTTACACAATAGTTTTGGCAGGGGGCGGGGCCGCGGGTGCAAAGTTGCTCGGGATAGCCGTCGGACGGTTCTAAACCGTCCGACGGCTAGCACCGACGGTCTCCGAGGTATTTTAGTCGAAAACCACCCCCCCATGCCCCGCCCCTACCTCCTCGCCGAAACCAACTACAAGCACCTCCAGGACGCCACCGTAGACCTGGCCATCCTGCCCTGGGGGGCCACCGAGGCCCACAACTACCACCTACCCTACGCCACCGACAACATCGAGGCCGAGGGCATCGCCACCGAGGCCGCCCGCCAGGCCTGGGAGCGGGGGGCAAAGATCATGGTACTGCCCACCATCCCCTTCGGCATCAATACGGGGCAGGCCGACATCTTCCTCGACATCAACCTCAACCCCACCACCCAGCTCGCCATACTGGACGATGTGGCCGCCACCCTTGACCGCCAGGGGGTAAAAAAGCTACTCGTCTTCAACGGCCACGGGGGCAACAGCTTTAAGGTGCTGCTCAAGGAACTCGGACTGCGCTACCCGGAGATGTTCTTCTGTACCTCCGACTGGTTTCGGGCGCTCGACAAATCGGCCTACTTCACGGAAGGAGGCGACCACGCCGACGAGATGGAAACCAGCCTCGTCCTGCACCTACGCCCCGACCTGGTGCTGCCCCTGGAGGAAGCCGGAGCCGGTCGCGAGCACAAACACCGCATCGCCGCCTTCGCCGAGGGCTGGGTCACCCACGAGCGCCGGTGGTCACGCGTCACGGCCGACACTGGTATCGGCGACCCGCGCCAGGCTACCGCGGAAAAAGGCGCTCGCTACTTTCGGGACGTGACCGCCAAATTCGCCGACCTTTTCGTAGAGCTGGCGGCCCTGAAGGTGGAGCGGATGTATGAGGAGTAGGTCGGGCTGCCGGACCCCGAGCAGCGGTTGCATTACTGCACTGGGGGGTTGTGGAGGCGCCTAGTCTGAAAAATAGTTTGGATCAGGCAATCGCGGGCAGCCAACAACCCATCCAGCACCAAGCGAGCGGGGCCGCAGGTGCACCGCAGATTGAACCGCACCGCTCGAACCCACATTACCTTAAATACCACCTCCACACCCATGCCCTCCTTCGGTTACCAAATCTCCCAGGAACAATTCACCCCCCGCCACCTGCTGGAGTTAGCCAAACGAGCCGAACGCGCCGGCTTCGACGAGTTGGCCAGCTCCGACCACCTCTTCCCCTGGAGCGAGGCACAGGGGCAGAGCGGCTTCACCTGGAGCTGGCTGGGCGCGGCCCTGGAGGCCACCGACCACGTACCCATCGGGGTGGTCAACTCGCCCGTGGAGCGCTACCACCCGGTGATCATCGCCCAGGCGGTGGCCACCCTCTGCCAGATGTACCCCGGTCGCTTCTGGCCAAGCTTCGGCAGCGGCGAGTTTCTCAACGAACACATCACCGGCAACCACTGGCCCGAAAAGCAGGCCCGCAACCGCAAGTTGGCCGAGGCCGTACACATCATGAAACGCCTCTGGGCCGGCGAGCACTTCACCTTCCGCGGCGAGTGGATCACGGCCGAGGACGTCAGACTCTACACCCTACCCGAAGAGGAGATCCGGGCCATCGGCTGCGCCATCACTAAGGAAACCGCCGCCGACATCGCCGAGTGGGCCGACGGACTCTACACCACCTGGAAACCCACCAACCACCTCCAGGACACCGTAGCCGCCTACCGCGACGCCGGCGGCAAGGGGCCCCTGCTGCTGAAGGTCGACCTCTGCGTCGCCGCCACCGAAGCGGAGGCCAAGGAGCTGGCCCACGCCCAGTGGCGCACCAACGTCGGCACCAGCTCCGTCCACGGTGAGCTGCGCAACCCGGCCCAGTTCGAGGCGGCCAGTCAGTTCATTGGCCCCGAGGAGGTGGCCCAGAACATCCGCATTTCCGTCGACCCCGAGGAGCACGTCGAGCTGATCAAACGGGACCTCGCCTGCGGCTTCGACAAGATCGTGTTCCACAACGTGGGGGTGAATCAGGACTACTTCATCAAGTTTTTTGGGGAGGAGGTGCTGCCGCGGCTGTGAGAATTAAAATCCCATTAAATCCCCACCCCCACTGAGCAAGCCGCCCCCGCCGTACCTTATACCATAGCCCCCACCCCCTACGCTATGGCCCTACGCCTACTTCTCTGCTTACTTCCTTTCACTACCCTGCTCGGCCAGCCCACCGACTCCCTGCTCCAGTCCGTCGCCTGGCAAGAGGAAGGCACTGGCTACCGCCTCGTGCTCACCGCCGATGGCACCTTCGAGCAGGATTACGGTACCGAAAACCGTGGCGCGGCCCGCTACCTATTGGGCCGTTACGCCCTGGACGCCGACTCCCGGGAATTGACCCTCTCCGTAGACTACTTCCTGGGCAAGAGCCGCATACCCAACCGCTACCGCCGCGAACGGGACTTCTACCTGCCCTACCGCATCGACAGCCTCACCGCCGACCGGTTGGTGCTGACCGACCTCGTGACCCGGAACGAGCGCCGCTTCGCTGCCCAGCCCCTCCGGCCGGAGGATGATCCGCTAAAGCGTCATACCCCCGCCCCGCAGCCGGTAAAACTAAAGCTGCCCGGGGGCTGGCTCGACTGAGTGTGCACCTGCGTACGCGCCTAAAGTGTGCCGCCCGGAGTGTTTTCTGGGGAGGCGTGGCTGGTGTCGGGGGCGCAGTTTCCGGGCTTTAGTTTTTTAGTGGCATCGTGTAACGGGTAATTTGGTGGTTGTATAAAGGTGTGTAATCCATCCCTTATCACACTTAATCCCTTATCATGGCTACTACCCTAAAGGACGTCAGTAGCGACGTTATCACCCCCAACGGCAACGGCAAAACCGCCGCGACCGATTCCTCCACCTCCCTCCTTGAAGCCGGTAGTCCCGGCCTGGAAAGCGAACGACTCCGCGAACTGGGCCTGGAGTCCACTGTCGAGGCAGTTGGGCTACCGGCCACATCCGACGAGGCGACCGCCCTGGACCTCGACGAGGTCAGCTCGCAGGACGCCCCCAGCGGCGAGCAGCTTCCCGATCCCGCACAGGAGGGTCAGCTGCTGGACGCCTACTTCGCTAGCTACGACGAGCAGCCGCCACGCGCCGCCGCAGCGGACAGTGAACTCGCCGACGAGGTAGTCATTGGCACTGACGACCGCGTGCGTATCACCAGCACCGGCTCCTACCCCTGGAGTGCGACCTGCTCGCTGCTGATCAATACCCGTACCGGACGGCAGTACATCGGTACCGGCTGGTTCATCGGCCCGCGCACCATCATGACCGCCGGCCACTGTGTGTACCTGCACGACGAGGGCGGCTGGGCTAGCTCGATCACCGTCATGCCGGGCCGCAACGGCAGCACCATGCCCTTTGGCGCCCACGTGGCTACTCACCTGCGCAGCGTCACCGGCTGGACGAGTAGTCGCCAGCGCAGCAGTGATTACGGCTGCATCATCCTGCCGGAGAACAACCGGCTGGGCCTGCGTACGGGTACCTTCGGATTTGCCTACATGGGCGACACTGCGCTCAAGGCGAAGTACCTCAACCTGACCGGTTACCCCGGCGACAAGCCCGCCGGCACCCAGTGGTACCACAGCCGGGGGGTAAAGTCGGTCAGTAGCAGTACCATCACTTACGACATCGACACCGCCGGCGGTCAGAGCGGCTCGTCGGTCTACCACATCCAGGATGGCCAGCGCTACGCCGTGGGCATCCACACCAACGGTAGCAGCTCCGGCAACTCCGCCACCCGCATCACCCCGGGGGTGTTCAACCTGATGAAGAGCTGGAAACAGATGGGTCAGTAGTGGTCCTGATACACTTCCGATTATTCAGCATGCTGGCGGTCGTCCTCGTGACGGTCGCCGGCTGTTTTACTTCTACTGCTATGAACTATACCATCGACGGACAGGTCATCGACGCCACCGGCCGCCCCGTGCCCGAGGTGAGCATCACCCTTCAGGACGGCCCCGGCACCTTCCCCGACCTGGCCGCGCTGACGGATGCCGAGGGGCGGTTCACCCTGCACGATCTTTCTGTCGGTCGCTTTACGCTGCGGCTGGTGCCCCCGGAGGGTGAACCGGTGAGCCGCATGGTGGAGGTCGGTAACGGAGGCACGGAGCGGTTGGTGCTGCGGTTGTTGGAGTAGGGTAAGCTTTCACGAACCCATCCACACGCCACCCCGTTCTCGTACGTTACTGCTGGGGGGCCGCGATCGTGCTATGGTAAAAAAGCTACTCAAAGGATTCCTTGTCCTGCTGCTCCTGCTACTGGTGGGCCTGGCCCTAGGCCTGTGGTACCTCAACGGCTGGCTCGACTCCCACGAGGAAAAACTCCTGCACGAGCTCACCGCCACGGCCGGCCTGGAGGTCGCCTTCCGCCGCGTCGACCTGCGGGCCTGGGAGACCTTTCCCCGCGTGAGTATGTCGGTCGATAGCCTGGTGGTGCGCGACTCCCTGCTGCCCCGCCATGCCCCAGCCCTGGTAGCGGTGCGCCGGCTGCGCGGCGAGATCAGCCTGGACGCCCTGCTGCACGATACCCTCCGCGTACTAGCCGTAGAGATGCACGAGGGCAGCATCCATCTGGAAACGGACTCCACGGGGCGCACCAATGCGGGGGAGTTGTTTCGGCCCGATTCTGCGTCAGCCGCACCTGCGCCCTCCGCCCTGGTCCTGGATTATGACGGGCTCGACGTACAACTGAGCGAGGTGAACTTCACCTTCATCAACCCGCTGAAGAAAAAACGGATCGTGGCCGCCCTGCACCGCCTGGACGCTACCGGCCACCGGGCGGCCGACGGTGGTATCGACCTGGCCACCGACCTCGACCTACACCTGGGCATTCTAGCCTTTAACACCGATAAGGGCGGCTACCTCGACGATACGCCCGTGAGCGGCCACCTCGACGTGCACTTTGGCGCGGAGGAGTGGACCGTGCCCCCTACCCCGCTGGCCATCGGCGACCAGACCTTCGACATCGGCGCTACCATCGTGCGACGGGAGGGCGGGATGAGCCGGATCACGCTGGAAAATACGGCTACGGACTTCGCCCAGTCACGCGGTATGCTCCACGACGACCTCCAGGCCAAACTAGCCGAGTACGACATCAGGGGCCGCTTCCCGGTGCGCGCCGAGATCACTAGCAGCTTCGAGCGCGGCGAGAATCCGGAGGTACACATCGCCTTCCGCTTTGCCGGCCAGGACGTGAAGATCAAGCAGTACCTCTTTCGTGACGCCCACGCGGTCGGCACCTTCGTCAACCGGCTCGACGAGGCCGACGGCGGTACACCGGGCAGCCGCAAGAACCTACGCTTCGACTTCGATAGCGTGCGCGCCTACCAGCAGGGACTGTACGTGGAGATGCCCCACGCCCTGCTCTACGCCAACGAGTACGATACCCGGTTAAAGGCCCCCGTGCGCGTGTCCGGCAGCGCCGAGACGGTCAGCCAGCGCCTCGGCAACGAAGACTTTCTCTTTGAGCGCGGTCGCTTTACCTTCACCACCGACGCCGATGCAAGCCTCATTGCCTCGCTGCCCGACATCCTGGATCGCACCGACGGCCTGCTGCGCTTCACGGACCTCGACGTGGTCTACCGGCCGGCCGGCGTGCGCTTCCCCTTCGAGTACATCGAGGTGGGCAAAAGCGGCGAGGATGTGCGCTTTCACATTCAAAGTAGTCCGCTACCTACCGGCGTGGCTTTGGAGCTGGTGGGCAGCGTCGATAATCTCACCCCTCTGGTGTTTAATCGCCCCGGTGAGGCGGTGCGCACCGACGTCACCCTACTGGCTCCGCGTATCAATTGGACGGACTTTCGCGCCTTTTTCGGCCAAAACGGTTACTTCAACCAGGAGGAATCGGGGGCGGGGCCGCCGGTGCCACCCCAGTCGAGCGAGGCGGATGAGAGCCAGGCCATTAAGTCCGCCCTGCTGGGCATTCAGCGCACCTTTCACCCCAACCTGGACGTGCGGCTGGACACGGTGGCCTATTACGATGTGTTTACCCTGACGGATCTCCGTACCGGGCTGCACTTCGACCGCGACACCCTGGTACTCCAGCGCACGAGCTTCGACTGGGCGGGCAGCGAGGTGGCTTTCGGGGCCCGGCTGGACCTAGGTGGAGCCGGCCGGACGCCCTTCGCCCTGGAGCTGGTGACCGAGCACCTAGACCTGAACGCACTGGGGCCGACCATCGACTACTTCGGTCCGGCGCTGCCCGCCGAGCTCGACCGGCTGCCGCGTGACCTGCACATCGACTTTGCGCACCGGGGGGTGATCGACGATACCTTTGGCATCACGCCGGGCTACAACGCCGGCCGATTGCTCTTCGACGACGGGCGGGATGGGCGCTTTGCCGGGGCGCTCAACTACGACACAACCGGTATGCAGCGACTGCATAGTACGCTGCACCTGACGGGTGATCCGCAACTCGTCAACGACCTCTTTCGGGCCGAGAACTTCTTCTTCAGCAGTGGCTCCTTCGGCATCGACCTGGAGCTGGATGGCACTCCGGCTAGTGTGCCGGAGTTGCTCAAAGACGGTCAGTTGGCGCTACGCATCGACTCCAGCCGCGTGAGCTACCCACCGGCGGGCGTATACATTCCGGTACGGCACTTTGCTGTAGACGTGGCCAAGGAGCGGGCCACGTACGCGCTGGAGCTGATGAGCGATGCCACCCGGCGGGCCGTGGAGCTGACGGGAGAGTTGGATCAGATTAGCGGCTTTATCTACCCCGAACTGGGCACTCCCTTTAAATTACGCGCCGACCTGACGGCTACCGAGCTACACTGGTCGGAGCTACGGGACTTCATCCGGCCGGACACCACGGGGCGGGCCGCAGTCCGCGCGGAAAGACGGGCTGCGGCCGCGGCGGATACTACCGATTTCGATCCGCACCAACTGCTCTCGGCTACCGAGGGTATTTTCGGCAGCTTCCGTCCGGACCTGAGTCTACGTATCGATACCTTTTACCTCGGCCGCGCTACCCCTTTCGTGGATGTGCACGCGGGCATGCACCTGCGCGATTCAACCCAGCTGGTGGTGGAGCAGTCGGGCTTTCGCCTCGGGGCGGGCCGGGTTGATCTGGCGGCGACCTACGACCTGGACGAGCGAGCGCACAGTCCCTTTACGGTAGATTTCAGTACTGATTCTCTTTCCCTTCATCGCCTACTAGAAGAATTCGGGCAGCTCGATTCCACACGGGTCGATCAATTAGGTATACTGCGCGGGCGGCTCAATCTGACGGGATCGCTAGTGGGTCAACTTGACGAGTCGCGGCAGCGGCTCCTTATCGATAGCACCCGCGGCACGGTCGCCTTCCGCCTCACCGGGCTGGAGCTGGCCGACTGGCCCTTCCTGGCCCGTACCGGGAAGAAGGCGAAGATGAAAAAACGCTTCCAGCACCTGCGCTTTGCCCCCCTGGTGGGCGAGGTGCGTATTGACAGTGGCCGGCTGGTCATGTCGCGTATGGAGGTACAGTCGACCGGTATTCAGGTGTTCGCCGAGGGTACCTACGACGATGTCGGGGGGCCTGACTTTCTGGTGTCGATCCCGCTGCGCAACATCGGTCGCGGCCTTATGGAAGAGGCCCCCACCCCGACCGGCTACGACCGGGCCGGCTGGAAGATCTACCTGGTGGGGGGGCAAGACGCGGAAGGGAAGCTAAAAATGAAGTTCCGCCTGGGGCGGCGCAAGTACTTCAAGCGGCGGGGGCGGCTGGAGGAGTGGCGGGCGGAGCGGAGGCGGTGGCGCAAGGAACGGCGGGCACGGCGGTAAACTGATACGATTTTGTGAAATTCACAAAATTGTAAAATTTCCTATGGTTTTCGTTTTTGGCTGCCTATATTAGCAGCGCAGACAATCATTCTACACGCTTAATCTACCTTACGATCATGTCAATTACCTCCCCCCGCGGGGCGGGCCGCTACCTTATTGTAGTAGCTGCCTGCTTGTGCGCCAATCTGCTTATGGCCCAGGTCACCGGAACGGTCACCGACGCCGATAATGGGGATCCGCTCATTGGGGCGTCCATCCTTATCCAGGGCACTACCTCCGGAGTCGTCACGGATTTTGACGGCAATTACTCCATTGACGCCGAACCCGGCAGCACGCTTCTGGTCAGCTATACCGGTTATAGCGCCCGGGAGGTACCGGTGGAGGGGGAGTCGGTCGTCGACGTACAGTTGACCTCCGGTGAGCTGCTGGAGGAGGTGGTCGTTACGGGCTACACCGCCCAGAGTAAGCGCGACATCACCGGTGCGGTGGCTACCGTAGACTCTGAGGAGCTTCTAGCCGTACCGGCCACCACCTTCGCCCAGCAGTTGCAGGGGCGCGCCTCCGGTATCACGGTCGTCAACGACGCCACCCCCGGAGGAGGAGCGACCATACGTATTCGGGGCTACGGTACGGTAGGCAATAACAGCCCGCTCTACGTGATCGACGGCGTACCGACCCGCAACCAGAATAACCTGAACCCCAACGATATCGAATCGCTGCAGGTGCTCAAGGATGCCTCGGCCGCCTCCATCTACGGCTCTCGGGCCGCCAACGGTGTGGTCATCATCACCACCAAGAAGGGTAAGCTTGGTAAGCCCACTATTTCCTACGATACCTACTACGGCCTACAGAATGCCGCTCAGGACGTAGAGGTACTCAACGCCCGCGAGCTCGGCGAGTACCTCTACCTGGCCGACCTCTACGCCGGCAAGACCCCCTCCCACGGGCAGTACGACTTCGGTCCGAACGGAGAGGTGAGCATTCCGAACTACGTCTTTCCTAGCGGAGCCGAGACGGCCAACGAGGACGAGTACTCCCTGACCCCGGACAACATCAACGCCATCACCCGTTCGGCTGACACCGACTGGTGGGACCAGGTGACCCGCCCGAATGCGCCCATCCAAAACCATCAGCTCTCCGCCACCGGAGCCACCGAAACTGCACGCTACGCCTTTAGCCTCAACTACTTCGATCAGGAGGCCATCACCCGCTTTGTCTCCTACGAACGCATGTCAATTCGCGCCAATACGCAGTTCTCAGCCCTCAGCGACCGGGTGCGAATCGGGGAGAACTTCACCATGTCCTTCGGCAATCGTAAGGGAGGCTTTAGTAACAACAACGAACAGAACGCAGTATCCGGCTCCTACAAGCACCACCCACTACTGCCCATCTACGACGTCGCCGGTAACTTCGCCGGTAGCCGGGGGGCTAACCTGGGCAACAACTTCAACCCCTACGCCATCCTGGCCCGAGACGCGGACGACCGCAGCTACAACCTGCGCGCCTTCGGTAACGTCTACGCCGAAGTGGACATCATCAACGACCTGACCTTCAAGACCAGCTTTGGTATCGATGCCAACACGAATCGTAGTCGCAATATCGGCCGTCCCCAGCCGGAATACGTGGAAGGTAACTTCATCAATAGCCTCAACATCGGCGAGAGCTACGAGTACGAGTGGGTGTGGACGAACACAGTAAGCTACGCCCGCGACTTGGGGTCGGACCATCAGCTTTCTGGCCTGGCCGGAGTCGAAGCGATCAGCGGTTTCGGTGAGTTCTCCAACGCCAGTCGGCAGCGCTTCCCCTCGGAGGATATCTCGATCATCTCCTACCTAAACCTCGGCGATTTGACCACGGCCAGTAACAATGGCGGTACCATAAAGGATTTTAGCTTATTCAGCGTTTTCGCCCAGGCCAACTACGCCTTTCGCGACCGCTACCTCCTCCAGGTGATTGGCCGCTACGATCGGTCATCGCGCTTCCTAACGGCCGATAATGCGGCGTTCTTTCCCTCCGTCAGCCTGGGTTGGCGCATTTCCGACGAGCCCTTTTTTACCAGCCTGAGCGGCGTATTTAGCGACCTTAAACTGCGCTACGGTTGGGGACAAACCGGTAATCAGGAGATCGGTGATTACAACGGCTTCACGACCTACCGCTCCAACATCTTCAACGCCGGCTATCCTATTGATGGCAGCACCAACGCTCCCGTCATTGGTTTTGATGCTTCCAGCTTCGGTAATGCCGCCGCGCAGTGGGAAACCACCACCTCCAACAACCTCGGCTTCGACGCCAGTCTCTTCAATGATCGCATCAGTGCCGAACTCGACCTTTGGACTCGGACCACCACCGATGTGCTGCTGCAAGTACCCATTACCTTCAGCGCGGGAGATGCCACCCCGCCCGCGTTTAATGTGGGCGAGGTTTCCAACCGGGGCATCGACTTAGCCCTAAGCTACAACGGTGGATCGGGTAACTTCTACTACAGCATCGGCGGTAACTTCTCTACCTACCGCAACGAGGTGGTTGCCCTCAACGATCCCGAAGCCCGCATCTTCGGCTTCGGTTCCCGTGTACCCTCCATGACGGTCACCCAGGCGGGGTTCCCTATCTCCTCCTTCTTCGGCTTCCAGACCGACGGTATCTTCCAGTCGCAGGAAGAGGCAGACGCCCACGCCCCCTACGGCAACTACAACGCCCCGGGCAAGTTCCGCTTCGTGGACGTCAACGGGGACGGAGAGATCAGTGATGCCGACCGCACCATCATCGGAAATCCCCACCCGGACTTCACCTACGGCCTGAATATCACACTAGGCTACGGTGACTTCGAGCTCAATATTTTCGGTAATGGCTCCCAGGGTAACGACGTGTTCAACTACACCCGCTTTTTTGCCGACTTCAATACCTTTCAGGGTAACCGCTCGCGCCGGGCCCTCTACGACGCCTGGCAGCCCACTAATCCGACCGCTCCCCGCGAGCAGTGGGTGGCCGCCAATCCCGGAGCTACCTCGCCAATCATGGACGCCAACGATCAGATCAGCAGTCAGGTTTCCGACTACCTCATCGAGGACGGCAGCTTCTTTCGTATCCGAAACATCCAGCTCACCTACAGCTTACCGAGTGCCCTAGGCTCCCGGCTCGGCCTATCCAACGCTCAGGTATACCTACAGGGACAGAATATGATCACCCTGACCGGCTACAACGGGCTAAACCCCGAGATACAGACCAACACCGATACCACCCTCGGCTTCGACGGCGGCTACATGCCGGTGTCCCGGACGCTGATCTTCGGGCTTAATGTCAGCCTGCAATAACCCCCCTCCTTAACTATATCAACGCAATGACGATGAATATCTATCGCGTACTTGGCACCCTGATGGTACTGGCCTTCCTGCTTCTGAACTGTAGTGAAGAATTTCTAGAAAAATCACCTCAGGGGCAGGTCAGTACCGCCTCTACCCAGACCCCCGGGGGCGTAGAAAGTCTCCTCATCGGAGCGTACGCTATGGTCGATGGCACCGGTCTCGACGGTCAGGCTGCCTGGAATAACGAGATCAGCAACTGGGTCTTCGGCGGCGTAGCCTCCGACAATGGCCTGAAGGGCACCGACGCCGGCGACCAGCCGGAGCAGTCCTTCATCGAGCGCTACGACTTTAACTCCTTCAACGGCCATATCCGCAACAAGTGGCGCGGCCTCTATAAGGGGGTAGCCCGTACCAACGACGTGATCACCACGGCCCGCAATGTAGAGGCCCTGTCTGAGGAACGCCGTACACAAATCATTGCCGAGGCGCGCTTCCTCCGGGGGCTGTTTCACTTCGAGGCCCAGAAGATGTGGCGCTTTCCGATCTACGTTGGGGATGACGTGTACGATATCAACGACGTAGAATCGACCAAGGTCCCCAACGACGGTAAGATCTGGGACGACATCGAGGCAGACTTTGAGGCCGCCGCCGCTACCCTGCCCGAGGAGCAGTCGCAGGTAGGCCGCCCCACCCGACTTGCCGCCGTAGCCTTCCTGGCCAAAGCCAAGGTGTACCAGGGATGGGATGATGACGGTAACGCGAATACGTCCAAGCTACAGGAAGCAAAGCCTTTACTGGAGGAAATCATCAATAGCGGCCGCTACCAGCTCGTGCCCCGCTTCTCCGAAAACTTCCTCGTCGAAACCCGCAACAACGTCGAGTCCATCTGGGAGGTGCAGTACGCGGTGAGCAGTGCCACCGGCGATGCCGCCACCCAGGGCGTAGGTTTGGCCCACCCCTACATCGCCCCCTGGGGCTGCTGCGGCTTCTACCAGGCCTCGCAAAACCTGGTCAATGCCTTTCGCACGAGCGATGATGGCCTGCCCCTACTCGAAGACTTCGACGACGAGGATGTGACCTACGAAACCGAGTACACCGCCCCCCTCGACCCCCGGCTCGATCACACCGTTGGCCGGCCGGGCATTCTGTATAAGAACTTCCAGATTCACCAGACCGACTTCGTGCGCGACCTCTCCTACGCCGGTCCCTTCTCCTCCATGAAGCACGTAGCCGAGCCCGAGGGCTTCGGCGTCACCGGCTGGGGTAACCTATCGGCCAACAACTACCGCATCATGCGCTACGGCATGGTCCTGCTCTGGCTGGCGGAGGTAGAGGTAGAACTCGGCAACCTGGAGCGCGCCCGCGAGCTGGTCAACCAGATTCGGGAGCGCGCCAGCAACGAGGAAGACTTCGTACCCAAGGTAGTCCAGGGCGCAAACAGCCGCCAGGAGTACTCCTTCGTCGAGGGCGAGGTAGCCGCTAATTACCAAGTGGCCACCTACGACGATGCCTGGTCCGATCAGGACATGGCCCGTCAGGCCGTCCGCTTCGAGAGCCGCTTGGAAACCGCCCTGGAGGGTCACCGCTTCTTCGACCTCCAGCGTTGGGGAGTACAGGCCGAGGTGCTCAACGCCTACTTGAGAAGCGAGGAGCAGCACCGTGTATACCTGCGGGGCGTGACCTTTGAAGACCCCAAGAATCAGTACTACCCCATCCCAACGGAGGCCATCGACCGCTCGTTCCTGGATGGTGAGGCTACAATTACGCAGGACCCTAATTACTGACCGAACGTCGGTGCTGTCGACACAGTAAAAGTTAGGCCTTAGGACCGGTAAGACCGTAGTGCGTTAAAGGGGGCGGGATACCGACTCCTACAGGTTCCAGGGATAAGTCTCCGGCACCCGGTGGGTATTAGCAGTCACATCCAGCGGGTGCAGGGCGCGCGTCCGGTCGATATGAATGAAGGCATCGTACCGACGCCCGATCCTGGAGGGCACGTAGTTCCCGTAAGCCTCCCGGGCGGGGTCATACACTACGCCGATGGCCCGGTGGTCTACCTCCGTATCGTGCGCGGCCGGTCCCTCAAACTCGGACGAAAGCAGGTAAAAGCGGTCGCTACCCGCTCGGTGAAGTGCGGCTTCCCAGCTATTCTCGCGGGCCGGCGGCACATCCATCACCTCGGGGGGGGCTCCCCAGGCCTGGCCGGCGACGACCGTTCCGGCGTAGCTCCCGAAGCCGACCAACCTAACCGCCGCCTCACCGTAGGCCTCCCGGGCTAGTTGTCCGATATTCACCATGCCGGCGTGGGCCATGTCGGTGTAGCGGGCATCGCCGATGTGGGTATTGTGCTCCCAGACGATGGCCTTGCTATTGGCTTCGTGGAAATCCAGCAGCCGGTCGAGCGTCTGCATCATGTGCCGGTCCCTGACGTTCCAGGATTGCGGACCCGACCGGACCATGCTGCGGTAGTACCGCTCGGCGTTGACCGCCACGCGGGCGTTCTGTTCCGTGCTGAAGGTATCTTCGACGTCTGTTTGGTAGCGCTGTGAGCGGTCGAGGATGGCCCGCAGCAGATCGACCACTTCCTGCTCACAGCTTTCCGGCACCATGCGGGTGGCCCAGGCGTACTGTTTCTCGTCGTTCTTATAGGGTTCGAAGCAGGTGATCGTCTGCTTGGCTAGCTCGGCGGCCTCGGGGTCTTCCCGCTCTAGGTAGGTCATGATATCGTTCATGGATTCCCAGAGGCTGTAGACGTCCAGTCCGTAGAAGCCCACCCGCGCTTCCGGGCTCCGGTCCGCGTTGAAGGAGCGCAGCCAGTTGCCTAGTCCGGCGATTTCCCAGTTGGCCCACATCCAGGTCGGCCAGCGCCCGAACTCGCGCAGTACCTCGGTCACCTCTTCCGGGCTTCCCGCATAGTGCTTGACGAAGCGGTTGAGGCCGTAGCAGGCGGGCCAATCCCCCTCCACGGCAATAAATTGGAACCCCCGCTCCCGGATCAGTCGCTTACTGATGCGCGCCCGCCAGGTATAGTACTCGTGGGTGCCGTGGCTGGCCTCACCGAGCATTACTACGCGGGCATCGCCGATCTCCTCGATGAGCCGGTCCAGATCGGCCTCGTCATTGAGGGGGTGAAGAGGGGCACGGAGAGACGTTTCTTCCGTTCGTGGCTGTTGCATAGCGGTAGGTTTGGTTATTTTTATTCACAACCTAGTCCGCAGGCGCTCTGTTCCTTACTCCTTACCCTCGCCCCCTACCCTTCGCGTTAGTTGTTTGACCAGAAAGGTATCTTCTCGGTCCTCGTTCGGGTCACTGTATTCCGTTGACATCTCGTACCCCCGGCGCGTAAAGAAGCGGATGCTACGGGCGTTCTCCCTTTTTATCATGGCGGTAACCGCGGTGGCCTCCGGGTAGGTTTCGGTGACGTACCACTCTAGGACGTCGAGGGCGCGGTCTGCTATGCCCGTACCACGGTGGGCCTCGGCGAGCTGAACGCCCAGTAGGGGATTCGGCATGCCGCGCCCGAAGCGCTCCATGCTGAGGTTGTAGAGGTGTACCACTCCGGTTAGTTTGCGCTCGTCATCCTGCCGTAACCCCTGGTCGGAGCCCCATAATTGACGCTCGGCGAACTCCGTGGCTTCTTCCTCCCGCAGCACTAGGTAGTCAACCGCCCCCCGCTTCCCGGAAAACGGCGCGTAACCGTAGAGATATACGACCTGTTCGTACAGTTGCTCCCGCTCCCGGTACTCCCGCTCGACGTAGTGGGTATCCCCCTCGGCGAGCAGCGGCCAGAGTGAGTCGTAATTGTCGAAGTGTAACCGGTGCAGGCGCACACCGGATCCGGTCAGGACGTCCGGGAAGGTCCAGCGCGGCTCGCGTCCCAGATTGCGGTGGAGCCAAAACCACAGGGCATTATCGGGGGGAAGCGGGGGGTGGTCGCGTAGGGGCATGGGAGGTGGGTAGTTCGCGGCGGGCTACGCAAGTATATCAAACATTTTGTGGTAGCAAGGGGCGGGGCCCCGATAGCTATCGGGGGTGCAGTGAATTGTGGTGCTGCGGCACGAGCACGGCAAGCAACTTAGCCGCCGTACCTTAGTTTTACTATACCACAAAGCCACCACCGATGACTATCGAACAGGAACGACTGGAAGCGATTCGCGCATTGACGCGGATTGAGGATGCTGCGCTGATTAGGCGGGTGCGTAGATTGATCGCTCCGGACTACTTTGAGGATTCAGGTAATAGTAAAGATCTAGGTCAGACCAAGATAGATCTGGTTGCCCGCACGGCTATTGCAGACGCCAAGTCAAATCAACCTTCTATTGATTTAAGCAAGTACACAGGTAGACTAGCCGAGAAAGTTGACCTTGATAAACTAAGGGCGGAACAGCGGCCCCAAAAGCTCGACGTAGAAGCCTTTAACAAAGCGGCGGATGCTATTGAGTGGGAGCATACTATTGAGGAACTGTTAGCTATGCTCGATTAATGAGGTACGTCTTAGATACAAATGTCTTAGTCTATTGATGTGTACCCCATTCTTCGACAGATTATGACAGAGTTTTAGGTCCGGTGGGATAATGTTGGTGAGGTAGCCCAGGGCTCAGCGAGGAGTGATCTCGGGCGTAGTTATAGTAGTCGAAGAATACCCGCAGTCCTTGTTTGAGCGCAAGGCCATCGACAAATTCATGCAGGTAAATGTACTCGTACTTGACCGTTCGCCAGAGGCGTTCGATGAAGGCATTGTCAGTAGCCCGTCCGCGGCCGTCCATACTGAGCCGAGTAGCTTCATCAGCTTGACCCAGCACGGCCTGCGTAAAAGCTTCCGAGGTATACTGAGCGCCCTGGTCAGTGTTAACAATCTCGGGACAGCCCCAGCGGTCGACGGTGCGTCGGTAGACTTGGCTACACCACTCGGCGGTCATCGTATTGGACAGCGACCAGTCCAGCACGAAGCGAGAATACACATCGATCCAGGCCGTCAAGTAGAGGTACCCCCGCTTCATTGGAATGTAGGAGATGTCCGTCTGCCAGACCTGGTTGGGCCGCTCCATGGATAGCCCACGTAGCAAGTAGGGGTACACCTTATGTCCAGGCGCGGGACGGGAAGTATGTGGCCCTGGGAGCACCGACTGTAGTCCTAACACCTTGTAGTACAGGCGGTTGATGCGTTTGAGGTTGACTTCCAACTGGTGTTCTCGCCGGAGCCACCGCAGCATTCGTCGCGGACCTTTGTCGGGGTAGTCCAGGTAGTGTTCGTCCATCAGCCGCAGCAGTCGCAGATTTAGCTCGCTTTCTGCTGCCGGGTGGTAGTAGTGCCGAGACCGAGATACACCCAGAAGATGGCTCTGGCGCACTACGCTGAGATGCGCCCCGCTATCCAGGGCGGCTACTCTTTGTGAATGGGGCATCAGGAGAGCGTTTTTTTTAGAAACTCGTTCTCCACCTGTAGCTTACCGATGATGCGCAGTAGCTCATCACGCTGTTTATCTTCCAGGCCGAGGCTCGAAGCTGCCCCGCGATTACCCTTGCGTTTGGACCCAAAAAGCTCGTCGGATTCATGCGTCAGTACCCGCTTCCAGGTCTTGATCTGTGAAGCGTGCAGTTGATGTTTTCGCGACAGCTCGGCCATGGTCAGTTCTTCCCGGATGGCCTCCAGGGCAACTTTCTTCTTGAAGCTGGCCGAATGTGTTCTTCGTTTAGACATACAAGCAAGTTAGTGGACCTTACTTACCTGTTCGAATTTTGGGGTACACTACATATTACATCAGACAGGGACAGACACGTAACTTTCTTGTAGAGGAATTTGGACCATTTCAGCGTGGGAACGAATCTGTTATTTCGATCGCTACCGTAGCGGAACTGCGCGTGATAGCGAGAAAAGCTCCGTGGGGCACGGCCAAATTAGAACTTATGGAAACGCTTATGAGGGCTTCTCTCATCATTCCGGTTGAATCATACGACCTCGTTCAAGCCTACGTAGATATCGAATCGTATAGCATTGGCTGTCACCCTTCCCTCACCAAACTTGGTAGTGCTGTCAAGCTCGGCAAGAACGATCTATGGATCGCAGCTACAACAGTGGTCACGCAAGCCACATTGCTTACCTCCGATGGTGACTTCGATCACCTGCACGAAACTTTCTTCTCTGTAATCAGGTACAGCCGCCAACAATGATGGGGCTATATCTAACTTACGCTGCACCTGCGGCCCCGCCCGCTTAGTACAAAAAAAACACCCCACCCGACCGGAGTCAGATGGGGTGGAAATTGATTAAGTCATAAGAGTTGTCAGCAGACGAGCGAAGCTGCGCAACGCCCGGCCGACGATGGTATTCTATGCCGAACAAGCAATACAATCCGGATCATCCAGACTACACGTCTTACCCACCGCCGCGGTCTGCTCGGCACTGATCTCCTCGAAGCCGCCAGCGGTAGCAACAGCTTTAGCCGGCGAACTGCTTTTCTTGACCGTTACTTCGGGCAGCGTGTCGGCTGAAGCCGACGCTACATCGCGGCTACCCTGCTTCACTTGCCCATCGCCCTCCTCGCCCTGCTTGACGAGCTGGTCTTTGTCCACCGTAAACTTGATGGCGTCGCGGGCCGCCTTAGTGCGCAGGTAGTACATACCCGTCTTGAGGCCCTTCTGCCAGGCGTAAAAGTGCATGCTGGAGAGTTTGCCGAAGTTGACGTTTTCGACGAAGAGGTTCATGCTCTGGCTCTGGCAGACGAAGGCGCCGCGGTCGGCCGCCATGTCGATGACCACCTTCTGGCTGATCTCCCAGACCGTCTTGTAGAGATCGCGCAGGTGCTGGGGCACGTCGTCGAAGTCCTGGATGGAGCCGTTGCTGGCCATGAGGCGGTTGCGCATCTGGTTGTCCCAGAGCCCGAGTCCGATGAGGTCCTTGAGCAGGTGCTGGTTGATGACCACGAACTCGCCCGAGAGTGTGCGGCGGGTGTACATGTTGGAGCTGTAGGGCTCGAAGCACTCGTTGTTGCCGAGGATCTGGCTAGTGGAGGCGGTGGGCATCGGGGCTACCAGGAGGCTGTTACGCATGCCGTACTTAGCGAGGTCCTGCTTAAGGCCGGCCCAGTCCCAACGGTCGGAGGGCGTTACGCCCCAGAGGTCGAACTGTAGATTGCCCTTGCTGGCCGGCGAACCGGGGTAACTTTCGTAGTGACCGAGCTGCTTAGCCAGAGCGATCGACTCGGTACAGGCTGCGAAGTAGATGGCCTCGAAGATATCGCGGTTGAGCTGCTTGGCCTCCGGCGAGTCGAAGGGCAGACGGAGCATGATGAAGGCGTCGGCCAGTCCCTGCACGCCCAGTCCGATGGGTCGGTGGCGCATGTTCGAGTTGCGGGCCTGCTCGATGGGGTAGTAGTTGCGGTCGATGACCTTGTTGAGGTTGCGGGTCACCACGCGGGTGATCTCTACGAGCCTGTCGAAGTCGTAGCCGCTGCCGTCTTCCTTGACGTACTTGGGCAGGGCTAGGCTGGCGAGGTTACACACGGCTACCTCGTCGGCGCTGGTGTACTCCATAATTTCGGTGCATAAGTTAGAACTTCTAATCGTACCCAGATTCTGCTGGTTGCTCTTCTTATTGGCCGCGTCCTTATAAAGGATGTAGGGCGTACCGGTCTCGATCTGGCTATCGAGGATGGCGAACCAGAGGTCCTGTGCCTTGACCGTCTTCGTAGCCCGGCCCTCCGCCTCGTACTGGTGGTACAGCGCCTCGAACTCGCCGGAGTGCACGTCGAACAGTCCCGGACACTCACCCGGATCGAACAAGCTCCAGTCGGCCCCGTCCTTCACCCGCTGCATGAACAGGTCGTTCATCCACAGGGCATAGAACAAGTCGCGGGCGCGCATCTCCTCCTTACCGTGGTTCTTTTTCAGGTCGAGGAACTCGAAGATGTCGGCGTGCCAGGGTTCTAGGTAGACGGCGAAGGCGCCTTTTCTTTTTCCGCCACCATTGTGCGCCACGCCGACGTGGGTGACGTAATTATGGTTAGGCAGTACCTCGAAGTCCACCACCACCCCGGCGTAATCGACTTGCTTGACGTGGTTGACGCGACTGAATATGTGTCCCTCCCACTCCAGGTAACTTACATACTTCCCGGCTGGCCGGTCGAACAACTCGGTCAGTTCTTCTACCTTAGGTAACCGCAATACCCAGGACTTGCGCCGGGTCGTGATGTTCTTATAGGAGGACATATTGCCGATCCGGTCTCGCTCGTAACCGCAAGTCAGGATGCCGAAACGCATGCACATGAAACGGATGCTCTCGATGACGTTGCGGCTTGTCATCTCCAGCAGCAGCTCGAAGTTGTCCCGGCTTGTGACGCAGCCATCGGCCTCCATGACACCCCGAATGACTTGTAGGGTTTTATCCTTAGGAAGGTGCAGCATGGAGGGGTGGACCCTCTTCTCGCCCGTAGTGTCGTACAGCATCTCGCGGCTGAACTTAAAGCCTAGGTGCGCACTCCAGGTGAAGCGCATCTTCACTACGTCGTCCTTCTTAGTTACAGTAGCGTGGATACCGGCTACGTAGAGATAGCGCCGTACGAAGTTGACGTCATCGGTGTCGCGGTGCATGGTGATGTGCGCCTGTCGGCCGTCGGGGGAAACATGGCCGTCGCCCAGCATCATACCGTAAAAACGGCAGTCGTCAAGGTTGTATTCGTACACGTCCTCCTCGTGGTTGCTGAAGGCGGGAAAAACGATCAGGTCGTTTTCGTTCAGCTCCTTCGCCTCTACCCACTCCGGCTTGGCGTAGCCTTTTTCCAGCCGGTTACGGATCACGCTGAAGTTGACCATCTTCTGCTGGTTGCGCAGCACGTAAAAAGGGTGCTCGGGGGTTACGCGGACCGGCTCGATGCTTTGCTTCACACTCAGCTCGATCATGGGGCCTTCGTAATCGTTGCGCAGCAGCCGTCCGACACGCTCGTAGTTGCCCTGCTCCCCCAGCAGTTCGTCTCCGATGACGATCTCATTGATAGTCTTCACCCCCTGCCGGGTGTACACGATGGTATCCGGGTGGAAACACTGATCAACGTAGCGAGCCGTATCGTTAAACACCTTCAGCATCGGCACAATACCGTTGGAGGTGCCACCGGTGCCCTTGATGTAGCTGCCCGTAGCGCGGATGTTATGGATGCTGAGACCGATACCGCCGGCGCTCTGAGAGATCCTGGCACAACGTCTAAGTGTCTCAAATATCCCCTCGATACTATCTTCTGTCATTGATAAAAGAAAGCAACTCGACATTTGCGGCTTAGGTGTCCCCGAGTTAAACAGCGTCGGCGTAGCGTGGATAAACCACTTCTCGCTCATCAGCTGGTAGGTCTGGATGGCGGATTCGATGTCCTCCTGGTGGATGCCGACGGCCACGCGCATGAGCATGTGCTGCGGGCGCTCCACTACGGCTCCGTCACGGCGCATCAGGTAGCTCCGCTCCAGCGTCTTGTAGCCGAAGTAATCGAACTCGAAGTCGCGGTCGTAAATGATGGCCGCGTCCAGCTTTCGGGCGTGTTGTCGAATGACCTGCATGGTATCGTCGCCGATCAGTCCGGCCGCCTCCCCGGTCTTTGGGTCCACGTAGTTGTACAACCCTTCCATGGTAGCCGAGAACGACTTGTCCGTCTCCTTGTGGAGGTTGGAGATCGCGATCCGCGCGGCTAGCTGGGCGTAGTCGGGGTGTACCGTGCTCATCGAGGCGGCGGTTTCCGCGGCCAGGTTATCGAGCTCTACGGTGGTGACGCCGTCGTACAGGCCCTGAATGACCTTTTTACTGACGTCGATGTGATCTACGAAGCTCTCGTCGAGGCCGTAGCAGAGTTTTTTGATGCGCGCGGTGATCTTGTCGAAGGAGACGTCTTCTTTGGCGCCTGATCTTTTTATTACTTGCATAGTAGTGTGATGGTAGCGCCGGCTTTAGCCGGCAAGCTGCTTGGGTGTTTGGAAGGAGGTGCACCGGTGGGCGGGGCCGCGGGTGCGGAGCGCATGTAAGGGGCGGAGTCTCCCTGCCGGGGGCCCCCGGGCTGGTGCCCGGGGTCAAGTCAGGGAGACCCCGCTGGGGTCGGGCGGCTAGAAGTCTTCGTCGAGTGAGAATACCTGCTTCTCCCGCTCCGAGGTCACCCCAGCCTTCTGGTACTCGCCCACGCGCTTCTCAAAGAAGTTGGTCTTGCCCTGTAGGTTGATCATATCCATCCAGGGGAAGGGGTTTTCGACGTTCCAGACCTTTTCCTGGCCCAGCTCACTGAGCAGACGGTCGGCGACGAACTCGATGTACTGGCACATCATGTCGGCGTTCATGCCGATGAGGTTGACGGGTAGAGAATCGCTGACGAACTCCTTCTCGATCTCGACGGCATCCTTGATGATCTTGGTCACCATGCCCTCCTCGAGCTTGTTCTGGATATGGTCGTTGTAGAGGAGACAGGCGAAGTCGCAGTGCATACCCTCATCGCGGCTGATGAGCTCGTTGGAGAAGGTCAGGCCCGGCATCAGGCCGCGCTTCTTGAGCCAGAAGATGGAGCAGAAGCTACCGCTGAAGAAGATGCCCTCCACGGCGGCAAAGGCGACGATGCGTTCGGCGAAGCTACCGTTGTCGATCCAGCGCAGCGCCCACTGGGCCTTTTTCTGCACGCAGGGCATGGTCTCGATGGCGTTAAATAAGTGGTCTTTCTCGGCCGCATCGCTGATGTAGGTGTCGATCAGCAGGCTGTAGGTTTCGGAGTGGATGTTCTCCATCATGATCTGGAAGCCGTAGAAGAACTTGGCCTCCGTATACTGCACCTCGGCCACGAAGTTTTCGGCCAGGTTCTCGTTCACGATGCCGTCAGAGGCGGCGAAAAACGCCAGCACGTGCTTGATGAAGTAGCGCTCCTGGTCGTTGAGCTTATTGTTCCAGTCATTGAGGTCGCTGGAGAGGTCAATCTCCTCGGCCGTCCAGAAGCAGGCCTCATTGTCCTTATAGTAGCGCCAGATATCGTCGTGCTGAATGGGAAAAAGAACGAAGCGGTTGGGATTTTCAACCAGGATGGGCTCAAGATTGGCGGTCATAATTACATGTGTTGAGTGAGGCAGCTAATGCACTGCAAACGGGTTATGGTAAGGCGACGAATCACCGTTCTCCCTCCCGTCGTGTGGAAAAGAAAAGCGGTGTAACCCGTCGAATTTCTCGTGGTCAGTTAACTAAGGCGGCATCCCGTCAGAGAAAGCCGCCTCAGCCTAAGTGGTATCAGCAAGCCGGAGCTTCCAAGAGGCTTCCAACTGTTTTGTTGGTTTCTCTCGTATAATCGCCAAGATAGGTACCCTAGTGCGCCACATTTCTCCCTATTTCTCCACAAGCTGTGGAAAACGAATATTAACTCACTGTAAACCAAGCTCTTAATACAATACGGCTATTTCTCCACACTGTGGATAAGGTTCTCCACAATGTGGAAAACCCAGGCCGTTATCCACATCCTAGCAGTGGAAAGTGAAGTTTTGCGGGGTCGCAGGTGCAAGGTGAGTGGGGAAAACCGGATACTCCCCGCGTTTTCCCACCAAAATGTTACGCCGTGTAACGGGCTTGCTTCCGGGGATATAGGGGTAATCCCTCCTACTAACGGCTACCTTACCTACACTATGCGACACATCTAATTCACCCTCCTGGCCTGTTTCTTAACCTGCACGTTACCCGCTCAACTCACGGTGGCCGACGGGGCTACCCTGATCGTTTCCCCCCGTGTAGTCTCTACCGACCACTTAGTGTCGACCGGCAAGATGGTCGTAGCACCCGGAGGCACGCTCGAGCTGCGCGGTACCCTCATCGTGCGCGTTGCCGTACCCGACCGCGATACGCAGTCCGGGAACATGTTCGTCGATGGCACGACCAGCGTGGGGGCTGCCCTACAACTTACGCTTGCACCGGCGTACGCGCCTACCGGTACGCTGGATTTTACCCTGATCAACTCCCTGCCGGTCACGGATACCTTCGCTACCGTAGACCTCCCCGACACCGATGCCAGCGTAACCTTCCGCCTGCGGCTGGTAGCGGGTACCGTGGCACCCGACTGGGTGACGGCCGAGGAGCGCAACAGCGACTACTTCGGTAGGGAGCGGCAGTCTGCGGCAGGGAACTGGACGGAAGCTAATCGTGCTGCCCAGGAGCCGGCACGGCGGTTTTCGGTGGTGCGGTAGGTACGGGCCCCTCGTACCTACGCCGCGCTATTTAAAAGGCGGCGGATTGTTTTTCAGTACCTCCTCGCTCATCGTGTGCATATTGTACGTCTGCCAGTCCTTGGTCAGGAAGCGGAAGCGGCCGATGGCGATATCGTGATTGGTCTTCCACTGGTCCCACGCGGCGGACTTACTCTGCCAGTAGTCGGCCCCTACGCTCATCATCAGCTCGGCTGAGGCGCGGTCATCGGCGGCGGTGCTGTCGGCCAGAATGAGGCGCCCGTCGATGGCCGTCCACACGGCGGCAATGTCGGTAGGGTCCATGGTGACGCGGCCCTCCTCCGGCCAAAAGTGAAAGTTGAAGCTATCCTTTAAGGTGGCGGAGTAGCCGATCTCCTCCCGGCGCAGGTCGGCTGGTTCGTTGCGGTCGTTCTGGAAGTCCTCAGCGTAGTTAGCCCCGCCGACGTTATCGGACTGCTGCCAGCGCACCCACTCACCAGTGGCCTTGCTAAGATACCAGCTACGCATGTTCTTGATCTGGAAGCGGGTGTTGGGGGCCGGGTCGCTACCGGCGGCGGCGTAGACCTGCCCCCAGGTGATCATGGCATCCCAGTCGGCGGGCGGCTCATTGCCGCCACCGAGGCGGGGCTTTTCCTTCCAGTCCAGGTAATCCGGCACGCCGCGGGGGAGGGCTTCGTGGGGCAGGGCCATGTCGTTTCTAATCTGATCCAGGGAATTGGGGATGACCTCGGAGGTGGCGATGGGGGTGGTTACTTCAGGGGGTTCCGCCGCTACGGAGCCACTCTTATCGCAGGCTGTTTCTGTCAGTACCAGCAGAAGTAAAACGATAAAACGCAGCATGTCTTTGGGCTTAGTGGGGTGTAGTCGTGTCGAATATAAGGAACTCTGTGCTAGGGTATGACGACTAGCCGTCCGACGGGGGGAGGCCGTCCGACGGGGGGAGGCCGTCCGACGGGGGGAGGCCGTCCGACGGGGGGAGGCCGTCCGACGGGGGGAGGCCGTCCGACGGGGGGAGGCCGTCCGACGGAATCCTGGGATCTGCTAGATTTCACTTATGTTTGTCCCCCAGCCGGCCTACCGGAGTCGATCGCATTCACTCACCCGATTCTAACTAGCTACCGATGCTCCGCTTCCTCCTTACCGCCGTCACGTTCGGCACCCTACTGTCCTGTGGCAACATCGGTAGCGGTCCTGAAACAGACCAGGACCAACGCTCCGACGTAGAGCTACGCGCCCACGCCGACAGCCTCGCCCACGCTTACCTCATCACCGACGGCCACGTCGACCTCCCTTACCGACTGAAGGTGCAGAACTTCCGCCTGGAACGCGAAATGCTGGGCATTCCCATCGAGACCGACGAGGGTGACTTCGATTACGTACGGGCCGTGGAGGGTGGACTGGATGCCCCCTTTATGTCGATCTACATTCCCAGCAGCCTACAGGAAGAGCCCGGTGCCGCCCCCGCGCTGGCCGATAGCCTGATCGACATGGTGAAGGGCATCGCCGAGGCCCACCCCGATAACTTTCGGATTGCGCTGAGCCCGGACGACCTAGAGCGCAACTTCCGTGAAGGCGTGATGAGCCTACCGATGGGCATGGAAAACGGTGCGCCCATCGAGGATCAGCTCGGACGCGTGGCGGAGTACTTCGATAAGGGCATCCGCTACATCACCCTCACGCACGCTAAGGATAACCTGATCTCGGACAGCAGCTACGACACTACGGCCATCAACAGCGGACTGAGTGCGTTCGGTAAGGAGGTCGTACGGGAGATGAACCGGGTAGGTATCATGGTCGACGTGAGCCACATCAGCGACTCCGCCTTCTGGGACGTGATGGAGATAACCGACGTGCCGGTGATCGCCAGCCATAGCTCCGTGCGGGAGTTCACCCCCGGCTTCGAGCGCAACATGAACGATGAGATGATCGAGCGCCTCGGCGAGAATGGTGGCGTGATTCAGATCAACTTCGGCTCCACCTTCCTGGATGGGACCCTGCGCGAGCGGCAGGACAGCCTGCGCGAGGTACTCAGCGCCCGCCTCGTCGACGCCGATCTGGAGTATAGCTCGGAGGAGGCCCAGTCCCTGATCGATAGCTTTCAGCAGGAGAACCCTACCCTCTACTCCGACGTCGAGATGGTCGCCAACCACATCGACCGGGTCGTGGAGCTGGCGGGCATCGACCACGTGGGCCTGGGCTCTGACTTCGACGGCGTAGGCGATAGCCTCCCTACCGGCCTTAAGGACGTGGCCGACTACCCCAATCTGATCTACGTACTCCTGAAGCGGGGATATACGGACGAGGACATTGAAAAGATTCTTTCCGGCAATGTGCTGCGGGTGTGGCGGGCGGTGGAAGCGGCTTCTTCCGCGCGGGGCTAAGCCCCCCTCGTCGGCCGAACCGCGGCTAGAAGCTACGAGCCAATAACTTTCGCACTCGCTTCTCGATCTCGGCGTAGGGGGCGATCTCCTTCCCCGTATACATAAATAGTAGCGCGAGTTGCACGCTAGCCTCACGCGATCCCTCCTGCACCTGCGGACGCGCCCAATCTATCACGTCCTTATTCAGTCGGTAAGCCTCGCGCATGCGCCGCTTCAGCAGATTACGATCGACGGCGCGCTTAAAGCGTTTTTTCGGAACAACAAAGGTGACCTGTATAGGGTGCGGCCCCCTCACCTGCTCCACCTCCCGGTACAGGATACGAATGGGGTAGGCAGCAGCCGTCTGCACCCCCGGAGCAAAGAGCCGGCCGATTTCTTTCCGGGATTTGAGACGTTCCGATGAGTGGAGGCGGTGGGACACGGGCGGGGGGCCTTTGGACTGAGAATAAGCGACTTAGGGGCGAACTAGTGGGGCGGCGGGCAGGTTGGGCCCATACACAAACCCAACGACCGTGGCCAAAGCTAAGCATACGATCTCCATGGCGGAGCTCAATACCCCCAACAACCTCGACCCCGAAAAAGTACAGGCCGTAGCCGACTCGATGAACGCCGTAGTCAGCGACCTCATCGCCCTGTGGGTGAAGACGAAGAACTACCACTGGCACATGTCGGGTCGTAACTTCCGCGATTACCACCTGATGCTCGACGAGCAGAGCATGGAGTTGATCGAGACCGTCGATCCGGCCGCCGAACGGGTACGGAAGCTGGGCTGCAAGACCGTGACCAGCATCGGCATGGTCGCCGAACTACAGCGGGTAGACGATAACGATGAGGCGCAAGTATCGCCCAAGGATATGCTCCTCGACCTAGTGGAAGAGAATAAGAAGCTCGCCGCCAATATGCTCAAGACCCACGAGGTCTGCGACGAGGCTGAGGACGTAGCCACCGCCAGCTTTCTGGAAGAGTGGATCGACCAGGCGCAGCGGCGGACGTGGTTTTTGTTTGAGGCTACGCGGGAGTTGCAGTAGGTCTAAGCCAAATTAAACTTATAGCCGTGTTCAGTTAGGATCTTTCGCGTCTCTACTCGGTTATCCTGATTTAGCGAAAGTAATCGGATAGTTCCCTCTCCAATTAATGTTTTGGAATGAATGGTCCCATTATCTTCTAACCTGAAGTGATGGGACCATTCGTTTTTACGGGGGCGGTACAAAGGATGAATCTCCCCATCCCCTGGAAAGTAAACCGCGATACTGACTCCCTTCAATAGATTACAGCGAGCACAGCAACCAATTAGGTTTTTCTCATCGGTGGTACCCTGCTGTTTTTTAGGAATGATGTGATCAACCTGTAACACTCCTGGTAGCACCAAGTCCGGCAATAGGCAGTACCGACAACTATACTTAGAATATTCAAAGACCTTACGCCGAAGGCTATTTGTAATATAGTGGACCTTGTTAGACGCCATTACCTATCACCCTGAAGCTTAGCGTAAGCTTTAGCTTTAGCTAGAACGATGGCTCTTTCGATCCGAAAGTAGTAGTCAATTTCTGCTTGATCCTGGAAGGAAAGACTTTCCGCATGCGTAAGCTCAATCAATTTCGTGATTTTACGCTCATCATCCACCGACATTTTAAATTCTAGTATCTCTTTGGGTGAGGGTTGATTCACCATAAGGTCAAAGAAATCATCCAGGATCCGGGATTCGACTACTGAAGACATTGTATCTTTGTTTTAACTGATTTACACATCCACCTTAGCATACTTAGCATTCGCCTCGATGAAAGCCCTACGCGGCGGCACCTCATCACCCATCAGCATACTGAATACGCGGTCGGCCTCCGAGGTCTCCTCGATGGTGACCTGCTGGAGCATGCGGGTGTCGGGGTCCATGGTGGTCTCCCAGAGCTGGGTGGCGTTCATTTCGCCGAGGCCCTTGTAGCGCTGCACCTTCACGGAGCCATCGTTCTCGTGGCGGCTGAAGCGGGCGATGGCCTCGCGGCGCTCGTCCTCGTTCCAGCAGTACTGGAACTGCTTGCCGCGGCGCACCTGGTAGAGGGGCGGCTGGGCGATGTAGACGTAGCCACCGTCAACCAGGGCGTGCATGTAGCGGAAGAAGAAGGTCAGGATAAGGGTCACGATGTGGCTGCCGTCGATGTCGGCGTCACACATGATGATGATCTTATGATAGCGTAGCTTCTCCAGGTTCAGGATCCGCTCCCCGTGCTCCCCCTCCACGATGCTCACGCCCAGGGCGGTAAACATGTTCTTGATCTCCTCATTCTCGTAAATCTTGTGCTCCATGGCCTTCTCTACATTGAGGATCTTACCGCGTAGGGGCAGGATGGCCTGAAACTTCCGGTCGCGACCCATCTTGGCCGTACCGCCGGCCGAATCACCCTCCACGAGGTAGATCTCCGAACCGTCGGGGTCCTTGTTGGAGCAATCGGCGAGTTTACCGGGCAGTCCGGTGCCGGTGAGGACGTTCTTACGCTGCACCATCTCGCGGGCCTTGCGGGCGGCGTGGCGGGCGGTGGCGGCAATGATCACCTTGTCGATGATGCGCTTGGCCTGATTGGGGTTTTCCTCCAACCAGTGGCCTACGCTCTCGCCCACGGCACGGCTGACGATACCGGTGACCTCGGAGTTACCGAGCTCCCCCTTGGTCTGTCCCTTGAACTGCGGCTCGGGCACCTTCACGGAGACCACGGCGGTGAGGCCCTCGCGGAAGTCCTCCCCGCTGACCTTGAATTTCAGCTTCTTGAACAGCCCGTTGTCATCGCCGTACTTGGTGAACAAACGGTTCACGGCCCGGCGGAAGCCGTTCACGTGGGTACCCCCCTCACGGGTCTTGATGTTATTGACGAAGGAGTAAATATTCTCCTGGTAGGTGGTGTTGTACTGCATGGCCACCTCGACCTCCACGTTGTCTTCCTTAGACTTCACGTAGATGGCCTCCTCGATCAGGTCCTGCTTGCCCTCGTCGAGGTACTTGACCATCTCGGCCAGTCCACCCTCGCTGTAGAACTCTTTGTGCAGGAAGTTGCCGTCGTCGTCCTTCTGCCGCTCGTCGGTGATGCCCAGTTGCAATCCGCTGTTGAGGAAGGCGAGTTCCTGCATACGACTAGCCAGCGTTTCAAACTTGTACACGGTCGACTCAAAGATCGTCGCATCCGGCTTAAACATAATGGTGGTACCCGTATGGTCGGTCGTACCTACCTCGTGCACCTGGTTCTGGGGCTTGCCCTCGCTGTAGTCCTGCTGGTACACCTTGCCGTCGCGGTGCACCGTAGCGCGCAGGTGGCTAGAGAGTGCGTTCACACACGACACGCCCACCCCGTGCAGTCCACCCGATACTTTGTAGGTGTCCTTATCGAACTTACCCCCGGCGTGCAGCACCGTCATCACCACCTCCAGGGCGGATTTCTTCAGCTTTTCGTGCGTACCTACGGGGATACCGCGGCCGTCGTCGACCACCGTGATCGAGTTGTCCTCGTGGATCGTCATGTCGATGCGGCTACAGTAGCCGGCCAGGTGCTCGTCGATGGAGTTATCGACCACCTCCCAGACCAGGTGGTGCAGCCCCCGCGTATCGGTACCGCCGATGTACATACCGGGGCGTTTGCGCACGGCTTCCAGTCCCTCTAAGGCGGTAATATTTCCGGCATCATAGCCCGCTTTCGGGCCCATTTCCTTGTTCTTGGTCATAGCTACGAAGGTACAAAAATTGTGCCACGTTTCCTAGTAAAATTGGGGCTTCGGAGGGGGTAAAACGGGCGGGGTCGCGGGTGCGATATTCCGGCGCGCTGAACCCCTCCCCACCCGCAGCGATTCAATAACAAACACCCGCCGCCATGTCCACCATCCTCCCCTCCTTCATCGCCGACATCCGCGCCGCTCGCCCGGGCCAGTCCGTCGCCATCCAGGACAACCTGACGCTGTTTCGGGTACCCAAGCAGCGCTTTCGCAACGGGCAGACCTACGCGCTGACCCATGAGAACAAGATCACCCTCATCGACACCGTCCACGCCATCACTCGCGGGGCCGTGGACCGCTTCCTTAACGGCCGCACCCCCGCCGCCCTGCTAATTACCCACTCCGACCTGGTAGGCCAGGCCCTGGGCTCCCCGACGGAGCTATCCGACTGGCTCGGCGGGGCACCCGTGCTCATCCATAGCTACGACAGCATGAACCGGCCGGGCCTCCACCCCCTGGAGAGCAACACGCCCATCCTAGAGGACATCCACGTCGCCTACCACCACGTACCCGGTCACACCCCCGGCTCTACGGCCTACCTGCACCTGCCTACGGGCTACCTTTTCACCGGCGACATCATCGTCGGCAACAACTACGAAAAGCCGCACCAGCACTTTACGCATGCGCCCATCAGCGATGCCGACTGGGCGCTAAACAAGGTGGGTTGGGAGGGCATCCCGGTGGCGGGAGTGAAGGCGGTATTGCCGTTGCACGGGCAGCCGTCTTTTGGTCCGCAGGCGTTCGCGGAGGCAAAGGCTGCGGGGTTGGATCGGGCGCGTCTGATGCGGGAATAGCAGCTCCCGGCATCCTTGCCGTGCTGATGAGGTAGTAGCCGCGGCTAGACCACCGTAGGTAGCAGCGCAGCTAACCCACGAACCACTACCAGGGCCGCAGCCGCCGCCGGTACAGCCGGATCATTTCCCCCTCATCCGCCCCTGCCTTGTACATGCGAAACACCTTCCAATTAGCCAACTGCACGCGCAGCCAGCTATTAGCGCGGTACTTGCGGGCCGAGACGGTGATGGATCGTGGAACAACCCGAAAGGGAATCTCCGCCGCCCAGATGCGCTGGATGATGTCGTAGTCCTCCATGATCTGCATGGAGCCGTCGAAGCCGCCGAGCTCACGCCAGACCTCGCGGGTCAGGAATAACGACTGATCGCCTCCCCGACAAGACAATGCCCGCGGAAAACGCGTAAAGAAGGCATTGATAGCTAGCAGCGGACTGCCCGAGTCGAAGCGAAAGCGGTAGCAACCGACCGGATAGCCCTCCGCCACACTGCGCTGGATATCATTGTAAAAGCCGCTGGGCGGTCGCGTGTCGGCGTGTAGGAAGTAGAGCACGTCGTAAGTGTGCAAATTGAGCGCGGCCGCTTCGTTCATTTGGGGGGCCCGGCCCTGTTGTCCACACGATAGATACTGCACCTGCGTCAGCGCCCCGATGAGTTCCGCCGTGCCGTCCGTACTGCCCCCGTCGGCCACCGTAATGGTGCCACGGCCCGCCAGCTCGCCGGCTAGGTAAGGGAGTAGATGGCGAAGATTCTCGCGCTCATCGACGACGGGGATAATGATATGAAGACGCATGAAACGTGTGATCAGCAGTAGCCTGATTGTACGTAAATAACGCCCGGTTGGTTTTTTAGTCTACGCGGTAATACACTGATTTCAGGTAGGCCCCCTCCGCAAAACCAATGGGGTGATCCACGTCGTGGAAGGTCTGCTCCAGCAGCGTGTAGCCCCGCCCGCTGCGCTTCATCACCTTCTCTACCGTGGCAAAAAAGTCGGCCGCACTGACCCGTGCCGAGCAGGAGCAGGCCAGCAGCAGACCACCCGGTTTGACCAGTGGCACGGCCAGGGTATTAATGCGGCGGTAGGCATCCAGGGCACCGGGCACCTCCCGCTCCCGCTTGGCGAAACTGGGGGGGTCGACCACTACGATACCGAACTCCTCGCCCTGCCGTGCTAGCCGTTCCAGTTCTTTGAAGGCATCTCCCTCGATAGTTTCGTGGCGGGGGTCCTCCCCGAAGTTAAGGGCTACGTTGCGGCGGGCTACTTCCAGGGCCGGGCCACTGATGTCCAGACTCACCACCCGGTAGGCCCCGCCGTGCAGGGCGTGCACGCTGAATCCGCCGGCGTAGCTGAATACGTCGAGCACATCCTGCGCCTGGGCTAGCTCCCCTACCCGCTTGCGGTTGTGGCGGTGGTCGAGAAAAAAGCCGGTTTTGTGACCGCTTACTACATCAGCCAGGAACTCTACGTTGTGCTCCTTAAATACGACCTCGGGATCGGCTAGGGTACCTACCAGCACGGTTCCATCCGTGAGTCCCGGCCGGGCCTTCACCACGCGAGCCAACCGCAGCACCACCGACTCTGCCTTCGCCGCCCGCTGGATGTGGGGCAGCAGCATATCGAGGTAGGGAAACCACACCGGACTGTAGAGCTTCACGACCGCCACGCCGGCGTAGACGTCCACCACCAACCCCGGCAGCCGGTCGTTCTCGCCGTGGACGAGCCGGTAGCCATTGGTGTTTTTCTTCAGCAGCGGGAGACGCAGCTTGCGGGCGTCCTGAATGCGGGCGGCAAAGAAAGCCTCGTCAATCTTCACGGATTCCCCCTGGTGCAGCACCCGAATGCGGATCGGCACGTCGGGATCGTAAAGCCCCACCCCAATAAATTTATCGCGCTTGCGATCGAAGATGATGGCCAGGTCCCCGGCCTGCCCCTCCCCCTTCACCGCGGCCACGGCTCCGTCGAAGAGCCAGGGGTGACCGGAGCGGAGGATGCGCTCCCCCTGGGGGGTAAGCTTGGTGGCGAGGCGGTTGGGCATAAAGGGCGGCAAAGTTACCTTAAATTTAGCCGCGATGCCCGAGCTGCTGCGCCACATTTACCGCTCCTTTCCCGTGCAGCTGCTGCTGTTGCACCTGCGTACCAATTTTCTATTGCTAGGTATGTGGGTGCTGCTCCTGCTCATGATCAGTGGCGCGCTCGGGGCCCAGTTGGGCCTGCAGTACCTCTTTCTCGACCCCGAGTACCTGGGCGAGACGGGCTACTTTGCCTTTCTCATCGTGGGCCTGGCCTTCGGCTTTTTCACCATGAGCTGGAACTTAAGTACCTACTTGCTACTGGGGGGCTACTTCAACTTTTTGGCCAGCCTCTCCCGCCCGTTTTTCAAGTACTGCATCAACAACGCCCTGCTGCCCCTGGGGGTCTTTCTTACCTACTGCGCCTTCCTACTAAGCTTTCAGAACGGGGCAATACAGGGGGCACGTTCGCCGGTGCAAAACTTATCGGGGCTCGTTGTTGGCCTGGCATTAAGCCTGTTCATCTACTCGATCTATTTCAACCTCACGAACCGGGACATCACCTACTACACCGGCGGGCGGGAGGCACCTCCCCACCAGGGGCCGGGCCGGCGGGGCGCCCTGGGCTACCGGCCCTACCGGGCTACCGCCCTGGGGCCGCAACTGGTCAATCTATACGATAATCCCTTTGGCGTGGCCTTCTACCTAAATAGCTCGCTGCGGGCGCAGCGGGTGCGCTCGGTGGCCCACTATGAGACCAGTCTGCTCCGCAACATCTTCCGGCAGAACCACGTCAACGCCCTGGTGCTGCAGTTCGTCACCATCGGTATCCTCATCGCTTTGGGCCTACTGATCGAGCAGCCGACCTTTCAAATTCCGGCGGGGGCGAGCTTTTTTATCTTATTCAGCCTCTTCGTCTCCATCATTGGAGCGGTGAGCTACTGGTTTTCGGAGTGGCGTCTGACGCTGCTGATCCTGCTACTGCTCACCATCAACTGGCTCACCAGTACTCCCTTTTTCGACCACGGCAATCAGGCCTACGGGCTCGACTACGGGACGCCGGCCGAGTACTCCCTCGACACCCTACGTTCCTTCTACGCCCCGGCCGAGCGACGCCGGGACATCCGCGCCACCGAGGCCATCCTCGACAACTGGAAGGCCAAGCAACCCACCGCGCGACCGAAACTGGTCATCCTCTGCGCCAGCGGCGGCGGACTTACCGCCTCCCTCTGGGCTACCCACGTGGCGCAGTCCATCGAAGCCTGCAGCGAGGGGCGGCTGCTGGAGTCCACCGCCCTCATGACCGGCGCCAGTGGCGGGCTCCTAGGACTGGCCTACCTACGCGAGGCCTACCTCGACCAGGCGACCTTTCCCTTCGAGGGCCCCGAGCACCTGGCCCGGGTGAGTGAGGACCTGCTCAACCCCGTGGCCTTCTCGATCGTCAGCAATGACATCTTCCTACCCTTTCGCCGGGTGCGGGTCGGTGATGAGTCTTACCGTCGCGACCGGGGCTACGCCTTCGAGCGGGCCTATAATCTGGCTACCGATAATCTCCTTAACCGACCCCTAATTGACTACCGGGACGTAGAACGCTCCGCCCGCGTCCCGCTCCTCTTCATCACCCCCAGCGTGGTCGAGGATGGGCGGCGCATGGTCGTGTCTCCCCAGGACGTCAGCTACATGATGACCCCGCCCGTCTCCGCGGGCCGCGGCGTGCCCCTGGAGCCGGATATGGTCGATTTCCGCCGCCTTCTCCATGCGCAGGACGCCGATAGCCTCCGCCTGAGCAGTGCCCTACGCGCTAATGCCTCTTACCCCTACGTACTGCCCCAGGTGAGCCTGCCCACCGAGCCCGGCATTCGCCTCATGGATGCCGGCTACCGCGACAACTACGGCATTGCCTCCGCCGCCCGCTTCGTCCACGTTTTCAAACCCTGGATCGACCGCAATACCTCCGGCGTCGTACTAGTACAGCTCAGCGCCTTCCGCGAGCAGCAAATCCCCGAGGATGGTCACCGCGGCGTAATCAGCGGTCTGCTGAGCCCCCTAGGCGTAGCCGGCAACATCCTTAGCCTCCAGATCCTGGACCAGGAGGAACTGCTGGCCGGCCTCTACCGCAGTCTCGGGCCCGACCGTTTCCACCTCTTCCGCTTTAATTACCAGCCCAGCGTGGACGACCCCCTGCGCACCTCCGTCTCCCTACACATGACCGCCTCGGAGAAGATACAGGTGCTGCGGGCGCTGGATGCACCGGAGCAACAGCGACGGATTGATGAGCTCCTGGAGTTGTTGAGTCGGTAGTTACCACGTCATTCCCGCTCTACCCCCGAAGGGGTCTACCCCGCAGGGTCTAACCAGCCCCGATAGCTATCGGGGCAACTAACCGCGAAGCGGTCTACCTTTACGCCATGCCCTCCCCCCTGCCCCGCATCAATCGCCTAGAGCGCGAGCTGCACCTGCGCCAGTTGCAGGTCCGGCGGCTGCTGCAGATGACGCAGGCGATCAACAACAACGTGGCGGCCGAGGATCTTTTCCAGATGTACCGCGCCTTCCTGCGCAATGAGCTCGGAGTGCGGGAGATGGCCCTGATCGTCAGGGAGAGCGAGCACGACGAGCGCTGGCAATTGGCCACCACCATTGGGCTCGACGAGCGGGAGCTGACGACGGCCATCGACTACACCGAGGACCTGGAGGAGATCAAGCGGCCGGGGCTGATTCAGCGCTACGACCACCCGCTGTTTTCCCACTTCGAGCATGTGGTGCCGGTGCTGCACAAGGAGCGGCCCATTGCCTACATCTTCATTGGTACGTTTGAGGACGAGGAGGATATGTTCGAGCGGGTGCAGATCATCACCACCATCAGTAACGTGATCGCCGTGGCCATCGAGAACAAGCGGCTGTTCCGGCGTCAGATCGAGCAGGAGCGCCTGGAGGCCGACCTCGACCTAGGAGCCAAGGTGCAGGGCATGCTGATCCCGAAGGAGCTACCCACCAACGACTTTTACGAGCTCAGCGCCATCTACCGGCCAAAACTGGGGGTGGGCGGGGACTACTTCGATTACCGGGAGTTCGTGGACGGCAAACTGGTTTTTTGCATCGGCGATTTTACGGGTAAGGGGGTGAGTGCGGCCCTGTTGATGGCTAACTTCCAGGCCAATTTCCACACCCTGATCCGCAAGCGGGGTAGCCTACACGAGTTCGTCACCGAGATCAACGAGAGCGTGTACCGCATCACGGGCGGGGAGCGCTTCGTGACCTTCTTCGTAGCCGAGTACGATCGGGAGTCGCACCGCCTGCGCTACGTCAATGCGGGTCACCCGCCCGCCGTGCTGGTGGGCGAGAACACCTTCCAGCTCCTCGATAAGGGCACGACCGTGCTGGGTTCCATCGATGAGCTACCTATACTGGAAGTGGGTGAGGTGACCCTACCCCCCCAGGCGCTGATCGTGACCTACACCGACGGGCTGACCGATCTACAGAGTGCCGCCGGGGAGACCTTCGAGGAGGAGATCCTTTATCAGTTCGCCCGCCGGCAGCACTACCGCTCGGCTAAATCGTTCAATGCCAACTTACTGGACAAACTGGAAGAGTTCCGGCAGGAGGAACCCTACCCCGACGACCTTACCATTCTGACCTGCCGGATATTCGGAGAATAGTCGGCCGGCGGCGGGTGGAAAAGTCCGCGGCGGCAAGAACGAAAACGGGTCCGCGTTCGTTCCCAGCAGTGAGATGAGAGATAAGACGATTGCAGCGATTCTGGCGTTTTTCGGGGGCATCGTCGGCCTCCAACGCTTCTATCTGGGGCAAAAGGGGATGGGGATGGCCCATTTGTTCTTTTTCGTGCTGGCCCTGTCGGCCGGCCCGAGCCCCTTCACCGTCATGCTGCTCTCGCTGGCCCTCATCTTTGGCATCGTGGATGCCATCTCTTACCTCTCGATGGACCCCCGGGAGTTCGACCTCAAGTACAATCAGCCGGTGACCCAAACCTCACCGGGGTACGGTCCGGCTCAGGCACGGCCCGAACAGGCGCAAAAACGTAGCATCATGAATGATCGCGAACGGCGGTTCCAGGAGCGGCAGCGTCAGCGGGCCGAACGGGAAAAAGAACAGGAACGCCGGGATAAGGAGCGCTTCAATCAGCGCATAGACCCGGGTACGGCAAATAAGGCGGACCGGATCAGTCGCCGCGACCCGGGCCGGGTAGACCGCGAGCGGGGTGTGCGCCAGTTCCGCGAATACGAGTACCAGGAGGCGATCGCCTCCTTTCAGCGTGCGCTGGAGCAAAACCCGCGTGACGTGGCCTCCCACTTTAATATTGCCTGTGCTTACTCGGTGGAAGAGGAGGCCGACCGGGCGTTTTACCACCTCGACCGGGCCGTGGCGCTCGGCTTCGACGATTTCGACCGGATCCGGACGCACGATAGCCTGGCGTACCTACGGATTCAGAGGGGGTTTCCGGACTTCGCTAAGCATGGATTCCGCCTTGCTACGGCAGCTGCACCGGCGGCCGCGCCTAATTTGGACGACCCCATCGCCGCCGGCGAAATGCCGCCCCTAGAAACCGCAGCGCCCGTGCACGATGAACTGCTCGAACAGCTCCAGCGCCTCGCTAGCCTGCGCGAAAAGGGCCTGCTGACGGAGCTGGAGTTCGTGACCCAGAAACGCCGCCTGCTGGGCTAAGCCGATTTATTTCCTACCTTTTTCCTCCCCCAAATGACCGCTGACTTCCTCCTTACCGACGCCCTCGTGCCCCTGCGTCCTTCCGATACCGGAGAGGAAGCCCTCGAGATCATGAATGAATTCTATATCCGCCACCTACCCGTGGTGGAAGATGGTAAGCTTACCGCCGTCATCAGTGAGGACGATGTGCTCGACGCTGATCCCGAGGAAGCCGTCGGCAACTACCGCGTACCCCAGCTGCCGCCCTCGGTGTACCCCGACGACCACCTCTACGATGTGATGCGCCAGCTGGTAGATAACAACCTGACGGTGGTGCCGGTGATCAACCGCGAGGGGAACTACGTAGGCATGGTGACGGGTGAGGATTTGCTGCGGTTCTTCGCGCAGTCGAGTACCTTCAGCGACCCGGGCTCGATCGTGGTGCTGGAGCTGGGGCGGCACGACTACAGCCTGGCCGAGATCGCCCGCATTGTAGAAAGCGATAATGCCATCATCCTGAGCTCCTTCGTGCGTAGCGTGCCGGAGTCGAACCTGATCGAGATCACGCTAAAGCTGAACAGCCAGAGCATCGCGGGCACGATCGCTACCTTCGAGCGCTTCAACTATGTGGTGAAGGCGAGCTTCAACGAGAAGCAGTTGCAGGATACGCTACGCGAGCGCTTCGATAGCCTGATTAACTACCTCAACGTCTAGAAGCGGCCGGAGAGTAGGAGGCGTGTCTGTAGATTGTCCTCATCAGTAGCAAAGACGTCATCGTCAAGTCGGAAGGCGCCCTCTACACCGATAGCGATGTCACCCGTGTTAAGCCAAGTCGTGTCGAAGAAGAGCTGGTAGCCTACGCTGCGCTCGGTGAATTTGGCGTTCGGAAAGGCATCAATGGCCAGGCGGCTGTAGTCGAAAAAACCCAGGGCACGAATGCGTTTGAGGTAGATAAAATTGCCGCCAATATCGGGGTAGAGCAGCGGTAGCTGATAGTTCACCCCCAGGCGGTAGACCCAGTCGGCCAGGGGTTGGACGTAGCCGCGGGCGTACCGAAAATTGTCGGTGTACTGGTAGCGGTTTTCGGCCTGCTCGCGCTGGTAGTCGGCGTCGATGCGGATGCCGTGGGTCTTAAAGGGGCTAGGGAGGAAGTAGAAGCTGCTGACGAATAAGCGCTCCCCCGGTTTGGTGTTGCCCAGTGCTCGATCGTAGGCCACCGATACCACCGCGCCCAGCCGCGGCTGCACCTGCCGCAGGGCCGTACGCTGGAAGTGGCTGAGGAGGAAGCCGGCGGAGGCATTGCTGAAGCTGCGGGGTAGGAGGCTTTCTCTTTCCGCATCCCGGAGGCTCACGTAGCGCAAGCCGACGGTAGGGATGAAATCGGTAAAGTAATTGCCGCGTACCCACTCCAGCGGTACGTTCACCGTAGCGCCTAGACTGAGCTCGCTGAACTCCTGCCGTGAGATGCGTAGGCTATCGGTGCGGGGGGCCTGGATGAGGGTGTTGCGGTCGCCGTAACCACTAGCCAGGATGATGGTCGGGAACAGCCCGCCATAGGCTACGGAAGCCAACCCGGCGAATCGCTCTTCGTTGATGTTGTAAAACCCCGCCGCCGTAATGGCTAGGGTATTGAGCGCATTGTTGGCCTGGGCAGAGACGCCGGGATTGATGTAGCTCCCGTTGAAGGACCAGCTGTGCAGCTTGAGCCCTCCGAAGGTATTGGAGAAGTTGCGCACGGGGTAGTCGCCCGCTACAGTGACCTCAGTGGGTAGGTTCGTCTCCTCGGCGGCAAAGGCGGCGGGGCGCTCGAAGATGCTGGGCTGGGCGGGCTTTAGCGGGATACGCCCTTTCGGGACCATTTGGGGGGGCAGTTGCTGCAGGCGATCGCCCCGACCGTTGGGCGCGGAGTAGTACAGCGTACCGCCGGGTGCGAGGTAGGGAAAGTAGGCACCAATGGCTACGTCCGTGAGCTGATCGAATTCGCCAGTGGCCGGATCGAGGCGGTAGACATTGTCGATGCCGCTGCGCCCGCTGACGAAGACCAGCTGTCCCTCCGCGCTGACCCGCAGCATATCGATGGGCTCGTAGGCGCGCTCCCGTACGGTGGTGATCGCGTCGGTCTGAATATCCCAGGCGCGAATGGCCAGTCCCTCCCGGTTCTGGGCGAGGAAGTAGACGGTCTGCCCGTCGGGTGAAAAGCTCGGCCAGCTCACGTTGCGCTCCTCGGAGATAGCCTGCTTGCGGAGGAGCTGCCCGGTCGAAGCATCGAGTAGGTGCAGCTCCGGGGCCGGGGCCAGGGGATCGTACCACACGGCTACCAGTTGCCGGCTATCGAAGCTGAGGGTGGCGGAGAGATAGTGCCCTTGCTCGGTGAGTACCCGACTGCGGCCACTACCTAGCTCGTGCACGACCAGGTTGGAATAGTTCTGATTGGTGTAGCGGGGGTGCTGGTCGTAGCGGGTGTACACCACGAAGCGGTCGGTGCCGTACACCCAGGGCTCGCGCTGGATGCCGATGGGGAGCACCACCTCCTCGGGGTCGCCTACGGCCACCACGGCGGGCAGCTCGCGGTAGCTGGTGCGCAGGGCTAACAGGCGGCCGCTCGCGTCCTGAAAGGGAAAGCTGTAGCGCCGCACGTCGGTGTCGTAGTAGCGGCCCAGCGGCGTGCCCTCCACCCGGGCGGGATCGACGATGAGCAGGCTGTCCTGCGTAGTGCGCAGATCGGCCATGGTGCGTAGGTAGAGCCGCTTGGTATTTAGCCCTGTTTTACGCTTCAGGGCCCGGCTGAAGGGATAGAACACACCGCGGTAGGCCGCCCCCTGCTGCAGCACGTCCCGCCAGACGTCATTGCCGTACACCTCGCGCGCGTAGGTGGTCATTGCGTAGCCGTAGCGGTAGTGATCGGGCACCAGGTCCCAGTAGCTGCCGTTGCGGGCCTTGGCGTATTTATACACTTCGCCGCGGTAGCGCAGTAGGGCCCGCAGGTCGCGCGAGAAGGCCGGCGTACGCCCCCGTCCGAGTGGCGTCAGGGCTGTTTCCATCACTACGGCATCCCCCTCGCTGAACCAGTTCGGCACCGCGATGGCCCCCAGCACCGCCCAGCCCGTCTGCCCCTGCAGGTAGCTGAATAACTTGGTCACCCCCCGCCGCTCGTTACTCGCCTGCAGCACATGCCGGAATTCGTGGATGGTGAGCAGATCCACCCAGTCCGATCCGCTCAGTAGGTTAAAACTCTGCGGCGGCGTTACGTAGAATTCCGACCGGAAGGGAGCCAGTCCTACATATCCATTGATGGTCATATTGGGCGTCTGTAGCACCAGGTCGAAGTCGTACAACTTGTCGCCCACGCTCCGATTATGCGCCGTGGCTAGCTCATCAATTAGGCTAGCCGCCCGCTGCGCCTGCTGTCCGTAGCCCTCGGGAAAGAGCACCCGCACGTGCTCGGCCCGTAGCTGCTGCCAGTCGACCTGCGGGGGGTGAAGGCCGATGCCCTGGGCGGAGAGGATGGAGGCAGTAAAGCACAGCAGGGCTAGGAGGAGCTTCATTTGACAAATTTACGGATGGCCCCCAAACATCCCGCCCCCGCCCGACTTCCACGAACGAAGTGAGCTGCCCCCCACATCGTAAATGGTACACGGTAAATCGTAAATGGTAAATTCCACCACCCCCATCCCCCCCGGCGCCTTCAAGGCCGAGACCCACTGGTATCCCAAGGCGCTCAACGCCACGATCCACCCCATGGTGAGCTTCTTTATGAACCTCGACCGGGAGCGCATCGTGACCCGCTACTGCCACCTCAATCCGCTGGTCGATCCCGATGGACTCCGGGAGGTGCTAGCCTACCAGTGCAAGTACTTTCTCTGGGGCGGGGCCGACCTGATCAACGCCACCACCGCCCAGGGCCGCCGCCGCATGGTCATCATCGAGAATAACTCCTGCCCCTCGGGCCAGAAGTCGATGCCGCTGCTCGACGACCACCAGGAGGAGGGCAGCTACCGCCTACTGATCGAGCGTACCTTCCGGCCCTTCGTGGACAACCGCCGTAGCCAGAGAGACGGGCGCCTGGCCGTCATCTACGATAAGAACCCCATGGAGGCCAGTGGCTACGCGGCCACCATTGCCGATGTGTTCCAGGAAGAGGTGCTCTACGTCAGTGATTACTACGGCGCCGAGGAGCGTAAGCTTAAGGTGGAGGACGAGTGGCTCTACGCCCTGCACAACGGCGAGTGGGTACGCCTGCGCGCCGCCTTCCGCTACCTCACCCAGCGGCCCTGGACGCGGCTACCCCTCAACTCCAAGACCCGCATCCTCAACCCCATCGTCACCTGCCTGGCCGGGGGGCGCAACAAGATGGTGGCCGCCAAGGCCTACGATTTCTACAACGGCGAGATCCGCAAGTACGGCCTCAAGATCCACACCCCCGAGACCATCTGGGACGTAAGCCGCAACGAGGTGCCGCTGTGGGTCGCCAAGCTCGGCGGACAGGCCGTGGTCAAGGTCCCCTACTCCAACGCCGGCCAGGGCGTCTACACCATCACCAACCAGTCGGAGCTCGACGCCTTCATGGCCGAGCCCATCGACTACGAGCGCTTCATCGTGCAGAGCCTCATCGGCAACTACGGCTGGAGCTCCACGGGTGGCGACGGTAAGTTCTTCCACGTCGGCACCATCCCCGACAAAAAGGGCCGCACCTTCGTCAGCGACGTACGCCTGATGGTCAGCTCTACCGCCCAGGGCATCCGACCGCTAGCCTGCTACAGCCGCCGCGCCGAGCAGGCCCTGAGTGACGAGCTGGACGCCGGGGCCGACTCCTGGGCCATGCTCGGCACCAACCTCTCCGAAAAGCTCGGCACCAACCAGTGGACCAGCGACACCAACCGCCTGCTGCTCATGGACCGCCGTGACTTCAACAAGCTCGGCATCGGGCTCGACGACCTCATCGAGGCCTACATCCAGACCGTGCTGAGCACCATCGCCATCGACAAAATGGCCACCCAGCTGTTTAACGCCAAGGGCAAGTTCAGCCTCCGCCTGTTCTCTAGTCTCAACAACGACCCCGTCCTCCTTTCCGAAATCCTCGTATGAGCCGTCCGCTTTCCTTTTTAGTACTCACCGACCACAGCGGCCACAGTGCGCAAAATTCTGTTTACAGCCTCGTCAATACCCTTCGTCAGGACCAGCGCTGCAAGTTCGTAGACATCGCTACCCGGGGCAATCCGCAGAACCAGGAGTTCTTCCGGGGGGCGCGTGCGCAGGTGCAGGGCTTTGGGGTGAAGGACGAGCTCGTTTATCGCAAAGATGGTAATCAGTTTGCTCACGATCTTCAGCCCCTTGAGCTGGCGCAGTACGACGTGATTTGGCTACGACTCCCCCACCCAGTCCCCCAGGAATTTTTTGACTGCATTACCGAGGTCACCGCGGGTACCGACACACTGATCGTCAACGACCCGGCGGGCATCACCGAGACCGGTGATAAATCTTTTTTGCTTCACTTCCGGGAGTGGACGCCGCCCATCGAGCTGGTCCGTACCGCCAACGAAGCGAAGACCTTCGCCGAGCAATTTTCCCTGGTTTTAAAACCCCTACGTGCCTACGGAGGCAAGGGCATCCGCCGCATCGACCGACCGGAAGATGCCGATACGGTCGACTTCACCGAGCCCTACCTGGCCATGAAGTTTCTCAAAAACGTGAGCCAGGGAGACAAGCGCATCCTGGTCGTGAACGGCAAAATCCTGGCAGCCTCCCTACGCATCCCCGCCCCCGGGCAGTGGCTCTGTAACGTGGCCCAGGGCGGTAAGTCCATCGGTGCGGAGATTGAGCCTGAGGAACAAGCCATGATTGAGGCACTGGCCCCCGAGTTGCTACAGCGCGGCATCTGCTTCTGCGGCGTAGACACCCTGGTCGACGACGATGGCAGGCGGGTGCTTTCCGAGATCAATACCCTCAGCATCGGTGGCTTTCCGCAGGCGGAGGCACAGTCCGGTCGACCCGTGCTACAACAGACCATTGACGAACTATTTCACTACTGCTATGACCACCTTTAATACCGAGGCCCCTACCATCCTGAGTCTGGCGGAAGTCGAGCAGCCCGCCGGTACCATCCGCCGCTACTGGCTGCGCATCATCAGCGATGGACTCGGCGAGCCGGTACGTATCCCCATCCTCGTGGCGAAGGGTACCCAGGAGGGCCCTACCCTCGGCGTGACGGCGGCCGTGCACGGGGATGAGCTCAACGGTATCCGGGTGATTCAGCGGCTGTTTTCCGACCTGGACGTCAAGGAGCTGAAGGGTACGATTATCGGCGTCCTGGTGGTCAATATACCGGCCTTTCTGCGGCAGACGCGGGTGTATACCGACGGCTTCGACCTCAACCACGTCATGCCGGGCAAGGAAGAGGGGCGGGCCAGTGAGGTGTACGCCTTCCGGCTCATCGACCGCATCATTCAGCACTTCGATTACCTGCTCGACCTACACACCGCCAGCCGCGGGCGGATCAACAGCTACTACGTGCGCGCCGATATGTCGCACGAGGATACCCGCCAGCTAGCCATTCTCCAGAACCCCCAGCTCATCGTGCACAACCCACCCAGCGACGGTACCCTCCGGGGGGCAGCCGATACCCTCGACATCCCGGCGGTAACCCTGGAGGTCGGTAATCCCGGGGTATACCAGAAAAAACTCATCCGTAGCGGTACCGAGGGGGTACACAACGTACTCTCCCATCTGGGCATGACATCTGACGAGATTATTGCACCTGCGGCCCCGCCCATTATCTGCAAGCGGAGTTACTGGATCTACACCCACACCGGCGGCCTGCTTACCGTGGAGGTGGACTTACTTAAGGAGGTAAAGAAGGGGGATTTGATTGCCTCCCAGCGCGATGTTTTTGGTACCCTAAAGGAGCAGTACCTAGCGCCGGAGGACGGGGTAGTGATCGGCAAGAGCACCATGCCGGTGAATCGGAGTGGGGGGCGGGTTTTGCACCTGGGTATTCTGTAGTGGCTCCCGGCATCCCTGCCGGGCCGCGGCTAGAAGCCACGATCCACTACAGCTCCACCGCCATCCGAAACATACTCCGCATACCGGAATTGACACAAATGAAACCTACGTAAAGCTACAGCGTTAAAAGTAAAACTGTAGCTTCATGAAACCGGAAATAGATCGTGTGTTTAGCGAGGTAAGCACGTGGAAGACTTTCCCAAACCCACCGCAGGGAGGCTGGTTGCGTGCGGGCCGCCGGGCGGTCGGGCTATCGCTGAAACGGCTGGGTAAGTTGAGTGGACGTACGCCACAGGCAGTGCGGGATGCCGAGCAGCGGGAGCTCGACGGGAGTATCTCGCTGGGCCGGCTGCGGGAAATCGCTGCGGCGATGGATATGGAGCTGGTATATGGGCTGGTGCCTAGGGGGGGCTCGGTGGAGGAGTTACTGAAAGGTCGGGCAAGGGAGCGGGCCACCTTGTTATTAGATAAAGCCCAGCATCATATGCGTCTAGAAAATCAACTCAACGATCAGTACGAACAGAATGAAGAAGTTGATGCACTAAGCGAGCTACTCCTGCGGGAAAACCCGGCAGTACTATGGACCTGAATACTAGTCCTACTGCGGGACAAACGCCGATAGCGGAAGAAGAACGTCAGGGTTTGCTTTTGGCCATTCAGACGCTGGCCGAGCTCGACCAGGCGGAGCGCCGAAATATAGTCCTGGGGTTATCTAACTACTTAGTACCGCTACCGGCAGAAAGGCTAATCCAAGAAGAGTTCATAAAGTCCTTTCACCATAACCTATTTGACCGTGTCTGGGCCTGGGCCGGCCACTTCCGCCGCACTGACAAAAATATGGGCGTACCCTGGCCGGAAATCGCGCTGGCCTACCGACAGCTACGGGACGATACCGGCGACATCAGCGCCCTCCTGGCGTTCGCCCGGCAGTAAGCCTACTCCCCTACCCCGTATAGCCCGACGTCAAAGGACCCATTATCCCCCCGCCCCTCGGAGCGGGTGACACGTACGGTGACGACATTACGACCCATCTTCAGCGCAGATACATCGGCCACCTCATTAACGGTGTAGACGCCGCGGTCACCCCCCTTACTAGCGGGAGAGGCCAGGGGCTGGTCGTTGACGAATACCTCGATATCGGCGCGGTTGCTGAGGTACTCCACGTAGAGCTTTTCCGGTATGCGATCGAGGGTAAACTCACGGCGCAGGGTGATAGGCTCCCCATCCCAGCGGGAGCTGCCGGGGGTGTAGAAGTCATTGTAGGTCGAGAAGGGACCGGGCATATGATCGTCGACCTGCCCGTCCTTTATAATTTCCCAGGTTTGGGGGGTGTACTCTGAGGTGGACAGTAGGGCCTGGTAGCGGCCGGGGCGTTCGTAGAGGGGGGCAAACAGGTCCGGCGAACGCTGGGTGTCGAGCTTCATCACGCGGCGGTCGTAGGTCATCAGGCCATTGATCTCGCCCTCTACGTCGGTGGTCTGGGTATACACGGCGGCCGAGAGGCCGCGGGGGCGCAGACCGATCAATCCGTTCATGAGCTCGGCGAAGCCATCGGTAAGTTCCTCCTGGCTGCTGAGGGTGCGGTAGCCCCAGTTGCGCTTGTCCCACCAGAGGTGATCGGGCACAGGGTAACCGAGGCCCCCGAACTCACCGAGTACGGAGGCGCGGTCCTCCTCGGGTCGTTCCATGCCGGGGCCGGGGTAGATGTGCACGTCATACATATCGCCCACGCCGCGGTCGGTCCAGCCGCTCGGCGCGTCGACGATGCGGCTGGGATCGTAGGCCTTGGTCCAGGCGGCGATGCGCTCAGTGTCGTACTGCCCCCAGCCCTCGTTGAAGGGCACCCAGGTGACAATACTCGGCGCGTTGTAGAGCTGATCGATCAGTTCCTTGTACTCCCGCTCGAACTGCACGGCGGCCGCATAGGGCTGGTCGGCGTCGCGTATGTCCTGGGGGCCGACGAAGGTTTGGTTTGGCAGATATCCACTCGGCATGTCCTGCCAGACCAGCAGGCCCAGGGTGTCGCAGGCGTAGTAGAAGGTGGCGGGCTCCACCTTGACGTGCTTGCGTAGCATGTTAAAGCCCCACTTTTTGGTCATCTCCAGATCGAATATCATCGCCTCCACGGTGGGGGCGGTGTAGAGCCCGTCGGGCCAGTACCCCTGGTCTAGGGGGCCGAACTGGAAGTAGGGGCTGCCATTGAGCAGGATCGCGGTGTGGCCATTGGCATCCTTACCCAGGCTTACCTCCCGCATACCGGCGTAGCTCACCACCCGGTCCACTCGGTCACCTCCGCGCTCGGAAAGCGTAATTTCAAGGTCGTAGAGAAAAGGATCTTCGGGTGACCAGAGACGGGCGTCGGGGACCTGTAGTTCCAGACCTGTATTCCCGCCGCCGGCCATCAGGTCGATGGACTGGCTAGCCACCTCGGTACCGCCTTCGCCGGTCAGGGTGACGGTGGCGGTCAGGTCGTCGGCCGTGGCGTTGGTTTGTACTTCGACGCTCAGGGTACTCTCGCTTAGGTTCGGAGTAATTTTAAGGCCCCGGATGTAGTCCTTGGGTACGACCTCCAGCCAAGTGGTCTGCCAAATACCGGTGACGGGGGTGTAGAAAATGCCCCCGGGGTCTTGCACCTGTTTGCCGCGGGCCTGGAGCCCGGTATCGGTGGGGTCGGAGACGCGTACTACGAGCTCCTGCTCTCCGCGCTTCAGGTAGGGGGTGAGGTCAAAAGAGAAGGCAGTGTAGCCGCCGGTGTGACCACCGATGACCTGCCCGTTGAGGTAAACGGTGGCGCGAAAATCCACCGCCCCGAAGTGGAGCAGTACCCGGTCACCATCATTCCTACGGGGCGTCGTAAAGGTGCGGCGGTACCACAGGTACTCGTTTTCCTTCACTAGTTTTTTCACGCCGCTCAGGGAGGATTCCACGGCAAAGGGCACGAGGATCTTTCCGTCGTACTGGTTTGGCGCTGCGGCGGCCGTCATGGGGGTGATGGCGTAGTCCCACTGCCCGTTGAGGTTGGTCCAGTCGTCGCGTTTGAGCTGGGGGCGCGGGTAAACGTTCCAGGGCTGAGTCTGGCTGACGGTGGCGCTCCAGGGGGTACTCATTTCGAAGCGGAGTACGCTGTCTTGCTGGGCGGGCAGGAGGAGGCTGAAGGTTCCAACAACCAGGAGAAGGATATACTTCCGCATAGTAGGGTAGTGATCGGGTGAAATCAATATGGGGATAAGGTAAGGAATGCGGGCGGGGCCGCGGGTGCGTATATTTGACGCATCCACACGAACAAGCGATGAGGTACCTAGCTTTCGTTCTACTGCTTGGTGCGGTAGCCTGCACGACTCCCCAAGTCTCTGAACCCAGCTCATCGAGCCAGAAAAGTCAGGCTAGCCCCTACGCAGATCGTATCGCTGCCGCTACGACCCGCCTTAGCACCAGCGACCCCGCCCGTAAAGTGCTGCGCGCCATTGACGCCATGGGCGGACTCGAGAACTGGTACGGAAATGGACCGCTCTACTACCACTTCGACTACCAGCCACTCGATGGCAGCACACCGCGGAATACCTACGTGACCAATGACTACCGGAGCGCCAAGGCCGTGCACCTGTACGCCGGGGACTCTACCCTACGCTTCGGCTTCGACGGCCAGGAGGCCTGGTCGATGACGGGGGAGAAGGTAGAGGGGATGAGCCCGCGCTTCTGGTCGCTGACGCCCTACTACTTCGTGGGACTGCCCTTCGTGCTGGCCGATGCGGGCATCAACTTTGCCGCCCTGCCACCCGCCGAGCTTGACGGTACGATCTATGACATGGTGAAGGTGACCTTCGATGCGGGCACCGGCGATGCCTCGGGTGATTACTACGTCCTGTACCTAAATCCCAATAGTGGACAGCTCGATGCCCTGCGCTACGTGGTCACCTACCCCGGCTACTTCCCCCACGGCGGCAGTACGCCCGAGAAGCTGATGGTGCTGACGGGCAAGACGACCGTAGGGGGAGTGACCCTGCCGACGGGTTACTTAACAAGCATGTGGAACGACGGGGCAGTGAGCGGGCCGGTGACGCGGATTACGGTGAGTGATTATGCGTTCAAGCCGGAGCTGGGGGATGAGTTTTTTGCGCGGCCGGTGGGGGCGCGGGTGTATAATGATTTGCCGGAGTAATCAATTTAACCGCTCGGCGGACGAACTTCAGTAAGCGCCTTTAGCGCTTACTGAAGCATTCGGCCGACGAGGGTGGCGACCCGTTCCATATAGGCAGCTACCTGTGGGCTATTCTCGAAGTCTCCGAAGTAAGCCCGGTAGTTAGTGCCCTCCCCTACCCCCAGATAAGGACAGCTGCCATCGTAGGCTAGGGCAGCGCAGTTTTCGGTGTCGGTGAGGGAGGTGAAGGCCGCTTGCGGGAAGTCGGCGGCCAGGTCCGAGGCCTCATCCGGCGCGGGGCCGACACGTTCCCAGTTGCTGGCGTCACCGGCCGGATCGTCGTAGTTGAAGTTGTAACCTTCCTCATTGGTACGCAGGTCGGCGTAGGCGCTGCGGTAAAGGGTACCGTCCTTGACCAGGAAGTAAGTCTCGGCACCGTGACCGCCGCGGCTGCCGAAGACAAAGGGCTGGGTGGTGACGGTTTCGGCGGCGGCATCGGCGGAGGGGGCGGGCTGAAGGCCCGGGGAGCTGCAACCGAGGACAAAAAGCAGCAACAGGGAGATCAGGTAGGTGGTGGACATACAGAGGTTAGGCTGGTAGTACCAACCTAAGCCCTGATGCTTCCGGGAAGTTTAGTCTACCGTAGGTATACGGCATGGTTCCCGCTCCACTCACCCACCACGGTAGGCAGGGCGGTGAGTGGCACGAGGCTGTCGGTCATGACCGGGGCAATGTCCTCAGTGATGGCCATATCGGGCGTGGCGGGGTCGACGCGATTGGCGGGGCCCTCCGTGAAGGCGGAAACGGCGAATAGCAGCAGGATAATGGCGGCGAATAAATAGGTGTTCATGAGAGGTAGGTATGGTCGATGCGGGCTAAAAGGCCCATTATTACTGCTATTACAACGGCCCCGTAAAATGCGTTAGTATAGTGTTAAAATGACACCACCGATGTTAGGTGTGCGCCTAGCGGCGCTAGGGTTGAACCACAGATGGCCACAGATTAACACGGATTTGCCCGCACCCCAGCGTGCAACGCCTCGACCTTACAAAATGACGACCAGGCCAAGTCCCCCGTAGTTACCCCGCTCAATCGGCCCCACCCCAGGCTGCTGGTAGAAGTTATTCATGATGGTAGTAGGGTCCCCCTCTCCGGCCGAGCCCTTACGTAGCGCAAAGAAGGCCGAGAGCTTAAAGTTGGGATTGAAGTACAGGTTAGACCCTACATCCAGCCCGTTATCCTTGCCGGCAAACTCACTGAGGCGGTTGGCATTACCAATCGCGCCAGCCGACGTAGGGCCCCGGTAGAACCAGTAGCTTACCACCGGCTCCAGTACCAACTGCCGCGGCAGCCTCAAGTTTCTACCCATTCGCAGATAACCCGTAATCCCCTCAGTGGAAATACCCTGCCCGGTACGCCGCATCCGGTATACGTCCCCGTCGACGTGGAAAGCCGGGTGGTTGGCCAGTAGCTCCAGTCCGTAGGCCACGTTTTCGCGAAAGAAGTCCGTCCGCCCCTGCCGCGCTCCGCCCACGCTCAGCGTCACGCCCGTGCGCTTGCCGAAGTAGTTGACCTTATGCACGGGCGAGTAGGTGGCGCTTTCGGCATCGCCCAGAGTAAAACTGAGCCGGCCGGTCACCAGCGGACTGGCCTGCCGCCCGGTCGAGTTGCCCCCCAGCACACTCACGTAGGCATTTTGCAAGGCTACGTCATAGGTCAGGTGACGCTGTCCGTTCTCAGCATGCACTTGACCGCCGAAGAGCAGCCCCGCCGCCCGCCCCGGACCGGTACCCACCAGGTGCCGCCGCAGGTAATTCTGCGACCAGGCCTTTTCGTAGCTCGTACTGCGCAGGGCCGGGTTATTGCTTTCCCGCCCGATCGGCGAGGGGAAGTAGCCCACCTGCAGGTAGGCTCCATCGCTCTGCCGGGCCAGTTGCCAGTTCAGCGCCACGTTCCACACCCGGAAGATGGGCGAGCCTCCGTTGTTGAAGCCCGCATCGGTGGCGGCCAGCACGTCGCGGCCCACGAAGTCGAGCGCCATGATTACCTGGAACTTCACCGTCTCGTAGGGCTGTCCGCTTATGATGAAGCGGCTCCGCTTAAGCTGGGTATTGATGCGGTTTTCGACCCCGGCGTAGGCCTCCGTCTCGTTGTCGTAGACCGACATGCCGGCCGAGTAGGTACTCCACAGTTGTAGCCCCACGCTGGCCCTGAGCTGGTAGTCGGTGAGCAGGCGGCTCAGGGCGGTGGTGTCTTTCGTCTGGGCGGCAAGGGCGGTACTTCCGAGCAGCAGGGCAAGGAGGAGGTGGCGGAACTGGGGCATGGCCGCAAGGTAGGGTGGGGTGCGGGATACGGGGTGCGGGGTAGGGCCGTAGGGCTCGGCGAACGACGATTACCGTTTTACCCCCTTGCACGGCAAGCTCATACCCCCTAACTTAGGAGCCATACGCTTTCAAATCGATCATGCCATGCACACACGCTTTACACTTCTCTTACTCCTCACAGTCTTGCTGCTGCCGCTGCTGGCGCAGCAGGAGATCGCCCAGCCCGTCCTGCTCAATGAAGGGGCCCGGGTCAACCTCTATTTCCTCTCCGATGCGGAGAACGGGGCTGATTCACTCATGGCTACCGACGGGGGCGCGCCTGTCTACCTGCTGAAGGGCGAACGCGGACAGCACGAAAGCCGCCAGGTCCTGCTACAGGTACTCCCCGACGGCAGTGCCGAACCCAGTGCCACCCTAACCGGCGGCGAGGGCTTCGACCAGATTTACAACAACAGCTTCGAGATCATCGAAACGGGCCAGCCGGTCACGCGGCACTGGCTGCAACCCGGAGCGATTCTGGGACTTCACCACGTGCGGCTTAAGCCCGGCACGGACCAGGCAGCCTTTGAACGCTTCATCCATAACATGTGGTCGCCCACGCAGTCGGACGCGCTGCCGGACTCAAAGATCATCTTCCTGCGCGGCATCAGCGGGGAACGAAGCGGCGACTTCAGCTTCATGTGGCTGATCGACTCCGGGGAGACACGCGAATACTACTTCCCGCAGGCCGGCAAACCGTCGCAAATTTACCAGGACTTTGAGCGCGGCTGGGCCTGGATCAACGACGATGACAACCTCGGCAAGTACGTCGACGATACGCAGGGGGACGAGTACACGGACTTTATCGTAGTGCGGTAAGCCGTTGACCTATTCCTAGGCTAGACTCTGGCGACAGTATGCTAGGCACTTAGCCACCTCCTGCACCGCATTCGACCCCTCCGGAATCGTGTATTCCAACTCGATGGTGGCGGGGAAGGTATACTTCTCGCGGGCCATCAGCTGCAGGATTTCCGCCACCGGAGTATCCCCCTCGCCCCAGGGCATATTTTCCTGATTGCCGGCGGGAGTGCGACGATCCTTGAGGTGCATACTGGCGATATCGTGGTGGTGCGCCCGCACGAGTTCGAGGGCATCGGTGTTGCCGGCGGCTACGTAATGGCCGATGTCGAGATTCATGGCGTTGTGGGGGGACTGGGCCAGGGCGGTGTCCCAGAAGGTGGGCGTCTGCTGGGTGTGGCCGTGGTAGGCTACGCGGATGTCGTGGCGGGCGGCGATACGTCCCAGTTTTGCGGTTTGGGCGTCGTCAGCGGGGTGTTCGAGGGTCACGTGGTCAGCACCAAGCGCCCTGGCGGCACGCATCCCATAATCAATTTCTTTCTCACTGTTGGACTGGCCGAAGGTGCTGGGTTTGAAGGCGTAGATACTCACCCCGGCAGTGGCGTACAGTTTACGCAGCTGGGTGAATTTCTGCATATCGGCCGTGGCGCGCCAGGCAGCGAGACTGCGGTTATAGGCCTCGGCTTGCTGGCTGAGCGTGTCGTACTCGGCCTGCTCTTCCTCCGTGAGGGGTTCGTCATCCCGATTGCGTCGACGCAGCTGGTTCATTCGTCCGCGATCAAAGCTCACCTCCGGCGCGCCGGCGAAGTTTTCGGCGGGCTCGCCCATGAGTTCGACGGCGCTGATGCCGCTATCGACCACGTACCCCAGGATGGCCTCGGCGCTCTGGTCCGGCATACTGCGGTAGGAGTAGGTGATGGTACCGATCTGTACCCCCTTGATCCGGGAGTCGGGCTTACCGTAGCCCGTGCGCAGGGCGGGTATGGGTAGTAACGGCAGCGTGGCCAGGGTGGCGGATTGGCGGAGGAAGTGGCGGCGGGTAAGGGAAGACATGGCTCGACGTTGAAGGGTGTAGCTCGAAAGTACGAAAACCGCTCGTTCTATTTGCTTTGCACCTGCGCACGCGCCCCACTCAGCTAGTGCGGCAGCTTATCCCGCAGCGCCCCGTAGGCGAAGGTGCCAAATACGGAGCTCAGGATGACCACGCCGATGGCCCAGAGGCCCTGCCCCAGCAGCGTGAACATGGGTCCCGGACAGGCCCCCGTGATGGCCCAGCCGAGCCCGAAGATGATGCCGCCGTAGAGGTAGCGGGGGATGCTAAAATCTTTAGGTTTGAGGCGTAGGTCGCTGCCGTCGTAGGCGTGAATGCCGAACCGCTTGGCTACCGCGACACCGATGGTTCCGACGAGTACCGCCGTGCCGATGATGCCGTACATGTGGAAGCTCTCGAAGCGGAACATCTCCTGGATGCGGAACCAGCTGATGGCCTCCGACTTGGTCATCACGAAGCCGAACAAGATGCCGATGGTGAGATAGATCAGGTAACGCATGGCCTAGAATTGAAGGATGAGGGGCAGCACGAGCCAGCTCATCACGAGCCCACCGATGAAAAAGCCGATCACGGCAAGGAGGGAGGGAAGTTGTAGATTCGCGAGGCCGCTGATCGCATGCCCGCTCGTGCAGCCACCGGCCCAGCGCGTGCCGAAACCGATCAGGAAACCTCCGACGACCAGTACGAGGAAACCCCGTAGGGTAAAGATCCGGTCGACCGCGAAGAGCTCCACGGGTACGTACGACCAGGGCGTGCCGGCCGGACCGGGTGCGGCAATGCCCACCGACTGTAGGTAGTCCACGGTCTGACTGGATAGCTGAACCGGGTGCGGGCTGGGGAAGAAATAGAAGGCGAGGAAGCCGCCGATCACCGCGCCGGCGATGAAGAGCAAGTTCCAGGTTTGGGCCCGCCAGTCGATGTCGAAAAAGTCGTACCGCCTGCCGGCCCCCGCGATCGTACACATCGTGCGCAGGTTGGAGCTCACGCCGAACTCCTTGCCGGCGTAGAGGAGTAAGAACATGACCGCGGCGATGGCTAGTCCGCTGACACTCCAGTGCCAGGGTTGAGAGATGATTTCGTGCATACCCTATACTAACGCCTTAATCGGCAAATCAGTCAAGCCGCCGTGGCCGCCCCACAAGGGCCCTAAGGTAGCACTCGATCCGCCACAGGAGATGTTGTGCACTAGCCTAGCGCCACGTTGCCGTTGTAGATCAGTTACAGTTGACAGCGGACGGACTACCCAACCCCGTGGGTCGCAACCCACCAATCCGTAAGTATAGTTTGTCGAGCTGCGCATTGGGCTCCCGGTAGGCGATATCGATCGTATTGGTACCGTCGGTCAGGCTATAGGTCCCTGCGGCCACGGCCTTCCAGGCGAAGGTGGGGGTCCTCAGCCCCGAAGCCCACTTAATCCAGGCCCCGTCGTTGATGCGCACCCAGAAGGAATCGGAGTCACCGTCAGGAGCTTTGACCCGGGCGTAGAGCTGGTACTCGCCCGCGGTGGCCTGCTCGATCACGAACCGGACGCGATTGGCGGCCTCATCGACCGGCGCCTCGCTCATCGAGGGGGTGCCGCGGTAGGTGACGTAGGCCGACTCCGGGGCCGCCCCGCCCTTTGATCGGGCAAAGGAGGCGCCCACGGTGGCACATTCCGCCTCCAGCCAGAATTCGTCCCGGGGGCCGGCAATTACCTCGGAGGCAACTTTCTCACCGCGCGCTTCTGTAGCTACTGCCGTAGCGTGGGACTCTGGACTAGGTTCGACCGGTAGGTTCGATTCACCTGCAGTGTCTAGCTCCGGCAATTTTTCTGATAGGCTCGCTGCGCCCCCCATTTGGACGGCTGAAGGGAGAGTTTTACACCCTACGGTGGACAGTCCTTCTTCCGGCAGAGGAATCACGCCGGCGGCATTCACGGCCAGTTTAGCTAGCGAGATATTGGACTCCCGGTAAGCGAAATCAATCGTATTAATGCCTGCAGTGAGGGGTAGTGGGGGACCGGAAATCACCTTCCACGCGAAGTCCGTGGTCGTTAGATCCCGCGCCCAAGCGAACCACTCGCCATTGTTAATTCGGAGCCAGTAGGAATCCGAGCCGGAATCCGGGGCACGGATATAGGCAAAAAAGTAATACTCCCCGGCTTCGGCATCCACGGTAAAGCGGATACGGTTAGCGGGTACATCCGGGGGTGGAGTATCGGTAGCGGTCTGCCCCCGGTAGATCACGTGGCTCGGTAAGGGCGTACCGTCACCCGGCCGTAGGTCGAAGTTATCGCCAATGATAGCGCATTCAGCGGCAAGCAGAAACTCGGTGGGCCGGGCGTCGGTGGCTTGCGCCGTGAGGCTTCGGACCGCTAGGCAGGAGATCATTCCTACTGTCACCAGCAGCAATTTCACTGACCGTAGGCGTCCTAAGTATAGTAAGTTCGGTAGCAAATCAGTAGCGTATTTAGTGGTCTACCATCCGCTCCGTACTTAAGGGCTGATGGCAAGATCATAAACGTAATGGTTTAGGGTTGCGGCAGGTTGTTCCAAAAAAAGCGCCCAGCAGTCCTAAGACCAGCAGGCGCTTCGTCCTTACCCCCCTTACCTAGCCTTTTGGTTATGCAGTTTGCTGGTAAGATGACACAGGCCCGCAAGGACAAGCAGCTCAGCCGCAGCCAACTGGCCGAGCTCATCGGTACCTCGGCCGCCAGCGTGAGCCGCTACGGACACGGAGAGATGAAGCCCTCCATTGAGGTGGCCACCAGGGTGGCCGAGGTGCTCGACGTGAGCCTGGACTACCGGGCCGGTATCGCCTCAGTGGCTGTACGTGATAAGAAGATGATGAGCCGCCTGGAGGGCATCGCCACTATGCTCTAGGTGCAGCAGTAGCAGATCTATGACGTGATCGATGCTCTGATCTTTAAGGCTGAGTTTGAGGGGTTGGCTGCCTGAACGGCTCCGGAGGACGAAGCCCTTACTCAACGAGAACACAAACCCATCCAGTAGTTGGCCACTGTCAATGCTGGTGAACTTTTAGTATAACTATGCACTCCTTTAGTCACCATAAAATATACTGGGACCAAATAAAAAGCACCATAAGGAACGCAATTACAATGATAATCATAACACCTTAATTTCTTTTCTTTTTGACCTCTCCTTTCGCCTCATACCTCACACCAAGAGTGAAGGATCCTTCAACTCCGACACCAACTGAAGTTTTCATGTAGGACTCACCGGTAGTCATATTCTTCTCTCCTCCAATACTGACGTTTACAGGTCCAGCAGATACCCCTCCTTCGCCTCCAATAACTTGATTGACTGTTTTCAACCCATCTCTCGATACACTTATAGTCATCTCATTTTCGACTTCAGCTCCCATCCCTACAGTACCGGTTCCTGCACTGGTTGACTTGCTCTGCCTCATCTCAACCTCACCCCTTTTTCCGATAAAACCTACATCGGATGTGTTTTGCACTCCATCTCTGTGATGTGTACCCCATTCTTCGACAGATTATGACAGAGTTTTAGGTCCGGTGGGATAATGTTGGTGAGGTAGCCCAGGGCTCAGCGAGGAGTGATCTCGGGCGTAGTTATAGTAGTCGAAGAATACCCGCAGTCCTTGTTTGAGCGCAAGGCCATCGACAAATTCATGCAGGTAAATGTACTCGTACTTGACCGTTCGCCAGAGGCGTTCGATGAAGGCATTGTCAGTAGCCCGTCCGCGGCCGTCCATACTGAGCCGAGTAGCTTCATCAGCTTGACCCAGCACGGCCTGCGTAAAAGCCTCCGAGGTATACTGAGCGCCCTGGTCAGTGTTAACAATCTCGGGACAGCCCCAGCGGTCGACGGTGCGTCGGTAGACTTGGCTACACCACTCGGCGGTCATCGTATTGGACAGCGACCAGTCCAGCACGAAGCGAGAATACACATCGATCCAGGCCGTCAAGTAGAGGTACCCCCGCTTCATTGGAATGTAGGAGATGTCCGTCTGCCAGACCTGGTTGGGCCGCTCCATGGATAGCCCACGTAGCAAGTAGGGGTACACCTTATGTCCAGGCGCGGGACGGGAAGTATGTGGCCCTGGGAGCACCGACTGTAGTCCTAACACCTTGTAGTACAGGCGGTTGATGCGTTTGAGGTTGACTTCCAACTGGTGTTCTCGCCGGAGCCACCGCAGCATTCGTCGCGGACCTTTGTCGGGGTAGTCCAGGTAGTGTTCGTCCATCAGCCGCAGCAGTCGCAGATTTAGCTCGCTTTCTGCTGCCGGGTGGTAGTAGTGCCGAGACCGAGATACACCCAGAAGATGGCTCTGGCGCACTACGCTGAGATGCGCCCCGCTATCCAGGGCGGCTACTCTTTGTGAATGGGGCATCAGGAGAGCGTTTTTTTTAGAAACTCGTTCTCCACCTGTAGCTTACCGATGATGCGCAGTAGCTCATCACGCTGTTTATCTTCCAGGCCGAGGCTCGAAGCTGCCCCGCGATTACCCTTGCGTTTGGACCCAAAAAGCTCGTCGGATTCATGCGTCAGTACCCGCTTCCAGGTCTTGATCTGTGAAGCGTGCAGTTGATGTTTTCGCGACAGCTCGGCCATGGTCAGTTCTTCCCGGATGGCCTCCAGGGCAACTTTCTTCTTGAAGCTGGCCGAATGTGTTCTTCGTTTAGACATACAAGCAAGTTAGTGGACCTTACTTACCTGTTCGAATTTTGGGGTACACTACACTGCTCAATTCAACGCCCATCTTCGTAGTAAACAGTTTAGCACTACCTAGATTAACTACCATTCCAGCAGACTTATCAATCTCGCCACCAACTTGTGCTCCGAAGGACAATTCCATTTTTGCTTGTGGCTCTACAGTAACATCCGTTAGAGAGTTACGTACTGCAGAACCTATTGATTTAGCCGTATTAACTACATAGTCTCTAACTTTGTTAATTGCATAATTCTTAGCCTCATTAATTGCATCCTTGATCGGATTCTCTGGCCACATACCCGTTGGGTCCACAAGTTTGATTGGATTTCCCATAACGTAGTTGTATGGTGACCATCCTGGCATCTTACCCGTAACGGGGTCAACGGTTAAGAACCTAGCTGTTGCAGGATCATACCACCTGGCCCCGTAGTCATACAGTCCCAGGTCGGTGTTGAGCTCCTTGCCATTATAGCGGTAACACAGCACACCCCTACACCCTCTTCAACCAACCTTGCGTCCACGCGCATACCCATACCCTCAAGGTACGCCGCCGCCCTCAGTTTTATTTTCAGTCGAAGAAAAAAGGAAGTCCCGTTAGAGTAGCCACCTGGAGCCGCGGTAACGCTTCAGACTGAGCTGAGCGGGGGCAGGGGGCCGGTTCTTCTATGCCCCTGCAGCCGGTGCAGCCCCAATAGGGCTTGGGGTGGGACCTGCCTACTACTAGCTGAGTGCATCCTCAACGAAGCCCGGTCCGCGCTTGACGTGGATAATCTGGATGATAACCACGCTCTGCTTCACCTCACGTATCTGGTAGATGATCCGGTAAGCTTTCTTCACTACAAGCTGACGGAAGATGATCGACCCGGTCAACTCCGTCATTTCCCGTACCGGTGAGTGGGCACCTGGCATCTTGGCCAGGCGGTGGATGCCATCAATGATTTGCTGGCGGGCGTCGGCGGCTTCCCCGTAGGAGGCGTTCTCCAGTAGATAGTCCAGTAATTCGTTGATGTCCCGTTTGGCCCACTCCGTAACGACTACCTGGTACGCTCCAGCCATGTCGCGGATTCCTTTTCTAGTTCTTCCAACGTGGTGTACTCGCCCCGGTCCACGGCGGCCATGGCTTCGTCCGCCTGCCGCAAAAACTCATCGGCCGTTACCGCAGTGCCATCTGCTTCGTACCCTAGCACGGGACTTTTCTTCCGCTTACTGACGTACGTTCCCACCATGGCATGTACGGCGGAGAGGAAGTCCTCGTCCAGCGTTTCCAACCAAGTGGTCACCTCGTGGCGCATCTCTACAGTACTCATGGCGATTGATATTGGTAGTAAAATCATAAAAGTAACGGTTTAGTGTTTTGGTAGGTTGTTCCGTAAGGGGTGGAAGTAGTCCACGGCCCGCCGCAGCTCCTCGAGTCCGGTTTCCCGGTAGTCTTCCATAGTCGATATCTGCTTGTGACCGGCGAAGGCCTACCTAACGCTGGCCCTCCCACCGGCGCAGCTTCTGGGCGATGACGCTCTGATGGATCAGCAGCGGCGTTACCGGCTTGCCGCTAGCTCTAGAAGCAGTTTGCGCGCGATGGCCTCCACGTTTTGCTTTTGTCCCGCCCCGCATTGAGAAATTGATTAGCCCAACTGCGTAAGGAAAAGAAGCTCTCACAGACGGCCCTGGCTAGCCGGCTGGGAACCACCGTCGGCTACCCGCTCAGCGAGAACGACACTGCCGACCTGCTCAAGGACCCCGATATGGTCAACCGCTTCCGGGACATCCTCGCCCTCCAGGACAAGGAGCACGAGCACGTCCTGTTTGCCCTTGATACCATGATCCAGAACGTGAAGCTCAGGGCGCTTACCGCCGCTTAAGCCGGCTATGGGAATAAGACCGCCCAGCTCAAAAAAGGGAAAAGATGCTGCCCAATAACCGGCCACCGTCAATGGCGGTGCAAAGAGCTCCGCCACTGCGTTGGCCTTTTCATTGGGCGGGGAGTATAGAACATCTCTTACTTAGAGGACGCAACTGTTAGTGCCCTGATTACCATACTTTTTTCCTTACTTGACTCAACAGATTCATCAATGCTATTTACAAGGTCTTGGATATCGTATTCATCATTAATTGGACTCTCAATAAGCTTGACTATAGCTTTTGTATTGATGTCTTCTAACTTCCCGAGTTCAGTTATCAGCATATTCGGATGTGCAGCAAGTAGGTCGAATAGAACCTCTATATAAAATTCTTTGAACTCTACATTATTAGCACATGCAGTCGGCGAATAAATGCAAAGGAAATTAGCTAACGTCGCGGTATCTATATTAGCATCATTTTGCTCAAAAACGACTAATAACTTCACATCGCATTTGGGACAGTGCTCAAAGCTTTTTGTTGTTAGTGTTTGGACTTCTGCAGTATTGTCCGAAGAATTTCTTGTGTTTTCCGCGACCTCATTTGCTTGATTCAAGCAACTACCAAATAACAAAAGCAAAACCTGGGGCAGTGAATTTGACATAACGAATGGGTATATTAATTTAATAATCAATTAGCTCTAATTCTCGCAACAATTTGACTACACCTCTCCTGCCTTTAGCTTTATCCTTCAAGGTTTGCGCTGAATTAGCTTGGTTTCCTCGGCTGACATGAATAGTTCCGGAAGCATTTCCCGTATTGCCCCCACTAAAATCAAAGTTGTTAAAAAAGCTAGTAGCATCATCTGGGCAAATTGTCACACAGCCCGCTGAGCCTCGACTGTTGTGATTCCCCCTGTCGCTAGCGCCCGAATGAACATTCACATATGTCATTGTAGTAGCAGAACCATCCGGGGCAGTTCCTGAAGCTGTACGATTTCCTTCACTGTCAACTAAGTTTAATCCCTTTTTCGTACCGCCTTTGTGACCACTTTCGTTGTTGTAATCATGCTCGCCCTCATCTACAGTATTGTAGCCGGTAGAATTGTCTGAATTTGACTTCGAATTTGGGTAGCTACTGCCATCGTATGGCCCGTATAGATCTCCCGTTTCATCATCGTAAACGTAAACATCAGCTGTGTATGTAGCGCCAGCAGTTCCATCATCTTGAGGACGGTCGCCTTGATCAAACACATAAACTCTTAAAGTATCTCCCATCGGATCACCGTAGAAAATAGGGTTGTTCCCCATTCCATTATACGGACTCATGCCCGGGTACTTCTCGGCCATCGGATCAATTTGCATCCAGCGACCTATCGTCGGATCGTAGGAACGGTAGAACGCAAGGTCTAATCCTAGATCGTCATTCCGTTCCATTCCGTTGAACCTGTACCGGTTGTCGCTTGCTGAAGCGTTGGCATCCTGCCACGCCCCCTCCATGTCCAGTCCAAAAGCATAGTGATGGTTCTCCTGCAACACCTCCCCCTCCGGCTCAATCCGCCCATCCCCGTCTAAGCCGGAAAACAGTATCCGATTGTTCCCTAAATGATCGGCCAGGAAGTACTCAAAGCGCCATTCCCCCACCGGCGGATAGCAAATCACCTGCTCCGCCCGCAAATAATCACCCTTCTGTAACTCAAAGCCGGGCTCCAGGCGGATATCCCGGCCGGCCTTCAGATGGAGCCTACCCGAAGGCAGCACCGTAGCATCCGTCGTGATGTTGCCCGCCTCGTAGGTCTCCGCACCCGCGATCGCGCCCCCTACGTGATGGAGCTCGTTCGTACAGCCGCTGCCCGGCACTACCCGCCCGTTGGCCTGCTGAATGGATTGGATCACGCCGTCCGCGTAGATGACCGGGGCACCTGCCTGATCGGTTGTGGTCTCCCGCAGATTCACCTTTAGCATAGATACAAGCCCAATTGCACCTTCACCGTATAATGTGAAGCTATTGGCTTGTTGACCGTGTATAGAACAGTTGATATGGGTCATATAGCTATATGATATAGCGCGGTGTATACTCGGGTCGGGTCCTCTGCACTACACCATCGTAACTGCCACCCAAAGTACGTAAAGCGTTTCCGCATGCAAAACCTTCACCTCAGTCTCCTGCAAACCCCCATTGCCTGGGAAGATAAAATAGCCAACCTTGCGCACTACGATACGCTGTTCGCAACCCTTTCCGAACCGACTGACCTCGTTGTGCTGCCGGAGATGTTCACTACCGGCTTCACCATGAACCCCGCCCCCCATGCCGAAGCTATCGATGGCCCAGGGATGCAGTGGATGGCTGGAAAAGCCGCAACACTTGACGCGGCAATTATCGGTAGCCTTATCATCGAAGAAGACGGGCGGTTCTATAACCGACTCGTATTCATGACCTCTGCCAGTAGCTACTGGCACTACGACAAGCGGCACCGTTTCGCCCTGGCAGGAGAAGACCAGCACTATGCGGCGGGCAGCGAACGGTTGCTTGTCGACTATCGGGGCTGGCGCATCTGCCCGCTCATTTGCTACGACCTGCGTTTTCCCGTTTGGTCCTTCAACTCAGAAGAATACGACCTGCTGCTCTATGTCGCGAACTGGCCGGAACGCCGCGCCTACGACTGGCAAACCCTACTGCGGGCTCGCGCTATAGAAAATCAGAGCTACGTAGTCGGTGTAAACCGTATCGGTACCGACGCGAACGGACATACCTATGCGGGCAACAGTTGTATCATAGATCCAGGCTGGCGACACACGCTCCTGGATGCAGGCAGCACGGAAGGAGTACACACGGCGATACTTTCTAAACCTCACCTTACGGAAGTCCGAACACGCCTACCCTTCTTGAAAAGCGCCCGATAGTCACTACGGACCACCGGGCGCTTGTACAGCTATCGGTGAAGTAACTCAGTCGCGATCGCGCCGGCCACCACGGCCGCCGCCACCCCGCCGCTCGCCCCGGTCCCGACCGCCACCACCACGGCGGTCGCCTCGATCACCGCGATCCCGCGACTTACTAGCCTTACGCTCCTCCTCCAGCTCCTCGTCGGTAGGAATGGTACCGTCAGCCCGCGGCATGATGGCCTTGCGGCTGAGGCGCAGCTTGCCCGTGCGCTCGTCCACGTCCACGATCTTGAACTTGACGGTGTCGCCCTCCTCGAACTCGTCCTCGACGTTTTCGATGCGGCTGTGGCTCATCTCGCTGACGTGCAGTAGGCCATCTCGACCGCCCTCGAAACCTACGAAGACGCCGTAGGGCATGATCGTCTTGACGGTGCCCTCGTAGACGCCGCCCACCTCGGGGGTGAAGGTGATCTTCTTGATGCGCGCCACGGCATCCTCGATGCTGGCCTTGTCGGAGCTGGCAATGCTCACGTGGCCCTTGCCGTCGATCTCGTCGATGTTGATGTTGGTGCCGGTAAGCTCCTGGAGTTCCTGGATGATCTTACCGCCGGGCCCAATGACCGCGCCGATGAAGCTCTTCTCGATGATGAGCTTGACGATGCGTGGGGCGTGGGGCTTGAGGTCCTCACGGGGCTCGCTCAGCGTCTTGGCCATCTCGTTCAGGATGTGCAGCCGACCCACCCGGGCCTGATCCAGCGCCTGCTCGAGTTGCTCGTAGGGCAGTCCGTCGATCTTGATGTCCATCTGGCAGGCGGTGATCCCCCGCTCGGTGCCGGTGACCTTGAAGTCCATATCGCCCAGGGCGTCCTCGTCGCCGAGAATGTCGCTCAGGATGGCAATCTTATCCCCCTCGGCCACCATACCCATGGCGATACCGGCCACGGGACGCTTGATCTGCACCCCGCCGTCCATCAGGGCCAGCGAACCGGCACAGACAGTCGCCATGGAGCTCGAACCGTTGGATTCCATGATGTCGGAGACGATGCGGATGGTATGCGTCATCTCATCGGGCAGTACCTGGCGTAGCGAGCGGCCGGCCAGGTTGGCGTGACCTACCTCGCGGCGGCCGGGGCCGCGCATCGGCTTGGTCTCTCCCACCGAGTAGGCCGGAAAGTTGTAGTGCAGGATGAAGTTGTCGTAGGTGTTGGAGTGGGCCACGTCGACCATCGCCTGGTCGGTCTTGGTGCCCAGGGTGAGGCTGGTGAGTGACTGCGTCTCCCCGCGGTTGAAGATGGCCGATCCGTGGGCCATGGGCAGGTAGTCGACCTCGGTCCAGATGGGGCGCACCTCGTCGAAGGCGCGGCCGTCCAGGCGCTTTTTCTCGTCGAGCATCATATTGCGGATGGTCTTCTTCTGCACCTTATCGTAGGCGGCGCTCAGGTCCTCCTTGTGCTCGGCGACCCACTCCTCGCCCTTCTCTTCGAGGACGGCTTCTTTGTAGGTGGTCTTGATCTCCTTGAAGGCATCCTTGCGTTGGGACTTGTCCAGGGCCCTGCGGGCGGCCTCCAGGACCTTATCCTTCACCTTGCCCTCTACGTAACTCAGTACCTCGGGGTCGATCTCATGGACCTCTACCTCGCGGGTGATGGCCTTATCGCCGACCATTTCCTTTAGGCGCAACTGGGCGTCGCACATGGTCTTGATGGCCTCGTGGCCTACGCGCAGGGCCTCAATGATGGCACTTTCCTCTACTTCCTTGGCCTCACCTTCCACCATCATGATGTTGCTCTTGTCGGCGGCGACGATGAGGTCCAGGTCGGCATCGGCCAGCAGGGTGCGGTCGGGGTTGACGACGTACCTACCGTCAATGCGGGCCACGCGGCACTCCGAGATCGGTCCCTCGAAGGGAATATTGGAGCAGGTCAGGGCGGCCGAGGCGGCCAGTCCGGCCAGAGCATCGGGCATCACCTCAGGGTCGAGCGAGATCAGGTTGATGATGATCTGGGTATCGAACATATAACCCTTGGGGAAGAGCGGGCGGATGGCGCGGTCGACCAGGCGGGAGGTGAGGATTTCGTAGTCGTTCAGGCGCGCCTCGCGGCGGAAGAAATTACCGGGAATACGCCCGGCGGCGGCGAATTTTTCCTGGTAGTCGACGCTCAGGGGGAAGAAGCTTTGCCCTTCGCGGACGCTGGTGCTGGAGACGACCGAGCAGAACAGCATCGTCTTGCCGCAGGTGACGACGACGGCACCATCGGCCTGGGTGGCTAGTTTGCCGGTCTCGATAGTTACCTCGCGGCCGTTGGGCAGTTCGAAGTTGACCGACATTGGGGTTTGATTACCCATCTTGAATTGGAGATTATAGTGAAATAGACGGTTTGGCACTGGAGCCCCGTTGGCCCAGTGGGTCGACACAAAACTCCAACAAGTAGGGGGAGGGTGCACCACGGCACCGACGCCGGTAGCGGACCGGCAACCTGCTCTCGTTTTCCACCGGGGGTCGCTGTAGACCGGCAGGTGCCACACGGGCGTGGCACGGAACTCTAGTCATTTTGTATCGCCGCGAATATACGTTATTCCCCCTGAGTTCCCGTTACCATTAGGAGCCTGCTGGCCTACACACCGTAATTTTGCCAACACGCTTACCAAACCTTTGCCGCCTCCCCGCCGTGTCAGCCGCGACCGATGTCATCACCAAGCAGGGCACCCGCCTGTTCCGCACCCTCTACATCGGGCTCATCCTGCTGATGGTGGGGGTGCTCGCTTCCGTGGTCATGGAGGTGGCCACCATCGACGTGCGCCGCAAGCTCGATAACGCCCTCCAGCTCGAGCGCGACCTCGGTCTACTGCTATCCACCCTGCTCGACGCCGAGACCGGCCAGCGCGGCTACCTGCTCACCGAGGAAGATGCCTACCTGGAGCCCTACCGGCTGGCCCTGGATACCGTGGCTCCCATTCTACGGCGCATCGGCAGGGAGGTACGGGAGGACTCCATCCAGCAACTGCGCCTCCAACGGGTTAATGCCCTCACGGCGGCCAAGTTCGCCGAACTATCCCGTACCCTCCAGCTCGATGCGGCCGGTCAGCAGGATAGCCTCACCCTGCTCCTGGAAAGTGACCTAGGGAAATCTCTCATGGATCAGATCCGCTACACCATCGACCAGCTGAGACAGGAGGAGCTCAGTGACGTGCTCATGCGTCAGCGACAGGCCGACCGGCTCAGTACCATCACCACCGTCCTACGCTTCATCGGGGTGCTGGGCCTGGCCCTGGTCTTTCTGTACATCTACACCCAACTGCGTCCGCTCTTCGCCCGTAACCTACAGGCCATCACCGACCGCGACCGCGAGATCGAGGAGCGCAAGCGCATCGAGGAGGTCAATACCGAGCTCATCGCCAGCCTCAACGGCAAGAACGCCGAACTCGACCAGTTCGCCTACATCGCCAGCCATGACCTGCGCGAGCCACTGCGCACGGTGAGTAACTATGTAGAGGTACTTACGGAGGACCACGCCGATCAGCTCGACGCCGAAGGCCTAGAGTACCTCTCGGTCATCCACCGTAGCACCGACCGCATGCGCCTGCTCATTGACTCCCTGCTACAGTACGGCCGCGTCGGACGGGGCGAGCAGCGCAATCCCCGCGTTGACCTCCACCAGGTAGTGCGTGAGGCCTTAGAAAATCTGCATTTCGCCATCGAGCAGTCTGCCGCCACCGTGACCGTAGGGGAGCTCCCCACCCTACCCGGCTACCCCATTGCCCTGAGGCAACTGTTCCAGAACCTACTGGCCAACGCCCTCAAATTCCACGCCCCGGGTACCCCTCCGGTCGTAGACGTTTTTGTAGCCGACACCGCTGACGACGGGCGGGTCACCCTCGCCGTGCGCGACCACGGCATTGGTATGACGGCCGCCGACCAGGAGAGAATCTTCGATCTCTTCACCCGCCTGCACGACGCCCGTACCTACGAGGGGCAGGGCATCGGATTGGCATACTGTCAAAAAATCGTACAATTACACCAGGGGGAGCTCACCGTGCTCAGTCAACCGGACCAGGGCAGTACCTTTAGGGTCACCTTACCCACCGTGTAGTACATGAAAAAGCTAGGGAGAATTCTCCTGATCGATGACTCCGAGGCCGATAATTTTATCCACGCCCGGCGGTTCGGCAAGATGAATATTGCCGAAGAAGTGGTGGTGCGCGCCAACGGCCAGGAGGGACTCGACTACCTCACCACTCCCCTGCCCACGGGCCATTACCCCCGACCCGATCTGCTGTTCCTCGACATTAATATGCCGGTTATGGACGGTTGGAGCTTCCTCGACACCTATCAGCACCTGCCCGACGAGCACCGCGCCCGCGTCACCATCGCCATGCTTACCAGCTCGGTGGGCGATAGCGATCACGCCCGCGCCCACGCCTACGCGGTGCTCGATGGCCACGAGGCCAAGCCGCTCCAGAAGGAAAAGATCCGTGCCGTGTTAAGCGATCATTTTCCTCACCTTATTCACCCCTAGATCAGCCGCCGCAGCACCAGCATGGCCCCTAGATGCAAGGTCTCGTGCATATTATTAAAGGTCAGTGCCTCTTCCACATGATCAAACCCCACCCCGAAACTGGTTGTGTACGGCGTATAGGTCGACCAGTCCAGCCGGGCGTAATCCTCGCGCATCCGTTGACTGCCCGCCAGCAGCTCGGCCTTGATGAGGTCCACTTCCGCCAGGCTCACCGGTGCCTCGGGCCGCGTCCCCTTCTGGTAGCGATCGATGAACGCTTTGCCGCTCGGCGTCCGGTGCCCCCCCAACCCGTATGCTAGCAGTTCAGAGGTGGCGATCACGTGGCCGGCGTTCCAGATCAGGTTGTTGTTCAGTCCCTCCGGCACCCGGTTCAGCTGTTCGAGACTCAGCGGCGTGAGCAGCCCCAGTATATTCTTACGTGCCTGTAGGTGCAGGTCAAAAAGCCGGTCGGTTGCCACGGTATCCATCTATCGCTCGTTTAGCGCAAGGTACGGCACCACCCACCGCCGTCCGGCATTCAGCTCCGGCAGCTGCCACAGCGTACGTTGCAGGGGGGCGGGGCCGCCGGTGCAGTGAAAATCGTACCGGGCCATTCCTGCTGCTCGTTCTTCCACCAGTCCCCGCCGTTCCAGTAGACGTTGCACCTGTCGCGCCGCCGCCCCGGAAGGATCGATCACGTTAACCGCCTCCCCCACCACCCCACGAATGTCCTCTACAATCAGGGGATAGTGCGTACAGCCCAGTACCAGGGTGTCCAGCTCCCCGGCCGGAGCCAGCAATTCCTCCAGGTAGCTACGCACCACTGGTGAGCCCGTACCGTGCGCCTCGATCAGCGGCACCAGCCCCACGCAGGGGTCTTCCCACACCGGCCGGTTGCTCAGGTAACGGGCTTTGAGGTCGAGGTAGCGCGCGCTCCGTAGGGTTACGGCGGTGGCCATCACGCCTACATATCGGCCGCTCGCCGCCGGCTTTACCGCTGGCTCCAGTCCTACGAAGGGCACTTCGGTGTACTCCGTACGCAGCGCATCGATGGCTACGCTGGTCGCCGTATTGCAGGCTACCACGATCAGTCTGCTGCCCGCGGCCAGTAAGAAGTCGGTCACTAGGCGGCTGTAGTCGATCACCTCGGCGTCCGTGCGCGCACCGTAGGGGGCGTGCGCATTATCGGCTACGTACAACATCGACTCCTGAGGCAGTAGCCCACAAATAGCATTGGCGACCGAGAGGCCGCCAATGCCGGAGTCAAACACTCCAATGGATCCGTGATGATCGCCGGAAGGGGTCACGCCTAGAGGCCCAGCTTAGCCTTCACCAGCGCGCTGACGTCCTGCGTCTCCTCGCCGTACAGCAGCACCTGCTGGTCGAAGATGAACTGGTAGCCATTTTCCTTCGCTACGTCCTCGATGGCCTGATTGATCTCGGTGTAGATCGGCTCGAGGAGTTCGGCGCGCTTCTTCTGAAGATCGGCCATCATGGTCTGCTCGAAGGTGCCGATCTCCTCCTCCCGAACCTGGAGCTTGGCGGCGGCTTCCTGCTGCTGCTTAGGGCTCATGGTACCTTCCTGAGCCTGGGCCTGGAGGGCCTGGTAGTCAGTTTGGAAGCTCTGCACCATGGCTTGCCCCTTTTTCTGGAGCTGTTTCTGCAGTCCCTCAAGGTTGGACTCGGCGGCCTTCATGGCGGGCAGTTCGGCCAGGATCTCGGCACTGTTGACGAAGCCGAACTTCTGTGCGGTTGCGGTAGCCGTCGCTGCAATCAAGAGAAGAGCAACAAAGGCTAGTTGAAAAAACTGTTTCATGATAAGGATTGATTCAATTTGGGAATGGGGGTTAGTCGAGACTAATTCTTCAGACTACGCAAAATCTCGTCTGTCTTATCGTACTGATCGGTGGAGAAGATGATGCCTGCGCTACCCGCCCGGTCGAACACGAAGTCGTAGCCGTTCTGATTGGCGTAGGCCTCGACGGCTTCGTAGATCGCATCCTGGATGGGCTTGACGAGCTCCTGCCGGCGCTGGAAAAGGGCTCCCTCGGGGCCGAAGCGCTCGCGCTGCATCTCGCGTACCGTGGTCTCGCGGTCGATGATAGCCTGCTCGGAGGCCTGCCGCTGATCGTCGCTCATCAGTACCTGCTCGGCCTGGTGCTTATTGTACATACCTTTGATGGCGTCGTACTCCTGGTTGATCTCCTGCTGCCAGGTAGCGGCGAGCTGGTCCAGTTGCTCCTGTGCCTCCTGGTATTCGGTGATGCTACTCAGGATGCGCTCCATGTCGATGGAGGCAATTTTCTGAGCGGTAAGCTGGGCGCCGAAGCCGGCCAGGGCTAAAACAGCGATCAGCAAATAGGTACGCAGGCGCATGGCACTTGATTTTGGGTCACAAAAGTACAGAGGGCCGGGCCACTCTGCTGTACTATAGACGCATAAGCGTTCGTGAAGTTACTCCGTTGAGGAAGGTTTAACCGTTTAATGTTTCGGATAACTGACTCGTTACCAGCACCTTATAGCTTTGCACCTGCGGCCCCGCCCCTCTGCTTTTAACGGGATATTAACGGGTGGTTGCTGGTTCGTGGCTTCTAGCCGCGCTACCTATGAGCTTAATGCGGTCTACAGCCCGGTAAAGATGCCGGGAGCCGATTACGACTTGCGCCGCCGCGACCGCGTCTTCTTCTCCACCCCGTGCACCTGCAGTACCTCGACCAGCGACATATCGATGCGGCGGCGGTCCAGGTCAACGTCCTCTATTTTCACACGGACCAGGTCGCCCATCTTAAGTTTCTTGCCCGACCGCTTGCCGGTGATGTAGAGCTTGCCGGCGCTGAGGTCGTAGGCTTCGTCCATTTTATCGTAGGGGATCATGCCCTCCACGAAGTTCTCGACCACCTCGACGAAGACGCCGAAGTCGGCTAGGCCATTGATCACGCCGGTGAACTCATCGCCCACGTGGTCGAGCATGTACTCGGTCTGCTTGTACTTGATACTTTCGCGTTCGGCCGTGGTGGCCTTGCGCTCCTGACTGCTGATGTGCTTGCACTCCTCCTCGAGCTTTTCGCCGTTGGCTTTGTAGAGGCTGCCCTTTTCGAGGTTGGCGGCCAGCAGACGGTGTACGAGCACGTCGGCGTAGCGGCGGATGGGGCTGGTGAAGTGACTGTAGTTCTCGAAGCCCAGTCCATAGTGCCCAATGTTTTGAGTGGTGTACACGGCCTTGGCCATGGTACGAATGGCGATGGGCGAGAGCATTTTCACCATGGGATCCTCGTCGGCCTTGCTGAGCAGGGCGTTGTAACTCTTGGTAACGGACTTGGGGGAGGTGAGGTCCATCTCGTACCCCAGGGCCTGGGCAAATTTAGCTAGCTCGGCCACCTTGTCCATATCCGGCTCGTCGTGCACGCGGTACACGAAGGGGATGTTGGTCTTGAGGCGCTCCTCCTTCTTCTTGATGAAGCCGGCCACCTCGCGGTTGGCCAGCAGCATGAAGTCCTCGATGAGCATGTTGGTGTCGATGCGCTCCTTGACGTACACGCTGATCGGCTTACCGTCGTCGTCGAGCTTGAAACGGACCTCATTGGTATTGAAGTCGATCGACCCCTCCTTGAAGCGGCGCTTGCGCAGCTTATCGGCGATGCGGTCCATCAGGTCGAGCTCGTCGACGAAATCGCCCTGACCGGTATCGAGTACCTCCTGGGCCTCCTCGTAGGTGAAGCGGCGGTTGGAGTGGATGACCGTACGGCCGAACCACCGGTCCGTCACCTTAAAGCTCTTGGGGTGAAACTTAAAGATGGCGCTGAAGGTCAGCTTATCCTCGTGCGGCCGTAGGCTACAGAGCTCGTTGCTGATGCGCTCGGGCAGCATGGGGCAGACGCGATCCACCAGGTACACGCTCGTGGTGCGGTCGGCGGCCTCCTTGTCCAGGGCGCTGCCGGGCTTGACGTAGTGGCTCACGTCGGCGATGTGCACGCCGATCTCGATCTGCCCGTCCTCCAGGTGCTGGATGCTCAGGGCATCGTCGAAGTCCCGGGCCGTCAGCGGGTCGATCGTAAAGGTGGTCACCTCCCGCATATCGCGGCGGATGTTGATTTCCTGCGGCGTGATCTCACCGGGCAGGGCCTCGCTCTCGGCCAGCACCTCCTCGGGGAAGGTGATCTGGAAGCCGTTATTAATCAGGATGGCCTGCATCTCGATGTCGCTCGAGCCGGGCGCGCCGAGTACGGCGGTGACCTGCCCGCTGATTTGCTTATAGCGGTTGAGCTCCCAGTCGGTGATTTGGACCACGACCTTTTCGCTGTCCTTGGCACCGAGCAGTTCGGAGCGGTGTACGGCTACGCTGATGACCTTGCCGCCGGGGCCGTCTACGAGCACCTCGGCGTACTTATCGTGCACTTTGAGGGTGCCGACGAAGTGGGTCACGCTGCGTTCCAGCACCTCGACCACCTCGCCCTCGGGCTTGCGGCGGCCGCCGGGGGTCCAGTAGCGGACCTTTACCTTGTCGCCGTCCTGGGCGTTGCCCATGCGGTTCTGGGGCACGTAGATGTCGTTGGCATCCCCGTCCATGATGACGTAGCCGGCGCCGCTACGGGTCATGTCCACGAGTCCTTCGGCAAAATCGGTGGAGCGCTTGCCGCCGCCACTACGGTCGCGGCCGTTGGAGGCGATTTGGTAGCGGAACTGGTCATTGACCTTGACCTTACCGCTACTGACGAGCTTATCCAGAGCGGCCTGTACGGCGTCCTTGCTATTCTTAACCTGGAGTTTACGCTGGAGTTGTTTGGGGTTGAGTTGCTTGCGGGCATTAGCCTTGAACTCCTGATAGATGGCGCGCTCCAACTCGCGGGCCTTGAGCTTACCGCTCTTCGTTACTTTCTTAGGCATGTAGGGAAAAAAACTGCAGCCGCCCCCATTGAGCGACCGGTGCGCAGGTCGTGGCGCAGCGTATGTGGGGTTTCTATTCCGCTTGAGAACGAAGGACTTAGGGGAAAAGTTTTGGGGCGGGGACGCGGGTGCGGGGTGGGTAGTGGGGCTAGCTAGTTTGCTGGTGGGGGGTTGGGGTGCTTCTATCCCCGAATTTCATTCGGGGGCAAGGGCGGGGAACTGCTACGCAGTTGTGTGGGACCTACCGGCTCCCGGCATCCCTGCCGGGCGGATAGGGTCGAACATCCCCCGCCGCGCCGGCGGTTTATGCAGCAAATGCCAGCGACATGCGCCCGACGACCCTTCTATATGCAGTATGCTTTGCATTGATCTCCCTCACCAGCTGCTCCGAAGACGGCGACTTCAACGTCTTCAGCGTGCAGCAGGACCTGGAGCTGGGACAGCAGACTGACGCCGAGATTCGTAGCCAACCCGCTGAATACCCCATCATCGAGCGGGCCGATAATCCAGCGGCCTACGATTATTTGCAGGGTATGGTGGACGACATCGTACGCGAGGGGCAGGTGCCCTACGCCGACGTATTTCCCTACCAGGTGACGCTGATCGACCAGGACGTCGAAAATGCCTTTGCCACACCGGGGGGCTTCCTGTACGTCTACACCGGACTGATCCAGACGCTCGAAAGCGGCGACCAACTGGCCGGGGTGCTCGGCCACGAGATCGCCCACGCCGCCGAGCGGCACTCTACGGACCAGCTAACGCAGCAGTTCGGCTTCAGTACGCTGGTGAGTGTGCTGACGGGCGGCAATCCCGGACTGCTGAGCGAGGTGGCGAGCAGTCTACTCAGCCTACGCTTTAGTCGGGCGGACGAAATCGAGGCCGATGCCCGCTCCGTCGACTATCTCTGTAACACCCGCTACGCAGCGAACGGGGCGGCGGGCTTCTTCGAGATGATCCAGGACAGTCCGCAGCCACCGGCCTTCCTGAGTTCCCATCCCAATCCGGGCGACCGGGTGAAGGACATCAATGCGCGGGCCAAGGAGAAGAACTGCAGTACGGAGACGGATGATCGGGTCGCTTTTCAGGAGTTTAAGGATAGTCTGTAGGGAGTTTACGAGAGGCCAGGAGCAGAGCGGTCTCGAAGGTCTATCTTCGCCCCACTTAACCAGTATGGCACCCGCGGCCCCGCCAGATATTCAGCGTGGCGGGAGAGGACACCTCGTGGTTTACACCTGTCGAAAAGAGTATGGGACTGAAGGCTTGGGTCAGGCGACAGCTAAGCTACTACCGCTCCGGTCGTCAGTTGCGGCGGGGGTCACATGCACTGCAGACCACCGAGGCAAGCCATCGGGAGCGAGCCAAGCCGGGTAGCCGTGCGGAGATCATCAACTTACTCCTGGGCACCTTTGATCGGCCGGCCACCTACTTGGAAATAGGGGTAAGGAGACCGGAGGACAATTTCACGCGCATCGAGGCAGCTATCAAATACGGGGTGGATCCCGGAGTAGAATACCTGCCTAACCCGGTAGATTTCCCCCTTACTAGCGACGCCTTTTTTACCGCCCTGCGCGCCGGAAAGCTACTGAGTGACGGGCAGCGTTTTGAGGTGGTATTCATCGATGGTCTGCACCTCGCCGAGCAGGTGGATCGTGACATTGGCAACGCCCTAGCCCACCTAGCAGAGGACGGGTTTATCGTACTGCACGACTGCAACCCGCCCACTATATTTCACAATAGGGAGGACTATGATTACCGTCTGACGCCGGCCGAGGGAGCCTGGACGGGCACCACCTGGAAGGCATACGTCAAATGGCGGTCGCGGGGTGATCTTTACAGTTGCTGCGTAGACACAGATTACGGAATAGGAATACTGAGCCGCTCGCTAGATTTTGGTCGGGACCGGCCCCGGGTATCTAATTCCTTTTACGAGTACCGGGTACTGGAAGCGAATCGACGGGATCAGTTGGGGCTGATATCCCCCAGTGAGTTCGCTACCCTGCTCGGGAGCCACTTCCCCGCTTCAAACTCGGAAATGAGATGATTCGTCACGGACCTCGCCCTATCTTGCCACCATGCAGGTTACTCCGGTTTTAATTGTTGGCGCCGGTCCGGCGGGGGCGGCTACGGCGCTGCGGCTGTCTTACCTGGGGGTGCCGAGTGTGCTGGTGGATAAGGCGGCGTTCCCACGCGACAAGGTATGCGGGGATGCAATCTCCGGCAAGGTCCCTACCCTACTCAATCGGCTGGACCCGGCCATTATGGACCGGTTCCGTAAGCGCTTCTCGCCGGCCGACGTGTGGGGCATCCGCTTCTACCCGCCGAGTAAGAAACTGATCGAGCTGCCCTTTAAGGTGGGCTACGAACGGGTGCCGGACGAGGCGCCAGGCTACGTGAGTAAGCGGATCGACTTCGACGCCTTCCTGATCGAGGAGGTGCGGCGGCGGGCGGATGTCGACCTGCACCTAGCTACCGAGATCGTAGCTACGGAGCGTACCGCTACCGGCTACATAGTACGGGCGAAAGACGGGCGGGAGTGGCACTGTCGGTTGCTGATCGATGCAAGCGGGGCGCAGAGCAAGTTCAGTCGCCACGAGGCGGGGCAGGCCATCGATAAGGACCACTACGCGGCGGCGGTGCGCAGCTACTACCGGGGCGTGACCGGCTTTCACCCGGACAACTTCATCGAGCTGCACTTCCTGAAGCAGTACAATCCGGGCTACTTCTGGATCTTCCCCCTGCCGAACGGGGAGGCCAACGTGGGGCTGGGCATGCGCTCCGATATCGTGACGAAGAAAAAGCTCAACCTACGCAAGGAACTCGACAGGATCGTGGCCTCGGAGGAGTTTCGTGACCGCTTTGCCGGGGCGGAACGGATCGACCCTACGATCGGTTACGGGCTGCCGCTGGGCTCCAAGGACCGCATCCTGAGCGGCGACCACTACCTGCTCACGGGCGATGCCGGTCACCTGATCGACCCGCTGACCGGGGAGGGCATCGGTAATGCAACCTACTCGGGCTTCATCGCTGCGGAGCTGGCCGAGCGGTGCCTGCGGGAAAACCGCTTCGATGCTGAGTTCCTATCAGCATACGACGTACGCATCGAGCGGGTGCTGCGGACCGAGCTGCGCCTGAGCTACCGGCTGCAGCAGATCATGCAGTATCGGTATATCACAAACTTGCTCACGGGCATCGTAGCAGCCAACCCTAAACTCGTGGAATTACTCTGTAAGATGTACACCGACTTCGAGTTGCGCAAGCAATTGGTGCGGCCTACGTTCTGGTGGAAGCTGTTCCGCGCTAAGACGGGGAAATTACCGGCGGCGGTGGCCGAAAAGTGAAGTAAGTGTTAAACCGGAAAAAAACTGAGTCCGGCGGTAACAAAAGCGAATCTCGGGGGGTTATTAGAGCAGTTGATTAAGTTTCATATATACTAGTGAGTGTAAAGTGAGCCTCCGGCCCCTATTCGTGGGTTCGGGGGTTCTTTTTTGGCCTTCGGCCCCCCGAATTGCATTCGGGGTCTACGTGGGGAACTGCTACGCAGTTGTGTTTTCTAGTACTACATTTTCTACTCCGATCCCGAATAGCGCGAAGTCATAGCGTGTAGGATCCCCTGCATCATATTCCTTTAATTTCGTAGTCAGCTCCAGCACAGCCTGCCAGTCACACTGCTTACGAGTCAGGAGGCCCAGGGCGCGGGCGGTGCGCTCTACGTGCACGTCGACGGGGATGCAGAGCTGATCGGGGCGGATGCCGGTCCACTGGCCGAGGTCAACGCCGCGGTCGTCGGAGCGGACCATCCAGCGGAGGAACATGCAGAGGCGCTTGCAGCGCGACTTACGGGCGGGGGTGGCTACGTGCTTGCGGGTACGGTGGGGGGCCTCCGGTAGACTGAAAAACAGCTCGTGGAAACCGCGCAGGGCGGGTTCGATCGTGGCATCCTCGGGAGTGAGGTGCTGGGTGAAGGCCTCCTCCAGGCTTTCGTGCCGCTGGTAGAACCAGTGTAGCCAACGCAGGAAGTAGGCCGTGTCGGTGACAGTGAAGGTGCGATGCTTCCAGTGGCCGAGGGCACGGGTGATGGACTCCGTGCAGTCGCCGCACTCCATGATGAAGTTGTAGGGCTCCCCGCCCATGCCCTCGATCAGCTGCTGCCCCTTGTCGATGATGGTGGCCCGGCGGCCCCAGGCGAGCATGGCCACCCAGAAGGCGACGATCTCGCGGTCGCGGGGATTGGTGAATGCGTGGACCAGTCCGATGGGGTCGTCGGCGACGAAGGCCGGCTGGTTGAAGCGGTCGTGGTAGTGGTCGAGGAGGGTCTGGACGTCGGTGGTGGAAGGCACGGGTGGAATACCGTTTGCTCAGGTGGATAGTTTTCCGTACAGGCGTCCGACGCTTTAAGGCGTCGGACGCCTAGCAGCTACCCGCCCGTCAGCCGCAAATAGTCATCGACCACCTCCAGGGCGGCGGCGCGGGCCTTGTCCTCGCTGAAGGCTACACTCTTCCCCGTCGCTACCGCTTGTCGTAGGGCCGTCACCTGGTCGCGGGCGAGTGACTGCCCGTCAAGCTGGAGTTCGGCGCGGTCCTCTAGCCAGTATTCTACCAGGACAAGCTCGGCGTCGGCACCCAGGTCGTCATGGTGGTAGGCAACGATGCCCTGCTCCGGCGTCACGGCCCGGTAGTCGCGGCTGCGGATGTTCTGGAAGTAGAGGTGGTCGGGAGCGCTAACGTAGTCGCCTCCACGGGCGGCGCGGCGGTCGCGGGTGTTGCCGTCGCAGGCGGTGAGTAGTACGCAGAGTAAGAAAAGGAGCAGAAGGCGCATCGTGAGTAGGAACGGCTGGGGCAGTATAATGTGGGGGGGCGGGGATGGTTCGCTGGGTGGTGTTGGGTGGGTCGCGTACCTTGGGCCTGGCTGTAATTGTGCAGCTCCGCTGCTAAATTTTTAAACCCTCCGCGCCGCCAGGCGCACACTATACACTTCATGCGCTGGACCCCCGCCCTACTCGCCACCCTACTCCTAGTCGCCTGGCTCGTGCTCGGTAGCGCCGCGGGACTAGCCGGCCTCCCCCTACCCGCCCTGGGCAATTTCTTCAATCCCGCCCGCGGCTTCTGGCAGAACACCGGGGAGGGGATGCGCACCGAGCAGCTTAGCTTTCACCTGGATAACCCCGTAGCACGGGGAGAGATTCACTTCGACGAGCGGGGGGTGCCGCACCTCATCGCCGGTAGCCTGGAGAGTGCCTGCTTCCTCCAGGGCTACGCCAACGCCTACGACCGCATGTGGCAGATGGACATCAGCACACGGTCCACGGAGGGGGCGCTGGCGCAGGTGCTGGGCGAGTCGATGGTGGAGCGCGATCTTGGGCAGATACACCGGGGCTTTCGGCAGATGGCCCGACTCGCCGTGGACACGATGCGCGAACACTTCCCGGCGGACTATGCGGCACTGCAGGCCTACTCCGACGGCATCAACGCTTACCTGGATCAGCTCAAACCGGCAGACTATCCCATCGAGTACAAGCTGCTGGGCCATACGCCGCTGCGCTGGTCGCCCTACCGCTCGGCGCTGCTGATGAAGGGGATGTCGGCCGGACTGAGCGGGCGCTACGAGGATGCGGAGGCTACGCGTACCCGGGCGGTGCTACCGGCGGAGCAGTTTCGCGAGCTGTTTCCGGAACGGTTTCCCAGGGATAGTCCGGTGGTGCCGGATGGGCGGGGGGTGACGAGTCAGTTGTCGCTGTTTCCCTCGATTGACCTTGCACCTGCGGCCCCGCCCACCTGGTTGTCTGACGATAGTACTGCGTACACGCTTATTCCCCCTGACCCCGACAACGGGAGTAACAACTGGGCCGTGGCCCCCGCCCGCACGAACACGCGCGCGCCGCTACTGGCCAACGATCCGCACCTGCAGCTGAGTTTTCCAAGCGTGTGGTACGAGGCGCAAATTAGTTTTCCAGGCTGCAATGCGCGGGGGGTGGGGCTGGCCGGGGCGCCGGGGCTAATGATGGGCTTCAATGACTACGTGGCCTGGGGGGAGACCAATGTGGGCCACGACGTGACGGACTGGTACCGCATCGATTGGGTGGATACGGCGCGGACGGCCTACCGGCTCGACGGGCGGGAGGTGGCTACCGTGTTTATCACGGATACGCTGCGGGTGAAGGGGGAGGAGGACCGGATCGTGCGGACGCCCTGGACGTACTTCGGTCCGGTGCCGGAGACGGAGGGCCCCTACGCGGAACTGGCCATGCGGTGGCGGGCGCAGGACGAGCCGGGTAGTGCGGTGCGGCCGCGTACTTCGGTGATGACGTTCTTGAAACTGATGCAGGCGCGGGACTACGGCGACTACGTGGAGGCCCTACGGGGTTACGTGGACCCGGCGCAGAATTTTGCGTTTGCCGCGCGGGATGGGGACGTGGCGATTCGTCCGAATGGCTTTTTTCCCTTGCGGGAGCCTGGGGAGGGCAGGTTTATCCGGGAGGGGGATAGTAGCCGGCACAACTGGCGGGGGGTGATCCCCTTTACGGAGCGGCCGGTACACTACAATCCGGCGCGGGGCTACGTGAGCTCGGCCAATCAGGTGACCACGGGGCCGGGCTATCCCTACTACTACCTCGGCTACTTCGACGAGTACCGTGGCCGCTACATCAACCGGGTACTGGAGCGGGAGCCAACGATGAATCAGCGCAAGATGAAGGAATTGCAACTTGACGACTACTCCCTACAGGCCGAGGAGTTGACTCCACTGCTGCTTGCCCGGCTAGATCGGACGCAGCTGGATGCCGACGGGCGGCGGCTGCTGCGGCTGCTTTCGGAATGGGATTATCGCTACGGGGGAGACAGCCGGGGGGCTACGCTGTTCGACCGCTTTTACCGGCGGCTGTACGCCCTGACCTTCGATGAGTTCGCGCCGGGTAGCGGGATGCTGCGGGTAGAGAACTGGCGGTGGAACGAGCTACTGCGGGAGGAGCCGAACCATGAGATCTTCGACATCGACTCGACGGCCTTCCGGGAAACGGCGGCCACGCTGACCCAGCGCGTATTGGATGAGTTGCTGGACGAGCTCGCCGGGGAGCTGCCACCTACCTGGGCTACGGAGCGGGATGCGCACATCGACCACCTAGGCAAGATCCCGGGCTTCGGCTCGCCGCTGATCACTACGGGCGGGGCACGGTCTACGCCGCGGGTGGTGGACGATAACTTCGGCGGCAGCTGGCGGATGGTCATCGAGCTGGGGGCGGAGCCGCGGGGCTGGGGGGCGCTTCCGGGGGGTGCATCGGGTAATCCGGGCAGCCGCTACTACGACAATGGCTTCGAGGAGTGGGCCGAGGGTCGCTACCACGAACTGACCCGGTGGACCAAACCAGTGGAGCCGATCGGCAGCTGGGTATTTGAATAAGGGCCGATGTACCGACTGATTTTACTGCTGGGGGTGATGGGGGTGTGCGTGCTGTGTCTGGTTACGGGGGCGAGCTGGTACGCTCCGGCGGTGGGGGCCTTGGCGCTGGCGTTTTTGCTACCGGTATGGCGGCGGGGTGGCTTCTGGTTTGCCTTTCTGGGGGCGGCCATGGTGTGGGGGGCGTATGCGGGCTACCTGCACGTCGCCTCGGAGGGGCGGCTGGGGGACCGGCTGGCGGTGACCTTCGGGGTGACGACCGGCTGGGTGCTAGTGGTGGTGACGGCCCTGTGGGGTGGGGTGACGGCGGGGCTGGGGGGCTTGGTGGGGGCGGCTATTCGGGTGGCTATGCGGGGGGGTCGGAAGTAATTTTGTTTCTTGGGGCTCGTCGCTGCGCTTCCGAGGGTTCACCACGGAGGTCACAGAGGACTTCACTGAGGTTTCACGGAGGGCGGTGTGATAAAAGGTAAACAGAGTCGGAGCGGCTAGCGCCGGTCGGTGGCATAAAACATAGGATATACACTCATATGGACGCAACTACAGTAAGGCACCCGGAGGATGGGGGGAGTATTTTTGGGCACCGGCCGGGGCTATTTGTGCTCTTCTTTACGGAGATGTGGGAGCGGTTCAGCTATTATGGGATGCGGGTGTTGTTGGTGGTGTTCCTGGTGGACGTGGCCTTTGGCGACGAGCCGTGGGACCGGGCGGATGCACTGGCGCTTTATGGTATCTATACGGGTCTGGTGTACTTCACGCCTATGATCGGGGGGATCATTGCCGACCGGCTATTGGGGTACCGGAAGGCGGTGGTGCTGGGGGCTTTCATCATGACGTTGGGGCATGCGGCGATGGCGTTTGAGACCTCGGGGCTGTTCTACACGGGCTTGGGTCTGCTGATCGTGGGCAACGGGCTGTTTAAGCCGAACATATCCTCTATTGTCGGACAGCTGTACGAGAGGGATACGGAACGGAAGGACGGTGCCTATACCATTTTTTACATGGGTATCAATGCGGGGGCCTTTCTGGGTATCCTGTTGTGTAGCTACTACGGAGAGAACCCGAATTATGGGTATGGCTACGGCTTCGGGCTGGCGGGCGTGTTCATGTTCATCGGGCTGGTGCAGTTCTGGTACGCGCAGGACATCTTCGGAGACATCGGCCTATCGCCGCGGGAGACTGACGAGCGCAACCGGGCTAAAACGTCCGTGACCGAGGCCGTGGAGCCCGAGGGCTTTACGGTGGATGCTTCCATGCAGACGCTGGATAGTCGGGCGGAGCGGGCGAAAGACTTTACGCCCTCGGTGGGTGGAGATGACGACGGCAAGCGGGCGGTGACCTGGGGGCTCATCGGGCTGGCGATCACCGCGGTGGTCTATTACCTACTGTCGACCTTTACCGAGGCCAAACCCAACGCGCTACAGACCTTTAGCAAGGAGTTTATGCCGCCGATCATTCTGGGCTCGGTGATTGCCTTCGTAGGCTGGATCGTGAGTGATAAATCGCTGAAGAAGGTGGAGCTGGACCGGGTGTGGTCGATCATCGTATTTAGCTTCTTCATCATTTTCTTCTGGTGGGCCTTCGAGCAGGCCGGGGGGTCGATGACCATCTTTGCGCGGGACTACACGGCACGTACCCTGACCGGCGATGGGGCGAGTATCTTCCGGGTGGCGAATACCCTCATCACGGTCATCCCGGTGGTGGTACTCACCTACGTGCTGCTGAAGCTTTTTGGCATCACCTTCCGCACCTATACCCTATCCAATGTGGTACTGGCCCTGGCCTTCGTGATCATCTGGATGCTGATCGGTAATATGCTCTACGAGCAGTTCACGGAGGAAGCCCCGGAGGTACCCGCCGGTTGGTTCCAGATTTTTAATAGCCTGTTTATCATCTGCTTTGCGCCGGCCTTTGCCAGTCTCTGGGAACGCAAGATCTCCTTCCTGCGGCGTGGTCCGGTCAAATTCGCGCTGGGCTTGATGCTGCTCGGGATCGGCTTTGCCATCCTGGCGGTCGGCTCGCTGAGCATCCCCGATGGGGCAAAGACGGCTAGCGTGAGCATGTTCTGGCTCATCGCGGCCTACCTCTTTCACACCCTCGGCGAGCTCTGTATCTCGCCGGTGGGACTGAGCTACGTTTCTAAGTTGGCTCCGGTACGGCTGGTCGGCCTCATGTTCGGTGTATTCTTCGTGGCCAACTTTATCGCCAACTTCGCCGCCGGCCTGACGGGTTCCTATATCGATCCCATCGCCGAGCAGATCGGGCTGAGTGGTTTCTTCGGCATCTTCGCCGCGGTGCCCATCGCGGCGGGGCTAATCTTTGTGGCTATCTCCGGCTGGATGAAAAAGATGATGCATGGCATCGAATAACCGCTGGTTCCAGCAACTGCAGACGGCATTTTACGCGGTGCTCATGGCGCAGCTACTCTTCGCCGTCGTGGTCTGGTTTCTGATCCGGGGCCGGCCGGTGCGCTACTTCATGGATGCGGGAACGGACATCTTCGTGGTGGGTGGTTATGCACTCTGCATGGTGGGCGGTGCCTGGTTCATCGATCAGTTCCGGGCGCGCACGGTGGCGAAGCAGCGGGGCATCCGGGAGCGGGCGGCGAGTAGCTACCGGGCTACGGTGTACATCCGGCTGGCCATCATTACCAGTGCCACCTTTTTACTTACGATGATCGCGCTACTGACCTACAACTTCGAGCCGCTGGGGCTGGTGGTGCTGATGCTGGGAGCGTTTTGGTTTCGGCCTACAGTGGGGCAGTCGGCCTACAGTGGGCAGTTTGCTGAGCGGTATGGGTAGTTCGACTTCACCACAGATTGGGCTAACGCCCTTACGCAGAGGGCTTCACAGAGGTTTCACTGAGTCAGTCACGGTACGCTCTGTGGAACCTTTGTGAAGCCCTCCGTGTGGCCCCTCCAGGGGACTCCGTGGTGAATCTACACGTACCCCTCCCCATGCAACTCCTCCACCCGCGCCCGCAGCGCCTTGATCTCCTGCTCGCGGTTGCGGGGGTAGACGAGAAGCACGTCGCCCTCATCGATGACGAGTAGATCATCGACGCCACCGACCACGACGAGCTTGTCCTTAGGGCCGCGGATGAAGCTGTTGTGGGTGTCTTCCAGCACCACGCGGCCGGTGAGCACGTTGCCATCCTTGTCCTTATTGCTTTCGTGGTACAGCGCGCCCCAGGCCCCGAGGTCCGACCAGCCGAACTGGGCGGGGATGGTGTAGATATTGTCGGCGTTTTCCATGATGGCGTAGTCTACGGAGATGCTGGGCGTCTGGGGGTAGAACTCGTCGATGAAGGCCTGTTCCTGGTCGGTGTTGTAGCGGTCCAGGCCCTGGCTGAGGAGGGCGTAGATTTCGGGGGCGTGCTGCTCGTAGGCGTCAAGGATGGTCCTGGCGCGCCAGATGAATATACCGGCGTTCCAGAGATAGTCGCCGGACTTAAGGAAGCTCTTGGCGGTGGGCAGGTCGGGCTTCTCGGTAAAGCGCTTGACGCGGTAGACGTCGTCGGTGTTCGTCTGCTCGTCGAGGAACTGGATGTAGCCGTAGCCGGTATGGGGGGCGTCGGGGGAGATGCCCAGGGTGAGCAGGGCGTCGTTCTCAGCCGTAAAGCGCAGGGCCTTGTTGATGTTGGCGGTGAAGAGGGTATCGTTGACGATTAGCGCGTCGCTGGGGGCGATCACGAAATTGGCCTCGGGGTCGATGCCGTGGAGCTTAAAGGCGGTGTAGGCGACCGAAGGGGCGGTGTTATTGCGACTGGGCTCGCAGAGGATCTGCTGGTCGGTGACCTCGGGCAGGTGGTCTTTGACGAGCTGGCGGTACCTGCCGTTAGTGACGATGAAGATCTTGTCGGCCGAGGTGAGCTTCAGGAAGCGGTCGAAAGTCATGCGCAGCAGGCTGCGGCCATCGCCGGCGATATCTAGGAATTGCTTGGGTTTATCTTCCCGGCTCGCGGGCCAGAAGCGGGAGCCGACGCCACCGGCCATTATGGCTACGTAGGTATGTTCGTTCATGGTGGTAGTACCGGCTGTCTCCGGAATTGTTTGCCCAGTACAAGGCGGTCTCCCCCGATAGCTATCGGGGCGCCAGCAAAATGCAGCCTCCGGCTGCGCTTAAGCTACCCGAGTAGCTATGAAACTCGCGTACACCTCCTTATTCCACCAATTCCCTCCCCAGTTCAGCGGCTCGTTCGTCAGCCCGGCCTTCACCGGATTATTGAGCACATACCATAGCACCTGCTCAAACGTACCCCGCCGTACTTCCCGACAGTACTCCTTCTCCGCCCACACGCGGCGACCCTTCGTGCCGTGAAGTTTATTCAACTGAGTAGCTGTGTACTTCTTGTGGTCCTCTAGGGTTTGGGGCAGATTCACCTCAGTTTCTTCATCGACCGTTTCCAGCAGAACGTGTACATGATTACTCATGACGCTGATCGCATAGATGCGCAGTCCACGCTGACGGGCTATGTGGTGCCAGGAGGCTGTGACAATGCGCTTGGCGCGCTCATCCGCGAGGTAGGTCGGTCCCCCTACGGGACGGTCAAGGAGATTATCGTACTGGAGATAGTGGTCGATCTCCGTATAAGTAAGCGCACTTCGGTATAGGTCTATCTCGTCACGGTCTCTGCTTTGTCGTGCCTGATCGAGCTGTTGTCTGAGACGTAGCTTTTTGTAGCGTAAGCTGCTGTGTAGTTTTCGGAGGGGTAGGTTCGGGATGCTGCCGTAGAGGCGGTAGGTGAGGTGGATGGGAGTGTGGGTGATATATTGAGTTCTCACTATTTGTGGTTTACTTGATGTAAACATACAAATAGTTTTAAATTTAGCAGTAACAGCCAGCGCAGCCGGAGGCTGCATTTTACTGGCGCTGCCGGAGGCAGCATTGTACTAGGCAGCATTGTACTTTGCGGGATGTCGGATGCCGAACTCATCGACCGCTTCCGCCGCTCCCCTACCCCCCAGGAGCTGCTGCCCCTCTACCAGCGCTACGCCGCACGCATCTACGGCTGGTGCCTGCGCTACCTGGATACGCCACAGCGGGCGGAGGACGCAGGTGCGGAGGTATTCCCGATCCTACTGGCTAAACTGCCGAATTACGAGGTAAGCAATTTCGGCTCCTGGCTCCAGACCCTGGTGCGCAACCACTGCCTGATGCAGCTGCGCCGGGAACAGCGCGACCCGCTGGCGCACACCGGGACCGACGACGGACTTATGCAATTAGCCGAGCTCCAGCATCCAACGGATAAAGCAACCAATGAAGATACCCGCCCACTGCACCGCTGCATGAAGCAACTCGGGGACGCACAACGCCGCTGCATCCACCTATTTTACCTGCGGGAAGGGCACAGCTACCAGAGCATCGCGGCCAACCTAAATCTAAGTGTGGGGCAGGTGCGTTCTCACCTACAGAACGGCCGGCGTAACTTGAAGCGGTGCCTGGAGGCCCAGGCCGCCGACGCCCCCGAAACCGACTCCCCCCGTGTCAACTAAGGACCACCAAAGCGAAAACCTCCTGCGCCGCTGGATCAGCGGGGCGATCACCGCGCCGGAAGAGGCGGAACTGGAGCGGCGTGCGCAAAGTGAACCGGAACTCCGGGAGGCACTCGTCGGGCTACAGACTGCCCCCGAAGCCGATCACCAGGCGCACATTGCCAGGATGATGGCCCGGGTACAACCGGGACTAAAGGCCGTACCGCGCAGGCGGCCCCGCTACACCACTTACGCCATTGCGGCCAGCGTGGCGATGGTACTGGGCCTGTCCGTGTGGCTGCTGCCGCAATATTTCGGAGCGGAGAACGAGGCCGAAATTGCCCTCGAACGACGGGCTCCGGTGCCGGCAGCGCCCCCTTCGCCCCTCCCCACTGACGCTGCACCCGCGGCCCCGCCCCCGGAAGAGGTTGTGGCGGAAGCCGATGTCGCAGCGGCCAAACCGGAAGTAGCAATTAGGGAAGAAATTGAGCCGGCCCCGGCGCCCCAAACCACTGCCGCGCGCGCAGAGGAGGTAGCAGAAGAAGAGGTAAGCGCGGAAACACCTGCGGAGCTAGCTGATGCGACCACCCCCGCCCGTGAAGTTGCACCCCTGGCAGCACCTACCCCGCGGGCGGCTACTGAAACTCGCAGTTTGCCCGCCCCGCCCCCACCGCTGACCGGTGAGGTGACCGACGAGGAGGGTAACCCCATCGTAGGAGCCGAGGTGCTACGGCTAGGCCAGGCCCTGGGTGAACGGACGGACAGCAACGGCGTTTTCCGACTACCGCAGGATCGGACGCTGAACGAGATAACCGTACGCGCCGTCGGCTACGAAGAGGAAACCGTGGACCTTTTCGGGGTGAACGAGCAACTGCAGATCGGGCTGACGCCGCTGGTCTCCCGGGCGCGGGCCGATGCATTTGCGGAAAACGCGGCGCGGGCCGAGATCAATATGGAGCCCCTCATAAAGCAACAAAGCCGGGCGCTACCCGTAGAAGGATACCGCCAACTGCGCGAACGCATCGAGGCCGGTCGACCGGAAGGGGTGCCTGCGGGTAAGGTGCGCGTGAGCTTCCTGGTGCAGCCCGACGGGACGTTGACCGATTTTCGCTTTCGGGGCCAGCCCGATCGGGCCACAATGGACTATGTGGGTACGACGTTGGTCGAATCTTCTGCTTGGGAGGTATCGGATCAATCCGGGCCGGTGCGGGTATACTTTAAATTACGGTTTGACTAAGCGATACGAGCGCATATGACCTACGAGAATTTTACGACCAAGGCCCAGGAGGCCATCATTCAGGCGCAGAAGATCGCCAAGGAAATGGACCAGCAGCAGGTGGATACGCCCCATTTGCTGGCAGGGATTATGACGGTAGACGAGAGCGTGGCCGACTTCATCCTCAAAAAAGTGGGGGTGGGGATCGCCGACGTGCGCCGTGAGCTCAAGCAGGTGCTGAGCGACTACCCCCGCGTGAAGGGCACCTCCAAGCAGTACCTCACCGGCGATGCCAACCGGGCGCTGAGCCGGGCCAAGAAGATGCTCGTCGACTTCGGCGACCAGTACATCTCCATCGAGCTGATGATGCTGGGGATCATTCAGGGGGCAAGTGATAAGGGGGCCCGCATTCTGAAGGAGTTGGGAGCTACCAATGACGGGATCCGCACCGCCATCCAGGAGCTACGCAAGGGCCGTAGCGTGGAGGAACCCTCCGGCGACGACACCTATAACCTGCTGGAGAAGTACACCGTCAATCTGAACGAACGGGCGGAGAACGGGAAGCTCGATCCCATCGTAGGCCGCGACGAAGAGATCCGCCGCCTGCTGCAGATCCTGAGCCGCCGCAAAAAAAATAACCCCCTACTGATCGGCGAGCCCGGCGTGGGCAAGACCGCCATCGTGGAGGGCATCGCCTGGCGCATCGTCAAGGGGGACGTGCCGGAAAGTCTCAAGGAGAAGAAGATCTTCGTACTCGACATCGCCGGTATGCTGGCCGGTGCTAAGTATAAGGGCGACTTTGAGGAGCGCCTAAAGGGGGTGATCAAGGAGGTCACCTCCAGCAACGGTAACTTTATCCTGTTCGTCGACGAGATCCACACGCTCATTGGGGCCGGTGGCGGCAACGGGGCCATGGACGCCGCCAACATCCTCAAACCCGCCCTGGCCCGTGGCGACCTACGCACCATCGGCGCTACCACCCTGGACGAGTACCAGAAGTACTTCGAAAAGGATAAGGCGCTCGTCCGTCGCTTCCAGACCGTGCGCATCGAGGAGCCCAGCGTAGAGGACACCGTAAGTATTCTGCGGGGCCTACAGGAGCGCTACGAGGTGTACCACAAGATCGAGATCCTCGACGAGGCACTGGTGGCCGCCGCCGAGCTCAGCAACCGCTACATCTCCGACCGCTTCCTGCCCGACAAGGCCATCGACCTCATGGACGAGGCCGCCAGCCGCCTGCGCCTGGAGCTCGACAGCGTACCCGAGGAGATCGACGAGGGGGACCGCCGCGTGCGCCAGCTCGAAATCGAGCGCGAGGCCATCAAGCGGGAGGGCAGCGAGCCCAAGCTCAAGATCATCGAGGAGCAGATCGCCAACGCCCGCGAGAAACGCGACAGCCTCCGCGCCCGCTGGCGCAACGAAAAAGAGCTGGTCGACAACAGCCAGAACATCAAAAAAACCATCGAGGAGCTCGAGCACGAGGCCGCCAAGGCCGAGCGTAACAGCGACTTCGAAACCGTCGCCAAGATCCGCTACGGCCAACTGCAGGACCTCAAAAAGCAACTCGCCGCCGCCGATAAGGAACTCGAGAACCTGCCCGACGAGAAGCGCTTCACCAATGAGGAGGTCACCGCTAATGACATCGCCGAGGTCGTAGCCCGCTCGACAGGCATTCCCGTGCAGCGCATGCTGCAGAGCGACCGCGATAAGCTGCTGGTCATGGAGCAGGAGCTGCACAAGCGGCTGATCGGACAGGAGGAGGCCGTGCGTGCCGTCAGCGATGCCGTGCGCCGCAGCCGCGCCGGACTACAGGACGAGAACCGGCCCATCGGTAGCTTTATCTTCCTAGGTCCCACCGGGGTGGGTAAGACCGAGCTGGCCAAGGCCCTGGCCGAGGTGCTCTTTAACGACGAGCGGGCCATCACCCGCATCGATATGAGCGAGTACCAGGAGCGGCATACCGTGAGTAGGCTTGTGGGGGCTCCTCCGGGCTACGTAGGCTACGACGAGGGCGGACAGCTCACCGAGGCCGTGCGGCAGCGCCCCTACTCCATCGTGCTGCTCGACGAGATCGAAAAGGCCCACCCCGACACCTTCAACATCCTCCTCCAGGTGCTCGACGACGGTCGCCTCACCGATAACCGCGGGCGCGTGGCCAACTTCAAAAATACCCTCATCATCATGACCTCCAACATGGGGTCCGACACCATTCTCGAAAACTTCGAGGACCTGGCTAACCTGGACGAGAAACACCGCCAGGACATCATCAATACCACCCGCGAGGAGGTCTTCGAGACCCTGAAGGACAACCTGCGCCCCGAGTTTCTCAACCGCATCGACGAGCGCATCATGTTCCTGCCGCTGGATCGAAAGGAGATCAAGCAGATCGCCCGCCTCCTCCTGCGCCGTACCGAAAAAATGCTCGCCCGCCAGGGCATGGTCATGAAAATCAGCGACCGCGCCCTGGACTGGCTGGCCGAGCGGGGCTACGATCCGCAGTTCGGGGCCCGGCCCATGAAGCGGGTGCTACAGGCGGACCTGAGCGATGAGCTCTCCAAGGACCTGATCAGCGGCAAGTTCCTGGCTGGCGACACCATTTACGTCGACCTGGGGGATGACGCCCTCGCCTTCAGCAAGGAGCCCTTCCCGGTGGCCCCGGCTACGGAGAGCAGTCCGGAGGATACGGCCGAGGCGGAGGCCGTCGCGCGCGAATTGGCGGAGGGGGACGAGGAGGAGACCGGTGGCGGCAAGCGGCGCAGCCGGCGGGGGGGAAAAAAGAAGCCGGCCGCGGAGGAGGGCAACGGTACGGCGGAGTCGCCGGAGGGTAATGTGGCGGAGTTGAAGAAGGCTACGCAGGATTTGCTGGATGCCACCGAGGAGGTGCGGGGGACGGAGTGATGGGGCCGGGGCCGCAGGTGCTGGGCTAGTAGTACGGGCGGTGAACGCTATCTTAGACCCGCTCCCAACCCCACCCTCATGCGCCAGCTGCTCACCCTCCTACTCCTCCTCACCCTAACCACCATCACCGCCCAGGAAGACTTCGCCAACCTCGCCCGCTACCGGGAGGCCAACGCAGCCCTGCCGACCCCTACGGCCACCGAGCAGCGAGTGGTATTCCTGGGCAACTCCATCACGGAAGGCTGGGTGCGGCAGGATTCCGCCTTTTTCGCCGACAACAACTTCGTCGGCCGGGGCATCAGCGGGCAAACCTCCCCCCAACTCCTACTGCGCTTTCGCCAGGATGTCATCGACCTGCAGCCCACCGCCGTTGTCATCCACATCGGCACCAACGACGTGGCCGAGAATACCGGTCCCTACGACCCTGACTTCACCGTCGGCAACATTCGCTCCATGGTGGAGCTGGCCCAGGCCAACGACATCGCGGTCATTTTAGCGGCGGTAGTACCCTCAACGGGCTTTAGGTGGCGGCCCGAGGTGGGTGACCGCTCCGCCATGATCGTCTTGCTCAACCGTCGGTTGGAAGAATTAGCGGCCGAGAAAGGTATTCCCTTTGTCGACTACCACGCTGCTTTGCGTAATGCCGATAATGGTATGGACGCTGAGCTGGCCGCGGATGGCGTGCATCCTACTCAGCAGGGTTTTGAGGTGATGAAGGAGTTAGTCTTGCCGGTGGTGGAGGAGGTGCGGACGCGGTGAGCACTGCACCTGCGGCCCCGCCCGCACCATAAGACTAGTTATAGACGTACCACGGACGTCCTAGCCTGCGTTGACGTATCGAGTGAATGAAGGTGTATGGATTTGTGCCAGCATCTGTGCTCGCTCCGTTGCTTTTGACTTCTCCTTCTGAATGTATGCTACCCCATGACGCTACGCTCGCTCATGGTATGTCTCCTGTCGTTTGGCCCTTATGTGAGTGCGCAAAATGTTGTAGCTTTTCGTAAAAGGCCCGGTCGATAGCCAATAGCTCTCGCAGAAATTTGACTTTTAATAGGTTAATGGTTTGATCGTTACGGTCCAGTAGTAGGTCGATCTGAAAACTGAGTGACTTGTCGGTTTTGCGGTGCGTATAGATCGACTTCGCGTCGACGCCCGCACCTACCGAGCCTGCTCCCGCAGCCACGCACTCGTCCGCTCCATCGCCGCATCCACCGCCTCCGGCATGTAGTAGAGTTGTAGCTGATTGTAATCATTCAACCAGACGACTTCGGGCCTGGTGGGCAGTATATCAATGAACTCCTTAGCCCCCTGGGGGACAGCCCCTGACTCACTGTGCACGATGTGGACGGGCACGTCGATGTCAGCCGCTACGGAGATGGCATCGAAGGTCAGCCAGGGTGCCCAGCTCATCACCGCCCAACGGTTTTCGTAGACCGGTCCGGCACCGGCGGCCGGGTTGAGGTAGTACGGGAAGGCCCCGTCCGGTACGTACATGGCGGCTAGTTCATTTAGCTCGCTAACGGCCTGGTCGTATACCACGGTACCATTTTGATCGTAGGCGATCCGGGCCTCTTCGGCCAGATCGAGCAACGCCTGCCGACCGCCCGGACGGGAGCCGTACAGTTCCTCCGTCATGGCCGGATTGTGCAGCCAGGGCGCTACCAGGGCCAGCCGGTCGAAGCGGTCGTCGCGGGCCACGGCGTGGGCCATGTAGCCGGAGCTGGCGCAGACCCCCAGGCCGGTCAGGTCACCGTTGACGTTATCGTGGGTGAGGAGCCAGGTGACGGCGTTGCGGATGTCCGTGATCTTGCGCTCGCCGTCCTCGAACTGCCGGGGTGAGCCCTCACTCTGGCCGAAGCCCCGGAAGTCGAAGGTGAGGGTGATGAAGCCGTCTTTGGCGAGCAGACTGGCGTACTCGTCCGGCATCTGCTCCTTGACGCTGGTCCAGCTACCGGTGACTACGACGGCGGGGTAGGTTTGTGATGTGTCGAATGCCGGTGGTAGGAAGAACTCGGTGAAGGTTTCGATCAGCCCATCATCGTTGAATTGGAAGATGCCGACGTAGCTGTTGTTGTACTCCTCGCCCTCACTTACGGTGATGCGGCCGGTGTACTTAGCCAGTACGGTATTTGGATCCGCAGTTGGGATTACTGCAACGGTATACTGCTGACTAGCGAAGTCTGCCACTGGAGTGTATCGCTCCCGCAGGGCTTCGTGCCCCTCGCGGGTTTCCGGAAAGCCTTCCGGGGCCAGGGGCATGAGCTGCTTTCCGTCGGAAGCAAAAGTGGCGAGAAAAGCATCTAGATCACCGGCTTCGAGGTAAGTGAAGAAGGCTCTGACCCGATCCGTGTGGGGAGAAGTGAAGGCTATGGTATCCATCGTACTACTAGCCCGCTCCATCGCCTGCTGTGGTAGAGACGCATCACCGGATTGCTCGTAGAGGCTGAGCCGGGTGCGGGCGATCTTCCACTGGCCGTCTTGCCGGATAAATTCCGAGTCGTAGCCGGCGAATACCGTCCACTGCTGCCCGTCCAGGTAGTGGGTCGCCAGGGCATCGTAGGTAGCCGTAGCCCGGTCACCGGCTACCCATACGGCCAGGTTGTGGGGGTTGTGCACGGTACGCTCGAAGCCGGGTAGCAGGGTGCGCCACCCATCCACGGTCTCCCCGGGGGACTGGGTAGCAGGCTTGGCCCCGAGGGCGGAGTAGTCCATTTGTACCGAGTCGGCGAAGAGTGCCGTTACCCGATCCCAGTCGCGGGCGTCGGTGGCGGTAAAAAGATTATCGATGATGTCGGTGACGGCACGGACATCGTCGTCCGGTCCGGCGGAACTAATGGGTAGCATAGTTGGATCGTTTTGCGCCCCGGTGACTACCGGAACGGAGGTAAGGCAGAGCAAGAGGAAAAGTGCGGAGGAAAATTTCATAGCGTTCGCTGGGTTGATATTACTCCTACAACTAGCCTAACCCCGCGTCCGATTTGCACAAAACGTGGATATACTCTCACAAAAGCGGGATTATCCGCACCCATCGCGGTAACCGGTCGGACTTTTGCCCGTCAGCTTAGCGAACACCCGCCCGAAGTAGGCCATACTGTTGAAGCCCAGTTGGTCGGCGATCTCCCCAATCCCCTGCTCGCCAATGGTCAGCAACTTACACGCCTGGGCGATGAGCTGCCCCTGAATGTAGGCCGAGGGCGTCTGCCCGAGGTCCTGTCGCGTGCGCTCCGCCAGGTGACCCGGCGTGACGAAGAGGGCTGCCGCCGCCGTACCGGCCCGTAGTTGTACGCGGGTAAGGCCGAGCGCCAATTCGCTGACGTTCTGCCGGATCAATTCGACGAACCGGTCGCTGAGGCGCGAAGCATTACTTGCCACCGCCGCTTCGTCCACGTACCGTGCGTACGCTTGTAGGCAGTCGGTAAGGAGCACATTTACTTCGGCCATAGTCCGCAGCCGGTGGTGGGGGTTGTCCGTTTCTTGGTGTTTATCGTGCATGCGCCGCAGGGTCTCCACGACGTGCAAGGCCTCGTGGCTCCTCAGATGAATACCCGGGTGGGGGTGGCGAAAGAAGGGGAAATCAGCCAGGGTAGGGTAACCGGTCAGCGGTGAGGTATAGCAGGTCTCCGGCAGACAGCAGTAGTAGCCCCGCCAGTCGGGTTGAATATCCCAGTACACGATCTGGCTGGTCAGGTTGAAGAACAGCGTGCAGTTGCGCAGGTCGTAGTCGCTGCCGTCACTGTTCACCCGCCCGCCGCCGGATTCCAGGATGGCAATCTGGTAAAATCCAATGCGGAAGGGTTGGATGCGCATGGGTACCCGGTCCATATTGTCCTCGAAACTGCGCACGTCGAAGTCCTCCAGGAGCGGCGGTGAGACGTTGATGGTCGTATTGTAGGCGGGGACGGTGAGGGGCTGCATGAATATTCAACCGGTCAGACTGTTGGATGGGTTGCTAGCCCAAGCGGACGGGGTCGCAGGTGCTACTCCTCCTCTCCACCGCCCACCCCGGCAAAGGCCGCATAGGCCATATGCTCGTAGCTCGGATACGAATCGGGCACGTACCGGTCGTCGACTCCCGAATCGTGGCGTTCGCTAAGGCGATCCTCCCAGTTGTCGAGGAGGGCGTCGACTGGCTCCGGCATGTCCTGGGCCATGGGTTCCCGCCCGATCACCCGGTCCAGGAAATAGTCGCGATATAGCCGCAACGCCTGGAGAACATGGTCCTCGGCAACGCCCCGCCGCAGCGCGTCCTGACGAAGTTGGTGTATGAAGTCTCTCAGGGGATTGCCGGTAAGAGTTGCCGGCGTGGTGAGTTGTTCCAGTAACTGCCGGTTGTTTTCGTATTCACGCAGGGCGCGGTAGTAAGACTGGTCGTTCTTGGTCAGCAGTAGCGTATGGGAGGGGCGGGTGCGCAGGGTGCTGAAGTCCACATCGAGCTGACGCCCGCGCAGGTAGTTTTCCAGTCTGGTTCTTTGGTCCTGGGGTGCCTGGTAGCGAAAGGTGCTGGCTGCGGGGTCCACCAAAAACTTCATGACCTCAGAGTAACTCCCGCTCGGTTTATCCATGCCCTCCGGCAGCGGGCGCGCTAGGTCCGGGTAGGGTTGGGGGCTTTCACGGACTGACTCCCGAAGATGGGCCAGGGTCGCCGCGTGCAGGTACGTGTACAGGGAACCCCCGGCCCTTGCCTCCCGAAGTGCTTTGCCCAGGGAATCGTGTAGGTAGGTAGGCTTATCGATCTGGAGGAGCAGCTGGTCGCCGATCCGGCTGACCCAGTTTTCCCCCAGCGCAAAGTCTCCGTCAATCCGGATAAGTTCATCGACGATGGCGTAGGGCACATCTCCCTTCGGAAAGGTTGCCCGCAGGTAATCCGGCATAGCGTTCAACTGCCGTATCCCCACCTCCCGGGGGGCGGGCACCTCCGACCGCGCTAACTCGCCGGCAGCCGTCAGGAGTGCCCGTAGCCGCTGTTCTTCCGGACTGCTCTGCCACTTGGCTGGCTGATCGACCACGCTGCCCAGCAGGCGATCGATGGCAGGCGCGCCGAAGGCATCGACCAATCTCCCCCACTCCTCACTGGGCACATCGGTAAATAAACGCAGAAGAATGGGCTGCCAACGCCCGAAGAGCACGGTGGGCTCCTCGGAACCATGCCGGGACAGTACGGCCAGGGTGCGGGTAATGGCAGCTATGTCGGTGACGGTCCTGTAGGTGCCATCGAGTTGCTGCTGCACGCCCCGTAGCAGGTACTCGATCTTGTCTCTGAGTTGTTTGTCCCCGGGAGACTCCTCCAGCTCCCGGCCGTAGGCGTAGGCCCAGTCGATGCGGCCTTCCACGGGTAGTTTCTCTAGTAGGCGCGCCGTGCTGGCGGGGTGCCAAATGATGACGCCCGCGTACTGGTATACATAGTCTGCCGTCATCCCCCAGTTGCCCTGGTAGCCCTCGGTCGACCATTCTATGGGTTCGTCCTGCCGGTAGCCCGGTCCGGCCACTACGCTGGACTCCTCGATGTGCAGGCTGCCCAGTTCAGGTCCGTCCTCCGGAAGCCAGCCGGTCATCACGAGGGACTCGTCGAACACGTCACCGACTTCAATCTCCGCAAAATCCTTCGGTTCCCGCTCATCGGACTGTTCGTAGCTAGCGTACCTGTAGCCGTAGTACCCCTGGCCGTATTCATCGCCATTGACCCAATCGGCCGAGACGCTCTCCGTGATCAGCCCTACGCGGATGTTCACTCCCGCCAACTGGGCCGCCCGACGTAGCGCCGCCACGCGGACCCGGTCGTTTCCCTTCAACCGGCCAGTCGCAAAGTTCGTATCGGTGTACTGGTGGTCGAGGGCTAGGATGAGGGGTTCGGCGTTGATTTTGATTTCCCCCAGGGTATCGGCTAATTCATGGGCAGCGGCCTCGACGTCTACCTGCTCGGGTACCTGGCCGGCGTGCACCAGATTATAGACCAGCACGACGCGGTATCCCCCGGTGACGGGCAGGATCTCGTGCTTCCGATCGGCCAGAAAGGCTACGGCGGGAAAGTCGGCCGCGTCGTTTTCGGCGAAGTCCACGGTAAGGCGCTCCCCCTGCCCCGGATCGATCACGATACTGCCGCCCGCGTGAGCGCTGGGCAAGCCGATCAGTAGCGTCCCGAACATCCCGGGCAGCTTCTCCGAGTCCTGGTGCTCGGCAAAGAAGCCGCCAGGCGCGTAGATCAGCAGTTTGTACGGCACGGCCTTGATACCCTCCGTGATGGCCATCTCTTCGGCCGTTTCCCGCAGGAAAACTCCTAGCTGCGCTACCCACTCCGCATCGTTGAGGATCAGCTCACGGGCCTCGATCTCGCGGGTGTCGCGCACTGTTTTGTCCACCACCGTCTGGCGGTTTTTCCCGAACGGGGCTACAGCCGACCGTTCCAGCAGGGCCGTAATCTGGATTTGGTTTAGGGGAAAGCTCAGGGTTCCGAGCCCCCTTACGCCGACCCTAAACGGCCGCTTACCGAGCTGGCCTACATAATACGGCGCGCCGCCCCGGAGGGCACCAAGCTGGTCGAGTAGTTTGGTAGACAACGAGTGGGGTGGTTGCTGCTTGCTCATAGGTCGGGATGGTCACATACTCAGTAGTACAGTGAACGCAGTGTTGGGTAAAAGTTGCTGAGGGTAGCCGCAGGAACAGGGTCACATCAGGTCAACGGGAAGTACGGGAAGAAACAACTACGATAAAAATCGTACTAAAACTTGCACAACTACGGAAAGCCCCGTACGTTAGCTACGACAAAAATCGTAGTTGCCCATGTCTACCACCCCCACGGCCTCCGAACTGGCCATTTTGAATCGGCTCTGGACCGACGGTCCGCTCACCGTCCGAGACATCCATGAGCGGCTCAGCGACGAGAAGGAGGTGGTCTACACCACCGTACTCAAAACCATGCAGAACATGTACGAAAGCGGCCTGCTGGACCGCGAGCGGCGGGGCCGCCAGCACGTCTACCGGGCCGTGATCGAGCGGGGGAAAACGCAGGACCGCCTGCTGGACCGCTTCCTCAACCGGACCTTTGGCGGCTCGGCCACCGGACTGGTCATGCGCGCCCTGGGCAACTACCGTCCCAAAAAAGACGACATCCAAGAACTCAAGGCCCTCATCGAGCGCCTGGAAAATGAAGAAGAATGATCGAGCGCATCCTCTCCCCCACCCTCGTCGACGCCCTCGGCTGGACGCTCCTGCACGCCCTCTGGCAGGGCGCGGCCTTTGCCCTCCTACTGGGCCTCCTCCTTATCGCCCTACGCAGTTACAGCGCCCGGGCCCGCTACATCGTCTCCGTGGGCGTACTCGGAGCCTTCCTCCTGACCGCCGGGGCTAGCTTCCTGCAACTTTACACATCTTCCAGTAGGGCCGCGGACGCGGGTGCAAAGGCTACGGTGCCGGTACCGCAGTCTATCTCGACCGAGGCTACCTCCGAGGCCACCACTACCTACCCCGCAGGCGATAAGACAAAAGAGCAGACCGCCACCACCGTCCCCTTCCGCGAGCGGGCCGTCGACTATTTCGACCGCCACCTACCGCTGATCGTGACCATCTGGTTGCTCGGGGTACTGGTGCTCCAGCTGCGGCTACTCGGACGACTTGCCTTTACCCAGCGGCTGCGGCACTACGGCAGCCGGTCCTTTCCCGCCGAGTGGGCGGAAAAGCTACGTGAGCTGGAAGACCACCTCCGTATCCGCCGCACCGTGCAGTACCTGCAATCCGATCGGGTGACGAGCCCCCTCACCCTGGGCTGGCTACGGCCGGCCGTACTTTTTCCCACCGACCTGCTCGACCAGCTCAGCCGGGCGGACGCCGTAGCCATCCTGGCCCACGAACTGGCGCACGTACGCCGCCACGACTTCGCCGTCAACCTGTTACAGACCTTCCTGACCCTATTCTTCTTCTACCACCCGGCCGTCTGGTGGATGAACCAGCGCATCGCCGAGGAGCGCGAGCACTGCTGCGACGACCTGGCCCTGGTGGCCACCCAGGGCAGGGGCATCGACTACGCCCGTACGCTGGTGCGGCTGCGGGAGGTTGCCCTACTGCCCCAGCCCGCCCTGGCCATGAAAGCAGGCGGCGCGGGGGGCTTGCTGCTGCGGGTGCGCCGGGCGGTCAACGGCCGTATCCGTGAGGCCAGTTTTGGCGAGGGGGTGGTCACTACCGTGATCCTAATCGGGGCACTGGCGCTGGGGGCTTCGGCTACCGCCACTACACGGCCGGATGTACCCCAAATTGAAGCGGCAAATCAACTCGCAGTCGATTCTATGATCACAGCGCGAGAACTAGGACCTGACTCCGTTGGAACAACTCCGCCTACAATTGATGCTGGTCCCCCACTGACCCTTGCACCAGCGACCCCGCCCTCTGCCCCCCGGCAAGCACCTTCTACGGGTACCGACGACAGCTTGTTCTACCTCCTGATGCAGGCGGTATACGACGAGGAAACGGCCTTTGCCCGCCACCTTATCCCGCAGGTCACGAACCTGGACCGCTCGCTGGACGACCGCCGCAACTTCAGTCCCCTCATGGCCGCCGCCAGCGAAAACCTTTACGACATCGCCTACCTGCTTCTGGAGGCCGGGGCCGACCCCAACTACACGAACCGCGACGGTTGGACGGCCCTCACCGAAGCCGCCGACGAGGGCAGCTACGAGGTCGCTCAATTACTGCTACAACGCGGTGCCCGGGCCGATCAACGCTCCAACGACGCCCCTACCCCGCTGATCATGGCCGCCAGCGAGGGCCACCTCGATGTACTGGAACTGCTGCTGACGGAGGGCGCCGATCCCCTTGCCGCGGAGGGTTACGGCCGTACCGCTTTTACCGCCGCCGCCGAGGAGGGGCACGTCCACATCATCGAACGGCTGTTGGAACTGGACGTAGAACAGGACCTATCGGCAGCCATAGAGATTGCTGCCCTAGAGGGTAACGTGGAGATCATCCAACTCCTCACGCCCCGTCTGGCCGGACAGGCTATGGACGGACTAGTTTACGAACCCGATCACCTGGTCGGTGCCGCTCACGAACGGCAGTTTGCGGTGGCCCGCATGCTCGTCATACAGGGAGCCGACGTCAATGCGGCCACCGAAGACGGTACCACCCCCCTGGCCGCCGCGGCCGCCGAGCACGCCTACGACGTAGCCGAATTGCTGCTGGACCAGGATGCCCGGGTCGACTACGCCCCCGCCGGCCACTGCACCCCCCTAGCCTACGCCGCCCGAGAGGGTGACGCCCGCATGATCGAACTGCTTCACGGCCGGGGCGCGGAGCTGACCGCTACCTGCTCGTACGACGATACGCATCTAGAAAACGGACGGGTGAGCCGGGCGGTGTACCGGGACGCACCGGTGCTGCTCATCACCGTGAACGAGAACTCCCAACGGGCTACCGAGGCCCTGATTTCCCTCGGGGCCGACCCGAATGCAACCGGCAGCTTCCAGTACGAACGGCACGCCGACCGTGTTAACGACTGGGATGACTACGGGGAGCTGGACCCCGCCGGCTGGCAGACGTTGCTAGAAACCCGCCGCTGGACACCGCTGATGGAGGCTATCCTGACCGGGGAGGGTCGCCTGCTGCAACTCCTGATCGACGCCGGTGCCGACCCGAAAGCCACCCTGGAAGACGGCACCACCCTATCCGACCTCGCCCGCCGCTTCGACAAGCAGCACCTCCTCCCCTACCTCACCGACTAAAATCAACCTGACATGAAAGCCCTTTTTTTGCTGGCCGCGCTGGCCTGTTCCGGCGCGGTCCTGGCTACTGCCTTGCCCCTGCGCGGCCTATTACTGGACGCGGCAACCGACCGGCCCATCGAGTACGCTACCGTATCCGCCTACGCCGATAGCCTGCTAGTTGATGGTACCGTCACTGACGCCGGTGGCACATTTACCCTCGATCTGGAGCGGGGCGACTACCGCCTGGTGTTCGAGTTTCTGGGCTACGCCAGCCTGGATACCCTGGTCGCGCTGAACGAGTCGACGGACCTCGGGACCATTTACCTCGGCGCGGAGGGCGTCAACCTGGAATCCGTTGAGGTACGCGCCGAGCGTAGCCGCATGGAGCTGAGCCTGGACAAAAAGGTCTTCAATGTAGGTAAGGACGCCCTGGCCCGCGGCGGCTCGGCTAACCAGGTACTGGAGCAACTGCCCTCGGTAAGGGTTACGCCAGACGGCGCGGTTAGTCTGCGCGGCAACGCCGGGGTTCGCGTACTCATCAACGGCCGCCCCTCAGCCCTGGCCAACAACAACGCCCTGGACGCCATCCCCGCTGAGCACATCGAGCGGGTCGAGATCATCACCAACCCCTCGGCCCGCTACGAAGCAGCCGGCACGGCGGGCATCATCAACATCATCCTGAAGCAGGATGCGGATAAGGGCTACGGCGGAACGGCCTCCCTGAGCACCGGCTACCGGGCCGACCACCGGGGCAACCTGAGCCTGAACGTCCGCCGGCCTGCATGGAGCGGCTTTCTCAATCTCGGCGGCCGCTACTCCAACTACCTGGGCACCTCCAACATCCGCCGGGAGCTGACCGTGCCTGAACCCCTGAGCATCCGCAACGACCTGCGCATAGAGCGTAACGACCGGGCGGTGAGCGTCTTTACCGGCCTGGACTACAACCTGAATCCGACCACCACCCTCACCGGCAGTTACTCCCTCTACCACGTAGTCAACGACGATGTGTATACCACCGACTTCACGGTACTGGGGCCGGCAGCGACCGAGCGCTGGGATCAGGACTTCAACTACCTAGAGCCGGGTACCTACCACCAGCTGGATCTTACCCTCACCGGTGAGCTAGGTACCCAGGGCAAGTATACCATTTACGCCAAAAACGACCTCTGGAACGAGCTGGAAACCGAAGACACCCGCTTGACCGCCACCGACGGCGGCACCCTGGTCGACTACCGCAACCGCAGCCGGGAGAGCAGCCGCGACCACCTGCTACAGGCCGACTACGAGCGGCCCCTGGGCGATCAGGGCAAACTCGAACTGGGTCTACGTGGCGAGACCCGCGTGATCCGCTCCGACTACCTGGCCCTGGACCGTACCACGGATCCGCCCCAGGTAATCGCCGGCTTCGACAACCAGTTCGACTTCTACGAGCGCATCGGGGCGGCCTACGGGCAGTACGCCCGGGAGGGGGAAAAACTAGGCTACCAATTGGGCCTACGCTACGAGTACACCCGCATCGCCACCGAGAACCGCGACGAGCGGCAGATAGATATTGACAAGCAGTACCACCAGCTGTTCCCCAGCCTGAGCGTGAGCTATGCCCTGGCCGATCCGACCAAACTGCAGCTAAGCTACTCGCGCCGCATTCTCCGGCCCTACTTCAGCCAGCTAAGCCCCTTCGCCGGCATCGTCGATCCCACTCGCCTGCAGACCGGCAATCCCGATCTAGACCCCGCCTACACCCACCGCGCCGAGCTGGGCTTACTGTACCGTTCCGACAAGCTTACCCTGGGGCCGGCCGTATACGCTTCCCGCACCACCGGCGTCCTCTTCGGTGTCTTCGAGCAACTGCCCGGCAACCCCTTCGGACTGGAGCAGGGCACCTTGCTCTCCCGCGTCATCAACCTGGACCGGGAGGACCGTCTGGGCCTGGAGCTGACCTACGGTTACCGACCCAGTGAGGCTATCACGATCAACGGCGATCTTAACTTCTACGGCTTCCGGCAGTCGGACGACAGCGAGGCCCTTGCGCTGGACGTAAGCCAGTCGAGCTGGACGGCGGGGTTGCAACCGCAACTGACTTTAGAGGGTGACTGGCAGTTCCAACTGAACCTGGGGTACGAAGCGCCGGTCCGCCAGGCTCAGATGACTGTTTTGGCCAGCTACGTCACCGACCTGGTAGTCACCAAACGCTGGGCGGAAACCTGGCAGCTGTCTTTTAACCTGCGGAGTCCACGCTTTCGCAATCGTGGGACCCGCACGGAGGGTGCCTTCCAGGCCGAAAAGATTATCTGGACGCAATGGCGTACTGGCCTGACGCTGACCTACCGCTTCGAGCGGGGGGCCGGGGCGGAGGAGCGCCGGCAGCGGGGGAGTATTCGGTAGAAAATGGATGTAGCTAACATATTTATACGTATCTGCCAGTTTAAGCTATACAGATCTGCCAGTTTAACTTGCCACCGTATCTTGTGGCATGGTCGTAAACAGACGTCTTTCTTCCCATATCCAGACACTTGCAAAGTATTATCCCGTCGTAAGTTTGACCGGTCCCCGGCAGGCAGGCAAGACGACCCTGCTTAGCCAACTGTTTCCGGCCTACCGCTACCTGAGTTTAGAAGAGCCAACCCTCAGAGAGGAGGCTCAGCTCGATCCGCGTGCTTTTCTAGCAAAGTACGATCGCCAGGTTATTTTCGACGAGGCGCAACGGGTGCCCGAGTTATTCAATTACCTTCAGGGGGTGGTCGATGCGGATCGGGAGCCCGGGCGCTACGTCATCTCTGGCTCCCAGAATTTCCTCCTTCACCGTAACATTACCCAGAGTCTCGCCGGTCGGGTGGGCATTGCCCGTCTTTTTCCGTTCGACTTTCAGGAACTTAGGCAGGCCGACCTACTTCCCGAAGATCCGGGAGCGGCCATGATTAGGGGGGGCTATCCCAATGCACTGGTGACCGACATTCCCGCCAGATACTTTTTCGCCGATTACGTCAGTAGCTATCTGGAAAGGGACGTGGGGGAGTTTGTCAATACGTCTAATATGGCCAACTTCCAGCGTTTCCTTCAGATATGCGCTTTTTTCGTCGGGCAGTTGATCAATGTGAGTCAAATTGCTACGATGGCCCAGGTGAACGTCAAGACGGTCAACGCCTGGCTGTCCATCCTAGAAGCCAGTTACATCGTATTCCGGCTCCCCCCCTATTTCAATAACTTAGGAAAGCGCTTGACGAAAAGCCCTAAGCTCTACTTCTACGATACCGGGCTGCTTTGCTACCTACTCAATGCCCGTAACGTAGAAGAACTAAGGGCAACCAACAAGTACGGTGCAGTATTCGAAAACCTCGTCATCGCCGAACGCACCAAATCGCTCTATCACGCCGGCGAGCGACCCCTACTCAGTTTCTTCCGTGACAACAACGGCTTAGAGGCCGACCTAGTAGAGGGCGGTCCGCTCCGTATGGATCTGACGGAGATCAAGTCCGGTACCACCTGGTCCGCTAAGTGGGATAAAACGATTCGCCGGATCGGCAATTTGGCGGAGGTACCGGTCACCTACCGGGTCGTGTATGGGGGGGACGAGGAACCTAATGTGGTAGCCGGTACGGAATACCGGCCCTGGTTTTTGGCGGGTTGGGAGTAGTAGAGTATGACAACCACCGGCAGTGCCACCTAATTTACGATCTTCGCGACTATGGCTAACCTCGTCCTCCAATCCAGCATCCGTGATAACCAGCAACGCGGTAAGGTCAGCGCGTTTTTGCAGGAGAGCCTACTGCCGGGTTCGGCTCTATGCCCAGTGACTCGGACAATTCGACTACCGAAGTACCGCGCTCAAGCTGCTTGACGGCCTCGGCCTTGAAGTTGGCATCGTAGCGGCGGTAGGCGCGCTTGCCCGTTTTGGTGGATTTCTTTGCTTCCATGAAGAGGAGAATTTACAAAGTTTTTGTGTCCCACCTGGGAAGACCATCACACCAAAGGACTTCACGAAAAATCGACTCCCTCATAAAAGACCGCCATAGGCACGCTGATGCCCAGCGTCTTCACCTCGATCTGTTGGTCCAGGTCGAAGTAGTTACCGATACGCCACAGATCGCGCTCTTCCCGGTAGTAGGTTTCGACGAGATAGCGGCGGCTATCGATCAATAAATATTCGCGCAAGGAAGGAAGCCGGCGGTAAGCACTGAACTTCTCCGTGCGATCGTAGGGGTCGGAAGATTCCGAAATGACCTCTACGACAAGTGCTGGATTTATCAGACGGGCTATTCCACCCTGTTCATACAACGCTTCGTCCTCACAGACCGCGCTTGCATCCGGAAACACATAACGGTTCGCGGTAGCAATGGCGGTTTCACTATTCTTAACTTGACACGTTTTAGTGCCAGAACGCAGGGCGAAGTATGTGTTGCCGACGATATCGTTGTGCGCCGCCGTGCCCCCGGCCATCAGCCGTACTCGCCCGTCGAGGTACTCGTACTTATGCTGAGACGAGCGTAGCAGCTCGAAGTATTCCTGCTTCGTGTAGCGCTGATCTTGTATGGTGGCGGCTTCCATCCCGGTAAAGATAGGATATAGCGACAGTTTTGAGCACACGGGCGAGAGGCGGTAGCCAATCTGGTCGGGCGATCAATCCGTTGCACCCGCGGCCCCGACAGGCAGGCAAGACCATGCTACAACACCCCCGTAGCCCAGGTCCGGTAGCGCTCATCCGCGAGGTCACGGCCCCAGAGGGCAAGTTCTACTGGCTTCATCCACCCGCCAGCCGTTCCAGCTTATCTTCGATCATCGTTAGTCCGAGGCCCGGACCTTCCGGACGGTACATCAGCCCCTCCTCGAAACGGATGCCGTTGTCGAAGACGCTCAGCACCTCGTCGTAGGTATCTAGTTCAACGAACTCCAGGAAAGGGCCGAAATTCGGTATGCTGCACACGCAGTGCAGGGCTGCGGCCGTGCCCAGGCTCGGTTTGGTATTGTGGGGGGCCACCGTTTTGAAGAAGGTACTGCCGAGGTCGCACATCTTGCGGTATTCGGTGATCCCACCCCCCTTGATCACGTCGGGTTGGATGACAGCGGGATTGGCCTGCACGATCAGATCACGGACCTGCCAGCGGTTGTAGCATTTTTCGCCGGCCAGGACGGGAATGTCCAGGGCTTCTACCACCTGGCGGGTATCGGCGTGTGCTTCCAGCGGGCAGGGGGACTCGAAGTAGTTCATCCCCATCTCCTGCAGGGCCCGTCCGATCTGAATGGCCCGGCCGGCGGTGTAGCCCTCATTGGGGTCGACGAACAGTTCTACCCCGTCGGGTAGGGCGCGGCGAATGGCCTCGTAGTAGCGCAGCGTCGGGTCGGGCGTCGGATTGAGATTATACTCCCGGATCTGCATTCGCAGTTTGACGATCCTGAAGCCGAGGTCGACCAGCTTTTGCGCGCGGTCCACCGCCTCCTCCAGGGGCACCGTGCCGCCGCCCAGGGGTATCCCGCCGTAGGCCGGTACGCGGTCCCGGTAGCTGCCGCCGAGCAGTTGGTAACAGGGTACGCCGAGCACCTTGCCTTTGATGTCCCACAGCGCCAGGTCCACCCCCGCGATGGCGTAGGTAAGCGCACCGGCGGGCCCGAGGTCGTGGTTTTCCCAGTACATGCGATTCCACAGCCGGTCGTTATCGAAGGGGCTCTGGTCCATGACCACCTGGCGCATACCCCGTTCGATGAAGTTGCTGACCACCTCGGTCGGGCTATTGGAGCTGCTCTCGCCCCAGCCGGTGATACCGACGTTTGTCTGCACCCTCACCATTATGCCCCGCTTGATCAGGAAGGTACGCACGTCGGTAATGCGCACGTCGGCGGGATCGACGAGCGGCTGAAATGCGGGCGGGGCCCCGATAGCTATCGGGGGTGCATTGCCGGTGGCGTAGGTGCAAGTAGTAGCGGCGGCACTACCTAGTACGGTCAGGAATTTGCGGCGGGTACCGGTCATGGGGCGTAGTTGTTCGGTCGAGGAAGGTAAGCAAAAAAGACCCCGCACCTGCGGCCCCGCCAAGTACGCTTCGTGGCGTATATTTCGCAGTATGCGTATACTCTCATTCGTCCTTCTATCTTGCTTCACCGCTAGCGTGGCCGCCCAGCAGTACGAAGACTACCAACTGCGACTCGAACCCGTGTGGGCCCGCGTAGCCGACGCCCTCGGGGAATATGGCTCGGTGGAAAGCGCTGAGTTCAGTCCCGACGGCAAGCACATCGTCAGCGGCACGAAGTACGACAATAGCGTCATCCTCTGGCGCACCTCGGACGGCACCGAGCTATGGAGAGCCTACACCGCCCAGGAGATCGAGCGCGTAGCGTTTTCCGGCGACAATGCGTATGTCGCCACCGCCAGTGAGGACTACCTGGTCACCGTCTTCGCCGCGGCCACCGGCGAGAAGGTGAAGGAACTCAAACACAAGAACGGCATCGATGGCCTCATCTGGTCGAACACTGGACTAACGCTGGTGAGCGGGGAGGAGGAAACCGACGATGCAGACGGCAGTAAGCACGGGTATATCCGGGTATTCAGCCTACCCGCAGGCGAGGAAACCCATACGCTGGACTTCGAGGAAACTGTGCAGGAGCTCTTTTTCTCCACCGACGATAAGTACCTCATCGCCACCGGCCACGGCAGCGTAAAGGTTTACGAGACCGCGGACTACACCCAAATTGCCAACTTCACCCCGGAGCCCTACGGCCACTTCGTGAGCGGAGGCTTCTCCCCGGATGCCAAGTCCATTATTGCCGCCGATAATGCCGGCAAAGTATATCTCTGGGACTGGCAGGACGACCCCAGAGCCGAGCGGGTTAAGACCTTCAATCACCTAGGCCGCAAGATCGAGACCATCGCCTGGCACCCACGGGGCGGCTACGTAGCCTTTACCGGCCATAGCCCCTACATCTTCGTCTACCGCCTCAGTGATATCCGCCAGTACGAAAACGATCGCATTCGTATCGCCCATAAGGTCTGGGCCGGTGACCACGCCGAGTACATCGACTTCAATCGGGATGGTAGCTTCCTGGTGAGCGCCCACCAAAACGGCCTGATCAAGCTGTGGGCCTGGATGGGCGAGGAGCCCGATCTCAATCAGCGCCTGCACAGCGGGGTGAAGGCGAAGCAGGATGCGGCCATGGAGGGAGGCAGGCGGTAGAAATATTCACCGTAACTTTCCCGTATGCAGTGCCCCTTCCCGGGAATGGACCCCTTCATCGAGTCGGATAACTGGCAGGATTTTCACCTCGTGCTTACCGCGGAGATGAAGCGCCAACTCGCCCCTCAGTTGCCCAGCTATTACCGGCTTTCGGCTGAGTTGGTCGTCAAGCAGGAAGAAAGTTTTGAGGGCGAGGAACCAACTACCTATCGCCCGGACATCGGCGTAAGTCTGACCGAACCGGATGCGGATAGCCTACGGGATTCCGGCGGCGCGGCCGTCCTCACCGCCCCCACACACAAGGGCATGGCCCCCTTGTACAAACAGCGCGAACTGCGCATCCGCGATGGCCGCAATCGCCGACTGGTCACCGCCATCGAGGTGCTATCCCCCTCTAATAAGCGCGGCGGCGGGCTGGTCACTCACATGAAGAAACTACGCTCCTACTGGGCCAGTGCGGTCCATACCGTCGACATCGATCTACTGCGGGGCGGCCTTCCCCCGTACACGATCGACGAGGTACCCCTGACGGCAGACAATCGGCCGGTGACCGCCTACCGCATCGTGCAGGTCCGACCGGATGACGAGCTGCTACTCTGGGAGATCGCGCTGACCGACCCGTTACCTACCATCCCCATCCCCCTGAGTTACCCGGATCCGCCCGTGGTGCTCGATCTGCAGCGGGCCTTTACCGAGCTGTACGCCTACAGTACGTATCCGCTGCGGCGGGTGGAGGAGTTGGCTACGATCCGGCCGCCGCTTACGGCTGATGAGGTAGCAGACTTGCAGCCTTACCTGGGGAAGCCCGTCGAACATCGTGCCGAAGAGAATGCGTAGCGACGCAAGCTGCTACCACGCCCCACCGTTTCAGTAGCGCCCGTATCCCCGGATCGGACAGCACCCCGTACGACTGGTCCGCCTCCAGAAATGCACTGGCGAAGGGCACCGGCTTACCCGTCGCCTGATCCGCAGGTGCAGAAATGAAAGTAGGCAAAAAGAAATGACCAAGTAAATTATACATCACTACGTACAATTTACTTGGTCAACTGTGTCTTTGATTCATGGATCGCTTACATCAATGATTTGGAATCTTTTGCGGAGGGCAACCTTGACCGCTTACTGATTCTGGATGAGGTGCAGCGTAAGCCGAGTTTGTTTTTTGACCTTCGATCAGTGATCGACCGCAACCGTCAGCCCGGGCGGTTCATCTTGCTAGGGTCCGCTTCGCTCGAGTTGATTCGAGATGCTTCCAAGAGCCGGGCCGGGCGAATTGCAATCCTAGAACTGAGCGGTTTCACCCTCGACGAACTTGCGGGTGTCGCCGGCTACACCATACCCTATTATCGCACACAGAATGGAGCGGAAACGGACGCTGTTCTGGTAAAGGGGGGTACGGTACGGACGCCCATCCGAATAGCTTCGCACCTGTGGCCCCGCCCCGCTTAGTCCAACCCCTCCACCCGCTCCGCATAAGCCTCCACATCAAACTTCCGGTCCAGCCCCCCCGGCTCAGCGTTGGGCGGGGGCGCGGGTGCAATACCATTGGAGGAGCAGTTGAGTCCACCATTCGTGAAATTTTCCCTAATTTCACCCTATGCTACTCGAATTTGCTGTTGAAAACTTTCGGTCCATCCGTGATTTCCAGGTACTACGTTTGGAGGCCGACGCTGTACAACCGCGCTATAAGTGGTTGGACCGGAACGTAGCCACGGTTGACCAACGCCACCGCGTCTTGAAAACCAAAGTGATCTACGGGGCAAACGCGGCGGGCAAGAGTAATCTGATCATGGCGCTGTCTTACTTTCAGTGGGCAGTTCTACGATCTGGATACGATGACAGCAGCGCGCTGGAATCCGTTGATACTTTTGCCTTCGATCCCGCATACCGGACCTCACCTAGTCATTTCGAGGTGCGGTTACTAGTACACAACATTTCGTACCGTTATGGATTCACGGTCTCAGGCAAAGAAGGAATAACGGCGGAGTGGCTATTCGGCAGTCCGGGTAAGAAGGAGGTCAAGTACTTTACGCGCGAAGGATGTACGCTTGACCTCAGCAAGACTCATCTAAAGGCAGCTCGAAAACTACTCGCTGCACTAGAAACTAGGGAAGCACTTATTGGGTCAAGAAGCTTATTATTATCGCGCCTCGGACTACTGAAAAACAGTGAAGTAGTAGAGGTGTATAATGTGATACGAAACGCAAGAATCGTAAACCGGACGTTTGAGGGCGAGCCTTCCAGGAGCACCGTAGACGTGCTTTCGGACCCAAATCAGCAGACCCGAGTTGCCGACTTTTTACGCCAGATAGGAATCGAAATAGGGGAGCTATTTGTGATGAACACCTTCTATGACCCCACCATAGAACGACCGATTCACCTCAGACGATTAGTTCCTGACTTTCAGGGATCGGAACCAGTACTATACGTCAGACCCCCAGCCTCTGCTAAAGAGCAGTCGATAAGCTTCCGGGCCGACACGCATCTATCCCGTGGTACACTTAAGATGCTCCGTTTGGCGAATACACTTCTCGCGACATTAGATTCAGGCGGCCTGTTAATCGTCGACGAGTTCGAGTCTCAACTACATACAAACATATCACGCACGATACTTAAACTGTTCCACGACCCGGAAACCAATCCCCACAACGCCCAACTCATTGTAGCCACCCACGACACTAACCTACTTGACCCCAAATTGCTACGCCGCGATCAGATCAGTTTCGTCGACAAAGACGAAGCGGGCGGCTCACGGGTATACGCCCTCTCCGACATCAGGGGCGTGCGCAATGATGCCAGCTATGAAAAGGACTATCTGATCGGTAAGTACGGAGGAGTGCCGCAAATTGCTGGTTTGTAAGTATGCCCAGCAGAAGAAATAGAGTAAAGGAGACAGACCGGAAGGCCAACAAGCCCTGGTTGAAGCGCAAGCAGCCCGGGCCCGCCACCTCACCTATCATTACAGCAAAACGCGCCTTTCTTATCCTGTGCGAGGGCCACACCGAGCGGGATTATTTCGCGACCTTCAGCGGTAATGGGGTAGCCTTAAAGGCGGAGGTGCTAGGGGTAACAAAACTGGAACTCGTGGACTGCGCCATCGAATACCGCGACGGAACTACCTACGATGAGGTATGGGTAGTTTACGATCAAGATTTTAACCCCGCCGAGGGGGAAGACCAGTTCGAACGCGCCCGGATGTCACTTGAAAGGGCAGCGCAAAATGACATACAGGTTGCTTATTCAAACGACGTCTTCGAGTTATGGCTGCGACTACATTACGAGGCCATTACGGGTCCGCTTTCCCGCCGACAGCTTTACAAGGATCTAAGCAACCGCTGGAGCATCAACTACGAGCGGGAGGGCAAAAAACGTGATTTCCGCAAGTCTATTCGTGAACGACTCACTGACGATGCAGCTGCTAGTGAGCAAGCGGCCATCGAGCGCGCGAAGGATCTCTTTACCGAGCGAGGCGCACTACCCCATGCTCAACAAAATCCCCTGACTACCGTCCATCATTTAGTCCTTCGTTTATTAGCGGCTGGACGGGAGTAGATGGAGGAGGTTATCTATGGTGTACTGGTTTACAATGTAGTGTTGCAAGGGGTGAGTGGGGTTTAATGCTACGACGAGTAAAATTCACCCCAAAGTACGCTCCAGTCGCTCCTTCACCTTCGGCCAACCCGGCCACTCCCGGTCCAGCAACTCATAAAAGGCGCGGCCGTGGCTAAACTCCCCCAGGTGGCAGAGCTCGTGCACGATCACGTACTCGATGCATTCCGGGGGGCCTTGATAAGCTCGTAGTTGAGGGTGATCGTACCGGAGCGGCGGCAGCTTCCCCAGCGGTTAATCAACCACTTTATCCTCAATGCCACCGGTCCGGAGTAAAAGGGCCGGGCCTCGTTGCCGTCGTACTTCTCGTGGTAGACCTTCCATTTCTCGTGCACGACGGCGCTGATGTACTTCAGGAACAGTATCGTGAGGATGTAGTCCTTGATTTTGCACCAGCCCCCTGGCCGGATACTGCCAACGATCCCGTATATTAAGACCCCAACACTATTCCCTACCGCACCATGCAACGCATCACCAACCCCGCCTCCGGCACCCACCGCCGCCAGGGCGATACCTACCACCTCACCCCCGAAGAGGTCGCAGCCTACCGCCGCGACGGCTACCTGGTCCTCCACGACGTACTGACGGAGGAGGAACTGGCACCCCTCGACCCCTGGTTCGACCGCTTCGTAGCCGGAGAATTTGCGGATAAGATGGGGCGGGACTTCTGCGATATGAGCCAACCCTACGGTACGCCACTGGAGCAATTTCAATTGGTCAATGCCATGCTCCCGAGCACCTACCGCCCGGAACTGGCCGGCAACGTCTACCACCGCATCAGCCAGCAGATCGCTGACCAGCTCTACCAAGAGGGCACGGCAGCTCTGGACTACGAGCAGTTTCTCGCCAAACGCCCGAACCAGGAGCGGGCCGAGTTCGCCATGCACCAGGACCTCGGCTACTGGCCCAAGACCGAAAATACCTGGACGGCCACCTTTTCCCTGGCACTCAGCGATAGCGACATTGAAAACGGCTGCCTCCAGGTCGTGCCCGGTACCAACCGCGAAGCCGAACTACGTCAGCACAAACCCAAGGACTACGGCAAGGGGCAGACCGACGGTAGCGTCAACCGCGACGACTCCCATACCCTGGTCATCGAATCAAAGGCCACCGACGAAGTCGTCTACCTGCCCGTCAAACGCGGCAGCCTGACTATTCACGACGAGCGCATCGTCCACGGCTCGGGGGGCAACGTCAGTCCCCAGTGGCGCAAGACCTACGTGGCCGCTTACCGCGACGCAGAGACCATCCGCCAGGAGCGGGCTATGGGCTTTACGCATTCGCACAACGATACGGTGGACTGGTCGAAGGTAGTGCGGTAAAGGGAGGCGGGGGTGAGAAGACCACTAGTCGAAGTCCAAGTGGTCCCAGGGTACCTGCCGTACCCCCTCCAGCGTCATAGTTTCCCGTCCACCATACACCAACCGTTGGTCCGCTGCGGGAAATTCAGTATCGGCGATGCGACGAAGCGTACGGGTAAGGCGGGGATGGTAGGTTTCGGTGCCCTTGATCTCCCACAGCGTAGTCCGCGCCGGCGATTGGTGGACCAGGTCGATCTCCGCACCGTTACTGTCGCGGTAGAAATGATAACTTGGCCGTTCCCCCACGTGTAGGCCCTGCTTGCGCGCATCGGCCACCACGTAGTTTTCGAACAGGGCACCGTACATGTAGAAATCGCGCAACTCCGTCGGTTTGCGCAGCCCGAGTAGGTGACAGAGCAGACCGGTATCGTAGAAGTACAGTTTCGGTGATTTGACTAGTCTCCGCGTCACGCTCTTGAAGTAAGGTGCAAGTAGGAAGGTGATGTAGCTCTGGTCCAGGATGGAAAGCCAACTTTTTACCGTTGGTACTGATACGCCGAGGGCGGTAGCCAGGTTGCTATAGTTGAGCAGTTGTCCGGCATAGCCGGCTGCGATACTCATGAATCGTTGAAAATCGACCAGGTTGCTAGGGTTTACCAGACCGGCTACGTCGCGTTGCACATAGCTGTACAGGTAACTATCGTAGAAGAGTTGGTGCCGGATGGGATTGACGGTCTGCTCCGGGTAGCATCCATTAAAGATGGCTTCTTCCGGGGTTGGGGCCAGAAGATCGGCCGTGCGCATCTCTACCTGATCTAGCGGTAGTAACTCCGCGATACCCACCCGGCCGGCGAGCGACTGGGTGATGTTCTTGCGCATCAGGAAATTCTGAGAACCGGAGAGCACAAAGCGCCCCGGCTGGCGATCCTCATCCACCAGACCCTGCAGGTAGGAAAAAAGGGTAGGTACGTTTTGCGCCTCATCGAAGATTACGGCCCTGTCGTAAGTTCGCAAAAAACCCTCCGGATCGGATGCAAAGGCGGTCCGCATGCTGGGCTGTTCGAAACTTACGTAGCGGTAGTCCGGAAAATGGTGCCGTAGCAGGGTAGTTTTTCCCGCCTGCCGTGGCCCAGTCAGACTGATGACGGGGAAAGAATTTTTCAGTTCCGTCAGCAATATATTTTGTCGCCTGGATACGTACATGTATGCAAATATAAAGTCTTACTTTAAATTTACATAACTTTTGGGCAGCGTCGGGTGGGGCGTCCCCCCGATAGCTATCGGGGCTATCGAGGGTGCAGCACCTTAGTACTCAGCAACGATAATCTTGCTCCCCGGTGCCGTCACGTCTAGTTCATAGGCAGTAGTCTTGGTCGTCCAACCAAGGTCGGACGTATACATTACGAAGGTGCGGTTGGCATTGGTCCTGAAGGTTTTCCAATCCAGGATGGACGCTTCGTCAAAGTCACAGGGCCAGGTCGTTTACCGTATACCAAACTTCTCCCTGTTCTTGATCAAACACGTACGCGTCCCGTAGGTCACCGTTTCCATTCCGGCAATTTTCCACTCATTGCCTACCCGTTCCATTAAGCGGGTCTCACGCTTGCGGCCGCGGGCGGGGTCATCCTGCTCGTAGCTTACGTGGGCACCACTGCCGTAGAGGCGGACGTCAATGTCCCGTAGCGGGGTGGGCAGCGGATCCGGGTCGGGATGAGCGGCGAAGTAGTCGACCACGAACTGATCGACCTCGGCCCACCCCAGCGTCTCGGTCATGCTGCTATCAGCGAAATTCATATAGGTCTTGGTGACGTAGGGTTCGTGCACCCACTTGTCCTGCCAGGCGTCGTAGTCGCGGCTGAAGGCGGCTACGGTCTCCGCATTGAGGGTGGCTAGGACGGCTGCCTTGTCGGCGGCCGGGTCCGTAGCGGGCTGCGGATTAGAGCAGGCAACTAAGACGACAAATAGGGTACCAGCCAGAAGTAGGGAATGATGCATTCCACTAAAGTAGCCATTGGCGGTTGACCCTGCACCTGCGTCCCCGGCCATACCTACCCCAACCGCCGCAGCGCCTCAGCAAAGGGCTCGGGATAAAAGAAACTGGCTACCGGTACGCTCAGCCCTTCCAGCACCCTGGATGTCAACTGGTCCTCCAGCTCGTGCTCCGATTTTTGGTAAACGTTTGCGCCATCGTAGCCGGTATTCAGCAGGTACTGCTCCACCCGTTCGGTACGGTGATCGACGATCCAGTATTCGGAGACGCCCGCTGCCAGGTAATCTTGGTATTTGATTCCCCGATCACGGTCCTCGGTGGATTTACTCAGTACCTCGACCACCAGATCGGGGGCGGGGTAGTACTTCATGTCGGGGGTAAAGTCTTTGGCCCGCTCCTGTAGCCAGACGCTGACGTTGGGTTCGAAGTCATTGCGTTTGGTTGCTACAAGTGCTTTCTGTACGAGCGAGGTTCCCTGTTTGGAAAAAGCGCAGTAGGTAGTCAGAATAGTAGAGATGCGGGTGACCGCCATATTGTGTCCGTGCGTTGCCGGCGAGTGCACTACGACTTCGCCCAGAATAAACTCTGCCTTCACGTCGGGCGCTAACCGCTGACGAAACTTAGCGCGTTCCCGCTGCTCTCGTTCCAGCGTACGCTCTACCTCGGCGTACACGGCACGGGGATCGTGGTGGTCGAGGAGCTGGGCGACAAGGGCACGCGTTTTCATTTTGTGCGGTTGTTTATTTTTTACTAAGATAACGCCCAGGATGAACAGATGGGTAGGTCGCTCTGACTTACCGGAAATCTACCGGCAGGTTGAACTGTATTGGGACTGTCTCTCCGAAGTACTCGTCCCACCAGCCCTACGCGGGCCACCCGTCATCCAACCTACATTCCTATACCGCGTTTCGTAAATTACTCCCATGCACTACGATCTCGTCCACCAACTCCTCGACCACCCCACACCGGAGCGCGTATGGGAAGAGGTAGCCGCTACGCTCGCGGAAGAAAAGAAAGCGCGGATGGCATTCCGTAAATGGCTCAAACCGCACGTGAAGGCTGAGTTCATCAACGGGGAGGTCATCATGCACTCACCGGCGAAGCGGCGGCACAATCAGGCGACAAAATTTATCGCCTCCATTTTAGATCTCTACGTATCGCAACGGCAGCTCGGCGAAGTTGCCATCGAGAAGGCTTTAGTTGAACTCAAACGCAGCGACGTAGAACCCGACGTCTGCTTCTGGAGTCAAGAAACCGCCGCGGACTTCACCGATGACATGAACGTCTACCCACCCCCTAACCTAGTCGTCGAGGTACTTTCTAAATCAACGGAGGGTCGCGACCGGGGAGAGAAAAAAGACGCCTACGAAGCCGACGGTGTCCAGGAATACTGGATCGTCGATGCGCGCGTCCACACCGTAGAGGTGTACGAACTAGCCAAGGACAAACACGGCCGCATGGTCTTTCACCTGCGCGAGACCTACGGCATCGAGCAGGATTTTCGTAGCCTGCTCATACCCGGTTTTTTCGTGCCCGTACGGGCCTTCTTTGACCCGGTGGCGCGGGATGCGGCCGTTCGTCAACTGCTGTTGGTATAGGGTGACTAGGCATTCGTCCGACGAAAATGTGTCGAGATCACCGACAAACTTGCAGCTTCATAGCTATATAGCTATCTTTGCACTAAATAATCAGCCATGCACCTACAGGAGCTCAAACAGTACCTCACCGACCGCCAGGCCCTCGCCATCGAGCTACCCACCGGCGAGCGCATCCCCCATCACTTCCATGTCACCGAGGTGGGAGAAACGACGAAGCACTTCATCGACTGTGGCGGAACGGTGCGCACCGAGAAAGTAGCCAGCCTACAACTGTGGAGCGCTACGGACTACGATCACCGGCTAGCGGGCCGGAAGCTAGCCGGTATCATCGCCAGCGCCGAGCAGCGACTAGGGCTCGGCAACCTGCGGGTCGAGGTAGAATACCAGGGCACCCACACCATCGAAAAGTACGGACTCGAAGCGGCAGGCAGCACCCTACGGCTAACTACTCAGTTGACCGACTGTCTGGCACCCGACAAGTGCGGCATTCCGGCCAAACCCAAGGTTTCCCTGGACTCCTTCGTGGCCGCTGCCGGCAACTCCTCCTGTACCCCCGGTAGCGGTTGCTGCTAAACAGACGCACCATGGGACTCACCAAGCACGAACACTATACTCAGCGGCAAAACGAGCTGGCCACTGTATGCAAAGCACTCGGGCATCCGGCGCGCATCGCTATCATACAGCAATTACTGGCCGCCAATAGCTGCATCTGCGGCGACTTCGCCCGGGAGATCGAACTGGCGCAACCCACCATCTCCAAACACCTACGGGAACTGAAGGCTATCGGCATCATCCGGGGCACCATCGAGGGTACGAGCGTTAATTACTGCATCGATGCCGAGCGGTGGCGGGAGATTCAGGCGAGTATGAATCGGCTTTTCGACACCTACATTCCGCACTGCGCGGGTGACTGCTGATGGCTGCGCCCCTCTATCCTGAGCTAGCCGGCTACGTGGACCAACTCCTGGCCGAACAGGACTGGATTCCCGCAGAACGCCAGCACCGGCTTCGCCAACTCGGTCGGTACGTACACGAACGCGCGGATCGTACCGCCGCCCTCGTCTTCATCTGCACCCACAATTCGCGCCGGAGCCACCTGGCGCAAATCTGGGCCGCCGTCGCCGCCCACCATTTCGGTTTGGATTACGTACGGACCTACTCCGGCGGTACCGAGGCGACCGCCTTCAACCCCCGGGCGGTAGCGGCCCTGAACCGTAGCGGCTTTCGGATCGAAACCCCCGGCGGTGACAATCCGCACTACCGGCTCTACTTCGCACCCCCGATAGCCCCGATAGCTATCGGGGGGACGGCCCCGCCCCTGGAGTGCTGGTCCAAGACTTTTGACGATCCCGCTAACCCTACGACTGACTTTGCCGCCGTCATGACCTGCTCCGAGGCGGATACCAACTGCCCCTTCATCCCGGGGGCTGACCGCCGCATTGCCCTCCCCTACGAGGACCCGAAGGAAACCGACGGAACGCCCGCGGAGGCCGACCGCTACGACGAGCGGGTGCGGCAGATCGGGCGGGAGCTGCTGTTTGCCCTGAAGGTAGCTAGGGACTCGTTCTAAAAAGAGTCTTCGCGGCGTTCCCACCGCCAACTCGAAATTTCTCTTACGTAGATCGTACCTTGTGTAGCTCAGCCACTCGATCATGCTACGCCTCCTACCCACCCTACTCCCCCTCCTACTACTCTGCACCTGCGGCCCCGCCCCGGAAGAAACGCCCGCCGAACCCCGCTACCCCGACCGCAGCATCACGCTCGCCTCCGACCGCGCCGCCACCCTGGCCGAAAAGATCCGCGCCGAGGCCAACGTAGAGGTCGACGACGGACTGGAACTCTCCCTCTGGGCCTCCGATACCCTGGTCACCGACCCCATCGCGATCAGCGTAGCGCCGGACGGGCGCATATTCTACAACAAGGCTGTACGGATGAACGATTCCGAATTCGACATCCGCGGGCACCGCGACTGGATGACCGCCTCGCTGACCTTCGAGACCGTGGAGGACCGGGCCAAATTCCTGCGCGAAACCTTCACCGAGGGCAGCGAGCAGTCGGAGCGCCACCTAAAGGACCTCAACGAGGACGGCGTGCTGGACTGGCGCGACCTCACCGTGCAGAAGGAAGAAGTCTGGTTCGTGACCGATATGGACGGGGACGAGGTAGCCGACCGCGCGCAATTGTACCTGCAAGACTTCAACCAGGAAAACACTGACGTAGCCAACGGCATAGAGTACCTCAACGGCGAGGTCTACATCTCCACCGGCCCCGACCTCTGGCGCACGAAGGACGACGACGGCGACGGCCGGGCCGATGAGACCACCTCCATCAGCCACGGCTGGATCGTGCACGTGGGCTTCTCGGGCCACGGCATGTCGGGCGTGACGGTAGGCCCCCAGGGCCGCATCTGGTGGGGCGCCGGCGACGTGGGCATGAACGTGGTCGACAAGGAGGGTAAGCACTGGAAGTACCCCAACGAGGGCACGGTGGTGCGCTGCGACCGCGACGGCAGCAACTTCGAGGTATACGCCCACGGGGTGCGCAATACCCACGAATTCGCCTTCGACGACTACGGCAACCTGATCAGCGTAGACAACGACGGCGACCACGCCGGGGAGAGCGAGCGGCTGGTGTACCTGGTGGACGGCTCCGACTCCGGTTGGCGCATCAACTGGCAGTTCGGCAAGTACACCGACCCCAGCAACAACGACTATAAGGTGTGGATGGACGAGCGCATGTACCTACCGCGCGAGGAGGGACAGGCCGCCTACTTCCTACCGCCGCTGCAGAACTACGTGAACGGTCCGACGGGGCTGGTCTACAATCCGGGCACCGCGCTGGGGCCGGACTACTACAAGCACTTCTTTGTGGCCGAGTTTCGGGGCAATCCGGGAAACTCGCCGTTACACGCCTTCACCCTCAAGCCGAACGGGGCGGGTTTTGCCCTGGATAGCACCCGCATCGTCGTCTCGGGCCTACTTCCGACCGGCGTTGATTTTGGGGCCGACGGAGCGCTCTACTTCGCCGACTGGATCAACGGCTGGGGCATAAAGAACGAGGGCAGGATTTGGAAACTGGACGTGCCCGGGGGGGCGGGGTCGCAGGTGCGTACGGAAACGAAGCGGCTGCTGACTACGGACTTCGGCACCATTTCGCTCGATTCGTTGGAGTTGCTACTGGCCCACCAGGATCAGCGGGTGCGGCGCAATGCGCAGTTCGAACTGGTGGAGCGGGGCGACGATGGCTTCGAGCTGCTGGCGGAAAATGCGCAAAGCAACCGCTCGCAACTCGCGCGGGTACACGCCATCTGGGGCATAGCGCAGCTGGCGCGTACTAACCGGGATAGGGCCTCCCTGTTGGTGCCACTACTGACAGACCCGGACCCGGAGATCGTAGCTCAGGCCGCGAAAATGATCGGTGACGTACGCTTCGGAGGAGCCAGCCAGGAGCTCATCCGCACGCTGGACCACGACTCACCGCGGGTAAAGTATATGGCCATGGAGGCACTTGGCCGGACCGAGGATCAGAACGCCGTACCGGGCATCCTCCGCGTAGTAGAAGCCAACGACGACGAGGACACTTACCTGCGCATGGGCGCGATGATCGCCCTGGGCCGGATCGGCGACGCGGATGCCATGGTGGCGCTGAAGGACAATCCCTCCCGCGCCCTCCGCACCGTAGCCGTAGTGGCGCTGCGCCGCATGGAATCACCGGCCATCGCCGAGTTTCTCACCGACCCCAACGAGTACCTCGTAGCCGAGGCCGCCCGGGGCGTCAACGACGACTACCAAATCGAGGACGCCCTGCCGGCGCTGGCCGCTACCCTGGCGGACACCCGTTTCACAAGCGAGCCACTTTTACGGCGGGCGATCAATGCGAACCTGCGTGTCGGGGATGATGAGAGCATTCAGCGGCTAGTAGACTACGCCAATCGCACCGGAGCCCCCGAAGCCATGCGCGCCGAGGCAATGGCTACCCTGGCCAACTGGGGCAGCCCCTCCCTCTTCGACCGGGTAGACGGGCGGTACCGCGGGGAACTGAAGCGGGACTCCACCGAAGCGGCTCGCCTGCTCGAACCGGCCATCGCCCAACTCATCAATGAGCGAAGTGCCCCCGTGCGCCGCGCTGCCATCCAGGCCGCCGGGAAACTGCAACTAGAGCAGACCATTCCCCAGTTGACCGCACTCCTCAGCAAGGACCGTGACCCAGCCGTACGTATCGAAGCCCTCAACGCGCTCACCATGCTAGAAGCTCCCGAGCTCGACCGCGACCTACAGACCGCCCTGGCCGACCGCACCAGCGAGGTTCGCGCCCGTGCTCTCGAGATCCTGCCCAGCTCGGGCATCAGCGTGGCCCGTTCGGTCGACTTGTACGATGAGATTCTACAAAAAGGCTCTGTGGTCGAGCAGCAGGCCGCACTCCAGGGCCTGGCGGAGATTCATGACGTAGCAGCTACGGAACTCCTGCAACGCATGCTCACCAACCTGGAGGAGGACAAGGTACCCTCCGACGTCCGCCTCGACCTGGCCGACGCCGTCGAGCAACACGGCGACCCCGAGCTCAACGCCCTACTTACCGACTATGCGGGTAAGTTGAATGCCGACTACGGCCTTTACGCCATGGCCCTCGAAGGGGGTGATGCACGGCAGGGGCAGCGCATTTTCTACAATAACGAGTCGGCGCAGTGCGTGCGCTGTCACGCCGTGTTCGAGTACGGTGGTAACGTGGGTCCGGGACTGGAGGGCGTGGCCGACCGGCTCAGTAAGCAGCAATTGCTGGAGGCCCTGATCCGGCCCAGCGCCCGTATGGCCCCCGGCTACGAGACCGTCTTGCTTACGCTCAACGATGAAAGCGTCGTAGCCGGCGTGGTCATGGAACGTACCCCCGAGGCACTGACACTGAAGATCGGTAAGGAGGACATCCAGACCATCGCCCGCACCGACATCAAGGAGGAGGAGACCCTGCCGTCGAGTATGCCTTCGATGGAGGAGAAGCTTTCGCGGCGGGAGATCCGGGATGTGGTGGCGTTTTTGGCTAGTTTGGGTGGGGAGGAGGCTCGGTGAGGCACAGGCGTCCAACGCTTTAAAGCGTTGGACGCCTCATAACCCGATACGCAGGTTCCCCCAAACGGCGCTAGCCCCCCTGTAACGCCCAGCGAACGAAACGTCACCCAGGGAGGTACTAAAAGAAATCCCTCCCCCATGCCCACCAATAACTCCCAAGTAGCCCAACAATCAGGCACCTACACCCTAGGCGGCGACCTCACCATCCACCGCCTAGGCTACGGCGCCATGCGCATCACCGGCCAGGGCATCTGGGGGCCACCGAAGGACAAGCCCGAAGCCATCCGCGTCCTCCAGGCCACGCAGGACCTCGGCATCAACTTCATCGACACCGCCGACAGCTATGGCCCCAATGTCAGCGAAGAGCTCATCGCCGAGGCCCTCCACCCCTACCCCGACGGACTCCTCATCGCCACCAAGGGCGGACTGGAACGCACCGGCCCCAATCAGTGGCCCGTCAACGGACGGCCGGAGCACCTCGAAGAAGCTCTCAAGGGAAGCCTCAAACGCCTCAAATTGGAGCGCGTAGACCTCTACCAGCTCCACCGCTTCGATGAAAAGGTGCCCGCCGATGAGTTCCTCGGTAAGCTCGCCGAACTACAGCAGCAGGGCTACATCCGTCACCTCGGCCTCTCCGAAGTGAGCGTAGACCAGATCGAGCAGGCCCAGCAGCACTTCGAGGTTGTCAGTGTACAAAACCGCTACAGCCTCACCGACCGCAAGTGGGAAGACGAGGTCGAGTGGACGCGCGACAATAACATCGGCTTCATCCCCTGGTACCCCCTCGACGCCGGCGCAGTAGACAACGGCACCCTGAAAAAGATCGCCAAGAAGCACGACGCCAGCGTCTACCAGATCGCCCTGGCCTGGCTCCTGGCGCACAGCGACAACATCCTGCCCATCCCCGGCACGAGCTCGGTGGAACATTTACGGGAGAATACGCGGGCTGCGGCGATTGAGCTGGAGGAGGAAGATCTTGCCCAGTTAGCAGACCTGTAGTAGGTAGGCTAGCACTGGAGGTATGTCGGGGCGAGTCGTCCGTCTCTATACCCCCGTCCCATTGTCCCTCGTCCCAACCAACACCCGCCAAGCCCAGGGCCCCAACGTCAACCCATCCCCCTCCCCCAGCACGACCTCCTCGCCAGAGAGCCCATCGCGGTACGTACCGTGCCACAGCGCCTGCCCGAAGCGTAGCACCCGCGTCCCCGCCCCGAAGTTGAATACGGCAAAGACCTTACCGCCGTCGTCCTGCCGCACGAAACTGAGCACCTGCGACTCGTAGTTGTTGGGCACGCGGATCATGGTGGCGCCCCAGGGGGCATTCCAGAGGACCTCATTCTCCTGCTTCAATCGGATGAGCTGCCGGAAAAGCTCGGTGAACGGATGCTCCCGCCACTCGATCGGATCGCGCGCGAAGAAGGCCAGCCGCCGGTCCAGTCCCGCCTCCTGTCCGTTGTAGATCAGGGGGATGCCCTCGCCAAGGAAGCTCAGGGCAATGCTAGCCTCCAGTCCATCACCCAGTAGCTCCTGCATGGTACCCTCCCAGGCGTTCTTGTCGTGGTTGTCGGTGAAGGTCATGCGCATGGCGTCGGCCGGCCAGGCACGCTCGTTCCAGGAGTAGTAGACGTACAGGGCCGCGACGGTCTCCTTGCCGTGGGTGATGCGGTGCAGCGCCTCGTGCCAGCTCCAGGCGTAGGTGGCGTCGAAGGCCGCCCGGTGCAGATCGCGCGCTTCCCACTCGGCGAGCATAAAGACGGGCTTGATGGTATTGAGGGCCTGCCGCACCTCCTCCCAGAAGTCGACCGGTACGTAGCCGGCCACGTCGCAGCGGTAGCCGTCGATGTCCACCTCCCGCACCCAGTATTCCATGACCTCGCGCATGTAGGTGCGCAGGCCCGGCTGCCGGTAGTCGAGGTCGATGATGTCCGTCCAGTCCCACCAGGGCGTGGGCCGGTAGTCGCCCTTATAATCGCGGGCGTACCAGTCGGGGTGCTCCTCTACGAGCACGTTGTCCCAGGCCGTGTGGTTGGCCACCCAGTCCAGGATGACGTAGAGCCCGAGCTCGTGGGCGCGCTGCACGAAGGCCTTGAGGTCATCCAGCGTCCCGAATTCCTTGTTCACTCCGTAGTAGTCGCGGATGGAGTACGGACTGCCCAGCTCCCCCTTCCGATTTTCCTCACCGATGGGGTGTACGGGCATGACCCAGAGAATGCGCACGCCGAGCTCCTGCAGGCGGGGCAATTGCTCCATAGCGGCGCGGAAGGTACCCGCGGCGGTGAACTGGCGGGTGTTGAGCTGGTAGACGGTGGCGTCTTTAGACCAATCAGGATGTTGCATAGGGTGTATCTTACGGCAAAACTAGAGGTAGATGGAACGCAGAAAGTTCATACGGGGCGTCCCGATAGCTATCGGGACAGGTGCAGTGGCCTTAGCGGGAAGCAAGGTAGGCTTGGCCGCCACCCACACCATTGCGCCGGAGCAGGAAGTCATCGAGTGGCGCGTCTACGAAATGAATTTCGGCGGCGACCAGGGGCTACTCACGCGCTACCTCACCGACGCCCTCGAGCCCGCGCTCGACCGTAAGGGGGCTACCCAGTTCGTGCAGTTCAAGGAGTACGGCGATCCCAACCCCGCCAAGCTGCACGTCATGATCAGCTACCCGGATGCGGCGACCTACCTCGCAGCTCAGGACCTCACCGAAGATCAGGAATTTACCACCGCCGCTGCCGACTATGACGCCCTCAAGGCCGAAAAGCCCATCTTCACCCGCTACTCCTCCTGGCTGCTGAAGGCCTTTTCCGGTATGCCGCAGTCCGTCACCCCGGATGCCGAATCTGGCCTTTTGGAGCTACGCATCTACGAAGGCTACTCCGAAGACGCCGTGCGCCGCAAGATCGGCATGTTCAACGACCACGAGCTCACTATCTTTGACAATACCGGCCTAAAGCCTGTCTTCTTTGGGGATATGATTGCGGGGCCTTACCGTCCGGCCCTGGTGTACCTGTTGCAGTTTCCCAATATGGACACCCGCAACGAGAACTGGGGCAAGTTCGGCGCCGACCCCACCTGGAACGAGATCAAGGGCATGGACAAGTACGCCGACTCCGTCTCCAATATCCGCCGCACCTTCCTAGTTCCCGCTTAGGGCCTGCTCCAGCGCGCCCGTGAAGCGCTCGAAGTCTTCGATATGCGGCAGGTGTCCCAGTCCGCTGAGCTCCAGCAGACGGGCCCCGGGGATCTTATCAGTCACCGTGCGCCCCAGCCGGTCGTAGCGGCCCATCGTCTCGGCCACGGCCGTACTCACCAGGTTTTTGCCCAGGGCCGTGCGGTCGCGGGTGCCGATGATGAGTACGGTAGGCACCTGTAGGGTGGGTAGTTCGTACACCACGGGCTGGGTAAAGATCATGTCGTAGGTCAGCGCGGCGTTGTAGGCGACCAGTCCGTAATCCTCGCTCTGCGCCCAGCCGGCCAGGATGTTGACCCAGGGATCGTAGGCGGGGTCCCACTCGCCGGCGTAGTAGTTCTCCTGCTGGTAGGCGCGCACCGATTCGTAATTCTTGCTCATTTCGGACAGGTACCACTGATCGACGGTCCGGTAGGGTACCTTCAGCTTCCAGTCCTCCAGTCCGATGGGATTGAGCAGGATGAGTCGTTCCACCTCCTTAGGGTACATCAGGGCGTAGCGGGCGGCCAGCATGCCCCCCATGCTGTGGCCGAGTACGGTGACCTCGTTCACGCCGAGACTGCTCAGCAGCCAGTGGGTATTATCGGCCAGTTGCTGGAAGGTAAACTGGTAGCGCTCGGGCTTACTTGACTTGCCGAAGCCGATCTGGTCCGGCACGATCACCCGGTAGCCGAAGCGTAGCAGCCAGGCCATTGTCTCTGCCCAGTACGCCCCATTGAAGTTCTTCCCGTGTAGCAGGACAATGGTCTTGCCGTTGGGCTTATCGGCCCGTACGTCCATGTACACCATCTCGAGCGACTGTAGCTGTGTCTCGAAGGTGAAGGTGTCGGTGGGATAGGGGTACTCGTAGTCGCTGAGTCGGGCGTCGAGGGGGCGGACTGCATCGGCCTGGGCATTTAGCCTACTAACTACAAGAACAAGCAATAGCAATAACAAACGCATAGGACAAATTTTCATCTATAACCCACATACGAGTGCGAAGATGTAGGCGGGGTCGCGGGTGAAAAGTAATTTGGTGCCATGCACAACTATCTAATCCTACTATTTCTCTTCCTGACCGCGTCCCTTCCTGCCCAGACTATCGTAGAACGTCACGGTGCCCTCTCCGTAAGCGGCAACCAAATCGTCGACGAATGCGGCCGCCCCACCCAGCTGAAGGGCATGAGCTACTTCTGGTCGCAGTTTCAGGGCAAGGAGTACTGGACGGAAGAGGCGGTCAGGTGGCTACGCGACGACTGGCACGTGACCCTCGTACGTACTCCGGTCGGAGTAGGCTTTGGGGAAGACTACCGCGCCGATACCGCCGCCACCCTGGCCCAACTGCGCCCGGTAGTCGACGGAGCCATCGAATACGGTCTGTACGTACTCATCGACTGGCACGCCCACGGCAATTACCAGGACGACGCCCGCGAGTTCTTCCGCAAGATGGCCCGGGAGTACGGCCAGTACCCCAACGTCATTTACGAGCTCTGGAACGAGCCCATCGGCGAGCCCGACGCTGGTGAGGAAAAGTGGGCCGAGATCAAGCGCTACGCTGAGGACCTGATCGCCGTCATCCGCGAGTACGACCCCGATAATATTATCGTAGTGGGTACGCCCTTCTACAGCCAGTTGGTAGACGTAGCCGCCGCCGACCCCATCATCCAGGATTCCCTCGGTCAGCCGGTAAGCAACATCGCCTATACCCTGCACTTTTATGCCGGAGCCCACCGCGATAGCCTCCGTGAGCGCGCTACCCGCGCCTACGACATGGGCCTGCCCCTGATGGTCACCGAAAGCGGCCGCGTCGGCACCGACTACGGCCCCGACAACTCCCTCGACTCCGAAGAGTGGACCCGCTGGGAAGCCTGGATGGATGAGCGCCACCTTAGCTACACCAAGTGGTCGCTCAGCACCAAAGACGAACGCAGCTCCTCCCTCCTACCCACCGCCTCCCCCACCGGCGGCTGGACGGCCGAGGACCTTACCCCGGAGGGGCAGTGGAACCGGGCGCATTTCCGGGAGGTGAACGCTGAGTTGCCTACTCCCTGCGAGTGATTGACGTTGCATAGCAGCTCCGCACCATCCTAGGCAGCCTCCGCAGTAGACTCAGCGCGTGCACCCCCACCCTCCCCCTCCGAGATCCGCGCCGCCGCATACTTCTTAAAGATATGCCGCTGCATATACCGCCCAATACTAGCCACCGCCCGCAGCCGCTGCCAGTGCTCGCTCGGCACTCCGAAGTAAGCATACACCGCCCCGTTGTTGCGGAATTTTACGAACAAGGTGTTGGCTGCCCGCAGGTACCCCATTTCGGACAGCATCTGGGAGTTGACCTTTTGCATCACGATGGGGAGTGCCATAAGGGATGATTTTCAGCGTACTGGTGTAGGTTGAAAACATCCGTAGCGTTCCCTTAGTTTGGGTTTAACAAACTTTTTGTGTTAAAAACATGCTACTAAAGTCGTCAGCCGAGTTGTGGCTTCAGCCGGCTCGTCCGCCGACTCACTCAAGAAAAGAACTTTCGAACAGTAGCACAGATATACCCCAGCGTCTCCTCCCCCAGCTCACTGTGCATCGGTAGCGACAGCACCTCCTTGCACAGCGCATCCGTCACCGGCAAAAAGTCCACCGCATTAGCCGCCGTGCCCCGGAAGGCTGCCTGGTCGTAGAGCGGCACGGGATAGTAGATCATGCTCGGAATACCGGCCTCCTTCAGGTGTTGCTGTAGTGCCTCTCGCCGCCCATCGGCGATGCGTAGGGTGTACTGATGGTAAACGTGGGTACTGGCGGGCAGGCGAGCGGGGGTGATGAGGCCATCGATGCCCATTAGGTGCTCGTCGTAGTACCGGGCAGCTGCCTGACGGCGGGTATTGTAGTCGTCGAGCCGGGCGAGCTTGCAGTTGAGGATCGCAGCCTGGATGGAATCAAGTCGGCTATTGCAGCCCACCACGTCGTGGTAGTACTGCCGATTCTGACCGTGGTTAGCAACCATGCGGAGGCGGGCGGCTAACTCATCACTATCGGTATTGAGGGCCCCACCGTCGCCGTAGGCCCCGAGGTTCTTGCTGGGGTAGAAACTGGTGCAGCCGATATTGCCAAGGGTACCGGTGCGGCCCGTGCGGTCATCGGAAAAGGTGTAGATAGCACCGATTGCCTGGGCGTTGTCCTCCACGACGTGCAGTCCGTGCTGCTTAGCCAGAGCCACGATAGGCTCCATGTCGCAGCTCTGCCCGAAGAGGTGAACGGGAATAATGGTCTTCGTCCGCTCCGTGATGGCCGGCTCGATCTCGGCGGCCGTCACATTATAGGTAGCTGGATCGACATCGACCAGCACCGGACTCAGGCCCAGCAGTGCGATCACCTCGGCGGAGGCCACGTAGGTAAATGCGGGTACGATCACCTCGTCGCCCGGCTTCAGGTCTAGTGCCATCAGCGCGATCTGCAGGGCATCCGTGCCGTTGGCGCAGGGGATGACGTGGGCGCAGTCGAGGTACCGCTCCAGGCCCGCCTGAAACTCCTTCACCGCCGGTCCGTTAATGAAGGCGCCGCTGCGCACTACGTCCAGCACCGCCCGGTCTACTTCCTCCTGTATCTGCTCGTACTGCGTCTTCAGGTCGACCATCTGGATGGACTGTACGGGCGGGGGCTGGGCGCGGCCGTCGGGTGCGGTGGGGGTTGCCATGGGGTAAAGATAGACCCCTTCGGGGGTAGACCTCGCTGCGCGAGGGTAGACTGCCTTCGGCAGGTAGACCGCTGCGCGGGTAGAACGCCTTCGGCTCGTTAGAAACCCAGCTCTTGGACTTCTACCCCACTTAGGTCGAATAGGCTGCGATCTACGGCATCCGCTCCGATTTTGATGTCTTGCATTTTCGTGGTGGTGACCGTATTGCCGTCCGTCGAGGTGGACTCGATGGGAAAGCCCCGAAAAGCGGCTGGCAGATCGGGAGCGCCCACGGTAGCCTGCTTACCCGCGCCAGCCATACCAGCCATGCCGCCGAAGACGTCCAGGACGGTGAGCTCGAGGTCCTGGGTGATCCAGCTTTCGGTGGTGGTGCCGTGCTTGCTGTCCTTGACGAGGGTACAGGCGTAGCCGCCGATGGTGCGGTGCTGGGTGGTCAGCGTGAAGGATAGGAGGAGGGTAGGAAGAAGGCTACAGTAGCGAACAGACATGCTGCGTGGTAGTGTTGGTTTACCACCTTCATTGCACCTGCGGCCCCGGCGTTACGCCCTGGTGGAAGTTTATTGCCCCGGGCCGGTTTAGTTAAAGTCGGAGGGAGAGCCAACTGAGTTGTATTTCGGACCGTTATTGGATTACTTGTATCTACATCGGTTTTTCCTAAAATTCAAGACATTATGAAACGTTCCGCAGAAGTGCGTGGTGATTTGGCCCGCATCCTCTTTATGGTCTTTCTTACCCTGGTTTTTCTTTCGCTGTTCTTCATCCCTAGTCTGGCGAAATTGCTCTAGCCCTGGTTGGCCGGGTGGTAGCTCAGGATGGTCTCGCGCAGGAAATCGGTATCCAAGTGGGTATAGATTTCGGTAGTTAGTATGGACTCGTGGCCTAGCATCTCCTGTACTGCCCGTAAGTCAGCGCCGCCCTCGATGAGGTGGGTGGCAAAGGAATGGCGAAAGGTGTGTGGGCTCACCGTTTTTTCGATACCCGCTGCCGCAGCATATTTTTTGACTGCCGTGAAGACTAACACCCGACTCAGTGCCCCGCCCCGCCGGTTGAGAAACACGGTGTTTTCATCGACGATCTTTGGTAGCGCCTTACGCACGTGTTCGAGATAGATTTCCACGTGCCGGATTGCCCCCCCAGCGATGGGCACGATCCGTTCCTTATTGCCCTTGCCCGTAACGCGGATGAACTCCTGGTCCAGGTAGAGATCGGAGAGCCGCAGCCCCGTGGCCTCGCTCACGCGTAGCCCGCAGGCGTAGAGCATTTCGAGCAGGGCCCGGTCGCGCAGGCCGTGGTCGGTGCTTAAATCAATAGCTCCGAGGAGCGCACGGATTTCTTCGTAAATCAACACCTCGGGAATTTTGCGCCCGAGCTTCGGCGCGCGTAGTAGCTCGGTAGGATCGGTGTCGATCACGCGCTCGTCAAGTAGGTAAGCAAAGAAGGTCTTGAGGGCGGAAACGAGCCTGGCCTGGGAGCGGGGAGCCAGGCCCAGTTCCGCAAGCTGCTGCACGAAGCTATCGAGGTGCATGCGCTCCACGCCGCAGATGCTCACCTCCCACCCCCGAAGCTCCAGGTAAGCGGGCAGCTTTTCTAGGTCACTCCGGTAAGCTTTGAGGGTGTGGGGACTGTAGCCGCGGGTGAGTTTCAGATAGGCCTCGAAGGAGCGGAAGTAGGAAACCCAGGCGTTGGTCAAAGGTCGAGGCGTTGTACGCCGAGCAAGATAACACGGTGCTTTATACCACTCGGCGTACAACGCCTCGACCCTATAGTGCCAACAAAAACCCTTCTCCTTCCACCCGTTCGACAATCAACCCCCGGAAATCCTCCCGGAAAGCAGCCACCTTCAGCCCCCTGAACTCTTCCCGTTGGTGAGTAGTCGTCAGCACCACTACCGGACAACCGGCGTTGTTGGCCGCCTGGGCACCGGTCACGCTGTCCTCGAAAATGAGGCATTCTGCTACCGCTACGCCGATCCCCTCAGCCGCTAGCCGGAACACCTCCGGATCGGGCTTCCCGCTCGTGACCATGCCGGAATGGACCACGTGGCCCAGCATCTCACGAATGCCCAGCCGGTCGATTACGAAAAAGGCGTTTTCCTCCGGCCCGGCCGTAGCGATGGCCATGGGCACGTCCTGGGCGTAGGCCGCCTTGATAAAGTCGAGCGCGCCGCCCACGGTATTCGCTTCGAGCTCGGGGGCAAAGATATCACGATAGGCCGCCTCCTTTTCGCCGGCGATCCTGATGCGGTCCTCGGGGGTATAGGTATCGCCGAAGAGCCGCTCCAGAATTTCCAGGTTCACGCCGTGGATTTCCTCCTTGACCCGCTCCAGGCTGTACTCGAGGCCCAACTCGCTGAGTTTGCGCTGCCAGGCGCGGTGGTGCACCATCATGTTGTCGACCAGGGTGCCGTCGAGATCGAAAAGTATTCCCCTAAACGAAATAGGACGCACGGGCGTAAATTTTAGGTTCTTCGATCAGGCCCCACTTGGCTAGCCGGTGCTGAAGAGAGACACGTAGCACCCCCAGCCCGTACTTGCTACTCCGCGCGAAGTTGATACTGCTGGCTTCTTCGAAGTACTTCGTCGGGCAGGTCACCTCCGCGATGTCGAAGCCGTGGTAAATGATCTGAGAGAGCATCTCGTTATCGAACACGAAATCGTCGTCGTTGGCATCAAAGCTGATCGTCTCCAGCACCTCCCGGCTGAAGGCCCGGTAGCCCGTATGGTACTCACTGAGCTTGTAGTTGACCAGCAGGTTCTGCACGGCCGTTAGAAAGCGGTTGGCCACGTATTTATACAGCGGCATGCCGCCCTTGAGTGCCCCCTTGCCTAGTATCCGCGAGGCCAGCACCACGGGGTAGAGTCCCTCCCCGATGATATTACACATCGTGGGGATCAGCTTCGGCGTGTACTGGTAGTCAGGGTGCACCATGATCACGATGTCCGCCCCGATGTCGAGGGCTTTGTTATAGAGGCTCTTTTGGTTCCCCCCGTAGCCCCGGTTGCTGGGGTGGGTGATCACGTGATCGACTCCAAGCTGGGTGGCCAGGGCCGTGGTCTCGTCCTTACTGGCATCGTCGCAGAGCACCACCTCGTCGACCAGCTCGCGCGGCACCTCGCGGTAGGTTTTCTCCAGGGTGCGGGCGGCGTTGTAGGCGGGCATGACGACTACGACTTTCTTGTCCTTGTACATAGCGCAAAGGTAGACGCTGTCGCTGGTTAGACGCTGCGCTGTTAGACGCCTGCCGGCTGGTTAGCCGGTCTAACCAGCCGTAGGCATCTAATGAGCGTAGCGATCTATTTACCTTTGCAGTATGTCAACCCTAGGTACCGTAGCCTTCTACACCCTCGGCTGCAAGCTCAACTACTCAGAGACCTCCGCCATCGGCCGCCAATTCTCCGCCGCGGGCTACCAGGAGGTGCCCTTCCGGCAGGGGGCCGACGTGGTCGTGATCAATACCTGCTCCGTCACCGAGTTTGCCGACCGCAAGTGCCGCAACGTAGTGCGTAAGGCCCTGGGCGCGAACGCAGGTGCAAAGATCGTAGTGGTGGGGTGCTATGCCCAGCTCAAACCCCGCGAGATTGCCGCGATCGAGGGTGTCGACCTGGTGCTGGGGGCGGCGGAGAAGTTCCACATCCTGGACTATATCGATGGCATCGCTTCCGGCTCCGGCAAGGGAATGGTGCGGGCCGGGGAGGTACGGGAGGCGGATACCTTCGTGTCATCCTTCAGCTTTGGGGACCGTACCCGCTCCTTCCTTAAGGTGCAGGATGGCTGCGACTACAGCTGCAGCTTCTGCACGATACCGCTGGCACGGGGGGCAAGCCGGAGTAGCACCGTGGAGCAGATCGTGCGCGACGCCGAGGCCATTGCCGCCCGGGGAGTAAAGGAGATCGTGCTGACCGGCGTCAATATTGGAGACTTCGGTAACGGCACGGCCGTGATCGAGGGGCAGCGGCCGCGTAAGGAAGCGCTCTTCGTGGACCTGGCGCGGGCCCTTGACCGGGTGGCCGGCATCCGGCGCTTCCGCATCTCCAGCATCGAGCCGAACCTGTGTACGGATGAGGTGATCGACTTCGTGGCTGGTAGTAACCGCTTCGCTCCCCACTTCCATATGCCTCTCCAAAGCGGCAACAATAAGCAGCTGGCTAAAATGCGCCGCCGCTACCGCCGCGAGCTGTACGCCGAACGAGTAGCGCACATCCGCCGCGTGATACCACATTGTTGTATCGGGGTCGATTTGATCGTTGGCTTTCCCGGCGAGACCGAGGAGGACTTCCGGGAAACATACCGCTTCGTGGAGGCGCTCGACGTGAGCTACTTCCACGTATTCACCTACAGCGAGCGGGCCAATACGCCGGCCGCCGCGCTAGAGGGCGTGGTGCCCCTGAGCGAGCGCCGCCGCCGCAATAAGCGACTCAGCGCGTTGAGCGAGCGTAAGCGGAGGGCCTTTGCCGCACGGCACCTGGGGGAGGTCCGCCCCGTACTACTAGAACAAAGCAAGAAGAAGGGTGTGCTGCACGGCTTTACCGACAACTACATCAAGGTCACCTTCCCGGCGGAGAATACCTGGGTCAACCACCTGGTCGGTATGGAGCTACAGCGGCTGACCGAAGACGGGTTGATGGTCGCCGAGCCGGCTGCGGTTCCTATCGCTTAATGAGTATTTCCCAGCTGCCCCGGGTCACGAGCTCCGTTTCAAATTCGTCGTTGCGGTCCACGGTCAGCGTCTGGGTACTTAGCTCGGTGAAGATATCCCGCTCGAAGTCGTCGACCACGCAGGGCTGGGCCAGACTGAAGGTACCCGCACCATTATAGTTCTGCAGGCCGTCCATAAAGAGCGTATCGAGGCGGTACGACCAGCTGCCCTGCCCGATGCCCCGCTGCCGGGTCACCTCGGTGCCGTTTTCGGTGGTGATGTTCAGGTCGTAGTCGCCACTGGAACTCCAGCTACCATCCTGCCGGAAACTCAGTTCCAAACCGGAGTTACTGATGCTACTGCTGCCCTCCTGGTCCAGGTCCTGCCCCAGAAAGGTGCCCGTGGTGGTGAAATCGCTATCGAAGCGATCAACCACCCAGGTACCGTAGAAGTCCGACTCAGTGAGAAAATCGTCCTGGGGCTCATCAGGACCGGGGCAGCCCGCAAACAACAGCAAACCGAAGAACAAGGCGAGGGGTAGCAGTCTAGACATACACGGTATTTACAACAAGATAAAGCCGTTCCCCCACGGCTTGTGCGGGAACGGCGGTCAAGAGTCACGTTTTGCAAGCTACTAGGCGTGCGCCAACTCCTCGCGGATCTTATTGAGTGCGCTACCCGCCCGCACCCAGTCGATCTGGGCCAGGTTGTAGGTGTGCGCCACCTGGAAGGATTCTTGCGTACCGTCGGCGTGGTCGAGTTGTACGGTCAGGTGGCGGTCCGGAGCCATGGCCTCGAAGTTCACGATGCTCACCCTGTCGTCCTGCCGCACCTTGTCGTAGTCCTCCGGATTGACGAAGGTCAGCGCCAGCATGCCCTGCTTCTTGAGATTGGTTTCGTGAATGCGGGCGAAGCTCTTCACCAGCACCGCGTGTACCCCCAGGAAGCGGGGCTCCATGGCGGCGTGCTCGCGGCTCGAGCCCTCGCCGTAGTTATCCTCCCCAACCACGATCTGGCCGGTGCCGTTGTCGCGGTAGGTGGTGGCACTATCGGGTACGGCCATGTACTCGTTTGTGATGAAGTTGAGTACCTTATTCGTCTTATCGTTATAGGCGTTCACGGCGCCGATGAGGCAGTTCTGCGAGATGTTCTCGAGGTGGCCGCGGTAGGTGAGCCAGGGACCGGCCATGGAGATGTGGTCGGTGGTACACTTGCCCTTGGCCTTGATCAGCACCCGCATGTCCTGCACTTGCTCGGAGGTGATGGGCTGGAAGGGCTCCAGGAGTTGAAGGCGGTCGCTACTCTCATCCACCCGTACCTCGATGCCGCTACCGTCCTCGGCCGGGGCCTGAAAGCCGGCATCCTCCACGGCAAAGCCGTTCGGGGGCAGCTCGTAGCCGGTGGGCGGCGAGAGCTTCACCTCCTCGCCCTTGTCGTTGGTCAGCGTATCGGTCAGGGGGTTGAACTTCATGCTGCCACTCAGGGCCATGGCGGTGACCAGCTCCGGACTGGCCACGAAACCCCGCGTCTGCGGGTTACCGTCGTTGCGCTTAGCGAAGTTGCGGTTGAAGCTCGTCAGGATGGAGTTGGCCCGGTCGGGATCATCGGTGTGCCGCGCCCACTGTCCGATGCAGGGCCCGCAGGCGTTGGCTAGTACAGTGGCCCCGGTCTCCTCAAAAGCTTCCAGGATGCCGTCGCGCTCCACGGTGTAGCGGATCTGCTCCGAGCCCGGCGTAACGGTAAACTCACTCTTAAAGCGCAGACCCTTCGCCCGGGCGTCCTTAGCGATGTTGGCCGAGCGGTCCAGGTCCTCGTAACTGGAGTTGGTGCAGCTACCGATCAGGCCCACCTCCAGCACGGGGGGGAATTCAAATTTCTCCACCGCGGCGGCAAACTGCGAGATCGGAAAGGCCCGGTCCGGCGTGTAGGGCCCGTTGATGTGCGGCTCCAACGTATTTAAGTCGATCTCGATCACCCGGTCGAAGTACTTATCGGGATCGGCGTACACCTCGGCATCACCCGTTAGGTGCTCGGCCACGCCATCGGCTAGGGTAGCCACGTCGGCCCGGTCGGTGGCCTTTAGGTAGCGGCTCATGCTATCGTCGTAGCCGAAGGTAGAGGTGGTAGCCCCGATCTCGGCGCCCATGTTACAAATCGTACCCTTTCCGGTACAGCTCATGCTCTGTGCGCCCTCGCCGAAGTATTCCACGATGGCTCCGGTACCGCCCTTCACGGTGAGGATGCCGGCTACTTTGAGGATCACGTCCTTAGGGGTCGTCCAGCCACTGAGCTTACCGGTCAGCTTCACGCCGATCACCTTCGGCATCTTGAGCTCCCAGGGCATACCGGCCATGACGTCCACGGCATCCGCGCCGCCGACACCGATGGCGACCATACCGAGTCCGCCGGCATTGGGCGTGTGGCTGTCGGTACCGATCATCATTCCGCCGGGGAAGGCGTAGTTCTCCAGCACGATCTGGTGGATAATCCCTGCACCCGGCTTCCAGAAACCGATGCCGTACTTATCACTTACTGTGGAGAGGAAGTCGTACACCTCGCTATTCACGTCATTGGCACGCGCGAGGTCTTCGTCGGCGCCGGTTTCGGCCAGGATCAGGTGATCGCAGTGCACGGTCGAGGGCACGGCCACTTTATCACGGCCGGCCATCATGAACTGCAGCAGGGCCATCTGGGCGGTGGCATCCTGCATGGCCACGCGGTCGGGCTGGAAGAAGACGTAATCCTTACCGCGCCCGTAAGTTTGCAGTGGGCTCTCGGGGTGCAGGTGGGTATAGAGAATCTTTTCGGTCAGGGTCAGGGGCCGGCCCAGTTTTTGCCGCGCCTCGGCCACTTTAGCGGGCAGGGCGTCGTACACGCGCCGGATCAGATCAATATCGAAGGCCATAAGTTGCTGTAGTTTTTGTCGACTTTAATGCATGAGATGTACCCGGAGAACGCCGTCAGCCCAAAAAAGTCAACAAATGTACCGCATTCCCGCCTAGTACATGGGGCAGCCACAGCCTCCCGTCCGGCAGCCTACGAGTAGCAGGAGGCACAAAAACACGAGCAGTACGTACAGCGGGCGGGGCATGCAGCAAAGGTAAGCCGGGTGCGAAGAAAGGTGGTGCGTACTTTAGCCTGCCTATGGCCCATCCGGAACCTGATCGCCCCTATTTCTTGCTCGACGAGCAACTGGTAGAGGAGACTCGCTCTCCGGGTCAGGTAGCCAGGGCGACCCGAATCTTCGCGATCTGTTGTGTGGCTGCCACGATAGCGCAGATCGGCTATTCGGTCTATACTAACCTAGCGTTCGTCCTAGCAGCTCCCCCGGGCTTACCGCTGGTAGTGATCGGTACGATCGTTACGGCCACCGTAGTGGGTGTACTTAGTATACCCCTACTGTATGGGTGGAAATCGCTGGGCTGGTACCTCGCAGTAGGCTTTTTCACCTTCGAGGGTAGCTTTATCCTGCTACTCGGCAACCGCTACCTCTTGTTTGGAGAGCCCTTTTCACTGACGGACCTAGCGGAAAACTTGCTTCAGCCCGAGCTTGTACTGGAGATCGTCACCGCCATGTTTGCCTGTTGTCTCCCCCTGTTACTTTGCTGGCGGTCTACGGTTCGTAAGGCTTTCAGCGTCCATACTTCGCGGGCCATCGTGGTGGTTTTCTCCTGTCTGATTCTTCGGATTTTATTCTTTGTGATTACGTACGTGCTTTACCGGGGATAAGGAATCAAGTGGCCACCGACCCGAGCAGAACCGTCTTGCTCTCGTAGGTCGAGGCGTTGTACGCCGAGCAACGAAGACTTAGTCCACTCGGCATACAACGCCTCGACCTTGAATTCTGCGATATTCACGCTGTCAGGTCCGTTTCCTTAACGCATACTACACCCCCACCCCCACCGTTACTTTCCTACCGCTTCGCCCGCTTTTTGGCACCCGAAGCCACAGCTTTTCCCTATCCCTAACTAGCATGAAATACTGGCCCCTTCACACCCGTAAAGACTCCCTAAAGCGCGCCTACCTTTTCCTCGATGGACGTGGACTTGGCATCCTTCGCGTAGACCGCCCCCGGGCCCTGACCGCCATGCGCGCGCTGCAGGCCGGTGAGCTGCCCGAGGGGGCCGTACTCTTTCCCAATCGCCAACTACTGCGCGTGCGTTCCCACCACGACTCGGCTGCGGTGACCGTACGATTACATAAGGGCAAAACCCGCCGGCTACAGCTACGCTCGGTCCAGGACCGCGATCAATTGATCGAGCACCTCGGTAAGCACCCGGCGGTGTGGACCTCGGCTACCCACACTACGCCGATACTACAGCACAGTGCCCGCCAGCTGGCCCTGATCGCCATGCTGGGAGGGTTGTTCTGGATGTCTTACCAGACGGCCCTGACCACCAGTAGTGGCGAAAAACTAGCGACGCAACTGGCTATCTTCAACTGGGGGGGCACCAGCGTCCCCGCCCTCCCCTACCTGGTGGCTGTGGTGCTACTTGCTGCGGCGGCCTACAGCCTCTGGTGGCCCCGGCGGAGCAGAGAGGTCGACGAAATACTTTTCCAGTAGCCGAACGCCAACCGGATGCCGATGGCTCTCGTATGGTGATGTATGCTTTACCGAATTGTACTGCTCTTCGCCTGCCTACAGGCCACGGTTTACGCTCAGACCGGCCCGCTACGCGGTCAGGTAAATGTCCATGACGGAAGCCCGGCCGAGGGGGCCTACGTGCTGCACCTGCACTCCGACGAACACACCCACACCGACGCGCTGGGCAAGTTCACGCTCGAGGGCATCACATCCGGGGACTCCCTCCAAATATCTTACCTAGGCTATCAAACAGCCCTGATGGTGGCCCCCGCCGACGGCAACCCCCTGCGGGTACGGCTTGAGGAATCCTTCATCGACCTACGGACGGTGACCGTACGGCCCGGGGTGGCCGCCCTCAGCGTAGTGGCCGATATCGACGCCCAGCTGCGGCCGGTAAATTCCGCCCAGGACGTGCTGCGGCGAGTGCCCGGCATGGTGATCGGGCAGCACGCCGGCGGGGGGAAGGCGGAGCAACTTTTCCTACGGGGCTTCGACATCGACCACGGCACGGACGTAGCGATCTCCGTAGAGGGCATGCCGGTGAATATGGTCAGCCACGCCCACGGGCAGGGGTACGCCGACCTGCACTTCCTGATCCCGGAGACGATCCAGAAGATCGACTACGGCAAGGGGCCCTACTACGCCGAGCGCGGCAACTTTGCTACGGCCGGCTACGTCGACTTCGCACTGCGGGATGCGCTAGACCGCTCTTCGGTAAGCGTCGAACGGGGCTCCTTCGGCCTACTCCGCGGCGTGGGACTTTTCGACCTGTTAAGCCGCGAACGCAGCAACGCCTACCTGGCCACGGAGTATATGCTTACCGACGGGCCCTTCGTTTCCAGCCAGCACTTCAGCCGCCTCAACGTGATGGGCCGCTACACCGCCGAGCTCGAAAACGGCAACCGGCTTTCGCTGCTCGCCTCCCACTTCAGTAGTAAGTGGGACGCCTCGGGGCAGATCCCTGTGCGGGCCGTGGAGCAGGGACTTATCGGCCGCTTCGGGGCCATTGACGATACGGAGGGGGGCTACACTAGCCGCTCTAACCTGCTCGGCGCCTTCACCAGTGTGGTGGACCGTAGCACCTTCGTAAAAACTACGGCCTACTACAGCCGCTACGCCTTCGAGCTCTACTCCAACTTCACCTTCTTCCTGGAGGACCCCGAGAACGGCGATCAGATCCGCCAGGCGGAGGACCGCAACCTGTACGGGCTGCAGTCGGAGCTTACCCACACCTTCAGCGCCGGTGGATTAGAAGGACGCCTAAAGGCCGGCGTGGGCCTACGCTACGACGACAGCAACGACAATCAGCTTAGTCGCACCCGGAACCGCGAGGAGCTCCTGGAGCGGGTGCAGTACGGAGATATCGACGAGACTAATGTATTCGCCTACGCCGGGGCGGATTTCGAGCTCGGTCGCTGGCTGATTCATCCGGGGCTGCGAATGGACCAATTTGTGTTCCAGTACGTGAATAAGCTGCAGCCGACCTACGACCGGCAGGAGCAAAGGAAGGCGGCGGTGAGTCCGAAGCTCAACTTCCTCTATACTGCCAACCCCCGCACCCAATTGTACCTAAAGACGGGTATTGGTTTTCATGCCAACGACACGCGGGTGGTACTTGACCGGGGCGCGGCGGATATCCTCCCGCTGGCTCTGGGGGCGGACCTAGGGGCTATCTACCGGCCTACCGACCGGTTGTTTCTCAATGCAGCGCTCTGGTACCTGTATCTACAGCAGGAGTTCGTCTACGTGGGCGACGCCGGTATTGTAGAGCCCAGCGGCGAGACCCGTCGGTTGGGGGTTGACCTGGGGCTGCGTTACCAGCTTACGGACTGGCTTTTTGCCGATGCCGACGTAAACTACGCCCTGGCCCGGAGCATCAATGAGCCCGAGGGGGCGGATTACATTCCCCTTGCGCCTAACCTCACCGCTACCGGGGGGCTCACGGTCCTACGCCAGCGACTCAGTGGCGGTCTGCGCTACCGCTACGTGCGCGACCGACCGGCCAACGAGGACAACTCGATCATAGCCGCCGGCTACCTGGTCGTGGACGCCAATGCCAACTATCGCCTCGGTCCGCTTACCTTGGGTCTGGTCATCGAAAATGCGCTGGATACCGAGTGGGAGGAGACGCAGTTCGCTACCACCTCGCGGCTGCGCGACGAGGCCCTGCCGGTGGAGGAGATTCACTTTACGCCCGGTGCGCCGTTTGCGGTGCGGGGGACGGTGAGGTATCAGTTCTAGTCTTACTTCTTCACTGCCAGTCGCGGTGCCGCGTAGAAATCCGCCACCGAGCGGGTGTAGATGAACTTATCCATGGGGCGTTTGCGCTGAAAGCGGGTGGGCTCGGGGGCGCCCTTGGGGACCAGCATCAGCTGGGTCTTGCCCTCCCATGCCACCCGCTCGAAGGGCTCCGGCAGCTTACGCTCATCAAAGCGGACGTTGAAATAGTAGAGGTAGCGCTCGATGAAGTCCAGGTAGCGTTTCTGCCGGGTGGACTTTACCGGGCCGGCCCCACTGACGAAGGCAATCGACTGGTCGGACTGTAGGGCCCGCTTAAATTCTAGGGCATTGAGCGCCTTCCCGTTTACTACCGGCATTAAATTGAACTCACCGTCGAGCACGGCCCACTTACTTTCGTCGGCCAGCCACACTTCGGTGACCATATGACCGCCACCGGCTACGGCGGTTTCTACCGTTTTCTTCTTTAATCCCAGGCGGCGGGAGGGCATACCCAGGGAGCTCAGCGCGGCGGAAGCTACCGTAGAGTACTCTACGCAACGAAATTTGCGCCCGCTATCGGCCTCCTCCAGGATTGTCAAAGCGTCGCTACTGGTAGGCAACTTCTTGCCGTGGCCCTTCCACTGGCGGTTGGTCCAGTCGAGTACGCGTAGGGCCCGCTCGCGGTCGGATGTGGCGCCGGCTACTACCGTGGTCAGGTCGTGCCCGTCGCGCAGCTCCCGCAGGTAAGTATTGCCGCTGGTATCGGCGTAGGCAAAGGGGTAGCCCATAGTGGTCAGCGCGGGCTCGTGTTTGATGGCTTCGTGCTTGGTGACCTTGCAGGCGTTGAGTAGCACAAACAGTACGGGAAGGCAGACCAGGGTGATGGTACGCATGGGTCGATTTTTCACTTAGAGAGACGGGGGTCAAAAGACCTACCGTGGGGGGATAACGTGGCCGGGGGCATTTTCTTGCTTTTTCACCACGGCAGGGGGGTTGGCAGCTCCGCTGCTTTGGGGTGTACTACCGCAGAGGACGCAGAGGGCCACAGAGACGTCTTCGAAAACACCTCTGCGTTTCTCCGTGTACTCTGTGGTTGATTCCTTTACGACGCCAAGCACGGAGTGCGCAGGCGAAGTCATGCCATACTAGTAAAGACCCCCAAACCGTTTTCCCAGCTACATGCACACCCTCCTAGCCCCACTAGACTGGGGGCTCGGGCACGCCGCCCGCAGCCTTGCCCTGGCCCACCGCCTGGAGGGCGAGGGGCACCGCATCAGCTGGGCCGGCAGTGGACCGGCCGCCGAGATGCTACGCCGGGAGCTGCCGGTCTCGACGCCCGTGCACGAGCTGCCCTCCTACCGCGTGCACTACCGGAGCAAGTCGATGGTGTGGAACGTAGCCCGGCAGCTGTGGCACTGGCAGGGAACGATCCGGACCGAGCGGCGCGCTACGGCCGAGCTAGTAACCCGGTTGGGCGTAGAACGGATCGTATCGGACAGTCGCTTTGGGTGCTACGATCCTCGGGTGGAATCGGTGTGCGTAACGCACCAGTTGCACCCCAACACGGGCTTTGCACCCGCGACCGCGGCCTACCGGTGGCAGCTGCGGCACTTCGATGCGTACTGGGTGCCGGACCACGGGGGGCACGACCGGCTCAGTGGGAAACTTTCTTCCGCGCAGGGATATGAGAACGTGGAGTACATCGGGCCGCTACCGCACATCCGTGGCTCGGAGGGGGAGGCGCCCTATGATCTGCTGGCGCTCCTGTCCGGACCGGAGCCGATGCGGACGCGGCTGGAGGAAATCCTGCTACCGCAGTTGGGGGAATCGCCCCTGGACATCCGACTGGTGCGTGGCCTACCCCACCCCGGTACACCGGCGCTGAAGACGAATATCAGGATCCTACCCTACGCCGACACCCCTACCCTCTCCCGGCTGCTGACGGCCGCCCGCTTCGTGATCGCCCGCCCGGGCTACTCGACGCTGATGGACCTGCGGGCCCTGGGGAAGCCGGCCATTTTGATCCCCACGCCGGGACAGACCGAACAGGCCTACCTGGCGCAGCGGGCGCAGCTGCAGGGCTGGGCCGTGGCGGTGATGGACCAGGAAAAACTGGACCTCGGGGCGGCGGTGGCGCGGGTGCGGCAATTGATTTAGCTGGACCGCTCGAGCTCGCGGAGGGCGGCCTTGGTAGCCCGGTAACGCTCCCGTTTTTCTACCACCACGGGGGCGGCGGCCCGTACGCGGCAGTCGGTAATGGGGCAGCGCTCGCAGGTGGTGTTGACGACGACGCGGGGGATGGCTGGGTCGTGGAGGAAGGCGACCGTCTCGCGCAGGGCATCGGTAAGGAGTAGGCCCAGGGTAACGCTCACGTTTTTACCCTCGCGGGGGTAGTCGGTGCGGGCCAGGGTGATGCAGAGGTACTCGTCATCGGTGCCGTAGTAGTGGCTGCGCTGGGCCTCGATGCGCAGATTTTCGCGGGGGTCGGCGCTGAGCTCGCGCAGCAGGTGCAGGCTTACCCAGCGGCGGCAGTAATGCTCGGCCAGGCCGTTCTCGTGGGGGTGGTGACGGCGGTTGAGGTGCAGCTCCTTGTCGATGACGAAGTGGTCGGTGCCGCGATCGTGGACGAAGCGCAGGAAAAACAGCTCCGGCAGGCCGAAGAACCGTGGGATGACGTTGGTGAGCCGGTGGTAGAACATCTCCGGCGTGGCGTTGAAGCGCTGCATTAGCCCTAGAAAAGCTGCTGGATCCCACTCCGGCAGGGCAAAAAAGCCGCGCAGCTCCCGCGTGAAGGATTCCAGGGGCAGGTGCAGCGCGACGCTGAAGTAGGTGGCCTTGCTGTGGTTAAGTACCTCCTCGAAGACGCGGCCCTTGAGGATACTACTGGTGTTGGCGCGCTCGGTTAGCTTGAGGTGGTTGAAGGCCAGTTCCTTGCCGAACTGAAAGCCGCGCTGTACGGGGGTGAGTTTGCCGTTGAGGAGTAGTCGACCCGTGGCGGGTTGGTAGACGGAGCGCAGGCCGGCCAGCGCGGGCTGGCGGTCGAGTCCGTCGGGTACGATCTCGTAGCCGAAGCGGTCCTCAAGGAGCTCACCCAGGATGCGGGGGGGCAGCGGACGGATGGCGGGAAGCTTATACTGCTCGGCGAAACTGACCACGGCCTGCTCCAGCTCCGGAAAGTAATTGGCGTTGAGCTCCAGGTAGGAGCGCAGGGCAGCGAAGTAGAAGTTCTCTTCCCGCAGCGCGTAGCTGCGGCTGATCTCCAGCAGCGTGCTGATGAAGGCTCCGACCTGTAGGGGGGCGGCGGCGATGATCTCGGCCACCTTGCTGAGCTCGATGCCGAAGAGCTCCAGGGGCAGCTCATTGAGAAAGTTACTCTGTAGGAGCTGGCTTACGGGAGCTAGTTCGCGTCCTAGCTCGCCGTCCGTCAATTCCTCAGTGGTGGTACCCAGGGCAGCGGCTAGGCTAGCGACCTTCTCCTGTTTAGGGAATTTTTTGCCCTTCTCAATCTCGTTGAGGTAGGAGAGCGAGATGCCCGTAGCCTTCGACAACTGATCGAAGCTGTAGCCCCGCTGCTGGCGCAGCTGCTTCACCTTCAGCCCGAAAATGATGCGCTCGTTGGCGGTCTTTGCCCTCATCGTCGGGGCAATTTACACTATGTGTAGCGAATTTTCGCTTTACCCAAGCGTCCGACGCTTGTAAGCGTCGGACGCTTACTCCCACTCCAGTGTTTGCACGATGCGCAAGATGTCGTCCTTGACGTAGGCGATTACCGGGCCGAGGGAGTCGGGGTTCGGCTGGGTCTCGAAGTAAAGGGCCCCGCGCAGGAAGTGCTCCGTGCTATCGGTCAGAAAGAACTGAAAGGGGCTCGCCGCCGGTCCGGCAATATCGAAGGCCACGCCGTGTACGCGCGCTGAATCACGGTGGATTACGATCTCCTGAATGTCGCTAGCCCGCTGGTTGTGTACACCCACCAGTTGAAAGGCCTCGTCGCGCAGTTCCTCCCACTGCTCCGGGCTGGATATGGGATAGTACGAGAAGTGCAGCGTGCCATTGAGTTGGGGGGCTAGTTTGAGATTGAACCAGCAGGGATCGGCCGGCGCCTCGTCGAAGTAGCTCGTCTCCTGCACTAGGGTGGTCGAGGCTGGCCGCTCGAAGGTGAAGGGGCAGTAATCGGCCCCCAGAGCGGTGTACTGCCGGGCCGGATACTCGACGCGGGGGTAGGACCGGGGCTTGGGCACCGGCGGCACCTCCTCGCTACAGCTCGCCAGAAATAGAACAAGGCCCACAAGCATCAGCATACGCATGGGCAGCTAACGCTTGGGGCCTCGGTAAGGATTGTGGGGGTGATAGTTTTACTTCCAGTCGCTGCACCTGATGCCGGCGGCGGACTTTACGATCACCTGCTGGCGCAGGCGCTTCCCCTGCTTGACCGTCAGCAGGTAGCGGCCGGCGGGTACATCACGCAGTTGCATACTCAGGGCGTAGCCATTGTGCTCCTTGATACGGGTCTGGTGGTGGGTAGTGCCGTCGAGCTGTTTGAGGGTGATCACGGTACGCTGTTTCTGCAAATTGACCAGCTTCAGATTGAGCCGGAAGTCTTCCACCTGGGTACGGGTCACGAGTGGGTCGGTGACTCCATCAGTAGTGACGCCTGCTTTGACAGGGGTAAGCGCTGCGGTAAAGAGAGCGAGGAATAAAAGAGATTTCATGGTATATAAATTTATTGCTCCGGGAGCAGAATGAAGTAATATCACGAAAGTCAATCCTGCGGCCCAACCCACCAACTTTTACCGATTAACCACCGGCCTCGCTCGACCAGTTTTCCCGCTAAGCGCCGTACGCCACTGTGTCCCGACACCGTACCGCCACCTAACCCGGGCGGATTGTCGCAGAGCTGCACCATTCGGTCGATCGCGCGTTGAATCTACATGCAACTGACGGACGTAACCCTCGACGGTCTGGACCAAATGGCCAAACTGGAGCTACTGCACCTGCTGCTCAACGACCTGCACCGCAGCGGTTCGCTGAGCACCGAGACCATGATGAGTATTGCCAGCGACGTCATGCTGCTGGAGTACCGGGAGGACCAGGACCTCCTCTGTTTTGACTGCATTGACCACGAACACGAAGAAGAATGAAGCGCGGAGAAATCTGGCTGATCAACCTTGATCCTACCGTTGGTGCCGAAATTGCCAAGAAGCGCCCCGCCCTCATCATCAGTGAAGACGGCATCGGCCGGCTGCCGCTGCGTATCGTCGCCCCAATCACTAACTGGAAGCCCCACTACCGCGTCGTACCCTGGATGGTGCACCTGCCGAGCAACGAGACCACCCACCTGGATAAGGAAAGCTCGGCCGACTGCTTCCAGACCCGTAGCATCAGCGAAAAACGCATGATCCAGAAGATCGGCCAGGCCACCGACGAGCAGATGGCCCTGGCCGTGCGGGGGCTGGAATTCGTCTTCGGACTCGACTAACCGTTGGACGCTTAAGAAGCGTCCAACGGTTTAACACCATTTTACTATGCAACAACTTGAAAAACCCGCCGACCTCCTCCAGCAACTCCGCACCTTCGACATCTTCGGGGGGGTAGACGATGCGGCGCTAACGTGGCTCATCGACCAGTCGACCTACGTGATGTACCCCAAGGACAGTATGATCTTCCGCAACGGGGAAAAGGTCGAGCACATGCAGGTGATGCTCCGGGGGGGCTACGTGATCCGCCGCGACAGCGACGGCCGCAAGCAGGAGCTCGGTATCTGGAAGGCGCCCTACGTATCCGGTGTCCTACCCTTCAGCCGTATGAAGGAGACGCTGTCCGAGGGGGTGTGCATCGCCGACACCTACGTGCTCCTCCTACACAAGGACTGCTTCGTCGAAATGGTCAACACCAGCTACGACCTTACTCAGGCCCTGGTAGCGGTGATGACCAACCGGGTACGGGACTTCCAGCAGATGCGCCTAATGGACGAAAAGCTCATGGCCCTGGGTAAGATGAGTGCAGGCCTGGCCCACGAGCTCAATAACCCAGCCTCCGCCATGGTACGCGCCAGCCAAGAATTGCACAAACACCTCGTGCAGACGCCGGAGCGCTTTAAGTCGGTAGTGACCATGCGGGTCACGCCGGAATCGGTCGATGAGGTGAACGCCGTACTTTTCGATCGCATCAACTATGCCAAGGAGGGCGAGGAGCTCAGTCTGATGGAGCGCGAGGAGCGCAGCGACGAGCTCACCGACTGGCTGGAAGACCACGGCGTCACGGAGCTGGACCGCATCGTAGATACCTTTGTCGATTACGGCTTCGAGGAGCAGCACTTTGAGGCCATCGCAGCGGCCATCCCCGCCGAGGCCGTGGCACCGGTGATGTGGTGGATCGAGACTAACCTGACCACCGAAACCCTGGTCGGCGAGATCCAGACCGCCAGCGGCCGCATCGCCGAGCTCGTCAAGTCCATCAAGACTTACAGCCACATGGACCAGGAGCCCAGCCTGGAGATGGTCGACGTGCACGAGGGCCTCAGGTCGACCGTGACGATGCTCACCCACATGATAAAAAAGAAAAACATTACGCTCTGTAAGGACCTCGCCCACGACCTGCCGCGCGTCAAGGCCCTGGCCGGTGAGCTCAATCAGGTGTGGACCAATCTGATCTCCAATGCCGTCGACGCCCTCCCGGCCCAGGGCGGTGACCTAATCATCCGTACTTTTCAGGAGCGCGACTGCGTGTGCGTGGAGGTGGAAGACAACGGCCCCGGCATCCCCGATGCCATCCAGAGCCGCGTCTTCGAACCATTTTTCACCACTAAGGGCATCGGGGAGGGCACCGGTATGGGACTCGACATCGTGCGCCGCGTCATCGACCACCACAACGGCTCCGTAAAGTTAGACAGCGAGCCTGGGCAGACGGTATTTCGGGTCTGTTTCCCGATCCAGTAGGCGATTCGCGGTTTGGTGTTGTTCCACGTACACCGCACCTGCGACCCCGCCCCTTACTGCGCCTCAGGCCGCCTGTAACACCTACCCCACCCGCCTACCGAACTACCTACTACCGAACTACCCACTCCCATGGCCAGAGACCGCAAACCCATCATCCTCTCCGTCGACGACGACCAGCAGGTGCTGCGCTCGCTCAAGCGTGACCTGCGCAATCAGTATAAGGACGACTACCGCATCATCAGCACCGACAGCGCGCGGGAGGCCCTGGAGGCCGTGCAGGAGCTGAAGAAAAAGGGGGAGGTCGTAGCTCTGTACCTTTCCGACCAGCGAATGCCAGAGATGTTGGGGGTAGATTTTCTAGAAAAGGCGAAGCCTTACTTTCCACTCGCCAAACGCGTGCTGCTCACCGCCTACAGCGATACTGACGCCGCCATCAAGGCCATCAACGACGTACAGCTCGACTACTACCTGATGAAGCCCTGGGACCCGCCGGAGGAGCAGCTCTTCCCGGTACTGGACGAGCTGCTCGAGGACTGGAAACTCGGCTACCGCCCCGAGTTTCAGGGCATCCGGGTGGTGGGCTACCAGTACTCCCCCAAATCGCACAACATCAAGGACTGGATGGCTGCCAACCTATTACCCTACCGGTGGGTGGACGCGCGGAGCCCCCAGGGTGAGGAGGTGATGCAGTTATACACCTGCGGGGTAAAGGATCTGCCCCTGGTCATCTTCGAGGACGGCACTAGCCTAGCCGATCCCAAGCTGGACGCCATCGCCGAAAAGCTAGGCATGAGCGCTACGGCCAGTGAGGACCTGTACGACGTAATCATCATCGGTTCCGGCCCCTCGGGGATGGCCGCGGCGGTGTACGGTGGCTCCGAGGGCCTGCACACCCTAGTGGTCGAAAAGCGAGCGCCGGGCGGACAGGCCGGCAGCAGCAGTCGCATCGAGAACTACCTGGGCTTTCCCAGTGGCCTATCTGGCTCGGAGCTGACGCGGCGGGCGATGGCCCAAACCCTGCGCTTCGGGGTGGAGGTGGTAAGCCCCCGTGAGGTCACCCACATCAAGATCCAGGACGACTACAAAATCCTCACCCTCGATGACGACAGCCAGGTGAAGACCAAATCGGTTATCCTCACCACCGGGGTGGAGTACCGCAAGTTGCCCGCCGAGGGCGCCGACAAATTCAACGGGGCCGGCGTGTACTACGGCGCGGCGATGACCGAGGCCAAGGGCTGCGAGAACCAGAACGTCTTCATCGTAGGTGGCGGCAACAGTGCCGGACAGGGCGCGGTATACCTCTCTAAATTCGCCAGCCACGTCACCATCCTGGTGCGCAAGCCCGACCTCACGAGCAGTATGTCGAGCTACCTCATCGACCAGATCGACGCCATCGACAACATCACGGTACAGGGCTTCCGGGAGGTGGTCAAGGTGTGCGGCGACGACGACCACGTACAGCGCCTGGTGCTCAAGAACATTGAAGACGAGAGCACCTACGAGGTCGAAGCTGACGCCCTGTTCATCTTCATCGGTGCCCGCCCCCGTACCGAATGGCTCGAGAGCGGACAGATCATGACCGACAAACGCGGCTTCATCATTACCGGTCCCGACCTGCTAGCCACGGCCGAGCGCCGCAAGGGCTGGCCGCTGGAGCGCAATCCCTTCCTCCTGGAAACGTGCCAGCCAGGCATCTTCGCCGCCGGTGACGTGCGAAGTGGGGCAATGAACCGGGTGGCGAGCGCGGTGGGGGAGGGGGCTATGGCGATTAAGTTCGTGCATGCTTATTTGGCGGAGCATTAGGAGTAGACCATCGCTGCGCGGTGGGTAGACTCCTCGCTTACGCGTTCGGAGGTAGACCGCTAAAGCGGGTAGAGCTACCGCATGTCATGCCTGCGAGACGAGTCTAACCCGAAGGGTCTATCCGCAACGCGGTCTACCCCCGAACGCGCCAGCGAGGGGTCTACCCTGGCAAAGCCAGGTCTACTTATTCGCGGCTTCGTAAATAGCATAGACCGCCAGCAACACCTTCAGCAGCAGACTCACGAACTCCAGCCATGGCTTCTTGGCGGCAAGTTTGTTGGTCTTCTCCGTGGGAGTGAGGGGGTAGGTGACGATGACCACGATCATGTCGCGGAGGCGATCGCGTTCGGGGGGATGTGGTACTTTACCGGGGGCGTCGGTTTGGGAATCGGATTTAGCCGGGGAGGGGGTGTTGGATTCAGACATGTCATGAGTTTTGGCTAGGTGATTTCCCCAGGTGGCGTTACAAATTTAGGGGATGGGGAGCAGTTCAACAAACAATTTGTTTTAAATTAAACCGGTTTGAGCACAGCAAAAGTTTCCTTTCCGAATGCCTCCGGTGCACAGCTTTCGGCCCTGCTGGAGCTACCCGTAGACCGCCACGCCCACGCCTTTGCCCTATTTGCTCACTGCTTTACCTGCGGCTCGAACCTGATGGCCTCGCGCAACATCAGTCGGGAACTGAATATGGTGGGCATCGGGGTGCTTCGCTTCGACTTTACGGGAATTGGGGAGAGCGAGGGCGACTTTGTGAATACCACCTTTACCACCAATATTTCCGATTTGGTAGCTGCGGCCGAATGGTTGGGGCAGCATCACCAGGCTCCGGCACTGGTGGTGGGGCACAGCCTGGGGGGTGCCGCCGTGCTGTGTGCGGCTAATCAACTGCCCTCGGTAAAGGCGGTGGTGACCATTGGGGCGCCCTTTGCACCGGATCACATCTCGCGGCACTTCGCCGAAAAGCTCGAGCAGATCGCGGAGTCCGGGCGGGCGACGGTCAATATTGGGGGGCGGCCTTTTCAGATTGCTAAGCAGTTCGTGGACGACCTGGGGGGCCACGAGTTAGATAAAAATATTCGAAAACTGGCGGCGGGGCTACTGATTCTACACTCGCCGCAGGACAAGACCGTCTCCATCGACGAGGCAGCCAAACTGTATACCTCCGCCCGGCACCCGAAGAGCTTCGTGAGTCTGGACGGGGCAGACCACCTGCTGTCGGACAACGCCGACAGCCACTACGCCGGGCAGGTCATTGCGGGCTGGTCGAGCCGCTACCTTCCGCAGCCGGAGGGCGGATCGCTGGAGAGCGACCACAAAGTAGCCGTACGCCTGGGGCGGGAGGGGTACACGACGGAGGTGATGGTACGCCAACATCACCTGACGGCCGATGAGCCGGAGAGCGTGGGGGGTAATGATTTTGGTCCCGGGCCCTACGAACTGGTAAGTGCTGGACTCGGTGCCTGTACGGCCATGACCATACAGATGTATGCGCGGCGTAAAGGGTGGGTGGTGGAGGAAGTGCAGGTGCACCTTAATCACAGTAAGGATTATGCCGCCGACATGGAAGCCTCCGACGAGCGGCCCACCAAGATCGACCACTTCGAGCGGGTGGTGATCCTTCGGGGGCAACTAAATGACGAACAGCGGCAGCGACTCCTGGAGATCGCTGACCGCTGTCCGGTGCACCGTACGCTGCACGAGACGGTGCAGGTAACTACAGTATTGGGGTGATGTCCGCCGCTAGCCGTGTGATTCGATGATCTCCAGGGCAATGTCGGTATGCTTCTTATCTGACTGCTCGGCTTCCTTGCGGCACTTCTCCATGTCCTGGGAGGTCTGGCTTAGTCCGGCGCGCTTGGCGTAAGCGTCCATGGTGCCGAAGGCGGCGATCCAGTAGTGGAGGGCGAGTTGGCCGGACTCGATGATGGCCAGGTCGCGGGAGTAGTCGTCCTCGTACTTAGTGATGACTGATTTGCTCACGTCGTAGAGCGCCTCGATGATGCGATTACCGGGTTCGCTGCTGCCGCCGGCCTCCTGGAGGGCTCGGTCGACGCGCTGTCGCCACTGCTCGGCGGTCTTGTTGCCTTCCTCCAGGGCGGCCTTTAGTTTTTCGTTGGTAGCGGCATGGTTAATCTCCGCGGTTGCTTCTTTGGCAATTTTGCCGCCGGCCTGCATGGAGGCGAGGCTTTCCTGGATGAGGTAGGTGAGTTGGTCGTTGTTGGCCATGGTAATGGATTTTTGAATGCTTGTGCTGTCACTACTCGAAAACTGCCGGCTTTGTTGTAAAAAAAACCGGCCCACCCCCGGGTTGGGAGTGGGCCGGTACGGTCAGTACTTTACCCTGCAGGCTAGGCAGAGGCCATCTGCTGCTGTTGCATGATCTGCATGGCGATCTCCGTATACTTCTCGTCGGCCTGCTTGGCCTCGCTGACGCAGGATTTCATTTCCTGGGCGGCTTGATCCATACCGGCCTGCTTACAGTAGGCCTCCATGGTGCCAAAGGCACCAATCCAGTAGTGCAGAATCAACTGCCCATTGGCAATGATGCCCAGGTCACGCACGCGGTCGTTCGGGGCCTCCTGGCGGATCTGCTTACCGACCCGGTCCATGGCCTGCATGATCTCGTTCTCCCGTTCCTGCTGGCTTCCCCCGCCGACCTGTTCTAGGGCACGATCGACGCGCTGCTGCCACTGCTTGGAGGTTTCGGTGCCCTTGCGCAGTATCTCTCTGAGCTGCTCGTCACTGGCATCGTTCTGAACCTCGCTGGCGGATTCGGCGGCGGTTTTGCTACCCGACTTCATGGCCGAGAGTCCTTGCTTGATGAGTTGATTTAATTGGTCGCTATCCATAATAATGGGTGTTTTATCGGTTAATAATTGTTCTGCTATTACAGCAAAAACCAAATACTGTTCAATAAATACACAACTTTGGGAACATACTGTTATGCTCCTACTGCATAGTTCGTTCACTTTGCGGCACCAACGTGCTCCAAATAGCCGGTTAGGTAGGTAAAGGGCGCGTTCCAGTTCAGGCAGATCTCATTGCTGGCAAAGCTCGGCTCCTGATCGGCCCAGCTCTGCATCGGGGCCGCCCCCGCTTCGTAAGTGGTGTACTGCTTATCCTGCTGCTTACTGTTGGGGCCACCGGAGAGCAGGCCGGGTACGGGAGCGGCGATACCGTCGGCGATACTGGGCCGGTGGTGGATGTTCATCGGCGCGCGGTCGCCGTAGCCGGTGAGGTAGCAGACGTTGTTGGGGTTGTTGCCTAGCACGTAATCGACGCTGCTGCGCATGGCCGCTACGTAGTCGGCCTTAGGTTCCTGGCGGTGGGCGGCGGCTAGGAGCATGGCGGCGTTGAGGACGTCGGAGTTACTTCCCCACTCGAACTGGGTAATGGGTTGGCGGTACGGATTTTGGTTTACGTCCATCACTAGGCTATCGGCCAGGGTGATCACGAGCTGCTGGAGCTCCTGGTGCATCTCCTGCGGCACGCGGTCGGGGAAGCGTAAGAGGGTGTAAGCGGCAAGGTTGCCCATGTAGCCGGTCCAGCTTTCTCCGGCGTTGAAGCGCACACGGGGTGGGCGGGCCCGTAGCTCGTTGTAGTACTCCTGCTCACCGGTGGCGGCGAAGAGTTCGGCGGCGGCCCAGGTACGTTCGTCGTCGGCGTTATCGTCCCCGTATTCGCCGGTGTGCACATCATCGGGATTGCGGAACACGGCATTCGCATTGGCGGTACCCCAGGCGTAGGCACGGCGGGCGGCGGCAAGCAGGCGGTCGGCGTAGGCGGCATCCAGGGGGCGGTACACGCGGGATGCCTGGGCCGTGGCGGCGGCAAAGTCCAGCGTCGCGGTGGTACTCTTCCCTACGATGTACCGCTGGCTGGTCGCTTCGTTCGGCATGACCATTCCCTCGAAGTTCAGGGTGGTAAGCTTGTGGAACAGTCCGCCGTCAGCGTCCTGCATGGTGAGCATCCAGTCCAGCTCGTACCGCATCTCGTCGAGGTAGTCGCTCTGCCCGTTGCCGCTTTCGGGGATGTTGAGGCTACCGTCGGGGGCGGGGTCGCCCACGTCTTCGTACAGGGCCAAGTACTGCCCCATGGGGAAGGCTCCGTTGACGATGTATTTGTTGTAGTCTCCGGCATCGTACCAGCCGCCGGGACTGCTCATGCTTCCCCCGCCGTGACCGCTGGAGGGATGGTACCGCACCTCCGTATCCGGGTGGCCGGCGGCGCGGGCGTACTCGCCGGCGTACTGCTCCGGTAGGGCCTGGCTGGCGCGCTGGTAGTACAATCCGCGTAACGAGCCGATAAAGGGGGCGTGTAGCGCGTCTTCCGCCACGTGCACTACCCCGGAATACCCCACTCCCGGCACGTAGATGCGGTAGTCGCCCACGGGCAGGGGATCGGCCAGGGTCGGTTGGGCCAGTACACCGGCCAGTGCGGTCCAGTCCTGCCGCTGTCCGAGGTAGCCCTCCCGCACCAGGCTATCGCCGGCCAGGTTGGTGATCTGGTAGCTGGAGTCCGGCCGGTCGAGCGCGCTGGTCCCGGTCGCCGCCACCGTAAACTGAATGGCCTGATCGGGATAGTAGCCTACCTGGTTGAGTTGGATGTCCGGTGTAGCCTCACCGGTAAAGCCGGGTAGGGCGGGCGACTCTGTTTGGCAAGCTAGCAGGTGCAGGGTAAGTAGAACGAGTAGGATGAACTCCGGTAGGCGCATCGGTGAGATTTGGGGAAAGATAAGATTTGGTGGTTTAGCCCGCAGCCCGGCAAGGATGCCGGGAGCCAATGCCGTGCCGGGAGCCAACGTGATACCAGAAGCCAGTGCATTACCTTACCACTATGTACCGCCTTCTCGCAATACTCGCAGCTACGTGTCTCGTAAGCGCTTGCACCTCCTCAACGTCCCCCGCACCTGTTTCGACTAAGTCGGGACCCCCAGCCCCCAACATTCTGCTCGTATTCACCGATGATATGGGCTACTCCGACATCGGGGCCTACGGCGGCACCCATGTCACCACCCCCGCGCTCGACCGCCTAGCCGCGGAGGGGGTACGCTTCACCGACTTCCGGGTCGCCCAGGCCGTGTGTACCGCTAGCCGCGCTGCCCTACTGACGGGCTGCTACCCTAACCGGCTGGGACTGCGTGGTGCCCTGATGCCCGGCGTGGAGGACGGTCTGCAACCGGAGGAAACTACCCTGGCCGAGCTGCTGCGCGACCGGGGCTACCGTACCGCCATGGTCGGCAAGTGGCATCTGGGGGACCATAGCCCCTTCCTGCCGACCGAGCAGGGTTTCGATAGCTACCTAGGTATCCCGTATAGCCACGATATGTGGGGCGGGCACCCGGATCCGAGAATGGCGCGGTTGTTTCCAGCGCGGGTACCGCTGCTACGCGGCACGGAGGTGGTCGATAGCTTAGGTGACTTCACGACCCTCAACCGGATGTACAATGAGGAGGCACTGCGCATCGTGGAGGCGCACGATACCACTACCGGGCCCCTGTTTCTTTACCTAGCCCACTCCCTGCCCCACGTGCCGCTGTACGAGGATAGTAGCTACCTGCGCCCCACCGGACAGGGGCTGTACGCCGACGTGATCGCCGAGATCGATGCCGGGGTGGGTGAGCTGCGCAGAGCGCTCGCCAAGAAGGGCATGGCCGAAAATACCCTCATCATCTTTGCCAGCGATAACGGCCCCTGGCTCAGCTACGGGGAGCACGCCGGGCGCACACCCTTCCGGGAGGGTAAGGCGACCAGCTTCGGCGGCGGGGTGCGGGTACCGCTCATCACCTACTGGCCGGGGCACACCGCGACTGGTAAAGTGAGCGCGACCAACCTGATGAGTATCGACCTGCTGCCCAGCTTGGCCGCCCTAGTCGGTGCCCCACTCCCCGACCGCACCCTCGACGGCCACGACCGACTCAGCGACCTTCTCGGCCAGACCGCCGGCGACGCCCCCACCCCCTATGCCGTATACTGGATCGACGATTTGGAGGCGGTGGTAAGCGCCGATGGGCGGTATAAGCTGCACTTCCCCCATGCCTACCGTAGCATCGCGGGCGAACCCCTGGCTATGGGGGGCTATCCGGTGAACTACCACCAGGATTCCATCGGGTTTTCGCTGTTCGATCTGCGGGCCGATCCGGGGGAGACGACGGACGTGGCGGCGGAGCATCCGGGGCTGGTGGAGGAGTTGCGGGCCTTTGCCGGCGAGGTAGCGCGGAGTATCAACGAACGCTAATCTAGGTGCAGCCCCCACAGAAAATGATCGAAGGTCACCGCCTGCACCACCGCCCCAAATACGATGAGGGCGTAGCCCAGCCAGGGCCAGCGAAAGTAGTAGTACAGCCAGTAGGCCAGCAGCGCCGCGGTGACTACCAGTAGCTCCTCGTACTCCGGCTGATTCCAGAGGTAGTCCAGGGCCACGGTAAACCAGAGCAGGTGGGTAGCTACGGCCAGACCCAGCAGGGCCCAGGGCGAGCGCAGCCGCTGCCGGAAGAGGTACACCAAGAAGACCAGCATGAACGGATTGGGCTGCAGGTAGCGGTTGATGCCTACCAGGTAGGTCGCATTGCGCTCGCCCGGCGACCACCAGAACCACGTGGGGTTGAAGAATACGATGCTCACCACACACATGCAGAGATAAATGATGGCCACCAGCTCGATGGGTCGCAGCGTAGGCCGCAGCCGGTCGCGCCACAGCCACTGCACGAGGTACCGCAGGCCGATGACCGAGACCAGGCCCCCGATCCACAGGCTCATCCGTGTGGTACGGATGATCCACCGCGGCTTGTTGACGCCCATGGGCAGTACCGGCAGAGCGAACTTGCGTCCCCACACCTCAGTCTGCAGCTTGTAGTAAGCGAAAGGATCGCCTACCTGCACGTACTGGATCACCGCCACGATCGCTACGGAAAGCCCCAGCGGCAGCAAGCACCAAAGTAGAATACGCCGGATACTGGGCCAGGAAAATACCTCCGCTTTGGGCCTGGTCATCCACACCATGCCCACCAGGGCCGGCACCAGGAAGATGAAACTGGCCCGGGTCAGGCCGGCCAGCAGGAGGGAGGTAAAAATGAGCCAGCCGTTCTTGCGCACCAGTCCGTACAGCAGCAGGGTGGTAAGGGCGAAGTAGAGCGCCTCCGTGAGCGGCGTCCACACAAAGAACAAAAAGGGCAGCGACATGAACAGCCCCAGCACGATGGGCTTAGGCCGCAGTAACCGGCACAGAAATCCGAGGCTTACCAGATAGAGCAGACCGTTGGCAATGCAGATACCAGCAATGCCCAGTCCTGACCAGCGCCACACGTAGGGAAAGAGCGGGAAAAAACCTGCCGTGCTAGGATTTCCCGGATTGTAGCCGTAGCCATTATCCCGAATGCCCAGGTAGAAGTTGGCATCGAAGCGCAGCAGTCGCGCCTCTACCGGTAGCACCCGCACGCTCCCCTCCCAGTACAGCACCGCCGCGCAGCCCACGAACAGCAGCAGGTAGGCCAGCATCAGCAGTGGATAGTTCGGACGGGAGGTAGACGCGCTCGTAGACACACTCAAATGTACGAGCCCCCTTCTACCCGTGCAGCGGTCTACCTCCCCACAGGGGAGTCTACCCGGCGACAGCCATTCTACGCGCGCCAGGTAAAAGTGGCCTGGGCCACTTTTACCTGGCGCGCAGTGTCTACCTTTAAACCCCAGCCCCCAATGCTGAGCATGAAGGAAAAAGAAATGATCGAGGGTGCCCTACGTGACGACGAGCGCTGCCAGCGCGCACTCTTCGACCGCTACGCCCCCCTGCTCATGGGCGTCTGCCAGCGCTACTGCCGCACCCAGGCCGAGGCCGAGGACGTGCTACAGGACACCTTCGTACGCCTATTCGCCAAGCTGCCGAAGTACGGCTTCCAGGGCTCCTTTGCCGGCTGGGCCCGCCGCCTGTGCGTCAACGTGGCCCTCAAGACCTACCAGCGCAAACGCTTCAGCATGGAGCAGACCGGCCTGGACAATACCCCCGAGCGCGGCGGTGCCCCCACGGCCTACGCTGACCTGGGTGAGCAGGAACTGCTACAGCTCATCCAGGCCCTGCCCGACGGCTACCGCATCGTCTTCAACCTCTACGCCATCGAGGGCTATAGCCACAAGGAGATCGGCGAACGGCTCGGTATCCAGGAGGCCAGCTCCCGCTCCCAACTGCTCAAGGCCCGCAAGGTGCTGCAGCAACAAATCGCCCACCGCCAACGCATCGCAATATGAGTGAGCTCGACCAACTGTTCCGCGACGGCCTCGGCAACCGCAAGCCCGAGGTGCCGGCCGATCTGTGGAAAAAAATTAAGGCCAACAGAGCCACCATCCCCGAGGGAGACGCCCTCGACCAACTCTTCGCCACCACCCTGGCCAACCGGCAGGCTGCCGTACCCCGGGGCATGTGGGCGCGTATTGTCGCTGCCCATAAATCCGCTGCCCTACGCCGGTACGCTGCTATGGCCCTGCTCCTATTGCTTACCCTTGCCGGCGGCAGCTACCTGATGTATGACAGCCTCACCACTCCACTAACTGACAACGAGCCGGGTGCGCCGCAGGTGCAAGCTAGTGGAACGGCAGCCGTCGTACCACCCGCCCGCCCCAACCAGGATCGTACTGGCTTGTCCGGTGCCATCGATCTACGCGGAACCTTCGACGCTACAGCCGCAGTCTCCGCTCCCGTAAAGGCATCCCCTTCAGTCAGTACGGAGAAGTCAGTAACCAGCATACCCGCCAGGGCGGAGTTCGAGCCGCAGCAGCTAGCCACCGGCTCGGTGGCCACCCTGCCCCCTACGCCCCTGCTCCTTTCCCCCTTACCGTTCGATCTAGGACCAATAAGCGCGACCGCTGCGGGAGGCTTCCGTGCCAGCGGCCGCCACCGTCTGCAGGGAGAACTCGTCCTGGGCGCCGCCTATGCTCACCAGCGGTTCGGACTGCAGGCGCAGGGCGCGCAGGCACAGCGCGAGCTGCGGGAGGTAAGCGAATTCCCCGAGGTCAGCTACCAGCTCAGCGCCCGCCTGCGCTACCGCCTAGGGGGCTCCTGGCGCCTGGTTACCGGTCTGACCTATACCGAGCTGCGCAACCAGTTCGAATACGAGTCCATGCTCCAGGGCAACAACCGGCTGCTGCGCAGCAACAACCGCCTCCGCCTCCTGGAGGTACCGCTACTGGCCAGCTACGAACTACCCGGCCGTCGCCTACGGGTGAGTATCAATGCCGGTCCGCTGCTGCACTACACCGCCGGCGTAAGCGGTCACTACCTCGACCCCGCCTCCGCCCGGCCCCGCGAGCTGGCTACCGCAGAGCAGTACCGCCGTCAGCTCGGCCTGGGTTGGACCACCTCGCTGACGACCACCTACCCCATCGGTAAGCAGCGCAGCCTGGAGCTCCTGGTGGAACCCTTCTTCAAGCAGTATACCGGCTCGTTCACCGCCCCGGATGCCGCCCTTTCGGAGCACTACTGGATGGGCGGCCTACAGCTGGGCCTGCGCAAGCAACTGCGGTAGGCCGTACCTTGCGCGCTATTAACCGCCGCCCATGCCCGCTGCCGATCTCGCCCGCGCCCCCTTCCCCGACTACGACAAGGCCGACTGGCTGCAACGGGCCAGCAAGGAACTGAAGGGCCGCGACCTAGATACCCTCGACTGGGAAATCAACGAGCGCATCCGCTTGGCCCCGTTCTACACCCGCCCGGAAGTAGTGGCCCTGCCCCCGCTAGACCGACCGGCCGGCTGGCAAGTAGGGGCCTACATTGACTCCGGCAGCAATGAAGAAGTTAACGCCTCCGCCCTGCACGCCCTTAACCAGGGAGCCGAGGCGCTGCTGTTTCGGCTCTTTCGTCGGCCCAGCGCGGAGGAGGTAGGAGAATTGCTTCAGGACATCCGGCTCGACTTCATCTCCCTGCACTGTGCCCTCCGCTACCCGGGCCAGGACCCGGCCGAGCTCTTCCGTGACTTAGTGAAGTACCTACGGCGGGAGGGCTACGACCTGGCAACCATCCACGGATCGGTCGACTTCGACCCCCTCCTCGACTGGAGCGAGCCGCCCTTCCCCCCGCTGATTCGCCTGCTGGGCTTCGTGCACCAGTGGATGCCACAATTCCGGGTGCTACAGGTCAACGCCGCCGGCTTTAATAACGGGCCCTCGCTGGCGGATGCCGAACTGGCCTTGGCCCTGGCCAAGGGAGCTGAATACCTGCAGCAGATGCGCGAGCGCGGCGCGGAGCCCCCCGTCGTCAACCAGCACCTCCAATTCGCCTTTACGGTGGGAAGTTCCTACTACGTAGACATTGCCAAGTTGCGGGCCTTCCGTATCCTCTGGGCCAATGTGCTTAAAGGCTTCGGAATCGAGGATGCCCCCCCGGTACTTATCGCTGCTCACTCCGATGTAGCTACCCTATCCGCCGACCGGGACCAGAACCTGCTGTACCTGACCACGCAGGCGCTCTCGGCCGTCACCGGGGGGGCGGATCAGCTCTTCCTCGCCCCGGCCGACGGTGGCGATACCCCGCCCACTCCGCTAGGCCACCGCCTGGCCATCAATATCCAGCACCTGCTCAAGTTGGAGGCGGGCCTCAATCAATACGCCGACCCCGCCGCCGGCTCCTATTACCTCGATACCCTCACCGCCCAGCTTGTCGATGCGGCCTGGGACCGCTTCCGTACCATCGAGGCGCAGGGGGGCTTTGCCGAGGCTACCGATTTCTGAGCACACCCCTATTTTACCCAATATGCCCACCGCCACCCAAGCCCCCTGGGGCGACACTCCCGCCGGCCCCGTCGAACGCCACACCCTCACCAATGACCGGGGAAATACCCTGAACGTGCTCAACTACGGAGCCACCGTCCAGAGCATCCGCATCGACGGTCAGGAAATGGTGCTGGGCTATACGAGTATTGCCGGCTACCTCGGTAAGTACCCTTACTACGGGGCGCTCGTGGGCCGCTACGGCAACCGCATCGCCGGCGCCCGCTTCACGCTCGACGGCACCACCTACCCCCTCGACGCCAATGAGAATGGAAATCAATTGCACGGCGGTAGCGTAGGCTTTAACCGCAAGCTTTGGCAGGTAGAACCCTCGACCACGGAAGACGCAGCTATTCTCACCCTAAGCTACACCAGTCCCGACGGCGAAATGGGCTTTCCCGGCACCCTGGCCGTCACCTGCACCTACACCTGGACCAACGACGATGCCCTGCACATTCAGTACACGGCTACCACCGACCGGGACACTATCGTCAACCTGACTAACCACAGTTACTTCAGTATCGGCGGTGGGGGCGGATCGGTACTTGACCAGGTCTTGTATCTCGACGCCGACCGTTATACCCCGGTGGATCGGGAGCAGATACCTACGGGGGAAAATGAAGAGGTTACCGCCACCCCCTTCGATTTTCGTACGCCCAAGGCCGTAGGGCAGGACATCGCCGCCGATCACCCCCAAATTCAACTGGCTCGAGGCTACGATCATAACTTTGTCATCAACGGTCACGACGGCAGCCTGCGGGAGTTCGCCTTACTGACCGATCCGGCCTCGGGCCGTAAGCTGCGGTGCTGGACCACCAAACCGGGGGTGCAGTTGTTTACCACCAACTTTCAGCCCGGGGAGTTTACCGTGGGCGACGGTGCACCAATCGAGCCCCACACCGGCATCTGTCTGGAGACCCAGCACTTCCCGGACTCCCCCAACCAACCGAATTTTGCCACCCCCGCGCTCAAAGTGGGCGATACCTACAACACTACGACGGTGTATCGCTTTGAGTAGCTAATCACTCCACCCCCGCGTATGACCCGCGACCTCAAACACGTCATCATCTACGGCGCCTTCGGCCTGCTCCTGGGTGCCAAGATCGTTGAGGTACTGCTGACCCGCACTGACACCAGCCTCATGGACTGGTGGCTGCTGGTCATCGGCGTCGTCGCGGCCGTGATTCACTACCTACCCACTGCCAAACCCGACCCTGCGGATGAGCCCGAAGACACCCTGGTGCTCCGTGATCCTACCCACCTTAAACGAAGCCGATCACCTGAGCGCGACCCTGCGGCGGCTACGGCAACTGGCGGGGGGGGAGAGCCTGAGCGGCAGGAAGACGCGGGGGGGGGATTCGTATGAAATCATCGTGGTGGATGGGGGCAGCAGCGATGGTACTCAGGACATTGCCCGTAGCTCGGGGGTGCGCCTAGTATGTTGCACCCGCGGCCGCGCCCGGCAGATGAATGAGGGGGCCCGCCACGCCCGCGGCGAGAGCCTTTATTTTTTGCACGCCGATACGCTGCCGCCGCTGGACTGGCTGGAGCGGTTGCGCCGCCACGGTCCCCTACCCTGCTGTTTTAGCCTCCGCTTCGCGGGGCAGGCACGGAGGCCATTACTGCGACTATACGCCTCCTTTACACGCTACGATCTGCCGGCTTTTCGCTTCGGGGACCAATCGCTGTGGGTGCTGCGCGAGGACTTTCGGGCCGTGGGGGGGTTCCCTGACTGGCAACTACTGGAGGACAACGAGCTGGTACGCCGGCTACGGCGGTACCGGGGGTTCATAGTGCTAGACGGGCACGTGACGACCTCGCCGCGCAAGTACCTACGCTACGGGCTGGTACGCACGCAGACAGTCTACGTAATCCTATACGTACTGTACCGACTCGGGGCCGGGCAAACTCGCTTGAGCAAGGTGTATCGGCGACTGTTGGGCTAGTTGTCTTTCAATAGTTCCAGGAGGCCGCGTAGGGGGACACTGACCTGCTGGGAACGATAGTTCAGGTCGTAGCGGAGCTCCTGTAGGGCCTTTTCGATACGGAAGATGTCGAGCAGTACCTCCAGGTCGCGCTCGTCGGCGGGTAGCAGACGGGTACCGGTGGTGGCCTTACGGTAGGCGGTCAGGTACTCGGCGGACAGGTAGCGGTCGGCGGTGCGCAGCCAGTCGGCCAGGGCACCACGGGTGCTCTGCTTGAGGCCCGGAATATCCTCCTCATAGACCATGCCGGCGGCGTAGCTGATGGAGCGCATCATGTTGGCCAGGTCCTTGGCGGGGCTACGGCGCAGGCGGCGCTGGCTGTAGCTGCGGTCAGGGTCACCGTCGAAATTGGTGATCATGAACTTATCGTTGCTCAGGATGAGCTGCTCCAGGGTAAAGTCGCCGTGGATGCGAATCTTATCGGACTCGATCTTATGGTCATAGATTCGCTTGAGCTTTTCGTGTAGGGCCTCCTCCTGGTCCATGAACTGCTGGGCGAGCTCGGCGGCCTCGTCTTCTAGCTCTCCGTTGGTGCGTTTGATCAGGTCGATGGTGGCGCGCACGTCGCCCTTCAGTCCGGCATAGACACTGCGCTGATAGTGTAGGCTGAGCGCCTCGGGTTGAAAGCCGCTTTCGGTCACCCCGGAGAGCACCGTGTGGTAGGCGGCGGTGGCCCGGCCGAGCTCGGCTAGCTTAATAACGAAGCTGGGGCCGAGGATGTCCTGGATCACCTCCGGCATCAGGCGGTACACGATCGTATCGGTAACGTGGACCTGTTCGGGGTGGGCCTCGCCGGTCTCGGCGTCGTTCTGTAGCCGGGCGATGATCTCCTCGGCGAAACGGCGCAGGTTATTGAGCACGTACTCCCAGGCGTTGCCCTCATTGGGGCGGCGCTCCTCGAAGATGGCCAGGGTGGCGTTGAGGCGCTGGGTGGGGGTGAAGTGCAGGGTGCCGAGCACGTTGGGGGCCGAGGCGTAGCCCCGGCGGTTGAGCATCTGCTTGACCTCCAGATCGGGTACGTCGTTGGCATCTACTCGGCGGTAGTACTTGATGTTGTAGTCGCTGCTCTGCAGCATCATGTACTCGGTGCCGGAGTGGACCAGATTAGCCTCCTGGCGGCTGGCGTTGGCCATAGTTTCGCGGGCCAGGAAACGGAAGTCTTTCATCTCGCCGTACTCCTGTAGGCCGTGGATGAGGCCACGGCGGTAGTCCTCATCGTAGAGGGCATCGAGCAGGACCACCTTACGCTCGCCGTTGTCGATGATGGCCAGTACCTCCTCGCGGGTGGCGTAGTCGACGTCCTCACGGTAGTTGTGGAAGGCTAGGGGCAGTTGCAGTAGTTCGGGTAGTCCCTCCAGGAAGGTCACCTCCAGCAGCATCCAGCCGAAGTGGCGGTCGCCACCGGTCTGCATGCGGTGATCGTAGATTCTCACCTGGTCGAGCTGATCGGCGCGGGCACCGAGCCAGGGGACGCTGCGTAGGTAGTTGGGTAGTACGGTCTGCTCCAGGGCGCGCAAGTTGGACTTGCTGAAGAAGTCCGCTAGTTTTTCGGTGCGCAGCGTGGGCCGGCCGAGCTCGCGATTGTCGACGGCGGGGCCCGCCGTGGCCTCGATCTCCAGCCAGTAATAGCCGTGGCCGCTGAGGGTAACTTGGTAGGGATCGCGGCCGATGTCGTTGAAGTAGGTCCGCCCGAAGGCCTCGCGGACCTTACCCCCCGCGTATTTACTCAAGTCCAAACTGACGCTCTGGGGGTGGCGGCTTAGATTTACGATCACGACCACGCGCTCGTCCTCGTACTCGCGCACGAAGGCTAGGATGCGGCCGTTGTCGGGCCTGAGCCACTTGATCGTACCACGGCCGAATACTTGAAAGGCCTTACGCTTGGCCAGTAGTTTCTTGGTCCAGTTGAGTAGGCTGTTGGGATTCTGCTGCTGGCGGCGCACATTGACCCAGCGGTAGCTGTATTCCGTATCGCGGATCACGGGCAGGTAGAGGCTGTGGGGATTGGCCTCGGAAAAGCCGGCGTTCTCGTTGTTGTTCCACTGCATGGGGGTGCGCACGCCGTCGCGGTCACCGAGGTAGTAGTTGTCGCCCATGCCGATCTCGTCGCCGTAGTACAGCACCGGCGTCCCCGGCAGACTCATCAGCAGCACGTTCAGCAGCTCGATCTTGCCGCGGTCGTTGTCCATCAGCGGGGCCAGGCGGCGGCGGATGCCCAGGTTGATGCGGGCGGTGCGGTCCGAGGCGTAGACGTTATACATGAAGTCGCGCTCCTCGTCGGTGACCATCTCCAGGGTCAGCTCGTCGTGATTTCTGAGGAAGGTGGCCCACTGGCAGTTTTTGGGGATGGCCGGCGTCTGGTCGAAGATGTCGGTGATCGGGTGGCGATCCTCCATCTTGATGCTCATGTACATGCGCGGCATGAGCGGGAAGTGGTAGTTCATGTGGCACTCGTCGCCGTCGCCGAAGTAGCTGGCCGACTCCTCGGGCCACATATTGGCCTCGGCCAGGAAGAGCACGTTATCGTAGTTATCGTCGACGTGCTTACGCAGGCGCTTGAGGAACTGGTGGGTTTCGGGCAGGTTCTCGCCGTTGGTACCCTCGCGCTCGAAGAGGTAGGGGATGGCGTCGAGCCGGAAGCCATCGATACCCATGCTCATCCAGTAGTCGAGCACCTTGAAGATCTCCTGCTGTACGTCCTCGCTATCGTAGTTCAGGTCCGGCTGGTGGTGAAAGAAGCGGTGCCAGTAGTACTGCTTGGCCACGGGGTCCCAGGTCCAGTTGCTGGTCTCGGTATCGGTGAAGATGATGCGTACGTCGGGGTACTTCTCGTCGGTATCGCTCCAGACATAGTAGTTGCGTTCGGGGCTATCCTTGGGGGCGCGGCGGGCCCGCTGGAACCACGCGTGCTGGTCGGAGGTATGATTGATGACCAGCTCGGTAATCACCTGCAGGTTGCGGGCGTGGGCGGCGTCGAGGAAGCGCTTGAAATCTTCGATGTTGCCGTAGGGCTTACTGACGTCGTAGTAGTCGCTGATGTCGTAGCCGTCGTCGCGCAGGGGGCTGGGGTAGAAGGGCAGCGTCCAGATGGCGGTCACGCCGAGCTCTTCGAGGTAGTCGAGTTTTTGCTCCAGGCCGGCGAAGTCACCGATGCCGTCGCCGTTGGCGTCGAAAAATCCTTTGATGTTGAGTTCGTAGATGATTGCGTCCTTGTACCAGAGGGGCTCGCGGCGGTAGGTGGTCGTCATGAGGGGTAGTGCGTGGGGATAGAAGGGCGGAAGGTAGGAAGAGTTATTGGGTTGTTGGGTTTTGGGGTTGTTGCGTTGGTGGGGATGCTCGCTTCGCTCGTAGGGGTAGGACCTCGAAGGGTTCGTTGGAGCATGCGTCAGCAGGGGGAGGGGCCCCTGATGTAAGCCTTTGAACCTTTACGCAAGCGTGATCGCTTCGCTCGGAGTTGAGGGTCCGGGCGTGCGGGCGTGCGGGCAATCGGGCGGGGCCGCAGGTGCGGAGTACTTGGTAGGGGCTGCGATGTCACGAGCTGCGAACTAACTTACCTTCGACCACGAACGTTATTTTCATATGTCCTTTCACATCGAACTTCCTGAGAACCGCAGCATCCAGCTTCGCTTCGACGAGCAGCTGTCGCTGGCGGAGTTCGAGAACTTTTGTAGCCGTCATCCTGAGCTCATTGTGGAGCGGGAGCCAGACGGTCAGCTCACTGTTATGCCTCCCGTACACTTACTCTCCGGCGGCCAGGAGTCGGACGTCGGATTTTATCTGAATTTATTCGTCAAGCCGCGCAAATTAGGGCGTGTACAGTCCGAGCACGGGCTTTACGCTGCCGGATGGGTCGTTGCGTTCTGCAGATGCCGCCTTTGTCTCTACAGCTCAGTTGGCTCAGCTTGCCGAGGCGGAAAAGCACCGCTTTGCTCGTCTCGTGCCGTAGTTGGTAATAGAAATACGCTCCGATACTGACAAGCTTGGCAAGTTGCAAACGAAGATGCGGGATACCTGGGTCGGCAATGGCGTCCGGCTGGCCTGGTTGATCGATTCGCAACAGCACATAAGTTACATCTACCGCAGCGACGGTAGTGTGGAAGTCGTAACCGGTTTCGACAAGGTATTGGACGGGGAGGATGTGCTGCCGGGCTTTGGGCTGGAGTTGGCGCGGTTGGAGGTGTAGGCGGTGGTAGTTTAGGCTAGCTCAACTTCCGCCCAAAAGGTGGGAAAGTGGCGGACGCGGTCGACGTCCTCTGGATTAAATAAAAACGCCTGTACGCCCCGCGCCAGGTCATCGAAATTAAAATGCTCGATGTGCCCTGCCACTCGCTCACGTAACGCCTTCACGTCGTCAATAGCAAGCCGTTGCTTTAGGTAGCCGAAGTCCGGTCGGTACTGCTGCAGCAACCAGTGCAGATCGTAAAAGTCACGCCCCTTAGGTCGCTTGCGGCCCAGTACTGCGGCTATCTTCTGGGCGGAGAGCAATTCGGGCGGGGTGACGAGGATATCGTTCTGTATGCCAAACTTACTGAGCGTATGCACCCGCGGCTGATAGTCGTAGTACTGCTTTTCGGTATCCATCTTGATTAGCATCTTGGCCTCTTTGTGGGGAGATAAGTCGTACTTGTACAGCAGGCCCGGCAAGGTGATGCGAGCGTAGTAAGCCCCCTTGTGCACAAATCGGATGGTGACTTCGTACCCGTTCCGCTCCAACCAGCGCTGAATGATGGCTACCGCCTCCTCAAAATCAGCTGGTGTCAAGTCTTTATTGTCGAAGTCTAGATCTTCGGAGAAGCGTTCGGTACCATAGGCGATACGCAGGCAGGTGCCCCCCAGGAAGATGTAGCGGTGACCGTGCTTACTTCGGTAGAGTGCTTGCAGCATTTCGTATTGGAGATATTCCCTGAGTAGGTCCAGCTTCCTCCGGTGCAAGCTATCGGGATACCACTTCTGAATCTGGTCTATTGCCATCATAGTGCGACAACTTTTTTAAGTGTTTGTAAGCGGTGCAGGATAGCCTTACCGCCCATCCTTCGGGCGTACTGGTTCATTATTTCCCAGTCGACCAGTTCATCAATTTCGAATTCATCGAATCGCATCTCTTCTACCCATTCCACGTCGGTGAATTGAGGTTCCAGGTATGCAAAATCCAACAGCGCTTTTTCGGGCGATGCAATGGCGTAAGTAGTGCCTTTCCACTGGTGTAAGTGATAGCCAAAGAACAGGGCTGAGTCTATGGTGCGATAAAAATGGACGGTATATTCTATCCGAAATTGCTGTGTCTTAAGGGGAGTTACCGATGTAGTATGGTACACAGTTTCTGGAATAAAATTATAGTACCTAAGGGCTGCTTCGAGCGATATATAGGACGGTTTGTAAAGTTGATTAGCTACCGCAAAATGATTAAGTGTAGACGTCAAATCCATGTTTGGGCTCAAATACAGCCCATTGCGCAACTTCCGCACCTTCCCCTCCCGCACCCACCTTCCAAACACGTTGGGATCGAAATCCGGCCCGTAGCGCACCCGCATATCGGCGGTGGTGATGAACGGCTTATCGGGGACTTCGTAGCGGCGGCGGGGCATCTTTGGTTTCTTTTTTTCAGTTAACGGGAGAGGAGCGGGAAGGGTTCCTTTGTTGCGGCGGACCTTATCCCTGACCAGTGACGTAAGGCACTAGGGGACCGGGCGGTAATACGAACGTCGCGTACCTTGTAGGTACAACTCCTACTAATGATCGACTTCCAAGCCCCCGCTCCGGCCAAGCTGGCGCTAGTCCTCTGCCTCCTGGTCTGGGCCCTCGGATACGGACAGCAACGGCAGTCCAGCGCGGTAGCCGACCTCCACTGTGAGTACGGCGCTGATCCTCTAGGCATCGACGCCCCCGCCCCCCGCCTGGGCTGGAGGATGGTCAGCGACCGCAACGGGGCCCATCAGTCAGCCTACCAGGTCCTGGTGGCCAGCAGTTCGGAAATGCTTTCCGAAAGAGACGCCGACCGCTGGAACTCCGGTAAGGTGCCGGGGCCCGCCAGCGTACACGTCACCTACCAGGGGAAAAGCCTAAGCTCCCGCGACCGCTGCTACTGGAAAGTACGCGTGTGGGACGAAACCGGTAGCCCCACCGCCTGGAGCGCGCCCGCCCGGTGGACCATGGGACTGCTCGACACCACCGACTGGCACGCCCGGTGGATCTCCTCTAAGTATGCTCCCGTAAGTACCCTGCGTACTCCCTTCGTGAGTGAGCCGCAAGACTTCGACGACAGCGACTCTACGGCTATCTACTTGCGTAAGGAGATCGGGCTGGACGGGGAAGCGATCGAGCGGGCTACGGTAAGTGTGTCCGGACTGGGCTATTACGAACTGAGTCTGAACGGAGAAAAGGTGGGCAACCACGTGCTCGACCCCGCCTTCACCGACTACCAGCGCACGGTGCAGTACCTCACCTACGACGTCACCGACCGGCTGCGGGCGGACAGCAACGCCATCGGGGTCATCCTCGGCAACGGCTTCTATAACCTGCCCACTCAGGATCTCTTCCAAATGAACCGTGCTAACTGGAAAACCCCCAATAAGCTCCTCTTCAACCTCTACGTTGAGTACACCGACGGCAGCCACCGCGAAATCGTCTCCGATACGAGCTGGCGGTGGAGCTACGGCGAGATCGTCTACAACAGCCTGCGCGGCGGGGAGACCATCGACCTCAACCAGCGGCAGGCGGGCTGGAACACCCTCGCCTTCGACGACAGTCACTGGCAGCCTGTAGTGGAGGTGCTCGCTCCGACTGGTAGGCTACGTGCTCAGTACATGCCCCCCCTGCGCGTAACGGCTGAGCTGGCGGCCGAACGAATGTGGAGCCCGGCCCCGGATACCTTCGTGTACGATTTTGGTGAGAACCTGACGGGCTGGGTGGAGGTACACTTCGAGGGCTTAGAACGGGGGCAAACCGTGGCGCTCGACTTCAACGAGACGCTCAACGCCGATAGCACCCTCGACGCGCAGCACAGCTCCGGCCACACCTGGGGGCGTTTTCAGCGGGGGGTGCTAGTATCCGCCGGGGGTACGGAAGAGGTCTACGAGCCGAGATTCACCTACCACGGTTTTCGGTACGTGCAGCTTTCCGGAGTTTCCGTTGCACCTGCGCTCCCCGCCCTAACGGCTAAACGGGTGCATACCGATCTGGCGACGATCGGAGAATTTAGCTGCTCCGACGAACGGCTCAACGAACTGCACGCGGCCGTACGCCGTACCCTGGAGAACAGCATCCACGGGATGCCCGGTGAGGAAGCCACCCGTGAGAAAATGGGCTGGACGCTCGACGGCGGCATGGAAACCATGGAGTCGTACCTGATGAACTACGACGCCATCAACGCCTACCAAAAGTACCTCCAGGACCTCATCGACGCCCAGGAGCCCAACGGCCACGTGCCGGCCATCGTACCCACCAACGGCTGGAGCTTCAACGTCGACGGCCAGCCCTTTACCTGGGACGACCCCTGGTGGGGCGGCACCATATTTTATGTCACCGACAAGCTCTATCAGTATACCGGAGATACGGCCATCGTCGCCCGCGCCTACCAGCCGATGCGCGACTACCTCGAGTACCTCTACACTACCGCCGAAGACGATATCATCAGTTGGTCGCTCGGCGACTGGCTCGATCTGACGCACAACTCCAATGGCTTCGGTCCGGGACTGACGCCGGTGCCCCAGACCTCGACGGCGGGTAGCTACCACTTCAGCGATCTGCTGGCCGACTACGCCCGAATGCTCGGCAAAACGGAGGACGCCGAGACCTACGCCGCCCACGCCAACTGCATCCGCGACCGCTTCAACGAGGAGTTCTTGGATACGGAGACCGGTTGGTACAATCCTAACTCCCAGACCGCCCAGGTGGTACCGCTGTACTACGGGCTGGTGCCGGAGCAGTACCGCGACAAAGTACACGCCCGTCTCATGGACGCCATCCGCGACAACGATTACCACACTTCGGTCGGCTTTCTGGGCGTGAAGCCGCTGCTCTATTACCTCAGCGCGCACGACCTGCCGCTGGCCTACCGGATGGTGACCCAGGAGGAGAGCCCGGGCTGGCTCCACTTCGTAGAGAGCGACCGCAGCACCATGGGCGAGAACCTGAACGCGGAGGGCTACGGTACGGGTCATCATCCCTTCAGCACCAACATCGGCTTTTGGCTGTACACCTACCTGGGTGGTATCAACCCCTTTCTAGGTGTGGCCGGCTCCGACGAGATCACCCTTACGCCCGGCGTGGAGACGGATCTGGAGTGGGTCAAAACATCCCACGATGGCCTTCGGGGACGGATCGTGAGCGACTGGGCTAAGCAGGGGGATACGGTTACGTACTCGGTTACGCTGCCGCCCGGCGTTACGGGGCGGTTGATATTGCCTGAGGGGATACGCGATCTACTGGTGGATGGGGTGGTGGTGGATGACAGCGACTCCGTCGAGCCTATCGATGACGGCTACCGGGTGGCTCCGGGTAGCTATACCTTCACCTTCCACCTATAGCGCAGGCATTTCTCCTCGGAGGCGTCCCGAGCGCAGCGAGGGCTCCTCCGAGGTGTAAATGACGGTTTCGATCAACCCGCTCCGACACCTCGGAGGAACTTTACCAAAGCCGAAGCTTTGCTAAAGATGCCTCCGAGGAGCTGCGCTCCGCTGGCGTTTCCTAGTTTCACGCAATGCATACACTACCCCCTATCTTTCATATCTACAACCGGGCTACCGATCGGCGTACGCTTTTTCATTCCCCCGAAAATTATGTTATCTTTTTGAAGAAAATGCGGCGGCAATTGCTACCGGCGGCGGATCTACTCGCCTACTGCGTCATGCCCAATCACTTCCACGTTTTACTTTGCCCCAAACACCCCCTAGTAGATGGTTTACCCTTCACGGAGAAGCCTCTACCACGACTGCCTACGGATGAGCTTTCCAAAGCGGTGCAAAAGTGGCTAATGGGCTATACCAAATCGTACAACCTTTACTACAGCATGACCGGCTCACGGTTCTGTCAGCATACCCGGTGTAAGCGACACGTTGGAGTGCGGCGGGGTATCGACTATATCCACAACAATCCGGTAGCGGCCGGCCTGGTAAAGCATGCCGACGAGTGGGGTTATAGCTCCTGGTCGGAGCACGCTGGCTTCGTAGACCAGGGAGACGCTATCTGTAACCTATCACTCGTACATCAACTACACAGCTTTGAGCAAGCTTAAGCGCGCAGTCATTTCTCCTCGGAGGCGTCCCAAGCGCAGCGAGGGCTCCTCCGAGGAGCTCCGCTATTCAAAATCCTTCCCCCATGCGCTACCTCGTTCACCTTCTAGTACTCACCCTAGCTGCTTCCTGCGGCAACACCGAGACAGCGCCGACCACCGAAAACACCCCCCTCCAACACCCTAACTTCATCATCATAGTAGCCGACGACCTCGGCTGGAACGACCTGAGCAGCTACGGCAACGCCTTCACCGAGACCCCCAACCTCGACCGGCTGGCCCGTCAGGGCGTGCGCTTTACGAGCGCCTACGCGGCCGCGCCCCTGTGTAGCGCCTCCCGGTCCAGCCTGATGACGGGTCTTAACCCCGTACAGACCAACATCACCGAACATATCCACGGCAACCAGCCGGCGCGGCCCGACCAGCGGCTCGCCACTCCCTTCATCGATCAGGAGCTGCAACTCCACTTTACCACCTTTGCCGAGGCACTCAGGGAACACGGTTACGCCACCGGCTTCATCGGCAAGTGGCACCTCGGCGGCGGGGGGTACGCCCCCCAGCACCAGGGTTTCGACGTCAACATCGCGGGCGGCTACGAGGGGCTACCCAATACCTACTTCTACCCCTGGTTCCGCCCCGGCTCGAAGCCCGAGATCCAGGACGACGCCCAGGAAGGCGATTACCTCACCGACGTACTGACCGATAAGGCCATCGACTACGTCAGCGCGGAGCGGGATACCAGTTTCGTACTCTACCTGGCCTACTACTCCCCGCACGTACCCATCGAGGGGCCGGAGGATCTGGTGGAGAAGTACCGCCAGAAACGTATCGCCAGCGGTCAGGATACCTCCGCCCTCCCCAATTTCCACTATGCGGCCATGGTGGAAAGCATCGACCGGAACGTCGGCCGCCTGCTCGCCACCCTCGATAGCCTCGGGCTGGCGGAAACCACTGCCATCGTGTTCACCAGTGACAATGGCGGGCTGCACGTACCATCCATCCCCGGCTTCGACAAGCACACGCCCCCGATGAAGAACGACCCGCTGCGGGAGGGCAAGGGCTACACCTACGAGGGCGGCATGCGCGTACCCTTCATCGTACGCTGGCCCGGTACCGCGGCGGGAGTAGTCACGGATCAGCCCGTGATCGGCACCGACCTCTTTGCTACCCTAATGGATGCGGTGGGTGACACAACCGAGCTGGCCTATAGCAACAGTATCATTCCCGCTCTCAATGGTCCGCAGGATTACCCCGAACGCACGATGATCTGGCACAACCCCCACTACAACCACCAGGGCCACCGCCCCAGTAGCGCCATCCGTCGGGGCGACTGGAAGCTCATCCACTTCTATGAGACGGACACCGACGAGCTTTATGATTTAGCCAATGACTTAGCGGAGCGAAACGACCTAGCTACGGCCCATCCCGAACGGGTCAGCGAGTTGAAGCAGGCACTCGACGGTGCGCTGGAGCGGATGAACACCCAGTTTCCTTCCCCGAATCCTGCTTATACTGGTGGCGAGTAACAGCATACTAGAATAGAGTCAACCGGGGCGGAGCCGCAGGTGCAGAATGAACTGTAAGTCCCAAAATTTGGAGCTAATCTCAAAATTTACCTTAGTTTTCCGATTACGCCTAAGTTTTAAGACTAATTTTGACTATGATCAAACGCGTATTACAGCAAAAGATAACTCAGGAAATTGGGCGGGGCAAGGTCATTATCCTCCTAGGTCCGAGACAGGTAGGGAAGACTACGTTGGTAGAAACTATACTAGATGACTTAAGTGTAGAGTACACTTACTATAGCGGTGACGACCCTACCGTCGATGGATTGTTCCGGGATAAGGGCAGGGAAGAACTGCGTGAACTGGCGCGTGGTAACCGCATTGTCTTCGTCGATGAAGCACAACGCATCCGCGACATCGGCCTACGGCTGAAGCTGCTGGTAGACAACTACCCGGACATTCAGTTTATCGTTACGGGATCATCCTCTCTCGACCTAGCCAGGGGTGTAAACGAACCCCTTACCGGAAGGAAGTACCAGCACTACCTCTACCCTATATCCTATGCGGAATACGCGGGTGAGGTAGGTCGGTCCATCGCTCGACAAAATCTTCCCGACAGATTGGTATACGGATTTTACCCCGAGGTCATCCTAGCGGAGGGTGCGGGAAGAAGCACGCTACAGCTAATCGCGGAAAGCTACCTCTACAAAGATATCTTGGCCCTAGAAGACATCCGCAAACCCGATCTACTGACCAACTTACTACAGGCGCTAGCGCTACAGGTCGGCTCCGAGGTGTCGTACAACGAGCTGGCTAAGCTACTGCGGGTCGATGCACAGACCGTAGAGCGTTATGTCGCGCTCCTGGAACAAGCTTTCGTGATCTTTCGCCTACGCGCCCTGGCCCGCAATCCGCGCAAGGAGATTTCTCGGGGTCGCAAGGTTTACTTCTGGGATAATGGCATCCGCAACGCCCTGCTCAACAACTTCGAACCCATGACCCGCCGTACGGACCGGGGGGCACTCTGGGAAAATTTCATCGTTAGCGAACGGCTCAAGGCCCAACAGTACCACGACCGTTACGGCTCTTCCTACTTCTGGCGCAACTACGATCAGGCGGAGGTCGACTACGTCGAGGTCTACGACGGCCGCCATCTGGCTTACAAGATCAAATGGAATCCAAGGAGGAAAGGGCAAGTACCCAGGGCCTTCCTGAACGCGTACGAACGCAGCGAGGGCAAGGTGATCACGCCCTCTAATTTTGAGGCGTTCCTGCTGGTGCAGGGGGCAACCAAGGAGGAGTTGCCTGAATAAGCAGCCCTCCCGACCGGGGCCTCAGAATAAATACCGCATCCTATTCCAAGGCACCACCTCATCGTGCACCGCCAGCCATTCCCGGCAGATCTGCGCCTTGAGATCATGGCGGTACCGCACCGCGCTGCTGCCGTAGCCCGACCGCTTATGCTCCTGGATGTCCGGCCGCCAGAGGAGAGCCTCGCTCTCGGTCATGCCGGCCGCCAGGTTGCGCTCGTGCTGCCAGGGGTTGTGGGTGACCATGATGCCCTCGGCCTGCACTATATCTCGGTGGGCGGGATCGGTTACCGTAGTGGCAAGCTCCTCGAACAACTCGCGGTAATCCTCCAGCCATCCTTCGCAGAAAATGATGGGACTAAAGTTCACGTGCACGTCGTAGCCCGCTGCGATGAAGCGGGGGATGGCTGCGATCCGGTCGGCGATCTGGCTGGTCTTCGGCTCCACCAGGTCACTCATGCGCTGTGGCATCAGGCTGAAGCGGATGCGCACCTTGCCCCGGGGGTCGAAGTCGAGCAGCTTGTCGTTGACATACTTCGTGGCGAAAGTCGCCTTGGCCATTGGGTGGTCGCGAAAGAAGGTAAAGACCCGCTCCCAGTCGTAGTGCTTGTAGTGCAGGCCGATGTCGGTACTGCAGCCGATGTCGTAGGTGTAGTAGGTCGCGTCGGTCTGATTGGGTCGTTTGGGCCAGTCCAGCTTCCCGGCGTGGGCGGCGATGCGGTCGAGGATCTGCTCGGTATTCTCGTTGATGAACACCTTGTCGTGATTGTAGCGCATCACGTAGCAGTAGCTGTCGCGACAGCCCCCCAGGCAACCGTAGATGAAGTTGGGGGTGACGTAGTCGGCCGAGCGTCCGTTGTCTTTGACCGTCAGGGTCTTTGTGCGTTGTCGTTTTAGTTGCGGCATACGAAGGTAGGGGTTGGAGTGGGGTCCGCCGTAGGGGGTGTAGACCAGCTTAGGGAAACGTCTGGGAGATAGGGGTGGTTGCTGCATTTCTCAATATTCTGGGTGGCGATAGGTAGCCGGCAGTGCAGTAGCGACGGGTGAAAGATGTAACTTAGATGAACGGAATCTGGTTATTACAGTAAACTACCACAATGGCCATCTTTATCACCGACGACCCGCTACGCCGCATCGACATGAATGAGGAGGATACCCTGCTCGAATTTGCCTGCTGGCTCTACGAGAAGCGCCGAATGAGCTTCGGTAAAGCTCAAGCACTAAGTGGTAAAAACCAGGTTGAATTTCAGCAAGCATTGGGTGACCGTAAGATCGACGTGCACTATAGTATGGAAGATTTAGAAGTCGACCTAAATAACCTAGGCATCACAGATATCTAGGCGTGCTTGTAATTAGTGATGCCTCCCCCATCAGTAGCTTATTTCAAATCGGGCTACTGCCCGTCCTGCGGCGGCTGTATGACGAAGTGCATATTCCTCAGTCCGTTTATGAGGAATTGATCGTGCTACCAAACCAAGCTAAGATGCTAACTGAAGTAGATTGAATTACGGTAATCCCCCCACCGTATAACGAAACTATGGAACGCCTCAAGCAAACGCTGGCCCCTGGCGAATCAGAAGCAATATCCCTGGCCCTACAACATCAGGGAAGTACCTTACTGATCGATAAACTAGCCGGACGTACTGTTGCTACCAGCTATGGCATTAACATCGTCGGTGTACTCGGTGTGTTAATTCTCGCCAAGCGTAAGGGGCTAATTCCTCAGGCAGCTTCTTCCATTACAGCTCTTCGTAAGTTAAGTTTCCACCTCAGCCAGCCGCTAGTTGACCGAGTACTTCGGGGTTTAGGAGAACTATAAACAACTACCCCTACCTTCCCCCCATGCCACGCAAAAACACCTGGGGCTGGTACCGCCCCAACCCCGCCCCCCAGGCCCGCGCCGGCAGCTACCGCCGCAAGTACGGCACCAGCTGGTGGGGCAAGGAGTTCCTGGCCGCCCTGCAGCGCATGGACTACTCCGGCCGCCTGAGCCGCGGACAGACCTACGCCAATAAGGGACTGGTCGAAAACATCCAGCAGCCCCGCCCCGGCAAGTTGACGGCCGAGGTGCAGGGCAGCCAGCCCCGCCCCTACCGCGTACGCCTCGACTGGACCCCCTGGCCCACCACCCATGCCGGCCGCGTACTCCAGGCCATCCGCGACAACCCCGCCCTCCACGGACAGCTCCTCACCGGCACCCTACCCTCCGAGCTACTGGAGGTGGTACAGGCACAGGGTCTTACCCTCTTTCCGCAGGAGTTCGACGAGCTGAATCCAGCCTGTAGCTGCCCCGACTGGGCCGTACCCTGTAAGCACCTGGCCGCCGTCTTTTACGTCATGGCCGGGGCCATCGACGCCGACCCCTTCGAGCTATTTCGTATGCGCGGGCTCGACCTGCGCGAGGCCCTCACACCCCCCGAGGAGGAGGCCACCGACACCGTGCTCGAACTGACCGATTTGCTGCAGCCCGTCGCCGGTACGCCCATCTTTACCTGGGACGAGGCGCTCGCCAACAGCATCGATTTCAGCCACTTCGCTGACCAGGGCTGGGAGGCCGTGCGCCGTCTGCCGGAGCAACCCGCCTTCGATGCCGGGGGTGATTTTCAGGCGTTTCTGAATAAGGTCTATACGCAGTCGGCCCGCTACGCCAGCAAGCTGTGGCAGAAAAAGACTACGGCACCCGTCACCGAGCTCCTGCCCCCCGCCACCCAGTTGGAGCTCCACCTCGACGCGGACCTGCGCCTGATCCGCCTAGCCGCCTACGACGAGCAGGACGAGGCCCGACTCGACCTCACCACCGACGCCGCCCTCCTCGACTGGCTCCAGCAGATCGAACAGCTCGAGCGCCATCTCCTCAACAAGGAAGCCCGTAGCCTCCTCCTCGCGTTCCAGTTGGCGCGGACGCAGGTGCAACGCAAGTCGCTGGTCCCCGCCTTACTCCACGACGCCCCGGGCACCAGCTACCTCATTCAGTACCTCCCGGTGGCGACTACAGAAGAGCTGACCGATACCCTACAGCGCTTCGACCGCCTGGTAGCTCCTACCCTACTGTACGTGGAGCGCGAGGAGTTCTATGAGTTCCGGGCGGAGCAGGCGGGCCGGCAATTGCTTGCAGCACTGATGGGCTGTATGATCCGGGAAGCCACGGCGGGGATGGAAGAGGACAAACCGGCTCGCCGCTTATTCCTGCTTCGTGGCCGGCAGCGGTTCACGCTGGTGGGCACCGAGGGATTCGGGGAGGCGGTGCACCGCTACCTGGGGCAGCTACATCTGGCCGACCAACGGTTCTCGCCGGTGGTACGAGTCGTAGAGGTAGATGATGGGCTTTCCGTAGACGTGCTCGTCCACGACCGCGAGCAAGCGGATAAAAGCCAGCCCCCGGTGCCCCTTGCGGAATGGCTAGCCGGGGCAGAGCGGTCCGACCGCCTACGCCTGATCAAAACGCTGTCTTTTCTAGCTGGCCACTTCCCCCAACTGAGCGATTACCTGGCCGGGCAGGGAGCCGACGCGATGCACTTTTCAGTTCATGACTTCACCCCGGTGCTGACCGCCGTACTGCCGAGCATGGAGGCACTAGGCATCCGGGTACTGCTGCCGGCCCCCCTGCGAAAGTTGCTGCGCCCGCAGCTGGGACTGAGCGCCCGGACCAAACCGGGTACCCAGATCTTCGAGCTATCGGGGATCGTCTCACTGGACAATATTATTCAGTTCAACTGGCAGCTGGCGCTGGGCGATCAATTTGTGAGCAAGGAGGAGTTCATGCAGTTGGCGGAGAGCGCCGGCGGGCTGGTCCGCTGGAAGGAGCAGTACGTGATGCTGGACCGGGCGGAAGTAGCCCGACTAATCGACAAACTCGCCGCCGGGCAGCCGGAGCTCAAGCCCCACGAACGACTACAAGCCCTATTCACGGAAGAATACGAGGGGGGACCGGTACGCTTAGGTCCGGAGCTGACCCGGCTCATTACCCGCCTACGCGAAGGCTCCGCACCTGCGACCCCGCCCGGATTGAACGCCACCTTACGCCCCTACCAGGAACGGGGGTATGCCTGGCTGCACACGAACGCGGCACTCGGCTTCGGCTCCGTACTGGCCGACGATATGGGACTGGGCAAGACCCTACAGGTAATCACCCTGCTGCTAAAGTACGCCGAGGAAGGCCTGCTGGAGGGAGAGAAAGCTATTGTGATCGTACCCACCAGTCTGCTCGGTAACTGGCAGCGGGAGATCGCCCGCTTTGCGCCCGCGCTGACCGTCCACCTGTACCACGGTGCCGGGCGCAGTCTGCCCGATGCCGGTGACTACCACGTATTACTGACGACCTACGGGGTAGTGCGTAGTGAGGAAGGCCTAGCCAAACTGTCCTGGCGGGTGGCGGTGATCGACGAGGCCCAGGCCATCAAGAACCCCTCCGCCAAGCAGACGCGGGCGGTGAAGAAGATCAAGGCCGCGGTGCGCATCGCGATGAGCGGCACCCCGGTCGAGAACCGGCTGCTGGACTACTGGAGTCTGCTCGACTACACCCTCCCAAAATTCCTGGGTTCGCGCAAATACTTCAATGAGCACTACGGCCGGCCCATCCAGGGGGAGCACGACCGGCGGGTGGCGGCGCGGTTTCAACGACTCACGGCTCCCTTCGTGCTGCGGCGGCTCAAGACCGATAGGGACATCATCACCGACCTGCCCGACAAGGTGGTGCAGACCGAGCACTGCGCCCTCACCCCCGAGCAGACGGCCCTTTACCAGAGTGTCATCGCGGAGAACATGCGGCGGGTGGAGGAGAGTGAGGGCATCGGGCGGCAGGGGCTGATCCTCAAGCTCATCACCGCCCTCAAGCAGGTGTGCAACCACCCGGCTCAGTTCCTCAAGCAGGACGCGGCCGACTTTGGACAGAGCGGCAAGGCGGAACTCCTGCGGGAGCGGCTGACCAGTATCCTGGAAAATGGAGACAAGGCCCTCATCTTCACCCAGTACCGCGAGATGGGCGAGCTACTACAGCAGATGATCCGTAAGGAATTTGGGCTGGAGGTGCCCTTCCTCCACGGCGGCAGTAGCACCAAGCAACGGGATGAAATGGTCGACCGCTTCCAGACCGACAGCGATACGCCGCTACTCCTCGTGAGCATCAAGGCCGGCGGTACGGGCCTCAACCTCACCGCGGCCAACCACGTCATTCACTACGACCTCTGGTGGAACCCCGCCGTGGAGGCCCAGGCCACCGACCGAGCCTACCGTATTGGGCAGGAGCGCACGGTGTTTGTGCACCGGCTGGTCACGGCGGCTACTTTCGAGGAGAAGATCGACCAGCTCATCCAGAGTAAGCGAGATCTGGCGGAGCTGAGTGTGGTGGAAGGGGAGACTAGTTTGGGGGGGATGAGCAATCGAGAGTTGGGGGAGTTGATGCGGCTAGAGTAAAATGCTGCCTCCGGCAGCGGCAGTAAAATGCTGCCTCTCCCGATAGCTATCGGGACGATGTCCGAAGCACTCTACGAGTGCGAGTGGTCGGGATGCCCACTCAGCCATAAATTCACCACTTAAAGTTACACCCCATGCCTTCCACCCTACAAATTTCCGAGCTCTCTGCCGCGATAGAACGGGGGGACTACCCGGAGCTTCCGGATGAAGCAGTCGCTGGTCTCTACGGCATACCACCCGATCACTGCTTCGTCACTACGGGAGAGCTGCACGGAAAGGAATTTCCCAACTTCATGGTATCGCTCAGTGCGGCTACGGCTCGGTTCTGCGGGTTTTCCACCAAGACCCCGCCCGAGCCGAACTTCAAGTTCATCGCCTTCCAAGATAAGCAGGGGAATATGGGCCTGGAGACGATACTGCTGTTCGACAAAGGACGCTCGTTACACCTTTCCTTCGATCCGGCCCATCCCTCCGTCCGGCAGTGGTTGAGGCTGGCTACCGAAACGCCCGTGTTCGGTATCACCTACGCCATGCCCGGTTCGGACCAACTGTACAGTGGGTACAACGAGATGGATGAGGACCAGGCCACCTGGTTTACGCGCAATTTGCCAAAGGCGGAGGCGCTGCCCCACACCAACGTGCTCACCGGCCTGGTACTCCAGCGCATGCGCTCCCTCAAGCCTACCAAGAACCACCGCTTTCTCACCTTTGCCGAAGCACCCGGAGCCAATGACCTCCCCGACTGGCTCACCGCCAGTGAAGATGATTATGCCCTGGCCTGGCTGGCGGAGGAGCACGGCATCGCCCTTACCCTCGGCACCGAGGTAACGGAAAGCGATGACTTCGTGGAACAAGTATTTAGCATTCCCCCCGAATTACTACAGCGGCCCCGGGAGTTGTTCAAGCGCTATCAGGAGCTGGATAGGGCGTATCCCGACCGGCCACTCCTCCTGCGCGGACTAGCTCTGGCGGCCGGAAATCTCGGAGATGAGGCGGCCTGCGATCGCTACACCGAGCGACTTCGGCAGCTACAGGACAGGAGCCTGACCCACCGCCTGTACTATCTGGAGGCGCTACAGCAGGCCGGGCAGTTTCGTACGGAGATGGAGCGTTTTCCGCGGCCACATAGTCTACTGGACCATCCCCCCCAGGATGAGCTGGGCCGATACGACCTCAATAATTTTATCACCCACGAGGTACTAGCTACCTGCTACGAGTGCGGAGTAGGTCAGCTTACCGAGGCCGTGCTGCGGGTAGATCGGCTGGTCCGGCTGGGGGTGTCGCCCGAACGATTCACCAATGCACTGTCGAGCATCGTCATCAGCCGCATGGGCCGGCTCGACGCGGACAGGGACATGGAGGTGCTGCTTACGTATACTGACATCCCGGCCGCGATACGCCGGCAGCTACACGCTGATACCCTGCCGCTGCTACAAGAACAGGTAGTAGTCGTCCTGGAGGAATTTATGGAGACGATGCCCGTGGAAGAGCCGGTGCGCCGTGCGGGGCGCAAGGTGGGGCGCAACGAGCCCTGCCCGTGTGGTAGTGGGCGGAAGTATAAGCGGTGTTGTGGGTAGGGGCGGGGGCGCTGGTGCAAAGTAAATTACATAATTTGCCAACTCTCAGTCTCACCCCGGATGTCACCAAACCCCATTACTCTCTCCCAACTCGAACAGTACTTAGCCAAGGCAGCGTGGATCTTGAAGGGGCCCGTAGATGCATCTGATTTTAAGGTGTACATCTTTCCGCTGCTCTTCTTTAAGCGCATCTCGGATGTGTACGACGAGGAGTACCGTCAGGCACTGACGGAGTCCGAAGGCGACGTAGGCTTCGCTGCCCTACCCGAGATGCACCGCTTTGCTATTCCCGACGGTGCACACTGGAATGATGTCCGGGAAACCACTACCAACATCGGTGGAAAAATAGAGGATGCCTTACGAGCCATCGAGCGGGCCAATCAGGAGCAGCTGTACGGTATCTTCGGTGATGCTCAGTGGAGCAACAAAAACAAGCTCTCCGATCGGCTCCTGACAGATCTGATCGAGCACTTCTCCAAGTATGAGCTCTCGAACTCGAACGTAGCGCCCGATATGCTGGGGCAGGCCTATGAGTACCTGATCAAGCACTTCGCCGATTTAACGAACAAGAAAGCCGGGGAGTTTTATACGCCACGTGCCGTAGTTCACCTATTAGGTCGGCTGCTTGATCCGCGCGAGGGGGAAAGCATCTACGACCCCGCCTGTGGCACCGGTGGTATGTTACTGGAGTGCGTAGAACACGTGAAGGAGCGGGGCGGGGAATACCGTACGCTACGCCTCTTCGGACAGGAGAAGAACCTGACCTCCAGCTCCATCGCCCGCATGAACATGTTCCTGCACGGCATCGAGGACTTCGAGATTGCTCGGGAGGACACCCTGCGTAAGCCCGCCTTCTTCAGTGCCGATGGGCTACGCCGGTTCGACTGCGTGATCGCCAATCCACCCTTTTCTTTAAAGCAGTGGGGCGCGGAGGAATGGAGCAGTGACCCCTACGACAGGAACTTCGCCGGCACCCCGCCTAAGGGCAATGGTGATATGGCCTGGGTGCAGCACATGATCAGCTCCATGAAGCCGGGGAGTGGCCGCATGGTGGTCGTACTACCCCACGGGGCGTTGTTTCGCAAGGGCGCCGAGGGGCGTATCCGCAGGGCTATCCTGGAGCAGGACCTGCTGGAAGCCGTCATCGGACTTGGACCGAATATCTTTTACGGCACGCCCCTAGCCCCCTGTATCCTAGTCTTCAAGCAGCGTAAGCCTGCTGATCTTCAGGGTAAGGTGCTTTTCATCGACGCCTCCGACCAGCTGCGTAACGGCCGCGCCCAGAACTACTTAGAGGAGAAGCACATCGAGCGCATCTTCGGCTGGTACGAAGCTTGCAAAGACGTCGAGAACTACGTGAAGCTGGCCGATCAGTCTGACCTCAAAGAGAACGACTACAACCTTAACATTCCGCTTTACGTGGAGAAGGTGATCGAGGATGATCTGCCTAGTGTGGAGGAGGCGCTGGAAGACCTGAAGGTGGCTTGGAGGGGAAGTTTGGCGGCGGAGGAGCGGTTTCGGGGGTTGCTACAGAGCTTCATCTCCTTGGAAAACGAACAGGACCCAGGCAAAAGCCTGAGTCCATGATTCTTAGGAGCCGAGGTGCTGACGTAGGTTTACCCAGTGGAAAGCAACTACGGCTCCTTTTTGTGTTTTGATTGCACCCCAAAGTTAGGCCATAGTTTTCAGTTATGCAAAATTTGAAGTTAAAATATGATGTCACGGAGTTGCAGCAGCTCTTTGTGGAGAAGACGTTGGAAGTACTACACAAGGACACGATTGATACCTATCGTTTGCGCCTTCACAATCCTACATCCCTCCTGAGGGAACTGGTCAAGGTCTGCCTAGATCTAAAGTTAGAGAGGCTTAGAAATCATGATTATGCGACGACTCTTATCAGGGAGATGGCAAGGATTTTACAAACGGACCACAATCTTAACTTTGACAGGATTGAGCTGGGCTACTTCAATAAACTATTAACAGAAGCGAAGGGCAAAAAGGTCAATTACAGTAAAGTGATTCACTCAGCAAATCTTCTGCTTAGTGACAACATGGATTATTTTAATAAGCTACATGAGAAACTTCGCCTAGCACTCATCGCCGAAAATAGGCAAACAGATCTCTCACTCCAGGAGGCTAAAGATTTCAATCTTACCGTCCAATATTACTACATTGAACTTACAGAGCTTGGCTACTCAAGATTTTATCTGGACCATTTTGCGAATGCTGTTTTAATAGGTCTTTCCAGGCAGTCGTTTGAGGAAAGATTTGAAATTTTACATTCCCTATATGATCGACCGCACGAGGAGTTTACGGTTGTATTTGGGCTTACGTCCTACAAAATAAACTTGGTTAATGTAAGGCTTCGTGGCACTATCGCAACTCGAGTTACCGCCCGGGACAAGGCTCAGTTAAGACACTCCACCAATCAACACATATCGAGTTATCTTGATAAGCACAACGAGGAGCTATTACTGATCACTAAAGTCACTTGTTCTGATTACTACCGCGCGCTGGAACTAGGAAAAGAACTGATGCTTGAATTTTTAGATAGCCTGTATGTCAGCTACAGTAAATCGAGCATCACATTGATGGATGAAATTGCCGTGATAGGAGCCAACGACCCCACCAAGTCGAGAGTTTACAATTCCACCTATCGCATCGAAGGGCATTTTGAAGGTAGAGAAAGCCGTTATCTCCACCTATCAGAAAGCTTCGATTTCATAAAAAATAATGAGAGAATTTCCGAGGATACAGTAAACAAACTAATCTCCGGGATAAGAAATTTGAGACTTGGCACCGAAGCAACTGACTTGGGTAATAAGTTGCTTAACTACTGGATAGGGCTAGAATTTATCTTCGCAATATTCGATGCAGACGAATATACCATTAGTCGAATTCGCACTTATTTACCAAGGTGCCACGCATTGATTTATCTACGCAGAAATCTATTTTCATTCCACCGCGACCTCGAAAGACTGGGGTTACACGAAGGGCTTTCCAACTACGACGGGTCTTTAGCTTACCTCCTGCATCAAGAAACCCATGATATTATACAGTCAAACACAAAATCTATCCTCGCAAAATATAGATCGCGACACATATGGGAGCTGATAAATGACAGCAAACAGCTGCAAAGCGCATTGATTAACCACCAAGAAAATCTTGACTGGAATATTATGAGGATATACCGAATTAGAAATGAGATCGTACATAATGCCGCAATAAGGAGCGACATTGTCACATTGGTCAGCCACTTGAGGTCATATTTGACTTTTATCATAAATAATGCGGTGGACTTCTTACTAAATGAAAGAACGGATGTTAATTCCGATGGCCAAGTTTCAATTGAAGACTTCTTTATTTTACAAGATATAAGACTATCCAGTATCGAAACAAATAAGGAACGAATGAGCGTTGAAAGTCTCCTTAAGCTAAGAGTCCCACGTAAAGTAGTATGACCCAAGCCCAACTAGAACGCTACCTCTGGGGTGCCGCCACCACCCTACGCGGTACCATCGACGCCGGCGACTACAAGCAGTACATCTTCCCGTTACTGTTCTTTAAGCGGATCTGCGACGTGTACGACGAGGAATACTGCAAGGCCCTGGCCGAAAGCGATGGTGATGTGAAATACGCCAGCTTCGCCGAACATCACCGCTTTCAGATTCCGGAAGGGGCGCACTGGAAGGACGTGCGCGAGACAACCACTAACGTAGGCGTTGCCATCCAGCACGCGATGACCGAGCTAGAGAAGGCCAATCCCGCTACGCTGTACGGCATCTTCGGGGAGGCCAGCTGGACCAATAAGAACCGTCTCAGCGACGCCACCCTGATCGACCTCATCGAGCACTTCAGCCAGCAGGAGTTGAGCTTGGATAAAGTACCCGACGACCAGCTCGGCAACGCCTACGAATACCTCATCAAGGAGTTTGCCGACGACAGTGGCCACACCGCCGCCGAATTCTACACCAACCGCACGGTCGTGAAGCTGATGACCCTCATCGCCAATCCCCAGCCCGGTGAGAGCGTGTACGACCCCACCTGCGGCTCCGGCGGACTCCTCCTCAACTGCGCCCTCCACCTGCGCGATGAGGGTAAGGAGTACCGTACTCTACGCCTATACGGACAGGAGATCAACCTGCTCACCTCCGCCATCGCCCGCATGAACATGTTCCTGCACGGCATCGAGGAGTTCAGCATCGTGCGCGGCGATACCCTGGCCCGGCCCGCCTTCCTGGAGCACGACCGGCTCAAGCAGTTCGACGTCATCCTAGCCAACCCGCCCTACTCCATTAAGTCGTGGAACCGCGAGCGCTTTGAGAGCGACCCCTACGGAAGGAATGTGTGGGGTACGCCGCCGCAGGGGTGCGCGGATTACGCCTTCCAGCAACACATCCAACTGAGCCTAAACCCGCAGACCGGCCGCTCCATTTCGCTCTGGCCCCACGGTATCCTCTTCCGCGACGCGGAGGCGGACATGCGGCGCAAAATGATTGAGGCCGACCAGGTGGAATGTGTGATCGGCCTGGGGCCAAACCTGTTTTACAACTCACCGATGGAAGCCTGTCTGCTGATCACGCGGCGGGAAAAACCGGCGGCGAAGCGGGGGAATGTGCTCATCATCAATGCGGTGAATGAAGTGCGGCAGGACAAAACGATCGCCTATCTGGACGACGAGCATATCGACAAAATTTATACCGCGTACAAGAATTTTAGCGATCAAGATGCATTTTGCCGCCTCGTTGAGAACCAAGAGATTCTCGACAAGGGGGCCAGTCTCAACATCTCCCTCTATGTCAGTAATGTCGATAGCGACCTAGAAAAAGTAACGATTGATGACGCGCTGCGTGAGTGGGAGCAAAGTAGTTCCGATTTAAAGCAGAGCATGACACAGCTATTTGAAATGCTCGATACCCCGGCAGAATGAACTTGAGCAAATTAGACAAGTCGAAATGGACGCCCCACGGGTTTGATGAGATTGCGACTATGGTGTCCGAGCGGGTCGATCCGAACGAAACGGACCTAAACATCTACGTAGGTTTGGAGCACATCGATCCGGAAAACCTGCATATTACCCGCCATGGAAGCAGCGACGATGTAAATGGAACCAAGCTGCGGTTTTACCCGGGCGATGTCATATTTGGCAGACGAAGGGCGTATCAACGTAAAGCAGCCATCGCGAAGTCACACGGTTTCTGTTCTGCACACGCTATGGTTTTGCGGGCTAAGCCAGCGGTTATCGATCCCGACTTATTCCCCTTTTTCCTGCACTCCGACCAATTCATGCACCGTGCGGTCGATATTTCAGTTGGCTCACTATCGCCTACGATTAACTGGAAATCCCTCCGCAAGCAGACCTTCCTCCTCCCCCCCAAAGCCGAACAGGCGCGGCTGGCGGAGCTGCTGTGGGCGGGGGATGCGGTGGTGGAGGGGTTGATGTCTATTCTTACGCAAGCGAAATTGGTATCAGAGTCTTTTCAAAGTGACTTCTTCGGGAATATCGAAGGCAGCAAAACGCGATTTAGCAGAATTGCTGACATACGATATGGCCTAACTGTAAACGCTGCTCGCCGCAATAGTATAGACAAAGAACCATATCTACGGGTTGGCAATGTATACAGAGGCGCGTTAGACCTTTCCGAAGTTAAGGAGATCGGTATAGTTGACGGCGACCAAGAAAAGTATGCGCTTGAAGAGAATGACATCTTGATCGTTGAAGGTCACGCTAATATTCAAGAAATTGGCAGGGCCGCAGTTTGGCAAAATGAGTGGCCATACATGTTGCATCAAAATCACGTTATCAGAGCACGCTGCATCCAAAAAGGCGTGGCGGAGGTAATTGCATCTTACCTAAACAGCCAGCGTGGAAGGTCATACTTTCAACAAAATGCGAAATCCACGAGCGGCTTAAACACTATTAACTCAACTATTGTAAAGTTATTTAAAATTCCAAATTTTTCAGACACTCATGTTAATTCATTTAGAGCTAATATGGCAGAAATAGATACTACCATAGTTAGTACTAAAAAATCATTGGCCTCCGCTAGAGCCCTTCAGAAGTCCATAATTAACCGAATATTCTGATCTCAGTACCCTCCCCCATCACTTACGACCTCATTATCGGTGAGGCCAACGGACAACGCCGCATCCTGCGAAAAGAGCAGGATGGTAAGACCGTACAATTCAGTAAACCGGTTACGGAGAAAGGCGGCAAGGTATACGTAGTCCAAGACCCGAACGGTGACATCATTTACGTAGGTCATACCATCCGCAGCATCGGCCAGATCGCGTTGCGTGGACACACGCCCTACAACTACAAGTGGCTGACCGTAGGCGACTATACCGAACTCAAGCTTTCCGTATTTATGCTCGACATCCCCGGCAACTGCGAAGACGCTAAGCTTTACGGGGAGTCCATTGAAGCGGAACTGGTGTACCTGGTCCGCAAACAAACCGGACACTGGCCCGCCGGGCAGAACGAAATTCACTTCAACAACGACCATCCGAAAAACGCCAGACTGCGTGCCCGGGAGATGTACGACGTGATGGTGACTTGAAGCATCGCTCCTCCCTAAAAAACTTTGCACCCGCGTCCCCGCCCCACTCCCCCTGCCCCATGTCCTTTTCCGAACAAAACAGCGTAGAAAATTTCATCGTCCACCGCCTCACCGGCGTCAACCTGAACGACAAGGATTGGTCGGAAGCGGGTAAGCCCAGCTACGGCGCAAGCTGGACCTACGTAGCTCCCCAACTGTTGCGGCGAAATCCCGAAAGCGTACTGGTAGAAGTCGAGCTCAGTGAAGCCCTCCAGCGCCTGAACCCCGAGATCGCCGCCCAACCCGGCCGGGCCGATGAGGTGATCTACAAACTGCGGGGCATCCTGCTGACGGTGGGTTCAGCCGGACTTGTAGCCGCCAACGAGGAATTCGCCAAGTGGATGACCGGCGAGAAGACGATGCCCTTTGGCCCCAACCACCGTCACGTGCCGGTACGGCTGATCGACTTCGACAATCTGAACAACAACACCTACGTGGCGACCACCCAGTACAACGTGCGGAGCCGCGAAACGAAAATCCCCGATATCGTACTACTGATCAACGGGCTGCCGGTGGTCGTCGGGGAGGCAAAAACGCCGATCCGTCCCTCGGTGAGCTGGGTGGATGGGGCCCACGATATTCACGAGATTTATGAGAACTCGGTGCCGGCGCTGTTCGTACCGAATATCCTCTCCTTCGCTACGGAGGGGAAGGAACTGCACTACGGCGCGGTGCGTACGCTCCTCGACTTCTGGGGACCGTGGCGGCTCGAAGACAAGCAGGGGGAGCTGGCCCGCCACCTGGGTCTCGGCGCGGTGGGTAAGGAACTCGACGACCTGCTGCACCCTCGGCGGCTGCTCGATATTCTGCGTGACTTCTCGCTTTACACCACCAACAAGAAGAAACGCCGCATCAAGGTCATTTGCCGCTACCAGCAGTACGAGGCGGCGGGCAAGATTGTGGCGCGGGTGGTCGAAGGACGCGTCAAACAGGGATTGATCTGGCACTTCCAGGGGTCCGGGAAGTCGCTGCTGATGCTCTTTACGGCGCGCATTCTGCGGCGCATGCCGGAGCTGAAGAGTCCGACCGTACTGATTCTGGTCGACCGCACTGACCTCGATACACAGATCACCGGCACCTTTAACGCCGCCGACGTGGCCAACGTAGAGACGACCGATAGCATCCAGGACCTACAGCAAAAGCTACGGCAGGACACGCGCAAGATCATCGTCACCATGATCCACAAGTTTCGCGACGCCCCGGCCGGTATGAATGCTCGCGAGAACATCATCGTGATGGTCGACGAGGCCCACCGGACCCAGGAGGGCGACCTGGGCCGCCAGATGCGTGCCGCCCTGCCGAATGCCTTTCTGTTCGGTCTCACCGGCACTCCCATCAATAAAGCTGACAAAAACACCTTCTGGGCCTTCGGGGCACCGGAAGATGAGGGCGGCTACCTGAGTCGCTACACCTACCAGGACAGCCTCCGCGATGGCGCTACCCTGCCCCTGCACTTCGAGCCCCGGCTGGTGGATATTCACATCGACAAGGAAGGAATCGACCAACTGTTTGCCGAGTTCCAGGAAGCCACCGCGCTGGATGACCTCCAGGCCGATGCACTGAGCAGTAAGTCCGCCCGTATGAATGCCTTCCTGCGCGCCCCCGAGCGGGTGGAGAAGATCGTAGCCGACATCGCTAAGCACTTCCAGGAAAAGGTGGAACCCCACGGGCTTAAGGCCATGATCGTGACCAGTGACCGCCATGCCTGCGTACAGTACAAGGAAGAACTTGATCAGCACTTTTCCCCCGAGGCTAGTCGCGTCGTAATCTCTACTTCAGCCAGTGACACTTATGACTTCAAACAGAAGTGGGCCATCGATAAAACCGAGCAGGAGCGTATCGTAGACACCTTCAATGATGCGGGGTCGCAGGTGCAATTTCTCATCGTAACGGCAAAGCTGCTGACCGGCTTCGATGCGCCTATTTTGCAAACGATGTACCTGGATAAGTCCCTCAAAGACCATACGCTGTTGCAGGCCGTCACCCGTAGCAACCGCAAGTACCCGAATAAGCACTTCGGGCGGATCGTGGACTACTTCGGCGTCTTCGACGACGCGGCCAAGGCGCTAGAATTCGATGAGGAGAGCATTAAGAGCGTACTCACCAACTTCAGTCATTTGCGGGGGGAGGTCGGTCCGGCGATAGTTGCTACCCTGGCGCACTTCCCCAGCGTCGACCGTACCATAGAGGGGTTCACGGGACTGGAGGCTGCACAGGAGGCCATCAAGGGGGACGAAAAAAAGGATGCCTTTGCCGCCGACTACAAGAAGCTCAACAAGCTGTGGGAGAGTCTTTCCCCCGATCCTATCCTGACCCAGTACGAAGACGACTACCGCTGGCTCTCGCAGGTGTACGAGTCGGTGAAGCCCTCCTCCGATAATATCGGTAAGCTGCTGTGGTTCTCGCTGGGGGCTCAGACGACGCAGCTAATCCACGATCACGTACACGTGGGGGAGGTGCACCAGTTGGAGGAGTTCGTGCTTGATGCCGACGTGATCGACGAGATCATGAACAACCCCTCCGAGCGGCAGCGCAAGGAGCTGGAGAAAACCTTAGTGAGCCGATTCCGGAAGCACGAGGGCATTCCGGTCTTCAAGAAGCTCAGTGAGCGCCTGGAAGCCCTACGCGACCGGGCAGAACAGGGGTTGATCGTGTCGATCGAATTTGTCAAGGAGCTGTGTAAAATCGCCGCCGAGACTGTGCAGGCGGAGCGGGATCTAGCGGCGGAAGTACAGGGGAAGTCCCCCAAGGCCGCCCTCAGCGAATTGTTCCTGGAGCTAAAGAACGAGCAAACGCCGGCAGTGGTGGAGCGGGTGGTCAACGACATCGACGAGATCGTCAAGATTGTGCGCTTCCCTAGTTGGCAGACTACGACGCAGGGGGAGCGGGAGGTGCAGAAGGCCCTCAGAAAGGCGCTACTGAAGTACCGCCTGCATACGGACCAGGTGCTCTTTGAGCGGGCGTACGGATACATCAAAGAATATTACTAACAAAATGTGGTAAGTTAGCGGTGATTACGGATACCCCGTGCCGTCGTGGTCAAGACTGAAACTAAACTTAAAAGTTTACTTGTGTCAAACATTGAGCGTATATTCGCCTTAGATGGACAGCGACGCTTGTTTAGTTTGCGTCATTCAGATGTGGACTATGAGGAAGCGGACGACCATGAGTTGACCCGGTGCTACCAACTGTGGGAAGATCCGATGTACTTATTCGATTTCTACGATGCTAACCCTCAGGACCTACCTCAGAATAGTTATTATGGAAAAGTCAGTAAGGAAGATTTTGCACAAAGAACCTACGAGCAAGCGCAGCGAATCCGCCAGGCCGTCGACCAGGTTATTGCTGATCCCATGCTTGATCGCCTGAGCGAGTTGTTTCAACCCCTGCGCGATGATCATGAGCATAAGTTATTGACCAAAGTAAAGTTGGGTGGTTGGTTGCGACTCTATGGAGTACGTATGCGCACCGATCAGTTCTTCATCGTCGGTGGCGCGATCAAACTTAACCACCTCATGAAAGAGCGAGACCATCTGGAGAGGGAACTTGACCGAATGATGGTGGCACGTCAGGACCTCAGCAAACTAATACGGGCGGGGGAGTTGTTTACGTTAGTTGTTTAAGTTACAAATACCCATGGCACACGGACACGATACCTCTTTCGTTCAATCACTGGTCGACAGGGCTGAGCCCGATACTGCCTGGAAGAGACTTTCCGAAGACAGGGCACAAAACCAGGAGCACAACCGTCTGGCTTTTCAAGTTGCGACGAAAGTGCTAACCTACCTATCGGATCAGGGTAGAACTAAGACTTGGCTTGCCAACCAAATGGGAGTCACTCCGCAGCACATAGGTAAAATTCTTAAGGGCAGGCAGAACATGACGCTAGAAACCATTGGCAAGCTCGCCGAGGCTACCGGCCTTACACTACTTGAAGTACCTGAGGGTAATGCATATACTGCACCGGTTTTCCGTGCGACCGTGTTTGAAGGGCTTGTTCCTGACCTTCGCTCAATCTTTGGCGGCACTGCCGTCGAGCGTGATGCAGACTGCCTGGAGTTCGCCTACTAGCATCAGACATGGCCTATCGAGCACCAAGGTTTTCGATTCACGGCATCGAAGTCGATCAGTTCGCCGTGTTTCCGCATTCTGCCCTTCCGAAAGAAATTAACGATGTAAGGCTTAAAGTAGACTTTGAAATCACTCCAGAAATCCGCTGTTTAGTAGTACTGCAGCGTTTCCAATTTGAAGTTGAAAAGCAGGTAATTGTCACCTTACAGTTCAGAGTCCGCTTTCAGTTTCATAAAGATGACTGGGGCGCACTTGTAATTGAACCGAGTGGTTCTTTCTCAGTCCCTATAGAACTCGCACGTCACCTGACCGCAATCTGTCTCGGTACCGGTCGGGGTATCCTCTACGAAAAGCTACAGCGGGAGGGTACTTACATTAACCTAATTTGGCCAATTATCGACGTGAGGAAAATTATACAGGAGACTGTTACATTCGATCTTACATCACCCCCAAAAAAATAGCCCCACGACCAAAGGCCGCAGGGCTATCACCGTAGTCCGTGACTACGATTTTAGCTAAAGCTTACTTACCGCCCAGCTTAGCGGCACCGGCATCCAGTGCACTAGCCAGCATGGTCAGGCCCTGGTTGCCACCACCTACCTGGCGGGTCTCGGTGGCGAGCTCGGAGAGCAGATTGGATACGCGGGGACCGTCGATGTTAGCAGCACCGAGCTCGTCCTTCAGGCTACGCAGGTTGGTTACGATACCGTCGGTACCATCCATGCCTTCGAGCTCGCTGATCCAGGAGTCGATGTTGGAAACGGCGGTGCTGGGAGCCAGGGCGGTGATGTCACCACCGGCACCTTGCACGGCGTCCATGGTCTGCTGTACCTGGGCATCCGTACCGGCCATGTCCATGTCGGCGTCCATGCTCTGGTCGGGGTCGATGCCGTCGGTCATGTCCTCATTGTCGAGGCCCTGGGGATTGACCTCGCGGTCCGTCATCGGGCGGGTTTGGTCGTCGGTGGTGTTTACGTCGCTGTCATTGGGCCGGGGCGTACAGGCCATGATGGCGAAGGCGAACACGAGAAGAATCAGATTTTTCATAGTAATACGTGTTGGTTTGTCAAAAGGGTTCGGTAGCTCAAACCTCAAATTGCGGAAGTTGTTGCGAGATTTTTTATCTTAGCCGGTTGGCCTACGCTCAGTCAACCCCCCAATCCGTATTCGGTAGTTCCCCCACCCGTAATTCCAGTGCGCCGCCGGCCGCTACCGTCACAAACGGCAGGTGCACCGATGACCACGAACGGCCATTCAGCGTAGCCGACTGGATGTACAGATCCTTCTCCGGCTGCCCAACCGTGCGAATCGTAAACCGCTCCCCACCGTAGTAATCCGGGTGAAGGTGAAAGACAACCTCCCCGAAAACTGGTGTCGTGATCTCATAGCTAGGCTCCACCGCCGCGCTACCGTCCACGCTGAATAGCCCCACGGCCAACAGCACCCCGAGCGCGCCCATCTGCCCCTGGTCCTCATCCCCGTGATACCCCCCGTAGGCCGTGGTATCGGCGTAGGTGTCCTTGACGGCGCGCACCCACCGCTGACTGAGCCAGGGTGCCCCGGCTACGTTGAACAGGTGGGCCATGGCGGTGCCCGGCTGATTGCCGTAATCGACCCAGTTGGCAGCGTGGACCTTATCGGCCGACTTCAGCCAGTCCTCCGCCGCCCGCTCGAAGGAGCCGTTGAGGGAATCGAGGTAGGCCTGCCGCCCCCCGAAGAGCTCCATCAGTCCCGGTAGATCGTGGGGCACGTAGTGCGAATAGATCGCACAGTTGGCCTCGCAGAAGCCGCGGGCGCTGAAATCGTCCACCACGGGCGAGAAATCATCGATCCAGCTCCCGTCCATCTCGCGCGGGTGCATGTAGCCGGTGGCCGGGTTCCAGACGTTGCGGTAATTCTGAGAGCGCTCCATGAAAAAGGTGTAATCCTCCTCCTTACCCAGCCGCTTAGCAATCTGGGCTAAGCACCAGTCCTGGTAAGCGTATTCAAGGGTCATCGAAGCCCCATCCTTATGCCCCCCCGGGCCCTCGATACCCTCCGGTACGTAGCCGCGCTCCTCGTAGTACTGCATCCCACCCCCGTAGGCCGGCGTGCGGTGCTCGTAGCCGGCGTGGTCGCGGATGCCACCCACGAAGGCATTCTTGCGTAAGCCCTCATAAGCCGCCTCCACGTCGAAGTCGTCGATCCCCTTATTCAGCGCCGCGGCAAAGAAGCTCACCGCCGGGTCGCCGATCATCACGTAGGTGTAGTTGCCACCCGATGGCCCCCGTGGGATCAATCCCCCGTTGCGGTACATATCCACCATCGTGTTGCAGAAGCCGGCCATGATCTCGGGATATACCAGCGACCAGAGGATATTAAGCGACCAATGACTGCCCCACCAGGCGTCGAAATTATAGTGCGGGTAGCCGTTGCTGGCCGTACGCACCACGGCCGTGTCACCGGTATTGTCGACGTAGGAGCCGTCCACGTCGCTCACGATGCGCCGTCCGAGCAGGGCATGCCAGAGATCGGTGTAGAGCTTCACGGTGCGTGCCTCGGTGCCCCCACTTACCTCCACGCGGCTCAGCATCTCGTTCCACTCCTCACGGGATTCCCGGCGTACCCGCTCGAAGTCCCAGTGGGGTAGTTCGGCAGCGAGGTTAGCGCGGGCAGCCGCTAGGGAGGTATACGAGAGGGCCACCTTGAGGTGTAGCTCAGTGAGCGTGGGGTCAAAGCTGACGAAGGCCCCCACGTCCTTGCCGGCCACCTCACCATCCGTTTGCACCGGCGACCCCGCCCGCCATCCCCCAAAGGCTGTCATGTTCTGGTCCAGCTGGGCGATGAAGTAGAGCTTGACGGGCTTCGGACGGCGGTGAGTAGGCCCCATGATCACGTAGCCCTCCAACTCGCGTGGCGAGACACGGTGCACCATGCTATAGTCGGTCGAGTCGTGCGCCAGGAAGGCCCCGGTGTCGAAGAGTAGGTGGCGTGCCCCCTCCCCATTAAAGCGGTAACGGTGCAGTCCCACGCGGGTGGTGGAGGTAAGTTCTACGTCCACGTCGTAGCGGTCAAGGTGGAGCTTATGGTAACCCGGCGCGACCTCCTCCGTGGCGTGGGAGAAGCTGCTCTGGGTGGCGTCCATACCCCGGTGGCCCAGCATCTCGCCCGTGGTGGGCATGACCGGTACCCCCGAAAGTTGCCAGGCATGTACGTGGCTGAAGCAGCGCACGGTGGTGCTGTCGTAGAGGTAGCCCGACTTCCAGCTGCCCCTGACGTTCGTATCCGGGCTCAGATTCACCATTCCGAAGGGCCGGCTGGCCGAGGAGAAGTAGAACCAGCGGGACTGGTGGGTGTCGGTGAGGGGGTTGACGTAGTCTACGGGCTGGCGGGGCTGGCCGCTAAGGTGTAACCCAAGTAAGAGCGTAGTCCACACGGTCATCCAACGCAGCATACTTTCCGAATTTTGGTCCCGGAAGGTAAGCAAATGGGCGGGGCCGCAGGTGCAAAAATCCTTAAAGTGTAAATAGTTCTGTAAATAGAGAACCATACGAACCTGTAGAGCGTTAGGCCACTACGACCACCGCGCAATGGAATCCCTTCACCTTACTACCCAGGACATCACCTGGATCATCTTCGTCACCCTGACGGTAGCCCTACTCTGGTCGGGGGCCCACTTCGGTATCCGGATGATCATCCGCCGGCTGGAGGCACGGGGCAGGAAGCCAGTGGTGCTTCCCACCATCCGCAAGATTCTAAAGGTCTTCGTCTTGGTGCTCGGGGCCGGTTTGATCAGCTATGCCTTTCTGGACCACGAGCAGTTCGCGGCGATGAACCAAAACATCCTACGGGTGACCTGGATCGCCTTTGTGATGATGGCTACGATCATCGTCTCCGCGGTGGTGAGTGCCTTTTTTGAGCGGCGGATCAAAGCCACCAGTGCCCGCGACCGGCAGGATACTACGACCTATAAGTACCTCAACTCCCTGGCTACGGTGGGCATCTACGCCACGGGCATCATCCTGACGGCCCTGGCCATTCCCGCCGCCCGCGACCTGGCCACCACCGCCCTGACCGGTGCCGGTGTGCTGGCCCTCATCATCGGTGTGGCCGCCCAGGAGGCCTTTGCTAATGTGATCGGGGGGCTGTTCATCGCCTTCTTCAAGCCCTTCCGCCTGGGTGACGTGATCAAGGTGACCGATACCGTGGGCCGCGTCGAGGACCTTACCCTGCGACATACCGTCATCAATAACTTCCAAAACAAGTGCGTCGTGATCCCCAATGCCATCATCAATAAGGAGAAAATCGAGAATTACACCCTCACCGAGTACCGGACCTGCGAGTTTGTCGAGATCGGCATCAGCTACGACTCCGACATCGACCGAGCTATGACGATCATGCGCGAGGAGGCTACGGCCCACGATTACCTCATCGACAACCGCAGTGAGCGGGAAAAAAAGGACGGCAAGCCGGTGGTCGACGTACAGGTCATCGGCCTGGGCGACAGCAGCGTCAACCTACGAGCCTGGGTGTGGGCGGCTACCTACGTGACCGGCTTCAGAATGCGCAACGACCTCTACAAATCCATCAAGCAGCGCTTCGATCGGGAAGGCATCGAGATCCCCTTCCCCCACCGCACACTCGTGCACAAGAACCTCGCCGCTAAACTGACCGCCACCCCGGCGGCCCACAACAGCCATATCCACTAACATGAAATATACGACTACTCTTCTCCTCACGCTGCTGTTACTGAGCGGTACCCTATTCGCCCAGCGCCCCGCCGTAACCGGCGGTATCAAAGGAAGCATCCGAGGCACCATTACGGATGCCGCCTCCGCTACCCCCGTCGAGTACGCCACCATCGTGCTGCTCTCCGCCGAGGGGGAACAGCAGATTACCGGCACCGTCAGTGAAGCCGGTGGGAACTTTCGCCTCTCCGACGTACCCACGGGCAACTATCAACTGCGGATCAGCTTCATCGGCTACGAGGAGCAGACGCTACCGGAGGTGAATACCACCCCCAAGAGTCCCGACCTGGACCTCGGCACGATCGCCCTGGGTACCGATGCCGTCCTGCTGGAGGGCGTAGAGGTAGTGGGAGAATCCGCCCTGGTGGAGAACCGCATCGACAAGCTCGTCTACAACGCCGAAAAGGACGCCACCAACTCGGGCGGCGACGCCAGCGACGTGCTACGTAAGGTGCCTCTGCTCAGCGTCGACCTGGAGGGCAACGTGAGCCTACGCGGCTCCTCTAACCTCCGGATACTGGTGAATGGCCGCCCTTCTACCATCTTCGCCAGTAGCGTGGCCGATGCACTTAAAAGCATCCCCAGCGACCAGATCAAATCGGTAGAGGTGATCACTACCCCCTCGGCCCGCTACGACGGCGAGGGCTCCGGCGGAATCATTAACATCATCACCAAGAAGAAGGAAGCCCAGGGCTTCACCGGTACGGTAAACTCCAGTATCGGTACCCGGCAGAACAACGCCGGGCTGAACGTAAATTCCTTGCTAGGACGCTTCGGGATAAACGGTGGGGCCAACGCCTTCTGGTCCTGGAAACGCGACGGTACGATCGACTTTTTGCGCACCGACCTGGTCGACGGCCGCCCCGTACGTACCCTCACCCAGCAGGGGACCAACGGAAACCAGATCCTTGGCCTCAACGGTAACCTGGGTGCCTTTTATGACTTCAACGCCTACAATAGCCTGAACCTGAGCGGCCGGTACAATCGCTTTAGCCGCAGCAACGATGGTACCACCTTCGGCACGATCGACAATTTCGCCAGTGCTGAGAACATCACCTTCGACCGCTTCAACGACAGCGAGAACGACAATAGCGGCTTCGACGCTACCCTCGACTACCGCAAGACCTTCCCCGATCAGGAGGGCCGCGAACTGGTCCTTGCCTTCCAACTCAGCGGGCAGGAGAGCCGCACCGACAACACCGTCGACCAGAGCGGCGGCCTGCCCATCTACCAGCGCGACCTCATCAACACCAACGACGGCACCAATCTGGAGTACACCGGACAGCTCGACTACACCCACCCCTGGTCGGAAGCCATCAAGATGGAGACCGGCGTGAAGGCCGTACTGCGCCGCATCGACAGTGACTACCGCACCCAGGTGAAGCCGAATGACAACAGTTCATTTAGCGATGATCCTACCCTGACGGACCTCTTCCTGTACGACCAGGACGTCTACGCTGCCTATCTGAGCTTCAACGTAAACATCGGAGAAAAATGGGGACTGGTGGCCGGTGCCCGCTACGAATCGACCGAGATTGGCGGGGAGTTCCGCAGTGAGAACCCTAGTTTCGAGAACAGCTATCAGAACTTCCTCCCTAGCATCATCCTGAACCGCCAGCTCAACCAGTTCAGCAACCTGAAGGCCAGCTACACCGAGCGCATCCAGCGGCCGAGCCTCTTCTACGTCAACCCCTTTACCACCATTTCCGACCCCAACAGTCTACAGATCGGCAACCCCGACCTGGAGCCCGAGCTCGTCAACCAGTACGAGCTGGCCTACAACACCTACATCAAGGGGGTGGTACTCAATGCCTCGGTGTACCTGCGCCAGACCGAGGACCTCATCGAATCCTTCCTCCGCGTGGGGGAAAACGGCATCGCCAGTACCACTACCTTCCTTAATATCGGCAGTAGCGATACTTACGGAGCTAATGTGTTCACCTCCTTTACGCTGTTCAAAAAACTACAGTTGCGGGGTAGTTTCAACTACGGCCGCTACAATGGTACGGGTATCGTCGGGGGCGAGGAGCTCGAGCGTTCGGCCGATGTCATCAGCGGTAATGCCGGGGGCAGTTATACTGTTACCGATAAGCTGCGACTGGACTTCTTCGCCTTCGGCCGCGGGCCCCAGCAGACCCTACAGGGTAATACTCCCGGCTTCAGCATCTTCGGTATGGGGGCCAATTACGACATCAGCGAGCGGACGGCCGTGGGCATCCGCATCATCGAGCCATTCAGCGAGGACAAGGTATTTGGTACCGACCTGAGCGGGCCTGACTTTATCCAGTCCTCTGAATTCACCATTCCCTTCCGCAGCTTCGGCATCAACCTGACCCACAAATTCGGTGCGATCGATTTCAAGGCTCAGAACCGCCGCAGCCGCGTGCGCAACGAGGACCAGAAGGAGGGCGGCGATAATCAGCAATTCTAAATTTCTCAACTTTAAACTAACACCATGATCACCTTTGCCACTACCACCCAGCCCGACATCGTCAGCTACACGATCGACGGCACCTTCGATGGCCGTAAGGTCAACGAGGTCGTCAGCCGTATCAAAGAAACCGCCGATCGCCAGGGCAAGATTCGCCTCCTGGGCGTCATCAAATCGCTGGACGGCATCACCAACCTTGCCGGGGTCTTCAAGAATTTTGGCCACCAGCTCGGGCTCATCCGGCAGGTGGAGAAGTACGCCATCATGACGGATAAAAAGTGGCTTTCCACTTTGGCTAACATCGAAGGCTTCTTCGTGCCGAACATGGACGTAAAAACCTTTTCACTCGACCAGCGCGAGCGGGCCATGCAGTGGCTGAGCAAGCCTACCGCCGATGCTACCCGCAACGTTACCTCCCTCGACGTCGCGGGCGAGCACGCCCTTGGCATCCGGATAGCCGGTACGCTCGGTCGGGCAGACTACGACTTCATCAATCAGCGCATCGATACGCAACTGATGCAGGGGGGGGACGACGAGGATGAGCTGCGGCTGTTGATCCAGGTGGCCGATTTCGATGGCTTTACCCTGCGTGGTTTCTGGGAAGATATTAAAAGTGAGGTGAAGTACTACTCCCGCATCGAAAAGGTGGCGCTGGTTACCGAAAAAGACCTGAGCACGGTCGTCAACGTGGCGGACTTCATTACCCCCGGCCTCGAGATGAAATACTTCCCCGGTTCGCAACTGGAGGCCGCAAAGACCTGGCTTCGGTAAACTGACGGGCAACCCAACCGCCCGTCTTTTCCTCCTTACTTCCAAATGCACCCCTATGGAGCCTAGTACCACCACATCCGCCGCTAATGACATCCTCGCCGCAGCGCGTACCCTATTTCAGGAGCGTGGTAGCACCGAGGTATCCGTGGCGGACGTCTGCGCCCTTGCCGGGGTAAGTGAACGGCTATTTTACCAGTACTTCGAGGATACCGCTGCGGTGGGCCGGCTCATTCTGCAGCAGTTTCTGGACACCGGGCTTCGGCGCTACCAGACGCTGCTGGAGCAAGCTAAGCCGCTGACCGAACGGCTCTATGACATCATGAACTGGAAGGCGACCTACACCCGGCAGCTTTCCGACGAGTTTCTCGATGAGCTGTTCCAGGCGACCGACCCCCTGATCCGGGAGGTGCTAGACCAACACCGCAAACAGCGGCAGGCGATCCTTTCCCACCACCTCTACCGCGGAATCGGTAAGGGTGAGCTATCGGATAGCCTCAACGTACCCTTCATTCTCTATATGATGGACGAGGTAAGCGAACTCATGTCCCAGGAAGCCAGTATCGCGATGTTTCCCGATGCCAACGAGCGTATGCGAATCCTTACCGAATTTCTCTTTTTCGGTATCGTGGGCCCCCGGCGTTAGGAAGAGCTTTAGGTGTTCTGGAAGACTGTTTTTTAACGGCCCGTCGTAAATTGTTACGGCGGGCCTTCCCTTATCCGAGAAACACACACGGGCTTGTTTATTTTGTTCTTAAGTTATCGAACCAAAGAAACATGTAAGCGTTGTATCGGTATATTCACTGCACATGAAATCATCCCGCCCACCGGGGGAGCTTGACAAAGACGGCATTCCGCTGCGCTACGTCGGTACCCTCCGCTTCCTCCTCATTTTATTCTTCTGGCTTGTATTGGGCCTGCTCGCCTTTGCCCAGACGCCGCTACGGGTGACGATGCTCTCCGACGCAGCTACGGCGGGGGAGCCTAGTCTCGACAGTCTCATTGGTAGCGAATTGGAGGCCATTCTGGCCAGCCGCTACCAGCTCGATCTTGGTACCCTGTATACCGGAGGGGAGCCAGAGACCATGGAGACGGCCATTCAGGAAGCCTACCGCAGTGCCGATGTAGTCGTAGCTACCGGTCTAGCCACCAGCACCGCACTGATGGAGCGGGGTACCTATGCCCGGCCAAGTATTGCCGCCGTGGTACTGGCTGCCGGCCAGCGGGGCGGACCGGAAGGTACCGGGGTAGAAAATTTCACCTTTATTCAGTCACCCTTCGACATTGGTCGCGACCTGCGCACGCTGCGGGAGCTGGTCGACTACGACGTGCTGACGGTGCTTACCACCCCGAATATGCGCCGGGGTATGGCCGGAGTGATCGATGCCGAACTGCCCGACGCCACGGTACGCTACGTAGAGGCCGGCCCCACCGCGGCTGCCGCCCTGGCCGAAATCGACGGCAGTCAGGCGGTTTACCTCACCCCGCTTACCGGCAGTATGCCCCTGAGCGAGCAGATCACGCTGCTCGATAGCCTGGCCGACCGTGGCGTGGCCACCTTCTCACTCCTGGACCAGCCCTTGCTTTCCCGGGGGGCACTGGCTGCCTACTCCAGTACGGAAAACCTGGAACAGCTCCCCCGCCGCGTGGCCCTGGATGCCCTCCGGATCATGGACGGGCTGCCCGCCGCCGGGCTCAGCACGGAGCTCACCACCTACACCTCCGAACTGCTCATCGATATGGCGGTAGCCCGCCGGGCCGACATCTATCCTAACTGGGAAACCCTCTCCGGTGCCACCCTACTCAATCCCAACGACCTACCCGACGCCCGCACTCTTACCCTGGAGGGCGCCGTACTCGAAGGGCTGGCCAACAACCTCGGCTACGACCTGAGCGCCTATGACGTAGCCCTGGCAGTCACCGAGGTCGACATCGCCCGCAGTGATCTACTGCCCCAGCTGGAGGTCGCCACCACCGTGACTCGACTCGACGGCCAGACCGTAGCCAGCTCCTTCGGACAGCAGGGGCAGTATAACTGGACGGCCAACGGCACCCTCAACCAGGTCATCCTTTCCGAACCGGCCTTCGCTAACGTGGCCATCAACCGCTTTTTGCTCGAAGGCCAGCAGGCCGCCCTAGAGCAGACCCAGCTCGACGTCGTGCTCGATGTAGCCACCGCCTACCTCAACGTCCTACAGTCCAAGGTCTTTGCCGATCTACAGAACGAGAACCTGGCCGTCACCCGCGCCAATCTTAACTCCGCCACCACTAAACAGAAAGTAGGGGCCGGGGGAGCTACCGACGTCTACCGTTGGGAAAGCGAGCTGGCCCTTAACAAGATCGAGGTCAATAACGCCCAGGCCCAGCTCGCCCAGGCCCGCTATAACCTCAACCAGCTTCTCAACCGCCCCATCAACGAGGACTTCCAATTACCGGACTTCACCGGTCAGGACACCCTGCTCGGGCTCGTGGGCCAGACCATCCTACCACTACTCAATAGCCCCCGCGACCTTGACCGCCTGGCCAACTTCCTCGCCGACGAAGCCCGCCGCAACCTCCCGGCACTCGATCAGCTTGATGCTGCCATCAATGCCCAGGAACGCCAATTACTTTCCGCGGAGCGCGCCTTTTACCTGCCCCGAGTAGCCATCAACGGACAGTACAACTACCGAGTAGCCAACTACGGCACCGTGCCCTTGCCCGAAGACCTCGGCTTCGACTTTGCCAGCGAGGACCGCCCCCGCAGCACCTATACCCTGGGACTGAACGTAGCCATCCCCATCTTTCAGGGTGGGCGCCGCAAGTTCGTGGCCGAGCGCGCTCGGGTCTCCGTCCTCCAGGCCCAGACCCAGCGGCAGGACCTCGAAAATCAGCTCCTCCAACGCCTCTACTCCGACGTAGAGACCATGGTGGCCAGCTACCGTAACCTCAACCTGGCCCGGCAGGCGGCCGAAACCTCTACGGCCAACTTCCGCATCATCGAGGACCTCTACCGCGCCGGTGCCACCAACGTCACCAGCTTAGTCGACGCCCAGAACGTCACCCTCCAGTCCAATATCAACGCCACCAACGCCGGCTACCAGTTCGTCGCCGACTTTATCGCCCTGCAACGCTCCACCGGCAGCTACCAGTTCCTCTCCGGCCCCGCCGAGCAGACCGACTTCCTGCGCCGCTTTATAGAATATTAATTTAGCAATGAACTATCTACCCCTCATCCTCCTCCCACTCCTCTTCACCGCCTGCGGCGGCAATGAGGAGGTAAAAGTCGAGACCCGCACCCGCGCCATCCGCTACGGCGAGGTCATGACCGACAACGGCACGACTACCCAGACGTACACCGGGGTGGCCACCGCCGCCGGCGAGACCCCCCTTTCCTTTCGCGTCAGCGGCACCATCCGGAGCCTGCCGGTCAAGCTCGGTGAGCGCGTGAGAAAGGGTCAACTGATCGCCACCATCGACCCCGCCGACCTGGAAGTACAGCGTAGCCAGTCCTCGGCCCAGTACGAGGCTAGTCAGGCCCAGTTACAGAGTACCGAGACCCAGCTCGTCGCCGCCCGCGCTGCCTACGAGCGCACCACCCGCCTCTACGAGAGCAACAGCGTCTCCTTGAGCGAATTCGAGCAGGCCCGCAGCCAATTTCAGAACGCCCAGGCCCAGGTCGAAGCCGCCCGCAGTCAGCTCAACGCCAGCGGGGCGCAGGTCCGCGCCGCCCGCAACCAGGTCAGCTACACCCGCCTGACGGCCCCCTTCTCCGGCATCATCACCACCCTGAACGCCGAGGCCAACGAGTACGCCGGCTCCGGCAAGACCATCGTCACCCTCAGTACCGAGGAGGACCCCGAGGTGGAGGTCAACCTCCCGGAAAGCCGCATCGGCGTCGTCCGTACCGGTATGCCCGTTCGCATCACTTTCCCCGCCCTCAACGACCAGGAGTTCGACGGTACGGTCAGCGAAGTGGCCTACGCCTCGGGCGACGCCCCCAGCTACCCGGTGGTGATCCGCATTGCCGAGTCCACCCCCACCATCCGCCCCGGCATGGCCGCCAGCATCCGCTTTACCTTTAACGATGGAAACGACGGCGGTGACTTACTGCTCACTCCCATCGAGTCGGTCACCGAGGGGCCCGAGACCAAATTCGTCTACCTGCTTACCCCCAGCGACAGCAGCGCCAATTACGTCGCCCACAAGCGTCCCATCACCATCGGTGCCCTACACGACAATGGTTTCGAGGTCACCAGCGGCCTCCAGCCCGGCGATAAGGTCGCCACCGCCGGCCTCAAACAACTGCTCGATGGCATGGAAGTGCGCCTCCTGGAATAGTTATCCCACCTGCCCCTCCAACTGCGTAGCAGTTTCCCTACTCCGACCCCGGATGAAATCCGGGGATACCCCCCCCGCCCTTCACCAGGTCCACCGCACCAGCGGCCCCGCCCACCTCCCCCCCATGAATATCGCCAAGCTAGCTATCACCCACAACCGGGTCACCATCCTCATCGTCCTCATGATCGCCATCATGGGCCTGGTGGGCTACAACAACCTGAGCCGCAATGCCATGCCACCCTTCACCATCCGCGTGGCGAGCGTCGTGACGCCCTTTCCCGGAGCCAGCGCCGAACGGGTAGAGGAACTGGTCACCGAGCAGATCGAGCGCACGGCCCAGGAGCTGGCCGCCGTCAAGCGTATCAGCAGCGAGAGCCGCACCGGACTGAGCGTAGTCAGCGTCGAGCTCGAACCCAGCGTGACGAAAGAGAACATGCAGCCCGTCTTCGACCGCCTGCGCCGCAAGCTCGAAGAATTACAACCTACTATGCCCGACGGAGTAGGCCAGATCAACGTCAAGGACGACGGCCTCGGCGTAGTCTACGGCATCCAGCTCGGACTGGCCGGCGGCGGCTACAGTCTCGACGAGCTCGAAGAGCAGGCTAAGGACATCCGCGACGACCTGGTCAAGCTGCCCGACGCGGCCGAGGTGGAGATCAGCGGCCTGCGGCAGGAGCAGATCTTCGTCGAGTTCGACAACGCCCGCCTGGCCCGTTACGGCCTGAGTGCCAACGAGCTACAGCGCAACATCACGGCCACCAACATCGTCTTCCCCGGTGGCGAGGTCACGGTGGGCGACCAGCGCGTCGTACTTGAACCCACCGGCAACTTCGAGGACCTGAGCGACCTGGAAAACACCATCGTCAACCTCAGCGGCGACGAGACGGCCAAGCTCGGCGAGATCGCCCGCATCACCCGCGGCTACACCAACCCCCCGGAGCGCCTCGTGCGTCTGGACGGTCAGCAGGGCCTTGTGGTCGGCGTGGCCGTCAAGGAGGGGGCCAACCTGATCGAGCTCGGCGAGGCCGTCGACGCCCGCGTGGCCGTCTACAACGAGACCCTGCCCCTGGGCATGCAGCTGGAGCGCATCGCCAGTCAGGATGCCTTCGTACAGGCCAGCGTGAGCGGCTTCGTGAGCAACGTGCTGCAGTCGGTGGGCATCGTACTGGCCGTCATGTTCCTCTTCCTGGGTTGGCGCACGGGGCTGGTGGTGGCCAGCCTCATCCCCCTGGCCATCGTCATGACGCTGCTGCTCATGAACCTCTTCGACGTGGGCCTCAATCAGGTCACCCTTGCCGCCCTTATCATGGCGCTGGGCCTGCTGGTCGACAACGCCATCGTCATCTCCGAGGCCATGATGGTACGCATGGAGGAGGGCATGGAACCCCGCAGGGCCGCCTACGCCGCTACCGGTGAGCTAGCTATTCCCTTGCTCATCTCCTCCTTGACCACCTCGGCGGCCTTTCTGGCCTTCTTCCTGGCCGAAAACACGATGGGGGAAATGATGGGCCCGCTCTTCGTGGTCATCACCTTCGCGCTCCTGAGTAGCTGGATCATGGCCATGACGGTGGTGAGTATGCTGGGTGTTGCGCTCATCCGCGTCAAGACAAAGCAGGGCGGGGCCGCAGGTGCAACCGACGTAGAAGGGGAACCCGAACCCGTCAAGCAGGACATCTTCGGCAAGCTCAATAACTACTACGGCGACCTCATCTACTGGGCCCTCAAGCGCCCCTGGCTGATGCTGGGCCTCGTGATCGGTATGTTCATCGGCTCTCTGGCGCTGTTCACTCAAATTCCCTTCATCTTCTTCCCCGACAGCGACCGCAACCTGGTGACGATGAACGTGAACCTGCCCCTGGGTACGGACATCAACCGCACCTCCGAGATCGTGGCCGACATCGAGGACTACATCAATCAAAATCTGATCGTACCGGAGGACGACGAGGATGCCTACGGCATCACCGACTTCACCAGCTTCATTAGCGAGGGCCCCTCTTCCTACGACCTAGGCTACCAGCCCGGGGAGGCCAACACGGGCTACGCCCACGTGCTGATGAATACCAGCCGCTACGAGGCCAACCAGCGCGTGATCGACGAGTTGGAGGAATACACTTACGAGAACTTTCCAGATGCCGACATTACCGTAGGCCCGCTGGCCGGCGGCGGTGGTGGGGCCAGTGACGTGGCTATCCGCATCAGTGGTCCGGAGGTCGACCGGCTCTACGCCATCTCAGACGAGATCAAGCGAGTGCTCAACGGCATGCCCGAGGCTACCAACATCAGCGACGACTGGGGGCCGAAGAGCAAGAAGGTGGTCATCGATATCGATCAGGAGCGGGCCGAGCGGGCCGGGGTGACCAACCAGGATGTGGCCGTGTCGCTGCGCACCAGCCTTAGCGGCTACAATGCCGGCTCTTTCCGGGAGGACGAGGACGCACTACCCATCATGATGCGCGGTATTGGAGCAGAGAATTACACCGTGCAGGACCTACGGGGCCTTAACGTCTTCGCCCAGGGCTCCGGCGAGAACGTACCCCTGACCCAGGTGGCCGACGTGGACGTAGCCTGGCAGTACGCCAAGATCAAGCGGCGCGACCTGTACCGGACCATGACCATCAGTGCTGACGCCCGCGACGGCTTTACGGCTACCAACGTAACCTCCGCGCTTACCCCTCAATTGCAGGAATTGCAAAAGGGCTGGCCGGCGGGCTACACCTTCGAGCTGGGGGGGGAAAGCGAGCAGAGCAGTGAGGCCATGATGGCCGTGGCTAACAAGCTGCCCCTGGCGGCCTTCATCATCGTGCTCCTGCTGATGGTGCAGTTCAACAGCTTCCGCAAGATGGGTATCGTGCTGGCCACCATTCCCCTGGGCATCATCGGGGTGATCCTGGGGCTGCTGCTGTTCCAGTCCTACTTTGGCTTTATGGCCTTCCTGGGGGTAATCTCCCTGGCCGGTATCCTTATCAATAATGCTATCGTACTCATCGACCGCATTGAGATCGAGGAGAAGGATGGTAAGACCGAGTTCCGCGCCATCGTGGATGCCTGCAAGCAACGGTTCCGGCCTATACTACTGACCACTTTTACTACCACCCTCGGTCTTATCCCCCTCTACCTCGGTGGCGGGCTGATGTGGGAGCCCATGGCCGTGGCCATTATGGTGGGACTACTCTTCGCTACGGTGATCACGCTGCTATTCGTACCGGTGACCTACAAGCTGCTCTTCGGTATCAAGGAGCGGGAAGTAGAAGCGGATTTGGTTTGATAGTATAATTAGTTCTATATTTACCGAACCAATCATACATCGGTAAGTTATACTCATACACCAACGTGCACCACGTGGCACCAAGAATTCCTAAAACATGACTACCCAGGAAATTCACCAGCTCAACGGTAAGCTTTACCAGGAGTGCATCAGCTACGCGCTGACGCTGACTAATAATGTCGTCACCGCCCGTGACCTTGTACAGGATGCCTACTACAAAGCCTTTAAGCACGAGCAGCAGTTCGAACCGGGCACAAACCTGCGCGCCTGGATCAAGCGTATCGTGTACAACACCTTCGCTAGTGAATACCGCCGGGAAAAGCGGCGGCGGGAACTATTTCAGGAAGCTCCCCGCCGGGACCACTGGATGGTCACTGCCACCACCGACAATAGTGCGCCCGCCGAGATCGAATCGAATACTATCCTCCAACTCGTGGATCAGTTAAAGGACATCTACCGCCGCCCCTTTTTACTCCACCTGCGGGGCATGCCCTACGACCAGATCGGGCGGAGTTTCAATATTCCCATCGGCACGGTAAAGAGTCGGGTCTTTGTGGCCCGCCAGCAGCTACGTGTACTGTTGACTGCAACCTATCGCTAACCAAAATTTGTGCAGTGTTATTACAGACCCTTAGAGGGGGCCGCGCCCTCTTGCCACTTAAATTCTAATTATAGCGACCAACTAAGTTCATTCAACCATGTTACCTAACAAATCCGAACCAATCGAACTTGCCGGCTTCGAGCCCCGCAAGTATCCACAGCAGATGGTGAAAAATATCAAAACCAGGGTAGAGGAGATAGGTATCTTTTTCGAAACTACGGGCCTGACGCCCATGGAGGCCCGGGTATTTGCCCTACTGCTCCTTGCCGATCCGCCCGCCATGGAATTCTTCGCTATTCAGGAGTTTCTGGGGGCTAGTAAGAGTACGATCAGCAACGCCCTGAAGCGGTTGATGAATGAGGGCCGGGTGGACTACATCACCAAACCCGGAGATCGGAAGCGCTACTTCCGCGTCAGCTCCCAGAAGTGGTTGCAGCAGATTCAGGAAAGCTTCGCTACTATCACGCCTTTCGTAGCCACGATGAATAAGGTGCTCAAGCTTCGGGAGCAGACCGACAGTCCTAAGTTCAACAAGGATCTGCGCCACATCCAAGAATACTTTCTCCATCTTGAGCGGGAGCTTCCCAGGATCAAGGAGAAGTGGGAACGGCAGCAGAAAGAGGACACTAAAGCTGGCGAGCGGGGATGATCGCTAAAGAATTCACGCAAACTGCCCTAGCCCTAATCTGGCTCACCAACGGCCTCTACTGCAAGGTCCTCAACCTAGTCCCCCGCCACCAGGAGATCGTGGCCGCCATACTGGGCCCCGCCCACGCCCGCGAGCTTACCGTTACCACCCCCGGCCGGCGGCGGGCCTACAGATCGGCGTGGTGCTGCTGATGAACCTCCTGGAGGTGACGCTGGTGCCGGAGCTGCTGCTGTGGGGGCGGTGGAACGAGGTGTTTGCGCTGGGCTTTGCGGGGGTGGTGTGGTGGACGTACTTTAGGCGGGGGCGGTAGCCAAAACTAGGTTCATAGCCCTATCGTTAACTTGATAAATACATGATCATGACCATACATGACGTAGTTAGTGTTTCTGCGGAAGTACAGAGCGGAACGCCCGTCTTTCGCGGTACTAGGGTCCCCGTTAAAAATCTGTTTGATTACCTGCGTGGAGGAGAATCTGTGGAGGAGTTTGTCCATGATTTTCCCTCAGTTAGTATTGATCAGGTAAGGACGCTGCTTCACCTGTCCGAAGCCATCGCTACGATGAACGTGCCTGTAGATGCTTAAGGTACTGTTAGACGAGAACTTACCGCGACCGTTGCGTAATCTTTTTTCAGAAGAATTAGTGGTAACTACTGTTGCTGATATGGGGTGGGCTTCAACGAAAAACGGGATACTCATGCGGTTAATGGTGGAGGCGGGCTTCACTCATCTAGTCTCCGCCGACCGTAACTTGGAATTTCAGCAAAACATTGACTCCTATTCGATCCAGTCAGTTGTGCTAATTACTTTCGATATTCGGTTGCACTACTTGCGGCCTTACGTACCTATGCTCGAAGCTGCGATCTGTGCCATGAATGCATCAGATAAGATCATACATTTTGACCTGACCGACCAAACTCCTTAGTGCTACCCCTCCAGGACCACCCCTTCCCCGTCCGCGCCCACTTTGCCTCCTTCCTGGTGGTGACCTTTGGCGTGCCGGTAGACCGGGTACGGCCCCTACTCCCCCCCTGCCTCACGCCCGATATGTTTCGGGATGAGACCGCGTTTATTGCCGCCGCCCTCGTCGATACCCGGCACCTGCGCCCCGCCGCCCTCCCCCAGCTGTTCGGCCAGGACTTCTTTCTCATCGGCTACCGCGTCTTCGTGCGCTACCGTAATCAGGCGGGAAGGAACCTACGCGGGCTGTACATCCTCCGCTCCGAGACCAACCGGCGCCGCATGCAGTGGCTCGGCAACCTGTTTACCCACTACGGCTACACCACCACGGATATTCAGCAGCGGCAGGACGGTGACCGGCTCTTGATCCGCTCCCTACGCTCCGATTTGGACGTACGCGTGGATACCAGCGAAGAGAACCCTCCCCTACCCCCCGACTCCTGCTTCGCCAACTGGAAGGAGGCCCGCCGCTTTGCCGGTCCGCTGCCCTTCACCTTTACCTACAAGCCCGCGAGTAGTAAGGTGCTCATCGTCGAGGGCGTACGGCAAAATTGGACGCCCCGACCGGTACGGCTGCTGGACCAGCACTTCGGCTTCCTCGACACGCTCGGACTGGCCGGTGCCCCCGCCGTCAGCGTATTTCGGATCACGAACGTTCCCTACTACTGGCGCGCCGGCAAAACGGAGCCCTGGCAACCGTGACGCAGCAGCAGCCCCAACACCGCCGTCCCCTTCAGGGCGTGACTAACATCCTGCGCTTCAACTGGCATTTCTACGCGCTGGCCGCCGGGGTGGTCATGCGTGTACAGGCGCGATATGGTGGGTTCCCGTCAATTGGCGGGTATATGCAGTTGGGTTGGCGGGGTTGGTGCTGGGGTCTACCCTAGTCTCCCTCCTGGCCTCCGCTTATGTGTATGATCTATCGGACTTCTACCGGCTCAATTTCGTAGGGGGCGGGGCCGCAGGTGCAAAGAGGGCGGTAAATATTAACGCAGGGTTCGACGAGACGAGTCAGATCCTCCGCGAACGGTTTACGGAGGCGGAGCTAGTGGTGCTGGACTTCTACGATCCGGCGCGGCATACAGAGGTGTCGATTGCGAGGGCGCGGCGGGCCTATCCACCCTACCCCGGTACACGGACAGTGACAACGGAGACCCTACCCCTAGCGGATGCCTCGGTCGATCGCTTATTTCTGACGCTGGCCGCCCACGAGATTCGGGATGTAGAGGAGCGAATAGCCTTCTTCCGGGAATGCTGCCGCGTGCTGGCCCCCGGTGGCCGGGTGTACGTCACCGAGCACCTGCGCGATGCGGCTAACTTTGTGGTGTACAACATCGGCTTTCTCCACTTTCATAGCCGCCGCAGTTGGCTGGCCACCTTCGCTGCAGCCGGTCTTAGCGTGGTGGAGGAGCGCAAGACTACCCCCTTCGTGTCCACCTTCACACTTGCTGCCGGTGCTTCTGCTACAGCTTGAACTAGCCGGATGGCTACTGTTAGGCCTGGCGCTAGTGCATGTCATCTTCCCCCGCTACTTCGACTGGCGCAACGAGCTGCGCCCTCTCAGTCTGATCAACCGGCAGATGATGCAAGTACATACCTTCTTTATCGCGCTGACGGTGGGGTTGATGGGGGTGCTCTGTCTTATAGCCACGGAGGAGTTGGTGGCTACCCCGCTCGGCCGGCTCATCTGTCTGGGACTGGGCATCTTCTGGCTCGTGCGGTTGGTGGTGCAACTCCTTTGGTACTCACCGGCGCTGTGGCGGGGGAAGCCCTTTGAAACGGTGGTGCACGTATTCTTCATTGGGCTCTGGAGTTGGTTGGGGGGGTTGTTTTGCTTTGTCTACTTTGCAAATTGAGGTACATTTTGCCCAATGGGTTGGGCAAAATACCTTTACTTTTGTTGTATGAATACCTTAGACGGCAAGTTAGTACAGCGACACTATGCCCTCACCAGTGCGGTGCCTACTGCTTTTGAGCGGGAACTACTGGGTGAGATAAATTGGGACAGTGCAATGGTTGCCGTCGTCGGCCCCCGCGGTGTAGGTAAGACCACCCTATTGGGTCAGCGTCTGAAAAATCTTGCCCTTCCCCCCACGGAGGCGCTTTACGTCGACCTGGGTGATTTGTACTTCAAGGCCAACCGGCTGATCGACTTTGCGGAAACCTTCGTCGAGCAGGGAGGTAAGTACCTGTTCATAGATGAGATTCACCGCTACGGTTTTGCTACCTGGGCGGAGGAACTCAAGATGATCTATGACTTCTACCGCTCGCGCCTACGGGTGGTATTTTCCGGCTCGTCGGTTTTGAAGCTGCTCAACCAGTCGGCCGACCTCAGCCGACGGGTACACCATTACTATCTCCAGGGCCTCTCCTTCCGGGAATACCTCATCTTGCGCGAAGGCGTAGAACCACCGCTACTCCAACTTGAGGACGTTCTAAATCGCCACGGTGAGCTCACGCACCTTGTCATCATGGAGCAGAAGATCGAGCCCCTGCCCCACTTCACCCAGTACCTCCGCCGGGGCTATTATGGCTTCTTTATCGACGATGAGCTAGGCTACTACGACCTCGTCAACCAGATCGTCCAGCTCGTACTGAGCGACGACGTACCCCACGCCACCGAAATGCGGGCCGCTAACGTCGATAAGCTCTCCCGCCTACTCCAGGCCGTCGCTACTTCGGCACCCTTCAAACCAAACATTGCCAAGCTAGCAGAACGTACCGGCCTGAGCCGCAACACCCTGATCGAGTACCTTACTCTTCTGGAACGCGCTAGCCTAACCATCAACCTCCGCTCGGATGCAAAGGGCATTGCCGCCCTGGCCAAGCCCGACAAAGTGTACCTCGATAACCCTAATCTGATCTACGCGCTGAGTCCCGATCGGGCACACATCGGTACGGTGCGCGAGACCTTCTTTCTTAACCAGTTAAACTACCTACAGCGCCGCAAGCTTGCCTTTGCTCCCACCATCGGTCTACCCCCGAAGGGTGATTTTAGCTACCGCTTCCGCGACACTAACTATCTTTTTGAGATTGGCGGACCCAATAAAACCGCCGTCCAGATCGGTACCCAGCCCGGTCACTTTACGGTAGTGGATGCAAAGATCACCACGGCCCCCCACCGCATTCCACTCTGGCTATTCGGTCTGCTCTATTAATAGCCTAATGCTCCCCCAGCCACACCGGCTGCACCATCGCCCCATTCGTAGCTACGTCGTAAGCAGCAAAGCGGACCCACTTCTTATCGCCCACCGCAAAGGGTAGTTCGAAGCGCTTACTACCGAAGGCCGGCAGGTCGGTAGTAGCGATGACCTCCCGCTGGGTAGCCACACCGTCACTCCAGACCAGCTCGACGAAGTCCAGGGGAAAGGTCCAGCTTACCTCGGCGACGATGGTGCGGTCCTCCCCGCTACCCTGTACCTCAAAGGAGGGGATAAGCACCTCGCCGGAGGTCACGAAGTAGTCGCCGCTACGTAGGGCATCGACGATGGGGCTCATGTCGTCTACCGACGGCACCGCATCGATGCGCAGGTAGTTGACCGGGGCCATGGCGTAGGCCTCGTCGTAGGGGGGCTTGCCACGCTCGCCCAGATCGGAGCGGGCCTCGGAAATCGCCATGGCAAACTTGGGGCGGATGTCCTGACTTGCCAAATAGGTATTCGTGGAGTCCCAGAGGGCCAGGAAGCGGTACTCACCCAGGCGCGTCTCGGAGGCGTCGATGCCCATGCCCCAGCGAAAGCCCATGGCGAAGTAGTTGGGGTGGCGGAAGTGGTCGGTCTCGAAGTTGGCCCAGGGGTAGCCGGTCGACCGCTTTGCGTCGGGGTGCGGCAGGGAGATCAGCACGTCCTCTCGCTCGGTCATCGCCATCATGTCGGCGGCCGTACCGAGGTTGTACACAGTACCGTAATCAGGGTGCTCCTCGTAGAGCGGCTCGCCGGGCTGCCGGTCGGGGCGCCAGTAGATGGGGTGGCTGGGGATGATCTCGTAGTGCCCACCCAGAAAGGGCTTGCGGCCGCCGGTGCTGTTCTCGTCACTGGGCATGAGGAGGAAACCGTCGTCCGACTGGTTGCGGGCGGCGGTGTAGTAATTCGCCAGATCCTGGAGGTAGAGCTCGCCGGTGTCCTTACGCCCCGGGCCCCGGGCCCCGTCAATGACCGAGTAGATGTCCATACCGATGCCCTTCATCGTGGCCACGTCGTTGACGCGCTGGTCCAGTCCCCCGGCCCGCTGCAGGCGGTCGACCAGTCCGACGTGGTAGTGGTGGCCCATCACCCGGTGGCCGGGCAGGGGGCGGAAGGTATCGTCGTTGGTGTAGGCCAGTACCTCTTCGATGGCTCCCTCCGCGCTGCCCCCACTGAGCTGGTAGAACACCGGCATCCGCTGCTGGGTCCCCGGCCGGGCGCTGTACAGGGCAAAGTTCTGGTAGAACTCCGGGTCGTCCTCCCCCTCCGCCTGGCGGATGCCGAAGGAGAATTGGTCGGCGGTGTCCCGGCGGTACCAGTTGTAGCCCAGGTTCTCCTCCGATTCGCGGGCCCAGTAGAAACTGTGCGGTGGCGCGAAAGCGGCGATGGACCCGCCCGGAAGCTCGGCGACCAGCAGGCGGTTGGTGGTCTTGAGCGTTACGGGTGCGGCGTTCACTGGACCGCCCAGGCGGTACTCCTGGAGGCGGCGGGTCAGGTCGCGCCACACCAGGCGGGTACTGTCGTCGATGGCTAGTCCCGCCAGACCGGCATCGTACTTAAAGGCTACGGAGGGTTCGTCGGTGCTAGCCACCAGCGTCTGTCGCACCAGCCCCGACCCCCGGAATACGTCAAACTGGAGGTAGCCGGCAAACACCCCCGCCGTGGCGTTTGGGAAGGTGACGGTAAGTCGTGCTCCGTCCGTCACCACTTTTCCGCCCGCGGCGGCATAGGTAGCTACCGTGCGCTCGATCTCCTCCGGCTGCCGGGGCAGTCCGGGGTGGTTGGCGTAAGGCTCGGCGGCGGGGATGGAGGAGGCGTGGGACAGCGGCGGCTCGTCCGTTGTGAACAGCGGCGCATCCCAGAAGGCATTCCATTTGATCTCGTCGAGTTTTTCGGCGGTCAGGGGCACGCCCAGTTCTTCCAGGGGCTCGGTCTGCTGCATGGTCACTCGCCGCACGCCGCTCACGATGCGGTACTCGGGCCGCAGGTCGGTAGCTAGGATCGTCCAGTCAGCGCTACCCTCCCGTACGGCTAGCTCGGCGATGGTCGGGGTGCCAGCTACCACCGTGAATACCATGCGGAACTCCTCGGCATCCGCTCCGTCCCAGGTGAGGGTGAGTCCGGCTGGGTCGGCCGTAGCAGTCAGCCCGTCCTGCGCTTCATAGTCCCCGAGGTCCCACTGTTCCGCAACACTTTGACTAATGAGTAGACCTGTTATGAATAGCAGTGGTAGCAGTAGAACGCGAGCTAGCATAAGGCAGTGATTTATGAGAAAGATACTTTCCTGCCACCACTCACCGTCTCCGCAGCAGGTCTAGCACCTCCCCCACCCCGAACAGCCGCAACCAGAATACACTCATCAGCCCGCCGAAGCCCAGCGCTAGAAAGCTCGTAAACCAGCCGAGATCACTACGGGTCAGCAGCACGGCTACCAAGGCCAAACTCCCCCCGTGTACCAACATCCGGCCCCACCCCACCGTAGCCAGGGGCAGCCGTAGCCAGCGGTGGGCCAGCGCCGCCTGCACTACGGCTACGAACGTCTGCGTTAGTAGCGTCACCGCCGCCGCCCCCGGAGCGCCGTAGCGGGGTAGCGCCCAGAGATTGCCGGTTACGTTGAGTAGGATGCCGAGAGCAAAGACGTAGTTCATCCGGCCCAGCAGTCCGGTGGCCCCCAGCAGCGCCCCATAGGCGTAGTTGAGACACTGGGCCACGAAGGTAAGGGCGAGAAAGAAGAGAATACTGGCGGTACGTGGCTCGGCGAAGTCGTACAGCAGCTCCACGATCGGACCGGCATAGGCCGCCACCGCCACCGCCACGATCAGACTGCCCCCTACCAGTAGGTGCACACTGAAGCGCAGCAATTCCGTGATGTCTTCGCGGCGGGCGTGTAGTCGAGCGTACATGGGTAGTAGGAGTCCGGCCAGCAGCCAGCCCACCGTATTGATGGCATCCAACAGCCGGTAACCGGCCGCGTAGTGCCCCGCCGCCTCCGCCCCGGCCGGCAGCAACCGCTCGATCATGATGGCGTCGGTGCGGCTGTAGGCGGTCTGCAGCAAGATGGCCAGCGCGAAGGGTGCCCCGCCGCGAAGTAGCATCCACAGCGTTGCCGGACGGAATTTGGGTAGACGAAAAGAGACCCTCCCCCGGAGCAGCCAGCCGAGGGCCACGGCCGTGATCGACCAACTCAGCACCTGCGCCCCCGCAAAAAGCTGGATGCTCAGCCGGCCGGGAAAGAACAGCAGCACCGCACCGATGCCCGCGATCATGCAAACCTTGTCGAGGATACTGAAGGCGCTGTCGAGTGCGTAGCGGCCCAGTCCGACCAGGTTAGAGCGTAGGTAGAGGACCAGGCTGTTGAGCAACTGCCCGGTGCCGATAAGGAGCAGCAGACCGATCTGTGCACCGCGGTAGCCAAGGATAATACCGGCCGTGACCAGGGCCATGAAGAATACTATGCCCAGCACCGCCTTAAGTGCCAGGAAGTAGGGAAAGTACTTGGCAACCAACTGCCGGTGCCCACTGATGGTGCGGCTATTGTACAACTGTAGCCCCGCGTCAGCGATGATTTGTAGAATCATACCTAGCCCCAGCAGCGAAAAGTAGAGTCCGTAGTCAGCCTCCGGCAGCAGGTTCTGCACCGTGCGCTCGATGGCGAAGAGATAGGTGCCCTTGACCGCGAGGTTGAGGGTGAGGAGGAGGAGGGCGTTGCGGAAAAAGGAGGAAAGCATGGAATAGACCCTTCGGGGTAGACCGCTGCGCGGGTAGACTTCCCTTCGGGAAGGTAGATCGCCTGTCGGCTGGTTAGAACAGCAAGGTAGGGGCAAAATGAGCGGGTCCAGTTACCTTACGAGCGCAGCGAGCTGAGCCGCCCTTAACTCCCTAACCCCTTGACTCCCTAACCCCTTAACCCCTTGCCCCATGCTACAAGTAATGATCATCAACGGTCCCAACCTCAACCTCCTCGGCCGGCGCGAGCCGGAGATCTACGGTGAGGATACGTTTGAGGACTTCATGCTGCACCTGAAGGGCAAATTTGTCGACTCCGACGTAGAGCTGAGCTATTTCCAGAGCAACCACGAGGGCGAGCTGCTGGATAAGCTGCACGAGATCGGCTATAACTATGACGGCATCGTGCTCAACGCCGGGGCTCTGACTCACACGAGTATTGCTCTGGCCGATGCGGTGGCGGCCATCGAGACGCCGGTGATCGAGGTGCACATCTCCAACGTACACAAGCGGGAGGTCTTCCGGCAGCACTCCTATATATCGGCGGTCTGCGAGGGTTTGATCGTGGGCTTCGGGCTCAGGGGCTACGAGCTGGCGGTGCAGTATTTTGTGTGACGCACAACGTCTATTGATGTTAGGTGTTTTATTCTTACACTAAACAAGCTTACATGTCCTTATCCGATCGCTTCAAACAGTCCAGCAACCCCATTCTGAGTGAGGAGCGGCTGGCCAAAGCATCCCAGCGACCGCTCGACGGCGGGTTTATCACCCGGGCCGATGATACCGTGATGACGGTGAGCGGTGCCGTCAACAAGACGTTTCTCCTCGGCCTGCTCCTGCTGGGTACCGCGGTGTATTCCTTCCTCTTTCCCAGTTCGCTCTTCATGTGGGGCGGGGCCATCGGTGGTCTGGTACTGGTCTTCGTCATGGCCTTCAAGCCGAATCTTTCCGGTACGCTGGCACCCGTCTACGCCCTACTGGAGGGCTTATTCGTGGGCTCGGTGACGGCCATTTACGCTGCCGGTTTTGGGACCGGCCTGGTTTTCAATGCCATTTTGGTCACTATCTCCCTGCTGTTCATGATGCTCTTCGTCTACAAGGCGGGCCTGATCACGGTGACGCAGAAATTCCGTTCCGGGGTCATCATGGCTACCGGCGGTGTGTTGCTGGTCTACTTACTAGATATGGGTCTGCGCTTCTTCGGTGTTAACATGCCCTTCCTGCACGACGGCGGGATGCTCGGCATCGGTATCAGTCTGGTCATCATCGGTATTGCTACCCTCAACCTGCTGCTTGACTTCGATAGCATCGAGCGCGGCGCGGCCATGCGGGCCCCGAAGTATATGGAGTGGTTCTGCGCCATGGGCCTGATCGTGACCCTGGTGTGGCTCTACGTGGAGGTGCTGCGGCTGCTGAGCGTGATGAATCGCGACTAGTATGGTTCGTACCGCGGCTAGAAGCCACGAACCAACGAACCAAAAAACGCAGGGGATAACGGCCAGTCCGTTATCCCCTGCTTGCGTTAACAGCCAGTTGATAGTAGTGAGTACAAAGTGAGGCTGCAGTATTCATCATCAAAACTGTAGCCAAAACGGGCGGCGGTACGCAGACGCTGCCTGGCCCACAAAATCTTTTACAGATTCTTTAACAGCTGGGTATACATCGCCACGGCCTCGGCGATCTCGTGTACGTGGATGTACTCATCGGCCGTGTGGCTGCGGGCACTGTCTCCCGGACCTAATTTCAGGGTAGGAAAAGGCAGCAACGCCTGATCACTCAGTGTGGGCGAACCGTACAGGCGAGCAGTGGGGCGGGCCCCGCGGGATGCAACGACCAGGGGATGGGCCTCGGTAATGGCGCTGCTCTGGAGTCTTAGGCTGCGAGGGGTGAGCTGGCTGTGTTTGCAGACGGATTGAAGTTCGGCTACCGCTTCCTCGTTCGTATACGCCTCATTGACCCGTAGATCGACCACGAAGGTGCAGCGGTCGGGCACTACATTATGCTGGGTGCCGGACTGGATGACGGTGACCGTAGCCGAGGTAGGACCGAGCAACTCGCTAGAGCGAGAAAAGGTGTGGCTGCGGATAGCGGTGATGTCTTCGATGGCTAGGTAGAGCGCATTAGTGCCTTCTTTTCTGGCGGCGTGGCCGCTTTGTCCCATCGTTTCGCCGTCGAGGACGACCAGTCCGCGCTCGGCAACGGCCAGGTCGAGCAGGGTGGGCTCGCCGACGATGGCGGCGTCGATGGGCGGCAGGAGGGGCAGCAGGGCGGCAATACCGTTGGGACCACTGATCTCCTCTTCGGCGGTGGCGGCTAGGACAAGGTTACAATTGAGATTGGGATCGTTTTCCAGCGCGATAAAGGCAGTGATAAGGCTGACCAGGGCCCCGCCGGCGTCGTTGCTCCCCAGTCCGTAGAGTTTGCCGTCGATCACCTCGGCGTGGTGGGGGTCGCGGGTGTAGCCGGCGGCGGGCTTCACCGTATCGTGGTGGCTATTGAGCAGGATGGTGGGCTGGTCGTCGCGCCAGTGGCGGCTGGTGGTCCACACGTTATTCAGGTAGCGGTGGGGGGTGATATCATTATCGCGGAGATGCTGTTCGATAAGATCGGCCGCACTATTTTCCTGCCTACTGAGTGAGGGGGTTTGAATAAGCTGTTTGAGAAGGGTGAGCGGGTCGGTCATGCGGTAACTGTAGCGACGGCTTTAGCCGTCACGTTGCCGGTGTGGTAAGCAGCGTGACGACTAAAGTCGTCGCTACAAAGTTAGAGTCGGTATCCCGATACGTCCTCCTCCTACGAAACGGCTACTGAACGCATACCCCAGGGTAGGAGCAGCGTAGAACAGTGCGTACTTCAATTCCGGGATGATCGTCAGTCCCACCAGGTTTTGGGAGCTACTGCTTACACTGAACTCCCATCCATCGATAAAGGGCGAATTGAGGGTGAGAAGACGGTCTCCCTTACGGATCTAGGCGGTGGCGGTCAAGGATGCTACATAGGAGCAGCAGCAGGGTAAAGTAGCGCATAGGCTAGGCGTACCATGTATGTTATAGGGAGACGCGAAAAGGTCGAGGCGTTGTACGCCGAGTGTGGTGGAGTTATTGACTCGGCGTACAACGCCTCGACCTAGCTAGAGGAAGAAGCGGATGCCAAGGTTGAGACCGAAGTCCAACTCAGTGCGGTACTGCTCATTAAATACCCTATGCTGTAGCTGAGGACCAACCTCCAGAGCCACATTGTCCCGGAGAAAGATCTGCGCTCCACCCCCGCCTAGCAGGTATACGTAGTTTGCACGGTAGTTCCCCCTAACGGATGACTGAATGATGTGGCGGTCATAAGACACGCCTGCCTCAGCGAACCACACAACGTGCCGCGCCGTACTGAAGTAATACCGTGAGCCAATGCCAACACCTAGGACGTAGCTCACGTCCTTCTCATCCCCCGTACTCAGTCTAATACGCTCAGCGGCACGTGCGGCAGCTACAGCAACACCAAGGGCCACGCGGTCAGTGAGGAAGTAATAAGCACCTAGTTCGGTACCGTAGGACGTAGACTGCTCCCGTAAACTAAGGTTGACACCCTGCGCGCCCGCCATGAGCGTTCCCCTCTGAAAATTACTTACCGCCCGTCCTTCGGGCCGGTTGTTCTTTCCGAGCACGAGTTGAAGGCCCACTCCGAGGGAAAGCGCGCTGTAGGCCTGACCGATGCCATAATAACCTATAGTAGGCGTAAATAATACCCCCGCTGCCAGCGGATAGTGCAGTCCAATTTGTGGACTGATACTACTGAAGGCGGATACGCGGGCAAAGTCGTCCACGGAAAAACCGGTGCTTAACTGCCCGAAAATCATCAAGTCTCCTCGGTTTACTGCATAGTACCTGAGGTATGGACTTAGACCTACGTAGGCTGCAGAGCCATAGTCGTTATAGTACCCGATGAAAGCCGTATAGGCACCGACGGTGATGCGCGGACCCAGCATCCACCCATATTCCGTTGAGGCAAGGAGCGAGCCGCCCCGAAAGCGAGAATAAACTGCTAGCTGAGCCAGGTTAGCCCCATTTAGTGGACTAGCTCCGGTTAGGTCGCCGGAGAATGATGATTGCACAGTGAGCAGCCGGTCCCCCCGTTGCAACTGTGCATACCCAATCGTACTCAAACCAAGCAAAAGACTCAGCGTAAAGTAGCGCATGACCACAAGATTTTTGGTGTGAAGCAATGAGTGAAGCTACGCGCGGGCAAGCCTATCCCGCAAGATCGTTGGGCTGCTCACCGTCACCTTTAACGAATATTTATGCCCCCCACACCACATCGGCCAGCATTTCTTGTTTCTCCCACATTCCCTTGCACCCGCGGCCCCGCCCTCCTGGATGCCTGGAATAAGTTCACCTTGATCAAATCACTCTACCGATGCTAAAATCTTGCCTCCTCACCTTACTAACCTTCGCCCTGTTTGCCTGCGGAGATGGCGGTACCGCCGCCGCTGTAGAAGTACCCGCCGTGGTGCAAAGCGCCTTCGAAGCCTCCTACCCCGGTGCCACTGATGTGACCTGGGAAGAAGATGGCGACCACTACGAAGTGGAGTTCGACTTCAACGGCGAGGAGTTCGAGGTGGAATATTCCGCCACGGGCGAGCCGCTGGAAATGGAGGAAGACTGAGAAGTCCTACCTTGGGAGTATGCGTGTACTCCTACTGCTTTTACTTTGCTCTGCTGCTATTCTCTCTGCCCAGGAAGAGGGCGGTGAACCGCTACTTTACGACGCCGCGCTGACCGGCTGGTCGGTACTGATCGAGGGGCGGGGTCAGGTAGGTGTGGCTGATCAGGAACACTTCGTATGGGAGGATTCCGTGCTGCATGTGCTGCCGCGGACCCAAGCCGGTAGCATCCAGCCCTTCGCGCTACTGGTCACCGATAGCAGTTACTCCCGCTACGACCTACACCTGGAATACCGTTGGGGAGAGAAAAAATTTGCGCCCCGAGATTCCGCCGTGCGCGATGCCGGTGTACTCTACCACGTACACGATACCACCGCATTTTGGGCCGGTAGCCTGGAGTGCCAGATCCAGGAGGGCGATACCGGCGATGCCTGGATCATCGATAGCCGGGTACGGGCTAACATCAATGTGGATGCACAGAATTTCAACCCCACCGACGGGATGATCGAGCAGCGCGGTAGCACGGGCGATCGGCGGTATGCCCGTGTGCCGCGGCAGTACTGTTGGGAGCAGCCGGGCTGGAATAGTATAGATCTGGAGGTGCGGGGAGATTCGGCGCGCTACTACGTCAATGGTCACTTAGTAAACGCGGTGTTTGCTGCGGAGAAACCCGGGGCCACAGCGGGTGAGTGGGTTCCGTTGCGTAGCGGGCCGGTAGCGCTACAGGCCGAGGGGGCGGAGCTGTACTACCGCAGTGTACTGCTACGGCCATACGAGGAATAGGGCTATACGCTGTTACCGCCACCTTTCTCCAACTAGTCGTATCCGCCGGGTGTTTGTACTGGATTAACTACGCTACAACACATCCGTGGACACCCCCCTCAAGGCCCAGCACCACCCCGAGCTCGGCCAACTCGCCGCAACGGCGATCTGTGGCAACGACATCAGCTCGTCTTGCCTCTACGTCTCCGCTCTCGCTATTCTCTACGCCGGCCAGTACGCCTGGATCGCGCTGCTGCTGGTCGGCGGGGTACTCTATTTGTTGCGTAAGATCTACGGCGAGGTAGTCGGTGCTATCCCCCTCAACGGCGGGGCCTACAACGCGCTGCTCAATACAACGAGTAAGTCGACGGCCTCGCTGGCCGCCACGCTGACCATCCTGTCGTACATGGCCACGGCCGTGATCTCGGCCAATGAGGCCATGCACTACGCCCATACGCTAGTACATACACTACCCATCATCCTGGCCACGATCGCACTCCTGGCCCTATTCATGGGCCTGGCCATCATCGGCATCGGGGAATCGGCCAAGGTGGCCATCGGCATCTTCGTGTTTCACCTGCTGTCGCTGACGCTGCTGGCGGGTTTTACCGGGTACAGCCTACTGACGGAGGGCCTTGGGATATTCATGGCCAACAATGCGGAGCCTATCATTGGAGGCAGCATCACTACGGCGCTCTTTTTCGGGTTCTCAGCGGCTATGCTGGGCATCAGTGGCTTCGAGAGCTCGGCTAACTTTGTGGAGGAGCAGGAGCGCGGTGTATTTCCAAAGACGCTGCGCAATATGTGGATCGTGGTCACGGTCTTCAACCCCCTCATGGCCTTTCTGGCCCTGGCTACGCTGCCCACCGCCATCCACATCGAGTTCATTCAACTGCGGGGCAATTTCGGTCCGGCGCTCATCGAGCGGCTCTCGCAGGAGTGGAAGATTCCCATCAACTTTATGTTCATCGCCTCACCGGACGACCACTTCCCGTATAAGGTAGAGGATTTGGGGGGGGTACGGCTGATTATTTAGGAGAAAGATAAATGGGGCGAGACCGTATTCAGTATTCAGTACCGGCCTCCTAAAGTAGGTCAAGTGCCTTACGGCGCTCGACCTACCAAACATGAGAGACGCTAGGTGGTACAACCAGCCGGGAATCAGCTACCCACCGGCGCGGTATAAAAGTACGTGTAAAAGTCACAGTGACAACTAACCCGGACTCCCGCGCTGCGGTGTAGGCCTCTGAATTGTAGGTGTAGTACCAGGCTCCCTTGCGCGAGGTACTTAGGTCTTTTTCGTCCTGTCGCTCCAGGTAATGCATCTTACGGAGGCGGCAACGGTTGAGTCGATTATTCAATAACCCAAGGATGATACAGTCTACGGCTAAAAGAAGTCGGTCGGAGTGAGCGTAGGTAGTCAGGCAAGGAGATGAATTTAAAGGTCAATCGGACAATTCTATGACTGTTAGATGGACAAATATGCTCTTGTCCCCCATTCGGCCATTTCAATTGAATCTCCTTTATTCCTTACCGATTAGTGCACGGTATCCTTCCATACGCTCGTTCGGTACGGCTACACTTAGGGTGTAGTGGACGATCTTCCATTCCCCCGCCGCATTCCGTTCGGCGATACCGGTGCCCCGACATGGTCCCATCCAGGTATCCAGTAGCTCGTCCCAGTAAGCGGTAGTAGCGTACGGATCATAGAACACGTGCCGCTCCCTAGCCGTAAAGTCCCAGGCCTCCCCCGCCGCGAAGTAGGGTCGGGCAAAGGCTTCGAATTCCGCCTTTGTCCAGTGCTCCGCCGGATCGGTACCGATGTACACTGCCGAATCACTCAGCATCCCAAAGTAAGTAGTGGCATCGGCCCGGGCGGCGGCGGCGTGCCAGCCATCGGCCAGGTCGCGCAGTTCTTGCTCCACGCTGGTGGTATCCGGCAGCGTACAGCCCGTAGTCCGTCGGGTATCCGCGATATTTAGAAGCTGCCACGTACCACGCGTGGTTTGCATGAGTTGAAAGGCATTGGTCCCGCAGTGGTGCACCTCTCCGTTCAGCACGAAGGTGTAGGGCGTCCAGGCCGTAGCCAGGCCTCCGTCAGTCCGGATTTCCGTATAGTGCAGTTGCTCGTCGAGCGTACCGGGGGCCGTTTGGTTTAGGGCGGTAAGCCAGCTTTCGATACTGCCCTGCTGCAGGCCACCATCTTCTCCCAGGGAGTTGAGGCTAGCGCGGGGGTGAAACAGGGCGGCCATCCCGGTAGAGTCCCCGCTACGCATCCCGTCAAACAGGCGCAGCAGCACCTCACGCGGAGTATCCTGGGCGCGCACGCAGGTGCAAAGCAGGTGGAATAGCAGAAGAATCAGTCCGTAGCGCATGTCCAATTATACAACTACTTACTTTTACCTCCTATGGTAACTCAGCCCACTACCGACTACGCCCTCGACGAAGCCACGCTCCTGCGTCTGTACGAGCACCTCCTCCGCCCCCGCCTCATCGAGGAAAAGATGCTCAAGCAACTCCGCGGCGGCGTGATCTCCAAGTGGTTTTCCGGCATCGGACAGGAGGCCATCAGCGTAGGTTGCACCCTGGCCCTGGAGCCCGACGAGTACATCTTCACCATGCATCGCAATCTAGGCGTGTTCACCAGCCGGGGGGTGCCCCTGGAGCGGCTTTTCGCCCAGTGGCAGGGTAAGCCGGCCGGATTCACTAAGGGCCGTGACCGCAGCTTTCACTTCGGCAGTAGCGAGCACCACATCATAGGCATGATCAGCCACCTCGGTCCCCAGCTTGCCCTGGCCGCCGGCACCGCCCTGGGCCATAAACTCCGCGGCGAGCCGAAGGTCAGCCTCGCCTTCACCGGCGATGGGGGCACCAGTGAGGGTGATTTCCACGAGGCACTCAATATCGCCGCCGTGTGGAAACTGCCCGTCATCTTCGTCATCGAAAACAATGGTTACGGACTCTCCACCCCGGTCGGCGAGCAGTACGCCTGCGAGAGCCTGGCCGACCGGGCGGTGGGCTACGGCATGCGGGGCGTAAGCATCGATGGCAACAACATCCTCGAGGTCTACGACACCATCCGTCGATTAGCCGAGGAGCTCCGCCACGCGCCCGCCCCCATCCTGGTAGAGTGCCGCACCTTCCGGGTACGCGGCCACGAAGAGGCCAGCGGCGTTAAGTACGTGCCCGATGCCCTGATCGAGCGCTGGCAGGCCCGCGACCCCCTGGATACCTTTGCCAATTACCTGCGTGAGGAGGGACTACTTACCCAGGAGCGGGAGCAAACACTCGCCGCCGCGATCAGAGCAGAAATAGAAACCGCCCTGGCAACCGCCGCCGAGTTTCCGGAAGTCAGCGCCGATATGCAGCGCGAGCTAGCGGATGTCTTCGCGCCCGTATCCCCAGCTCCCACTCCTACCCCCGGACGGGTACGGGATCTTCGTTTCATCGATGCCATCAGCGAGGGCCTCCGCGAGGGCATGCGGGCCTATCCCGAGCTGGTGCTGATGGGTCAGGACATTGCTGAATACGGCGGCGTATTTAAGATCACCGAGGGCTTCGTGGAGGAGTTCGGTGCGGACCGGGTACGCAACACACCGCTGTGCGAGAGCGGGGTGATCGGTACTGCCCTGGGCTACGCCATCGGTGGCGGAAAGGCGATGGTGGAGATGCAGTTCGGCGACTTCGTCAGCTGCGGCTTCAACCAGATCGTCAATAACCTGGCCAAGCTGCACTACCGCTGGGGGCAGTCGGCCGATGTGGTCGTGCGCCTACCGGTGGGCGGTGGCGTCGGGGCCGGCCCCTTCCACAGCCAGACTATGGAGAGCTGGTTCACGGCCGTACCCGGACTCAAGATCGTCTACCCCAGCAGCCCGCAGGATGCCAAATCTCTACTACTAGCTGCCCTGAACGACCCGAACCCGGTGCTTTTCTTCGAGCATAAAGCCCTGTATCGGTCACTGACCGGTCCGGTTCCGGAGGGCTTCGTAGCCAGTGAGCTAGGTAGGGCCCGGGTGGTGCGTGAGGGTACTAGGCTCAGCATTATCACCTATGGGGCGGGGGTGCAGTGGGCCACACAGGTCGTCGCGGCACTAGGTGAGGACATCGAAATCGTCGACTTACGTAGCCTAGCTCCCCTTGACTACGCAGCGATCCGTGCCACTGTCACCAGGACCAGTCGTGCCCTCATCCTCCACGAGGCCTCTCTCACCGGCGGCTTCGGCGGTGAGCTAGCCGCCTGGATCGGCGAGCACTGCTTCGAGCAGCTGGATGCCCCGGTACGGCGGCTGGCGAGTGTGGATACGCCGATACCGTTTGCGGGAGCGCTGGAAGCGGAGTACCTGCCGGAGGGTCGGTTGCGGGGGGTGATCGAGGAGTTGCTGGCGTACTAGGCGTTGGACGCTTTCGAAGCGTCCAACGCCTATACAACCTACCTTCGCCCCCGAAACACTAGCCGTATGAAATTTTCCGACATCATCTCCGTCAGTGGTCTGCCCGGGCTCTACACTATGGTCACCGAGCGCAAGGGCGGCCTCATCGTCGAAGCTCTCGATACCAAAAAGCGGCACTTCGCCCCCGCCCGCAAGCACCAGTTCGCCCCCCTAGAGAGCATGGCCGTCTACACCGAAGACGGCGACGCTGAGGGCCTCCGTAAGGTTTTTGATCGCATGCAGGAGCAGCAGGAAGATAACCCCGCCCCCGCCCCCAATGCCCCTAAGGAACAGCTCTTCGACTACCTCGAAGACCTCCCCATCTACGCCCCCGCCCCCAATGCCCCTAAGGAACAGCTCTTCGACTACCTCGAAGACGTGCTCCCCATCTACGATAAGGACCGCGTCCACGCCAAGGGGTTAGGGGGTTAAGGAGTTAAGGGGCGGGGATGCTCGCTCCGCTCGTTGCTCCCCCAGCGCCGCAGGCGCTGGCCTCCGTTTACCTCCCTATAACGCATTTGCCGCGCGTAGCGACATCAAGCGGCTGCTGAAGTGGTACCACTTTTTGGTGAATAATGAGGTCTTTGGGCGGCTCGGTACCGAGGAAGAGGAGTGAACAAGGGGTTAGGGGGTTAAGGAGTTAAGGGGCGGGGATGCTCGCTCCGCTCGTTGCTCCCCCAGCGCCGCAGGCGCTGGCCTCCGTTTACCTCCCTATAACGCATTTGCCGCGCGTACTCTGTGAGACCTCTGTGAATCCCTTTATGGAAGGGCGCTAGCCCTCTCTGTGGTGAACCGACCCCGCACGGCCACACCAAACACTCAGTCAAACACCCCAAGCCCATACCCCTCCACCACCCGCACAATCTCCTCCGCACGGGCCCCGGTAAAGCCCAACTCCTCTAACCCCAACGCCCACCGCCGGTAATCCCGCCCGTCAAACTGCCGCAGGCGCGCAAACTCCCCCTCCGTCACGTAGGTACTGAAATCCCGAAAGCTCGCCCAGGCCGTCTCGTACTCCCGCAGGCAAGTACCGGAAACATAGCCCGAAGGCCCCGCCCAACCGCGATCACACCCCAGCCCGAAGTAGCTGTTCAGCTGCTGGGTGGCGGCAGCCTGTCCCGCCTGACTGTTCAGTAGCCCCACGGCTAGTATGACACTCGCCGGGATGCCAAACTTATCCCGCTCCGCCTGCGCCACGTGTCCGAAACGCTCCACGAAGGCCCGCACCCGCTGCTGCCCCTGCCGGCCGAGCAGCTCCACGCGGTCTACTTTGTCCGCCCCACCGAAGAAATTGAAGCGCGAGAAGAAGCCGCCCGACCGGGCTACCGCGGGCTGCTCATCGCTCAGTAGCAGTGGCAGCTCTTCCGCCCCCGCCGCCGGGTCCTGGGGCTGTAAGGGCACCGTAGTCGGCGTCCCGTTCAGCTCCGGGTGACCGAGGCGGACGTTGAAGTTGACCTGCTTTTGCGACAGCAGTATCAGCCCTCCGAAAATTAAACCAATACGCAGCCAATGCCGGCCGACGAAGGCCGTCAGGCGAGTGAGTAAACCATTCATTTTTTGCAACCTTTTTCTACAAGACGATGCGACAAAGCTAAGCCATCGCCATGAATCAAACAAATTGTTTGATTAGTTTTTTTTAGCAAACTCCGTCACCCGTAGGCCCAGTTGGGTTGGATCGGCAGTCAGGTAGCCCTCCGCTCCGACGAGTATTCTGCGCTCCGCGGCCAGCGTCTCCGGTAGCCCGTCAATGGGCGTTACGGCTAATTGACCGGGGCGCCAGAGCCAGCCGCCCCTGGCCCCCCGGCCTAGTAGGTGCGGAGCGTTCCAGGAGATGTCCTCGGCGGCGGGCAGCTCCACCCAGCGGCGAAACTGTCCGTAGTTGGTGAACTCGGCCAGCCGGCCTACGTCCGGAAAGTACAGCATCACGGCATTGCGGGCTACGAAGAGGGCCGTCGGTTCCCCGGGCTCATTGAGCTCTAGCCGCAAATTGTTGGTTTGTTGGTCCACCTCGCCGCGGTTGTCGAGCCGCACCAGGCGGTAGGCCCAGTTGTCGAACACCCAGATGCCGTTGTCGTAGCTGCGCGCGATCACCCCCGGCTGCTCGATGGCTGGATTACCGAACAGGTCCAGCCGATCCAGCTCGCTCAGTGTGCGGTCCAGCACCACCACCGTACCGTAGTCGCGGTAGTAGACCAGAATCTGAAAGGGATTGGTCACGTCCACGTAGTCGGGCGAGCCCAGGCTGCTATCGTACCAGCTGTAGGTATTGGCCCCCAGGGGATTACGGGTCACGAGGCGGTCGTCAGCCAGCAGGAAATAGGGCTTGCCGACGGGGTCGAGGAAGAAGTCGACCACCACCGGTACGGTCTGCGCGGCGGCAGAAATACTCCCCGCTACACACCACACCAGCACCAGTAGCCGCATCACCATACTACCTTTAACGCGCAAACCGTGACTTTCATCGCACCCCCTCACTTTTCGTTGCACCCGCGGCCGCGCCCCCTGTTGGTAGGGCTGTGCGTACTGTTGTATCTGCTGGCGGGGACGCAGGTGCTGCGTGCTCAGCAGGGGGATAGTACCGCCCTGACGCCCCGCCTGCAAGTGGGGGTGGTCGGCGGCCTGATGGTCCATGAGGTAGACTTCACGCCCAACGTGACCGTACAGACCCTACCCGGCCGGAGCTACGGACTGGCCGTGCGCTACTTCGATAAGCAACTCGTCGGTTTTCAGGCCGAGGTGAGCTACGTGGAGGCCGGTTGGCGCGAGAATTATGGACCGGATACCACGGTCTACGAACGACAGACCCGCTACGCCGAGCTCCAGCTCCTGACGCAGTTCAGTGTGGGCCGGGGGGTGGTGCAGCCCATGCTCCAATTAGGGCCTTACCTATCCGTGCCGCTGTCAGAGCAGGAGGTACTACCGGCCGATTTCGTTCCCGAGACAGAACCGCCAAACAGTTACCGTGGTCGCGAACTCCCCTTCCGCCTCAACTACGGCCTGCGGGCGGGCGTGGGGCTTAATCTGGAGCTTGGCCCCGTGACCGTGCAGCTCGAGGGTCGCTACCTCCAGGGTTTCAGTAACCTGCTTAAGCCCGGGGAGAGTCAGGCCGCAACCAGTATCCGGCGGGGATTCGGGGGGCAGGCGGGGCTCTTTTTCGCCTTGTGAGGCAGTGTGCGAACTACCGTGCCCCCGCCGGCCTTATATCTTAACACACGCAAAATTTTACGCCCGTGCCGATCATCCATGACAATCCCTACGAAAGCCTCTCCTTCGCCATTGAAGATCTCAAGAGCAAAGGTTACGACCACGACTTCAACCAGAAGGAGGAGTACCTCGAGTGCAAACAAAATAACAACAATTACCGGCCGGAGAACTTCAAAATTACCCACACCTACCGCTTCGAGGGTATGAGCAGCACCGGCGATAACTCCGTGCTCTACGGCATCGAGGCCGGCGACGGCACCAAGGGCCTCCTGGTGGATGCCTACGGGGTGTACGCCGATAGCCTGAGCGAGGAGAAGGATACCGCTTCGAGGATGATCGAGAAGTTTCGCGTGGAGTACGAGGACCCCGATGAGGTTTAAGCAACAACGCCTCCTCCCGCATCACCGCTAGGTGATGGCCTCTGTTTACCTTTTTGTCGCAACCCCTCTGTGAAAACTCTGTGAAACCCTCAGTGGAAGGGCGCTAGCCCTCTCTGTGGTGAATCCTCCAACGTTCTGCCACACACAGCTCAAAGCAAACCCCACGGACCCATGACCATCTTCTGGCACCGCCGTGACCTCCGCTTCTCCGACAACGCCGGCCTCTACCGCGCCCTCAAGACCGGCGACCCCGTACTGCCCATCTTCATCTTCGACCGCAATATCCTCGATAAGCTGCCGAATAAAACAGACGTACGGGTAGAGTTTATTCAGCGCAGTGTGGTGGAACTGGCCGAGGCCTACCGCGCCCACGGCAGCGACTTGCGCGCCTACTACGGCTACCCCGTCGAAATACTGCGCGAGCTACGCGATGCGCTCAGCCCCACGGCGGTATACACCAACCGCGACTACGAGCCCTACGCCATTGCCCGTGACGTGGCGGTGAAGGAGCTGCTCGATGAGCACGACATCCCGTTTTATCACTTCAAGGACCAGGTGGTGTTCGAGTCCGACGAGGTACAAAAGCAGGCCGGAGGACCGTACACCGTTTATACGCCCTACATGCGGCGGTGGCGTAAGCAGCTCGAAACGCGCATGAGCACATATCGGGGTAAGTCCATCAGTTTCTACCTCAAGCCCTACCCTACCGAGAAGTATGCCGGTAACCTAGTAAAGGAGGCCGCCCCCAGCCCGGTACCGACCCTGGAGGAGATGGGCTTCGCCCCTACGGATATCGACATCCCCCCGAAGGAGGCCTCCGAGGAGACGCTGGCACACTACCACAGCACCCGCGACTATCCGGCTACGACGGACGGTACCAGCCGCATCAGTCACCACCTGCGCCACGGCACGGTAAGTGTCCGGGCCAAGGTGCGGCGGGCCATGGCGCTTGATGACGATACCTTTTTTCGCGAGCTCATCTGGCGGGACTTCTACTCCAATATCCTGCAGGAGTTTCCCCGGGTGGTGAACGAGAGCTACCGGCGGGAATATGACTCCATTCCCTGGATTAACGACGAGCAGCAGTTTCAGCTGTGGTGCGAGGGCCGTACGGGGGTACCCCTCGTGGATGCCGGTATGCGGCAGCTCAATGCCATCGGCTGGATGCACAACCGCGTGCGCATGATCACGGCCAGCTACCTGTGCAAGCACCTACTCATCGACTGGCGCTGGGGGGAGGGCTACTTCGCCGATAAGCTCCTGGACTACGAGTTGGCTAGCAACAACGGCGGCTGGCAGTGGGCGGCCGGTAGCGGGGTGGATGCCCAACCCTACTTCCGTATTTTCAACTACCATAGTCAGCAGGCGAAGTTCGATGAAGACTTCGAGTACGTTAGGGAGTGGGTACCGGAGTACGGCACGGATGCATACCCCAGCGAGCCGATCGTAAGCCACAAATTCGGGCGGGAGCGGGCGCTGCAGGTGTACAAAAAGGCACTGGCCGAGGCACGAGAAAGCTAGCCGGCCCCGTTTGCTTAACTTCGTAGTGTAATAATCCCAGCTAATGAAAACCTTGCCCGTAGCCACCTGCCTGGCCCTGCTATTGCTTGTGGCTACCGGTGGATTCGCGCAGACCCGCCTCAACCTCTTCACCGACTGCGACTGCAATAAGACGCTCTTAAAACAGGAGCTCAACTACGTCAACCACACCATTGATCCGGTCAACGCCCAGGTCAACCTATTCATCGTCACCAACTACCTCAGCAACGGCGGCCGGGTATACGACCTCAATTTTAAGGGGCAGCAGGAACTGGCCGAAAACAGCCTCAGCTTCAAGGTCTCCACTACCGCGGTGATGACCGACCTGGAGCGCGACGAGTACCTCAACAAACGCATCGAACTGGGCCTGGCCGGCTTTCTGGCCGGTACTAGCTACGCTGACCTGGTCGACCTGACCGCACAAGCCCCCCCCGAGCCCGAAGTGGCCGATGAGGAAGAAACGGAGGAAAACGGTGGAAGTAGCGACCACTGGAACAACTGGATCTTCGAGACCTCGGCTAGCTTCTTCGCCAGTAAGGAAAGTCAGCGTAGTAAGACGCAGGTGCGCCTGGGGTTCGAGGCCGATCGCACCACGCCCGACTGGCGTATCCGCTTTAGCCCCAACTTCTTCTACCGCGTGGAGAAGATCAACCAGTCGCAGGGCGAGCCCATCCTCAGCGTGCGCCGCGACCAGTGGTTCGATGGTAAGGTGGTCAGGAGTATTAGCAACCACTGGTCGGTGGGCATCCTCACCAATGCCAACTCCTCAACTTACCGCAACATCAACCTGGGCATCTTCGTAGCCCCGGCCGTAGAGTACAACATCTTCGACTACAACCAGGTGCCCTTCAAGGAATTTACGGTAGCCTACCGCATCGGCTACGTGCGCAACATCTACACTGATACTACGGTGTTTCTAGTCGATGAGGAAAGCCTGGCCCGCCAGAGTCTCGACATCAACCTACGACTTCGCCAGCGCTGGGGGCAGGTCTTCGCCGGTATCTCGGCGGCCAACTACCTAGATGACTTCAAAAAAAACCGGCTCTCGCTCGACGCCCGGGCCGACGTGCGCATCATCAAGGGCCTAAGCTTCAACATCGGTGGTAGCTACGAAATCATCAACGACCAGATCAGCCTACCCGCCCGCGAGATCTCGGAGCGAGACCGTCTACTGGGCATTACCCAGCTAGCGACTAGCTACAGTGCAGACATCAGTGTAGGCTTCAGCTATACCTTCGGCTCCTTATTCAACAATGTGATTAATACCCGGCTCTAGGCGCACCACCCTACTGGAAGTCCACCGCACCCGCGTACTCCGCCCGAAAACTATTGAACTGCTTGCGTGAGGCGATGAAGCGGATGCGCTTGCCGAAAGTGCCCTTGCCCCGGAGCTCCACCGTACACACCGGCAAAAAAAGCAGCCGCCCCTCGCTGATACCCCGCACCTCGTCTACCAGGTGATAGCGAGCAGTCTTAAAGTAGTTGCTCACGTAGACGTACTCTCCGTCCGTTTCTACCCGCTTCAGGGGCCAGAGCACGAAGAAAGACAGCGCCACCCAGGTCAGTAGCACGAAGAGCATCCCCCACCGTAGCGACTGCAGCGGCACCCCCCCGAAGTAGTGCTCGGGCGAAAACCAGACCACCAGCGTGATGCCTGTCAGTACCGTGGTCCAGAACACGGGTAGAAAGAGCTTAAGAAAAAGCGTGAGGTTGGAGGAGAGACGGAGCAAGTTGGGGGATTTACGATTTACGATGTTTGATTTACGACGTACGATTTGTGGGGCAGCTCGCTACGCTCGTGCTACCGTTTTTGCTGCCGAGTAACACGTGCCGCCCGACGAGCGAAGCGAGCAGAGCCGCCAAATCGTAAATCGTACGTCGTAAATCATCAATCACTTTCTATAATAGTACACCAACAGCAACACCACCCCCACCGAAATGGCCACGTCGGCCACATTAAAGATGGGGCGAAAGAAGAGGTAGGGTGTGCCGCCGACTACGGGCAGCCAGTCGGGGTAGACGCCGTAGAAGAGGGGGAAGTAGAACATGTCGACTACCCGGCCAAAAAAGAGGCTTTCGTAGCCGCCGCCCTCCGGCAAAAACTCCGCTACGCCGCCGCCGGGCTCGGAGGCGGAGAACAGCACGCCGTAAAGGACGCTGTCGACGATGTTGCCCAGCGCCCCGGCGGTGATGAAGGAAAAGGCCGTAAGGAGTAGCGGGTGGGCCCGGCGGCGGATTAGCTCCACGAGGTATACACAGAGCACGACCGCCGCACCGATACGGAACAGACTCAGTACCAACTTCCCGATGCGCCCCCCGAAGCTGAGCCCAAAGGCCATGCCGTTGTTCTCCACGAAGTGGATCAGTGCGCGGTCGGCCCCCAGGATGCCGATCTCCTCACCGTACACCATATGCGTCTTGACCCACACCTTGAGGATTTGGTCGAGCAGTAGCATAGTGAGGAGTATAAGCGCGACGGTGGCCTTACGGGACATGGAGCGAGAAATAAGGCCTTAAAACGAAGCAACCCCTCCGCCGTTGGCGGAAGGGTTGGCAATTTACGTAATCGACTTTGTATCGTGGGGGCGCCTAGCGGTTCTGCTTGGCGTGAATGCTCAGGGTGGTGTGGGGTACAATGCGCAGGCGGTCGGCGCTGATGAGCTCACCGGTCTGCCGGCAGATGCCGTACACCTTGTTCTGGATGCGCAGTAGGGCGTTCTCCAGGTGCTGGATCAGCTGCTGCTGCCGGCCGGCCAGGCGGTTGATCTCCTCGTTGGCCATGGTAGTGGTACCGTCGTCGAGGCCGCGGGGCTTACCGTCTTCGCTGTTGGTCTGCTCACTCATCTGGTCGAGGTAAAATTGCAACTGACGGCGAGCTTCGGCGAGTTTGTTATCGATGATGGCTTTGAATTCGGTGAGCTCGGCATCACTGTACCGAGTCTGTTGTTGTGCTTGCATGGTATCGCTTTTTTAAAAAAACTTCAATCGCAATGCGTGCACAAATATACTCCCTCTTACCATACCGTGTATATCTTACTAAACTTTAACACTCGCCTAACAAAGTGCGGCTACCACCCCACCCCGGCCACTTTTCCTTTCGTTTCCACTTTCATGTACCTACCTGCTTTCCTATGACCCCCCGCCGGCTCGTCGCCACCACCACCGTACCCCGCTCCCTGGCCACCACCTGGGATTTCTTCAGCCGCCCCGAAAACCTCGAAAAACTCACCCCCCCCGAGGTCAAATTCGAGTTTCTTACCCCCGTGGCCGGCGTGGAGATGTACGAGGGAATCATGATCCAGTACCGCATCACCCCCTTCCCGGCCTTCACCACCGACTGGGTCACCGAGATCACCCACATCGAGCACCACCGCCACTTCATCGATGACCAGCGCGTGGGCCCCTTTGCCCTCTGGCACCACCAGCACCACTTTCGGGCGATTGATGAGCACACTACAGAGATGCGGGATATTCTGCACTACCAGGCCCCCCTCGGTATCTTCGGTACGATTGCCGATCGGCTGTTCGTGCACCGGCAGGTGGAGGGGATCTTTAGGGAGCGGGAGAAGGCGATCAAGAGACTGTTTTTGTAGGTGACCTGGCTTTGCCGGGGTAGACCGCTAAAGCGGGTAGAGCTACCGCATGTCGTGCCTGCGAGACGAGTCTACCCGCGCAGCGGTCTACGTCCGAACGCGCCAGCGAGGACTCTACCCGGCGCACAGCGCCGGTCTACTCCACATACTCCTGCCGTTTAATCAACAGCACCCACTCCCCCTCCTCTACCCGGTATCCATAGTCGTAGCAAAAGTGGTACAGCGTACCGTTACGCGTATGGTATTCATTAGTGAAGTAGCGAAACTTGAAGCCGCGGTCAATCATGCGCTCCCGCTTTACGTTGGCCTTGCCGTCGGGGTTGAGCTCGGCCAGCACGTTGCGGTTGTGGCGTAGGATGTTATTGATGCTGCGCTGAAAAACTTGCTCCTCGGCCCGCGCCCGGTTGTGAAAGGCGGACCGACAGGGGGCCGAACAGTATTTCTTATCACTCCGCCCGGTGTATTCCTCCCCGCATTCAGGACAATTCCGTTTCATCCCGGCAAAGTAAGGAACTTGCCATCGTTCACCAGCAGGTAATTGCCCCCCGTATCGTAGAGGGAGGGGGCGGGGAACGCAGGTGCAAAGGTCTCCGTAAAGTAGTTTTTCGCGGCATTGCGGTCCGGAATGCTGGAGGCTAGCCGGTTGTAGATCAGGGCCCCACCGGGTAGCAGACTTTCACGACAGAGTGCCAAAAAAGCAGCATCGTCTAGGTGCTCCGGTATGGTTGCGTCCTGAAAAACGTCCACGCAGATCAGGTCGAAGCGCCGCTCGTCCACTTGTAGAAAGGCCATGGCATCAGCCTGCACCACCTCTACCGGGGAGTCGAGGGCCGGCAGGCTGTACCGACTGGCCAGTTCGATGATGACCGGGTCGATCTCTACGGCCACGTAGGTGTAGTCCACGCCGATGTAGCGCTCCAGTAGCTCGGGGATGCTGCCTAGGCCTAGACCCAGCACCAGCACCGCCGCCCGCTCCGGCAGTTCCTCATAACTAAACACCTCGAAAATGCGCCGGAAGTTGAGGTAGTAGTCCCCGAAACTATAAATGGCATCCTCGGCCACCAACTGTAGCCGGCCGTGTACTACGCAAACCTCCAGGTAGGTGTTATAGTCCGATGAGGTCCGTACCAGGCTCTGCTCCCATAGGTAACTCAGGTAGTAGCGCAGGCGCGGCACGGTCGGGGGGCGGGGCATGGGGCGAAGCTACTAAAGCCACAACTACGCGTCAACCTGAGGAAAACTGCCGCGTTACCCAAGCAGATTTACCCCAACCATAGAGTCAGTCCCCCTTATGAGCATCGTCGAAATGAAAGTCCCGGTCATCGGGGAAAGCGTCACCGAAGTCACCCTGAGTGAATGGCTGAAGGGCGATGGCGACTACGTAGAGCTCGACGAGCCCATCTGTGAATTCGAATCCGACAAGGCTACCCTGGAATTTCCCGCCGAAGCAGCCGGCAAGCTTATCTACGTAGCTGGCGAGGGCGACGATCTCAAGATCGGAGCCTTGGTGGCAAAGATCGACACGAGCGCATCGGGTGGCAACGGCTCGTCCGCCGAGGCAGCGAGCGCAGCAGCTGCTTCGTCGGCCGAGGCAGACGAAGCCAAAGCGTCGGCGGACGAGCGGACCTACGCCACCGGCACCCCCAGCCCCGCCGCCGGCAAAATCCTGCGCGAAAACGACGTAGATCCCAGCACCGTCAACGGCTCCGGTCGCGACGGGCGCATCACAAAGGCCGATGCCCAGTCGGCGGTATCGAAGCCCACGCCTGCTGCGGCTGCTCCCACCAAGTCCGCTGCACCTGCGGCCCCGCCCGCTTCCCCTAAGCCTCAGCCTGCGCGCAGCGCCTCCCCTTCGCCTTCCTTCTCCCGCCAGACGCGCACCGAGAAGATGAGCCGCATGCGCCGCACCATCGCCACCCGCCTGGTGAGTGCCAAGAACGAAACGGCCATGCTCACTACCTTCAACGAGGTGGACCTGAGTGCCGTGATGGCCCTGCGGAGTAGCGTGCAGGAAAAGTTCGTGAAGAAGTACGGTGTTAAACTAGGCTTCATGTCGCTGTTCGCCAAGGCCTGCGCCCAGGTGCTTCTGGAGATGCCCGACGTGAACGCCGAGATCACCGAGGACGGGAAGGAACTGATCTACCACGACTACGTCGACATCAGCTTTGCCGTCTCTACCCCCACCGGGCTGGTCGTACCCCCCATCCACAACATCGAGTCGCTGCACTTCGCCGACATTGAAACCAAGCTTAAGGAGCTGGCCGCCAAGGCCCGCGACAACAAGCTGAGCATCGAGGAGATGAGCGGTGGCACCTTCACCATCACCAACGGCGGCGTGTTCGGAAGTATGATGAGTACGCCCATCATCAATAAGCCGCAGTCGGCCATCCTGGGCATGCACAACATCATCGAGCGGCCGGTAGCGGTGGAGGGGCAGGTCGTGATCCGCCCTATGATGTACCTGGCCCTGAGCTATGACCACCGGGTGATCGACGGGAGCTCGTCGGTGACCTTTTTGGTGAAGGTGAAGACTTTGTTGGAGGATCCTACGCTGCTACTACTCGGGCTTTGAGGAGACCGCGGCCTGCGGCCGGGGTAGACCCCTCGCTGACGCGTTCGGGGGGAGACCGCTAAAGCGGGTAGAGCTGCCGCCTGTCGTGCCTGCGAGACGAGTTCTAACCCATAGGGTCTACCCGCACGCGGTCTACGTCCGAACGCGCCAGCGAGGGCTCTACCCGGCGCAACGCGCCGGTCTAATAAATCTCAATATCCCCGTAGCTAGTACTAATCTTGATCGTCCCCCGGCCAGTACCCGCCTTTGTCCCCCTCACCGACTCGGTGGAGCCTTCGCTGCGGATGTCACGTGGACTTAGATCGGCGGTGGGTACGTCGATGTCGCCGTAGCGGGCGCTGAGATCGAGGGTGTAGCCGGCGGCGTTGTCTACGTCGATCTGGACGTCGGTGTAGGAGACGTCGATGTCGATGCGGTCGAAGCCGGCGCTGAGGGTGCCCACTTCTACGTCGCCGTAGCTGCCGTCTACCTCGAGTGATTTGGTGACCGTACCGAGCCGGAACTCGGTATAGTTGCCATCGAGGTGGGCGCGGCCGACCCGCTCTACGGCGAGCTCGTTGTAGCTGCCGTCGAGGTAGACCTCGGTGGCAGACTCCACCTCGATCTCCTCGTAGCCGACGTCAAGATGCAGCACGCCGCCTACGGTGCCGAAGCGGACCTCGCTGTAGCGGCCGTCGTAGGTCAGGTCACCATCGGCATTGCGGAAGTTGCCCTCGCTATAGCGCAGTTTGACCCGGCTACCAGCACCGAGCTGCTCGATGCGGGCGGAGCCGTAGCTGACGTCTAGCTCGCTGCTGGCGGTGAGCTTACCGGCCACCAGATCGCCGTAGCCGACGTTGAGCACGGCGGGGCCACTGAGGTTGGGAAGCTCGACGTCGCAGTATTTGGCATCTACGTTGAGGCCGACCGTGGCGGGCATGCTTACAGTGTAGTAGATTTTGAAATCGTTGCTGCTGTTGTTGCCCGTGATGAAGCTCCACCAACTATTACTGCCGCCGGAGCCGACCGTGGTAGTGGCCGAGACGCTGCTGCCGCCGCCGCCGCGCAGGCTCACGTCGATACGCTCCAGCACTTTCTTAAAATCGTCTTCGTTACGGGCCTGCACCCGGATGAGCACGTCGATTTTGACCCGGGGCTGCGACCAGGTGACGACCTTGATCTCGCCGTAGCGGTTTTCGAGATTTACCCGTCCGCTGGAATTGATGGCGAAGGTCTCCGAGAGTCGTTTCTCGAAGTCAGCGGTACGGGGGGTGGTGGCGTGGCCAAGGCTAGGCAGTAAAAAGGCCAGTACGGCCAGGAGGGGGATGAAATTAACTTTCATGAGTAGATTTATTGGGGCGGGGCGCGGGGGCCCCGGGGGAGTTGGGAGTGGGATACCGCTGCTGGATGCGCAGCAGGATATCGAGTTTGGTGCGGTAGGCCTCGATGAGCTCGTTGACCAGTACGGGGCGCTGGCTCTGGGGCACCTCGAGAAGCTGGGCGCGGATGTCGGCCGTGGCGTTGTCGAGTTCCTGAAGGTCGCGGCGCAACTGGGGGTCATCGTTGACCTGGTTGACGCGGGTGAATTCGGCGTCGATGCGTCGCTGGTAGAAGCGTTCGGCTTCGGCCAGTTCGGGGTCGAGCTGCTGGATCTGTTGGGCCACGCGCTCCTCCTGTCCGGCCTGGTAGCCCGCCCGGTTGCCGAAGCGGTAGGCGGTGAACATGAGCAGTAGGGAGGCGGCAATGCCCGTGAGGTACAGAAAGGTGCGGCGGTGGCTGACCGTTAAGTTAGGTGCCGAGGTAGCCGGGGCCGCGGGTGCCAGCACGTTGGTAAGGAGCTGTGGTGGCGGCGTAGCGTCATCGAAGGCCTCGCGGTGGGTGGCGATGAAGGTTTCAAGGGGGTCGACGTCCTCCTCGTCGGGGGGCAGGGCGGCAGCGATACGGTCCCAGAGGCTGGCCGGGGGCGTGGCCTCGTCAAAGTCCGCCCGGTGATCCTGGATGAAACCCTTTAGTTTATCGTCGTTCATGGCGGTTTTAGTTGGGGGTGTTGGAGAGTAGTTCGGCCAGGCGCTTGCGGGCGCGACTGTACTGTGATTTGGAGGTGCCGACGCTGATGTCGAGGATCTGGCTGATCTCCTCGTGGTCGTAGCCCTCGAAGAGGTAGAGGCTCAGCACGACCCGGTAGCCCTCGCTGAGGTTGCGCATGGCGGTGCGGATGCGTTCTACGGTGTAGTGGCCCTCGTCGACCTGCTCGCGTTCGTGGTCGTCGTCTTCGGTGGTGCCGGTATCGTGGCGCACCGGATCGAAGTCGGTGGTGAGCAGCCGGCGCTTCTTGAGGTGGTCAATGCAGCGATTGACGACAATGCGCTTGATCCAGGCACTGACCGATGCCTCGAAGTGAAAGGTATCGATCTTGGAAAACACCTGGACGAAGGCGAGCTGGAGCACGTCCTCGGCATCGTGGGAATGTTTAAGCATGCGGAGGCAGACGTTGTACATCGGCTTGGCGTAGTGACCGTACAGTTGGCGCTGGGCGTTGCGGTCCTTGCGCTGGCATCCGAGCACGATGGCCCGGTGGGTGTCCCGGTAGTCGGCGGCGGTCGGCATGGTGCGTATGGTTGGGTGAGCTCCCACGGGGATGGTTGGGGTTAGTGTATGTGTATTAGAAAGGACGAGGCACCACGGTTAGGGTTGCACGGGAGCCTGCACCACCGCGAGGAATGGGAAGATAAATGCGTCGTAGGGGTGACTTTTGCCGGTGACCGAGTCTATGGGAGGTCACCCACGGGCCCGAAGCCGGAATGTTCAGCGGCCCCGAACCTCCGTTTACTTTGTGACTTATGGTACTCTGTGGACCGTTGTGGGCAGCCTAACCCCCCTTCCAGCGAACCTTTGTGAATCATATTATCTTTTTATAACAGAAAGTATCTAAGGACTTCTTCAACCCATTTTTTATGCGTAACAATCTACTACTCTCTCTCGCGCTGCTCCTCTGCGGGGCTACGGCCTTCGGGCAGGTAAAGGGCGTGAGCTACACGGTGGCCCCCTCGGTGTCCTACAACTGGTTTGGCAATGAATCCGGTCTGGAGGATGCCTTTATGTTTGGCGGCCGCGTGGGCTTTGGCTTCGGCGAGTACGTCGAGCTGCGGGCCACCTACATGCAGACTATCGACCTGAATACCGATTTTTCCGGCCTGGGCTTCGATGTTGATAGCACCTTCAGCGGCCAGGGGGTAGACCTTAACCGGTACGGGGCCGAGCTGAAACTTAACGTCGGCCGGGGCACCCTACTTCCCTACCTTATCCTGGGGGGTGGCATTCAGAGCCAGCAGCGGGAGGGGCTGGACAAGGCGGAAAACATTTTCGGCACGGTAGGTCTCGGCCTCACCCTCAGTGCAGCCGATCGGTACGCCTTTGGCGTCGAGGGCAAGTACATCGCTTTTTCCGGAAACGTAGTGCGCAACCTTCTGGATTCCATCGACCGTGCCGGTAATCCAGACCTCAGTGTAGGCAACGATAATATCGGTACGTTCGCCGTAGCGGCTAACCTGTCGTTCTACCTTGGCGGCCGCCGCCCGGGGCAGCTCAGCGACATCGACCAGGAATACCTACGCACCTTTCAGGGCGGCCTGAGTGGACTGTCCGTTCCCGTAGAGCTTGGTCTAGCCCAGGTCGATTGGGATAATAGCCTACCCTACCGGGACGCCTACTTCGCCGGTGGTACCGCAGGCTTTTCCTTCGGCCCGCTCATCAGCCTCCGTGGTTTCTACTACCGGGGTATGACCGACGAAGACATCAACTTTGACTTCGACGATATTTCGCTCTACGGTGCCGATTTTCGCTTCAACCTTACCCAGGCTTCCTCGGGAATCGTACCCTACCTCAGTGTAGGGGGTGGACGCATCGACATCAATAGCGGCTACAACGATGGAGTCGTAGAAGCCGGTGGCTTTGCTTCCAGTCAGAACTTTGCCTCCGGCGGGGGTGGTATCTACCTGAAGTTCGGTGAGCGCGTCAAACTCAATGGCGGTGTCAAAGCCCTACTGACTACCAGCAGCGACTTGGAAGACCTGAACAGTCGCGATCAAATCACCACCAGCTACATGTACAGTGCGGGTTTAGGATTCACGCTAGGTGGAAATACCAGCACCCCCGATGTGGTGCGCCGCTCTACCCTCGAGAATCAGCTAGAGGCTCAGCAGGAAAGCTTTGAGCGCCGCTCCGACAGCATCCGTCAGGCCAATCAACGCGAAATCGCCGACTTGCGCGAGCGCTACCAGGATAGCATCGCTAACCTTGACCGGGAGCTCGTCGACGCCCTCGATGCCGGCGACCTCGAAACGGCCGATATAATCCGGGAGGAGCGTGATGAAGCCGCTGCTATTGTAGAGGAACTGGACAACCGCAACCAAGCTCTCGAGCAAGAAGTCAAACAACGGGACCGCGCTGAGATCGATGCCGCCCTGGGCCGCCCGGTACAGCCCCTAGTCGTGACCCCCGGTGCACGCCCCACCAGTACCCCCACAGGCAGTGTCGTCTACCTGCAATCCCAGCAGATCGACCGCCTCATCGACGCCCTGGGCAACCGTAACGCCGCCGGCCAGGTCGCCCAGCAGCCCGCCCAGTCGGGTCAGGGCATGATGCAACAGAGCATGGTGCCGAATAGCCAGCTCGATCAGCTCAGCCGCCGCGTCGAACGCATGGAAGACATGATGTTCCAGCTCAATACCGGAGACCGCCGGATGCAGCAGGAGCGTTCGTACGATTATTCCGACCGGGAGGCCCGTACGCAGGAGGAGCGCATCGAGCAACTGGAGCAGCGTATCGAGCGCCTACGCCAGCCGGGTAGCGATACGCCGGGTACCGCCGAACGGCGCCTTGACGACTCCGACCGCGCCGATAGCCGTACCCCCATTACCGACCGCCGCATTGAGGACCTGGAGCGCCAGCTCGCGGAGGCCCGCCGCGGTAACGATCGGCCCTACGACAGCGACGCCCGCCGCGACGACGGTATCGACAACGAGCGACTCGATGAGCTCGAGCAGCGTATGCTCGACCGGATCGAGGACTTCCAGGAGGACCGTGATCCCACCGAGGCTGCGGAGGCACGCAACGAACTGATTCGCGACCTGACCGACTACCAGGACGAGATGATGGAAGAGATCCGCGACCTACAGCGCGACCTAAACCGCGCCAACCAGGAGCTGGCCCGCCGCGATGCCCAGCAGGAGGCGATTGACGAGCGCATGGACCTAGAGCGCGATCGCCTACGGCAGGAACGTCGCCTGGCCCGTCAGGAAGCAGCCACTAAGACTGCCGTCGATACGGCCGGCAACCGCGTTATCGTACCCGGTACCCGCACCCTGGAAGAACTTAGCATCAATACCGGAGGGGTGTACCTCGCCGACGATAATGCCGAGGCCCAGGGCTTTTTCTCCAACTTTACCTACACCGGGATGTCCGGTACGGCCGGCTTCAACTTCGGTGACGCCACGGGTCTGGGTCTGGGTCTGCGCTGGCACTACAAACTTGGCCCCGATCAGCGCGCCGAGTTTATGCCCGAGGCGTACTTCGGTATCGGTAGCCCCACTACATTTGGTATCTTCGGTAACATCATCTACCCCATTATTACGGATGAAGCCCGTACCAGTGGGTTCATTCCCTACGTGGGACTGGGAGTAGGTGCTATGCAGATCAAAGACAAGGATGATCGCAACGAGTTGAACTTCCGCCCAGCTATCAACCTGGTCTTTGGTAGTTACCTGCCCGTGGGCAACGGCCGCTTCTTTGCTGACTTCTCTACCCGCAACTTCTTTAGTGTAAACCAGTTGACGGGCGGCTACCGCTTCAATTTCTAGTACAATGCAGCCTCTGGCTGCGCTACGGGTGAGAGCAGCGATTGCTTTCACCCGTTTTTGTTGCATTCCAGCGCAGCCGGAGGCTGCATGTTGCTGACGTCCCGATAGCTATCGGGAGAGGCAGCATTGTACTGCCCACTACACTACACCTCCCCCCGGTGCTTATCCAGCTTCAGCAGCACGGCGATCATGATGGTAAAGCTCAGCAGCGATGACCCCCCCTTAGAAATGAACGGCAGCGGAATGCCAATCACCGGCACCAGGCCCATCGTCATTCCTACGTTGACCAGAAAATGGACTAGTAGGATGCCAGCCACCCCGTAGGCGTAGGCCCGGGCAAAGGTGCGCCGCTGCCGCTCGGCGATCACCGTAATGCGGTAGAGCAGCAGACCGAAAATGAGGATCAGCATTCCTACCCCAATGAAGCCCTGCTCCTCGCCGATGGCGGAGAAGATGAAGTCTGTCTGCTGCTCCGGCACGTAGTCGAAGCGGGTCATAGTACCCTGCTGGAGACCCCGTCCGCTCAGGCCCCCGGCGGCAATGGCCAGCTTACTCTGCAGCAGATTGTAGTAGCTGCCCCGGGGGTCGGCATCCTCGGGGTGCAGCCAGACTACGATGCGCTCGTGCTGGTGGGCGGGTAGTACGTCGCTGGTGTACACGTAGTGGGCCGTGAAGGTGAGGGCAAGCCCCCAGCTGATGAAGAAGAGGCTAGTAGCGACCAGTCGGCTATTGCGCCGGCTGAGGTGGTAGCCGATCAGGGCGAAGAGTAAAACACCCAGTGCGACGGCGGACTGCCAGCCGTAGCCGGACTGTACCCCCACATAGGCCGCTGCACCCGCGACCCCGCCCAGTATGCCGTACAGCTTACGACGCCGAGGTAGGGAAAAAGTGTAGAGTAGGACACAAAGCGCCAGAAGCGCCACCAGCAAATACTGGAACGGAAAGAGAATGCCCAGTACCACCATGAACACCGTGAAGCCCCCCAGGACGAAGAGTAGCGGCGTGAGCCCCTCGCGGTACATGACGAGTAGAAAGCCGGTGAAAACCAGCGTAGAGCCCATATCCGGCTGGCCCAGAATGACCACGGCCGGAATGAGCCAGATGATGCAGCCATAGACGACCGTACGCAGCTGACTGAGCTTACCGGAGTACTGACTCAGGAAGGCGGCCATCGCCAGGCAGACTCCAAACTTAGCTAGTTCACTGGGCTGGAAGGTGAAACCCGCCAGACTGAACCAGGAGCGGGCCCCATTGATCTCCTTACCTACCACCAGCACCAGTAGGAGTAGTAGGACGGTGATGGCGTAGATGGGATAGGCCCCCACTACCCAGACCTTGCGGTCGATCAGGTAATTAATGCAGACCCAAACGCCGACCGAAATGCCCGCCCAGACGAACTGCTTACCGAAGGGGGTGGTGAGAAGGTCCACCGTACTACCGGTGTACCCGTCCGGGGGAGCCCCCACGGAATAGATCATGAGCAGCCCCGTGCAGACCAAAAAAATATAGAAGATGACGGTGGTGACATCCGTGCGCGGCCGCCTCAGAGAACGGGCCATGAGCTAGTACATCTTGAGCAGCTCGGCTTCGGTGACTTCGTCCTTGACCAAGTAGACGCCTTCGAACTCACGGCTCAGGCGCTGGCGGAGACCGTCGGCCTCAGGGCGGGTGAAGAAGGCGCCCGCGCGCAACTTATAGTAGGGGCTATTGTGCACCCAGTCGATGGGCACACTGGGATAGGTCGATTTGAAATCTGCCTCGGTACGCTCCAGTTGCTGCCGGTCAGTGGTGGCCAGGATCTGTACGCGCCAACCCTCGACCTCCTCCTCGGCCTCGCTGACCTCGGCGAAGAGGTCGAGTAGACGCTCCACGTCGGGATCGGGGGTAACGATCAGGTTACGGGACTGCTGCGCCTGGCTGGTGGCGGTAGCAAGCAACACGGCGGCAAGGGCAAGCAGGATGCGCATGGACGAAAAGCTTAGGTGAGTAGGACGAGACTGGCCGAGGTGCCGATGCGGTCGGCGCCGGCCGCGAGCAGGGCCTGAGCATCGGCACCGTTGCGGATTCCGCCACTGGCCTTAATCTTGATTTCGGGATGCAAGGTAGCACGCAATTGGCGCACTTGCTCCACGGTGGCTCCGCCGTGGAGGCCGGAGGAAGTCTTAACGTAGTTCGGCCGCACGGCGTTGCATATCTCGATGAGGCGATCGCGCTCGGCATCGGCAAGTACGCCAAGCTCAAGAATTAGCTTGCAGACCTTGCCCTTGAGGCGCACGGTGGTAGCCATCTGCTCGACCTCGGTGCGCACGTAGGCCCAGTCGGCGGATTTGACGGCGGCAATGTTGATGACGATGTCGAGCTCGTCGGCCCCCTCCTCGATACTGCGGCGGGCCTCGGCGACCTTAATCACCGTTTCGGAGTACCCGTAGGGAAAGCCAATCACGGTGGCGAGGCGCACACCGGTATCCTGTAGCTCGGCCCGGGCGCGGGCGACGTAGTAGGGTGGGATACAGATAGCGTAGAAGCCGTGCTCCACCGCTTCGGCGCAGAGGCGCTTGATGTCAGCCAGCGTAGCCTGGGGGCTAAGGAAGGTGTGGTCGATTAGTTGATTCAATCCTGGGGTTGATTAGAAAACTACTTACCGTGGCAGTGCTTGAACTTCTTGCCGCTGCCGCAGGGGCAGGGGTCATTGCGCTTCACCTTGGCCGTTTCCCGCTGGAAGGTTTCTACCTTCTGGGGTTGACTGACGGACTCAGCGGCCTGGCGGGCGGCGGCGGCCTGGGCCTCGGCACCTACCGGCTCCTGGCTGCTACGGTTGATCTGGGTAGGGGGAATGACCACGCGGCGGGGCGGGCGGGCCTCCTGGATCTCCTCGGGCTGCTGGACCAGGAGGTCGCCCGTGGCTAGATAGCTGGTGGTCTTCATATTAATACGGCTGATGAGCTCCTCAAAGAGGTTATATGACTCCATTTTGTACACCACCAGGGGGTCCTTCTGCTCGAAGGAGGCCATATTGGTACTGGTCTTGAGCTCGTCCATGCTGCGGAGGTGCTCCTTCCAGTTCTCGTCGAGGATGGCCAGGGTGACCGTCTTTTCAATGTCGGATTTAATACTGCGTCCATTGGTCTCCAGGGCGCGCTCGATGTCGGCCGTAATCTGCAGCGGGTGGGTACTGCCGTCGGTGAACGGAATGATGATGCGCCGGAAGCGGCCGGGCTGCTCCTCGTTAACGCGGCGGATGTGCGGCATGACCCGGTCAATGAGGGTGAGCATTTTCTTGTCGTAGAAGGCCCGGAACTCCTCTAGCAATTGGTCGGCTACGTCGTTGACGTCTTTGTGGTCGAAGTCGGCGGCCTGGATCGTAGACTCAAAGCCAAGCAGCCGCTGCGTGGCCAGGCGGAAGGTATCGTAGGTGCCGTTCTGCTTGTGGGCGTAGGCGATGTCGTCGATGAGCCCCTCGAAGGAATTGTTCAGGTCCAGACTCAGCCGCTGTCCGCTCAGGGCGTTGTCGCGCTTGCGGTAGATGGCCTCGCGCTGGATGTTCATGACGTCGTCGTACTCCAGCAGCCGCTTACGGATGCCGAAGTTGTTCTCCTCCACCTTCTTCTGGGCGTTCTCGATGGATTTTGTTACGATACCCGCCTGGATCACGTCGCCCTCCTTGTGGCCGGCGCGGTCCATCCACTTGGCGATCCGGTCGCTCTGGAAGTAGCGCATCAGCTTATCCTCCAGGCTGACGTAAAAGAGGCTCGACCCCGGGTCCCCCTGGCGGCCGGCCCGGCCGCGCAGCTGACGGTCCACCCGCCGGCTATCGTGGCGCTCGGTACCGACGATGGCTAGTCCACCGGCCTGCTTGACGGCCTCGCCAATCTTAATGTCCGTACCCCGGCCGGCCATGTTGGTGGCGATCGTCACCTTACCGGGGCGGCCGGCCTCGGCGACGATGTCGGCCTCGCGCTGGTGCTGTTTGGCGTTGAGTACGTTGTGGTCGATGCCGCGCAGCTTGAGCATCCGGCTCAGCTTTTCGCTGATGTCTACGGCGGTGGTACCCACCAGTACGGGGCGGCCGGCGTTGCTTAGTTCCACGATATCGTCGATGACGGCATTGAATTTCTCCCGGTCCGTCTTGTAGATTTTATCGTTCATGTCGGCGCGCTGCACGGGGCGGTTGGTGGGGATCACCACGACGTCGAGTTTATAGATCTCCCAGAACTCCCCGGCCTCGGTCTCGGCCGTACCCGTCATACCGCAGAGCTTGTGGTACATGCGGAAGTAGTTCTGCAGCGTCACGGTAGCGTAGGTCTGCGTCAGTTCGCCCACCTTCACGTTCTCCTTGGCCTCGAGGGCCTGGTGGAGGCCGTCGGAGTAGCGGCGGCCCTCCATCATGCGGCCGGTCTGCTCGTCGACGATCTTGACCTGCCCATCCATCACCACGTACTCCGAGTCGCGCTCGAAGAGGGCATAGGCCTTCAGCAACTGGGAGATGGCGTGCAGGCGCTTGGACTTGACGCCGAAGTCCTGGGCTAGTTTATTCTTCTCCAGGGCCTTCTCTTCCTTGCTCAGGTCGGAGCGCTTTTCGACCTCGGCCATGCTGGTGGCCAGATCGTGGAGGATAAAGAAACTGGGGTCGTCGTTGTACTTGCTCAGGTAATCGGTTCCCTTGTCGGTAAGGTCGACCTGGCGGTTTTTTTCGTCGATGGTGAAGTACAACTCGGCATCCACCTCCGGCATCCGCTTGTTGTTTTCCGCCATGTAGGTGTTTTCCGTTTTCTGGAGGAGTACACGGGCGCCCTCGGTGGAGAGAAACTTGATCAGGGGGCGGCTCTTGGGATAGGCGCGGAAAGCGCGGTACAAAGCCAGTCCGGCCTCACCCTCCTCGGGGCCGATGTAGCCTTCGTTGAAGAGCCGCTTGGCTTCAGTCAGGAACTTGTTGGCCGTCCGCTGCTGGGCGGCGATCAGCTTTTCGATGGCCGGTTTGAGCTCCAGGTAGTCCTGGTCGTCGACGTTATTGGTGACGGGGCCGGAGATGATCAGCGGCGTACGGGCGTCGTCGATCAGCACCGAGTCTACCTCGTCGATCATGGCGAAGTGGTGGGCACGCTGCACCTTGTCGGCGATCGAGCGGGCCATATTGTCGCGCAGGTAATCGAAGCCAAACTCGTTGTTGGTGCCGTAGGTGATGTCGGCCGCGTAGGCCTTCACCCGCTCGGGGCTGTGGGGCCGGTAGAGGTCGATACAGTCGATGCTCAGCCCCAGGAACTGCATCACCGGGCCGATCCACTCGGCATCCCGCTGGGCGAGGTAGTTATTGACCGTCACCACGTGCACGCCGCGGCCGCTCAGTCCGTTGAGGTAGGCCGGCAGGGTGGCCACCAGCGTCTTACCCTCACCGGTCTGCATCTCGGCGATCTTACCGTCGTGGAGCACCTGTCCGCCAATCAGCTGTACGTCGTAGTGGATCATCTGCCACTCGATCTCCCCACCGGCGGCCATCCAGGTGTTGCTGTAGATAGCCTGCCTGTTTTCGTCGATGGTGACGTAGTCACGCTTGGCGGCCAGCTCCCGGTCTGCCTCGGTGGCGGTCATGGTCAGGGGGCCTTCGGTAAAGCGGCGGGCGGCTTCCTTAACCGTAGCAAAGGCGGCGGGCAGTAGTTCTTTGAGTACCACTTCAAGTTCCTCGTCACGCTGCTCCTGTAGTCGATCGACCTCCTTAAAGATGTCGTCTTTTTGCCGGAAATCGGGCTCGGCCTCTGCCTCTTCCCGCAGCTTTTTGATCTCCTCGTCGATACCCGAGAGGTACTCGGCGATGCGGCTGCGGAAGGTGTCCGTACGTGCCCGCAGCTCATCGTTCGACAGCGTGCTCAGCCCCGCGAAAATTTCGTTGATCTCCTCCACCACGGGTTGGTAGATGGCAACGTCGCGGTCCTGCTTGGAACCGAAGAGTCGTTTGAGGGCCTTAAACATAACGGGGAAACTTTACAGTAAAACAGGGGCGGGGTCCCGATAGCTATCGGGAGTGCAAGCTAATTCGTGCGAATACCAAGCCAGCCGCTCGCATCCGCCAATGTGGCACCAAACTTGAATAACGGACTGACACCCCAGACGGTTGTCCTACACCAGCCCCGCCCGCGCCCGATCCAGCATCCGGCCGCGTTCGTCGAGCGTCAGGGAGAGCGGTAGTTGGGCAATGCCGATGATGCGCCGGATGATCTCTACGTAACAAAACTGCCGCGCTAGCCCCGCATCGAAGCCCACCGGTTTGGCGTAATCGGTGTCGATCTGTAAAATGCGCTTCTCACTGGCGCGGCTCATCAATAGGTGGGCCATCAGCACGCCGATGTCGAACTCCGGACGGCCTAGGTGGGCGAACTCAGCATCGATCACGTACACCCCATCATCGGTTTCCAGAAAACTGCCCGGGTAGAAATCACCGTGGATCAACGTGGTGCCAGTAGCCAGGTAGCGCCGGCCCAGGTCGGTCACTACGCGGCGAAGTTTTTCATCGTGCTGGAAGGGCTGGGCCACCTTGGCCAGTCCGGGGTGGATGGCATCGAGCGGAAAGCCGTTGTCCGGCCGCAGGGGCAGGTCGAACACGTGCGCGTGGTTGAGCGCCTTGAGGGCTGTGTTGGCGGGAAAGCCCGGGGGGTGGAACTGGTGCAACTTCCCGGCGTACTCGAGCAGGGTGGCTAGCTGACCGCGACTCATGCCCTCTCCGTCGGTATAGATAGTGCTCAGGTCCGTGGCGTCCTCCCCCAGGTCCTCCAGCAGTAGTACGTAGTTGGTGGCATCGGACTTGAGCAGCTCGGGCATCTTACCGGTCAGAAAGCGATCGCCGGCGATGGCCCGCTGGAAATCACGTTCGATGAGCACACGCTCCACCGGAGCGTCCAGTTGGGGAAATTTGGCTACCCACGGCCGGCTCTGTTTGAGCACGAAGTGCCGCCGGCTGGTCACTACCCGTAGCGTGACGTTCATATTGCCCTCGCCGGCCGCCCCCACCTCCATGATTTCCTCCCCACTGATTAGGTAGCCCTGCTGCTGGAGGTAGTCGCCTACCCCGTCCGCATCCTCGGCGGTAAGATAAAACGTACTGCCCGTGGCGGCGGTAAAGCGGTCTGCCAGTTCGTTCATGCGCATTGGTTCGTAGAGGGCACAAGGTAGAGCCAAAAAAAGAGCCCCGGCGATGATCGCCAGGACTCCCGAAACAGGTTGCAAAAAAGGAAAGGAGAGCCAGTTGCCCTCCTCCCGTAAATACTCACTCAAAACATGTAGTTCTATCCGGATTGCTGCCTCCGATTGCTTCACAAATTTACGACTTTCCTCCCAAATACACAAGCAAAATGATTCAAATTATCCGTTTTTTCCGCTGGTGTAATCATAAAGATTATACATTGGAGACAAGTGTCAGCTATTGTACTTTTAGGCCATGGAGCCACGCAAAACGATCGCCATTTTGGGTGCCGGCTGGCTAGGTATGCCCCTGGTACATGCCCTCGCTCACCGGGGTCATGCCGTACGGGCCAGTTGCCGCCGGGAAGCTATCCGCGGTCAGCTGATCGACTCTGGGGCCGACCCCTACCCCATCGATCTGCCGGCGCTAAGCGGACCACTCGAAGCTTTCCTCCGGGACTGTAGCGCACTGGTCGTGACGTTGCCCCCGGGTGGGCGGCGCCTGGGGGAAGAGGCAATCACTACCTATCTGGCAGCGCTGGCCCCACTGGCCGACTTTCTGACCGACGAGCTGCATCTCGTGTACACCAGCAGTACGGGTGTCTACGGGCGGGCGGCGGAGGGTAGGGTTACCGAGGCAACTACCCCCGCCCCGGATACCCACTCCGCCCGGGCCGTGCTAGCCGCCGAGCGGTGGCTGAGTGACCGGGCCGCGCGGCTTACGGTCCTTCGCCTGGCTGGACTGTTCGGCCCCGGTCGCGATCCGGCTAGTTTTTTCGCCTGTGGGCGGACAGTAGCTCAGGGGGATGCCCCGGTTAACATGATTCACCAGGCTGATGCCGTGGCCGCCATCGTGCACGTTATCACTACCGGAGCGACCGGTACCTTCAACGTCTGTGCGGCGACCCATCCGACAAAACGCACCTTTTACGGTATTTTGTCGCAACGGGCGGGCCGCGATGCCCCCATCTTTACGGCCGGTGGAGCTGCGGGCAAGATCGTGGATTCTACCGCCCTGCGTACCTTGGGCTGGATACCCCGGTACGACGACCTTAGCCTCTCCTAGGCTCCCCATCAGCTACTTTCTTCCCCTTCTACAACGCCAATGAAACAGTTCGCCTCCCTCGCCTTCTTCCTACTGCTTTGCACCTGCGGCCCCGCCATCACATCCGCACAGCAGCAGGCTCCTGGCTTTACCATTACGTGTGGTAATGACGGGGATACCACCTTTGTGCAGGACTTCCCGGTGGAGTTTCGCCAGCAGAACCGGCCGCTGACGGCGGAATTTATTTTTGAGTTCACGGATAGCGTGCCGGAGGAGGCCAGGATTGCCATCCGCTTCGCCGGTAACGTATGGGGTTCCTTTCTTCAATCCGCCGTACCCATCAACGTAGCCGTCGACTGGCGCGACCGGGGAGACGAGCGGCTGCTAGCCAGTGCCGGACCTACTACACTTTTCGCAGACTTCACGGGAGCCCCGGATAGCAGCGTGTGGTATGTCGGTGCGTTGGTCGAGGCTCTGACCGGCCAGAACCAGAACGACACGATGCCGGATATCAACGTGGTGGTTAATAGCACCGCCAACTGGGCCTACAACGTGACCGGGCCGATCTCGCGGGCGCGCACCGATATGGCCACCGTGATGATCCACGAGCTGGGCCACGGGCTGGGTTTTTTGAGCAGTATTCGGGTAGATAGCACCATCGACACAACTGCCAATATTGGTTTCCTGGGTGATGACGGGCTGGATCGCTTCATCGTTTACGACAAGTTTTTGGAGACACCGCCGGGCCTCCGCCTCGTGGATACGGTAGAGTTCGGGCCTGCGGGCATCAGCTCCACCGGCCGTTTCACGGCCATCATCAGCCAGCTTGACTGGGCGGGCGACAGTGGGGTAGCTAAGAACGGGGGAGAACTGGTGCCGCTTTTTGCCCCCTCTACCTTCGACGTGGGTAGCAGCGTGAGCCATACGGATGAGAGTGCCTTCCTACGGGGCACCCCTAATGCACTCATGACCCCACAGATCGCCAACGGCGAAGTAATTCGGGAACCCGGGCAGGTAAACCTGGGTATTTTCTTCGATATGGGCTGGCCCCTGAATTTCGATGCTACCATAGTCTCCACCGGCAACCCTACCCTCCTTGCCGACCGACTCGGCATCTACCCCAACCCGACGGCTAGCTCCTTCGTCCTTCCCCTCGGTGAGGTGCGCAACCCCACCACAGCGGTACTTTTCGACGCCGCCGGCCGCCAGGCACGCCGCATGAACATCGAAAACGCCGGGGCGCAGGTGACTTTCAGCGTAGAGGGGCTGGCCACCGGCGTGTATAATTTGTTCGTGCCGGACGGCGACCGGGCCTTCACCAGCCGCGTCGTGGTACGTTAGCGGGCGTAGGCCACCGAGCGGGTCTCACGAATCACCATTACCTTGATCTGCCCGGGGTACTGCATGGTTTCCTGGATCTCCTGGCTGATCTTGAAGCTTAGTTCGTCGGCGTGCTGGTCGCTCACCTTGTCGGCCTCGACGAGGACGCGCAGTTCGCGGCCGGCCTGCATGGCGAAGGCGGAGTTAACCCCCTCGTTCTTTTTGGCAATGTCCTCCAGTTCCTTGATACGGGTGATGTAGCCCTCCAGAATCTCGCGGCGGGCACCGGGGCGGGCCCCACTGATGGCATCGCAGGCCTGTACGATGGGCGAGATGATATTGTTCATCTCGATCTCATCGTGGTGGGCACCGATGGCGTTGACCACGATGGGGTTCTCGTTGAGCTTTTCGGCTAGCTGCATGCCGTAGAGGGCGTGGCTGAGCTCGTTGTCCTCGTCGGCGACCTTGCCGATGTCGTGGAGCAGGCCGGCGCGCTTGGCGAGTTTGACCTGCTTCTTGTTCAGTCCCATTTCGGCGGCCATGACGGCACAGAGGTGGGCGGTTTCTACACTGTGCTTGAGCAAGTTTTGCCCGTAGCTGGAGCGGTAGCGCATGCGGCCCACCATGCGGATGAGCTCGGCGGGCAGTCCGTGGATATCGAGCTCGATGACCGTCTTCTGGCCGATCTCCTTGATGCCATCTTCCAATTCCTTGCGCGTCTTAGCGACGACCTCCTCGATGCGGGCGGGGTGGATGCGGCCGTCGCTCACCAGGCGCTTCAGCGACAGGCGGGCTACCTCGCGGCGGATGGGGTCGAAGCTGGAGATGACGATGGTCTCCGGGGTATCGTCGACGACCAGTTCGGCACCGGTAGCGGCCTCGATGGCACGGATATTACGGCCCTCGCGGCCAATGATCTGCCCCTTGACGCTGTCGCTATCGAGGCTGAAGACCGAGACGGTATTCTCGATGGTCATCTCGGCGCACATGCGTTGGATGGTATTGATGACCACCTTGCGGGCGTCCTTGGCGGCGTCTTCCTTGGCTTCTACGAGGAGCTCGCGGCGTAGGCTCATGGCGTCGGTCTCGGCCTTAGCGCGTACCTCTTCCAGCAGGCGCTGTTTGGCCTCGGACTGGCTGAGGCTCGCGATCTTCTCGAGCTCCTGGGTGAAGCGGTCGTGCTGGGTATCGAGTTCGGTCTGTTTTTCGCGGGTGCGTTCGATCTCCTCCTCGAGCTGGGCCTTGCGGGACTGGATCTCTTCCTCCCGTTGCTGGAAGCTTTCCTTGGCCCTGAGAATCTCGTCGAGATCGGCCTTAAAGCTGGCCCGCTCCTCCTTCATGCTGGCCTGCTCTTCCTTGAGGGCCTCCCGCTTTTCGCGGAGTTCTACGAGTTCCTCGGCTTTTTCCTGCTTGAACTCCTCCTTATAGCGGGCAAATTTCTCGCGACTCTCGGCGATCTTCTGCTTCTTGAAGGCCTCCTGCTTGTCCTTGTACTCGGCAAAGGTCTGCTCGGCCCTCAGTTTGGCGTCGGCAAGCTCTTTTTCGGCCTGGAGGCGGGCGTCAGCCAGCAGTCTTTCGGCTTCCTGCTGGTGCGACTGGTCCTGGGCCTTGGCCTTGCCGCCGGAGATGAAATAGGCGACGGTAGCGCCTACGAGGAGCCCGATGACGAGCCCGATGATGATTTCCATGGTGTAGCTTACGTTATAAAGGGTAAGAGCGCTAGCCGAGCATCCCCTCCACCATCTTGTCCAGTTGGGCCAGGCGCTTGCTGAGCGCATCGTCGCTGCCGCTATCGGCCTGCTCGCGGGCACTGCGCAGCTCGCTAGCGTAGGTCAGCAGCGTCATTACCAGACAGTCCTGCTTATCGCGGTCGCGGTACTTGATCTGAAAGTCGTTGAAGCGGTCGTTGATCTCGCCCACCAGTGCGCGCAGGCCCTTTTCCTCGCCTTCCGTGACGCGGATGGGATAGGGGCGGCCGGCGATGACGACAGTAATGGGTTTATTGTCCGGGGCGTTGGCCATGACTTAGTTACGGTGGAGCCAGTCGAGGCAGCGGTCGATCTCCTCGAGGCAGTAGGCGATGGTTTCGCGCTGCTGGGTGGTATCGGCCGCGGCCGGCGGAGCGGTAGGGATTGGCTGGGAGGTAGTGGAGGTAGCTCGGGCTAGCTTATCCTGTAGTGCGGTGACCATCCCCTGCTGGCGGTCGAGCTCCCCCTGTAGGCGCTCGTTGTCGGCGACCACGGCCCGGTACTGCGCCCGCTGGCGCTCTACCTGGGCGGTGAGTTGCCGCAGTTTTAGTTCGATGCCGTCCAGTTGGGATGCCGGTGTCATTACGGGTAGTCTAGCGGGGTGAAGGTAGGCATTAACGGCGAACCTCGGCCCCCAGTTGTTTGACCAGCGACTGCTCGATGGACCGCATGGCCCGGTCCACCTCCTTATCCTGGAGGGTACGCTCGGTGCTGCCGAAGACAAAGCTCACAGCGTAACTCTTACGGCCCGCCCCGAGCTGCTCCTCATTGCGGTACACGTCGAAGAGGTCGACGGCGGTAAGTAGGTTTTTCTCCGCCTTGCGGGCCAGGCGCTCCACCTCGGCGAAGGTCACCGAGCCGTCGAGCACGAGGGCCAGGTCGCGGCGCACCGTGGGGTAGCGACCGGGCGTGACGACCGGTACGGGCTTTTTGGGCAGGACGCGCAGGACGTTATCCCAGTTGAATTCGGCGTAGAACACGGGGACTTTGATGTCTCCTGCCCGCAACTTTGCACCTGCGACCCCGCCCAAATCCACAAGTTCCAGCGGGCCCTGGTGGTAGCGCAGGCCGTAGGCAAAGTCTGGTGCGGGAGCCTCCGCCGTGCGGTAATGGTCTACGCCGAGGCGCTGCAGCACGAGCTCGACGGCCGCCTTGAGGGTGTAGAAGGTGGCGTCCGAATTGTTGTCATTTGCCGTGTGCCAGGACTCCGGCTGGCGGCGGCCGGTCAGGGTAAGGCTGAGGTGGTTAACCTCGCGGTAGCCTCCTTCGGCGTCCTGGTGGTAGCTGCGCCCGAACTCGAAGAGCCGCAGGTCGCGCTGGCTAAATGCCTGGTTGCGGCGCACAGCCTCCAGGGCGGACAGCAGCAGATCGGGCCGCATGATGTCGAGGTGGACGTTGCTGGTGTTGTTGATCCCGACCAGGCCCGTGCGCTCGGCGTAGTACCGACTTTCGGACAGGCTCAGGGCCATCATTTCTAGAAATCCGTTGGCGGCAAGCAAATCACCGATGAGCTCACGCAGGGCGTTAGGATCGGGATACGGGGCTACGACCATGACCGTGGCGATCGAGTCAGGCTCCGGAATCTTGTTGAATCCGTACACACGCAGCAGCTCCTCGATCACGTCCACCTCCCGCGTCACGTCCACCTTATTGGTCGGTACGGCCACCGTGAACTGCTGCTCGTCGCTGTGCACGATGTCCATATCCATACTCTGCAGAATGGTGTGGATGCGCTCGCGGCCCAGGTCCACGCCGATCAGCTCGGTGACGCGGCGGTAGCGTACGTCCACCTGCAGTGGCATTACGGGATGGGGGTAAAGGTCCAGGATATCACCGGCCGCCCGGCCACCGGCTACCTCCTGCAGTAGCAGGGCAGCCCGCTCCAGGGCATAGACGCAGATGTTGGGGTCGCTTCCCTTTTCGAAAATGCGCGCCGCATCCGTCCGCAGGGTATGGCGCATACTGGAGCGCCGCGTGGTACCGGGGTCGAAGTGGGCCGATTCGAGGAAGATGCGGGTCGTGGTTTCGGTCACGCCGCTATCCGCCCCCCCGAACACGCCGGCGATACACATAGGCCGGTGGTTGCCGTCACAGATCATAAGGTCGTCGTCGGAAAGTGCGCGATCTACCCCGTCGAGCGACTTAAACACGGTGCCCGCCGGCAGTTTTTCTACGATAATCCGGCCGCCGCCGATTTTATCCAGGTCGAAGGCGTGCAGGGGTTGTCCGAGCTCGTGCAGCACGAAATTGGTCACATCCACCACATTATTGATGGGGCGTACGCCTACGGCTAATAGCCGATTGCGGAGCCAGTCGGGGCTGGGAGCAATAGTCAGATTTTCGATCACTAAACCAGCATAACGTGGCGCCTGCGTCGGATCAACCACCTGGGCGGGGAACGCAGGTGCGGAGCCGGTGGTAAAGGCGGAGGTATCGGGACGGTGCACCGTGACCCGTTCGCCGGCTTCTACACTCAGTGCCGCGGCCAGATCGAAGGCAACCCCAAGGTGGCTGGTGGCGTCGGAGCGGTTGGGGGTGAGGCCGATCTCGTAGACATGGTCGGTTTCCAACGCGTATACTGCGGCGGCAGGCGTGCCGGGGGCGTAGGGACGATCAAGGACAATGATACCGGCGTGGTCACTGCCCAGCCCGAGCTCGTCCTCGGCGCAGATCATACCCTCGCTTACCTCACCCCGAATCTTGCCCTTCTTGATGGTGAGTGGATCGCCGCCGGTGGGGTATAATGTAGTGCCTACGGTGGCGACGAGGACGTGCTGACCGGCGGCTACGTTGGGGGCTCCGCAAACAATCGTAACGGGCTGTTCCTGGCCGATAGCAACGGTAGTCAGGGAAAGGCGGTCGGCCCCCGGGTGCTTACCGCAGCTAAGTACGTGACCCACTACCACTCCCTCCAGGCCGCCGGGTATGGACTCTACTCTATCTATGCCCTCTACCTCCAGTCCGGTACCGGTGAGCACCTCGCCGATGCCCTCCGGGGGCAGCTCCAGGTCGAGGTACTGGCGTAGCCAGTTGAGTGATACTTTCATAGGCGGGCAAAGGTAGGGAAGTTAATGAATGTTAAAATCTGCGCCGCACGGAGAAAAAGACCTCCCCGGGGGATTATTATTGGGATGGTGCTAACCTTGCCCGACCCCTACCGTTGCTATGAAACACCCCGCTTTACGCCACCTGCCTATATGAGAACTGTGTACCTACTGCTTGCCGTCCTCCTCGTATCCTGCCTCCGGGCGCAGGAAGGCGGCGTACTGCGCGTGGAACCGGCAGAAATCACCAAGGAGGTCACGGTAGATAATCTGGAGGAGAACTTTGAGGATGTCACCTCCGTGGTGGTGACCAACAACTCGGGCCGCAGCATACAATTGGTGCGCCAGCGCGTGCGCCGCAGCCAGCCCGCCGCCTGGAGTTACCGCGCCATGGATCGCCTGAGCCGTACTACCCCCTACGTGATGACCGCTAGCGAGCAGGAGACCGGGCGCTTTATTCCCCTGGCTCCCGGCCAATCGGCTACCTTCTACGTCGTGCTCCGGCCGGATGGGGTGGCGGGTAGCGGCAGCACGGAGTTACGGTTCTCGGATCAAACCGTACCGGGGGCTACGCTCGCTACCGCCCGGGTGAATACGGTGGTGCGGCAGCGCGCTGCCCCGGTGAACGGTGCGCAACAGGAGCTACCCAGTCAGACCCCGATTACGGCGGTGCGGCTGTACCCTAATCCGGCCACGGAGCGCTTTTTCGTAGAAACTCCCCGTGGTACCACCATTGGGCGCATCGAGTTGACTAACACGCTGGGGCGGCAGATGATGAGTTTCGACGGGCCGGCCGATAGTAGCGGCTACGATATTCGTAAGCTACCGGATGGCTTATACCTGGTATCGATCTACGACAGCAGTGGCAAGAAGATCAAGACGCTGCGGTTGCTGCACCGGCAGTTCGGTGCCTAATCGCTACTGAAGCTCCAGGGCGGCGATGTACTTATCGGCCTGGGCGGCTTCGGTACTGAGACTGTAATCGGCCTTAAGGCGGCGGAAGGCGGCTAGGGCGTCGTCCGTACGGCCCTCCTTGCGCAGCAGCAGACCGAGTTTATTGAGATAGTAGCCCCCCGTGACGTAGTTTTCACCGGACGCCTCTACGGCCTCCTGGTAAGCGGCAGTGGCACCGTCGAAGTCGTTGAGTTCGCTGAGCAGGTCACCGCGTACGCCGGCCTTCATGGCGGGCATCAGTTCGCCGTCGGCGTCGAAGTCGTTGAGGTAATCGAGGGCGGCGTCGTATTTACCTAGGTTAAGGTAGCTGACGGCGATGTAGTAATTGGCCAGGTTGCCGGCATCGGTACTGCCGTACTGCTCGGCGATGTCGAGAAAGCCGGGGTAACCCTGACCGGGATTCGTAAGGGCCAGGCTAAAGCTGTCCTGCTCGAACTGGTACTGTGCCTGCTGCATCTGCTCGGCGGCCTCCCGCTCGGCGGGGGCCTTGATGAAGGTCTGGTACAGCAGGGCACCGGCTACGATAGCAATCAGGCCGACTACGGCGCCGATGATGATCGTGCGGTTGCGCTCGAAAAAGTCCAGCCCCTGGTCGCGCACCTCTACGATGTCGACGAGGGTATCGTCTTCCTCGATGCGGATCTGGTTCGTATCGCCTGCTTTCTTGCGTCCGCCCCGGGGGGTGCCGGTGGGGCGACGGCCGATGTTATTCTTTGCCATATCTGATGTAGCTTCTTGTTCGCCTGCGTTAGTGGGGGTCGAAAAAGTCGCGCAAAGATAGGGCTTTTGGTATTAGGTCAAGAAGGGATAAGGCTGCGAGTAGTTATCGGCATAAAGTTCGGCACCATCCGGTAGCGGGCTCTCCTCGGCGAACTTAGCAGCCTCTGCGATCTCGTCCTTGATTTGGTTCTTGATGGCCTTGATCTCCTCGGCAGTGGCGATAGTATTGTCGACGATGGTGCGCTCGGTGACCTTGATGGGGTCGCGGTCCTGGTAGCTCTTCACCTCATCCTTCTCGCGGTAGCGGGCGGGGTCGGAGACGGAGTGCCCCTTGTAGCGGTAGGTCTTGATCTCCAGGTAGTAGGGCCCCTTACCGGAGCGGATGTGCTCGGCGGCGCGGCTAACGGCTTCGTGAACGGCTTCGGGATTCATGCCATCGACACTCTCACTGGGCATGTCGAAACTGGCACCGAGCTGGCTCAGGTCGGTCACGTTGCTGGTGCGCTGTACGCTGGTACCCATGGCGTACCCGTTGTTCTCACAGATGTACAGCGCTGGTACCTTCCAGGTCATGGCCATGTTCCAGCTTTCCCAGAGGGCGCCCTGACGGGCGGCTCCGTCGCCAAACATGACTACGCAGAGGTTATTCGTCTTGCGGTACTTCTCGGCGAAGGCGATACCGGTGCCGATGGGTATCTGCGCCCCCACGATGCCGTTGCCCCCGAAGTACTTGTTCTCCCGGCTAAAAAAGTGCATACTGCCTCCCTTGCCCTTCACAATACCGGTGCGCTTACCGTAGAGTTCGGCCATGGCCTCCTTCGTACTTACGCCGCGACCGATGGCCGTGCCGTGCTGGCGGTAGGCGGTCACGATGCCATCACCCTCGATCAGGGCGCTTTCGATGCCGGCGGCTACGGCCTCCTGTCCGATGTATACGTGACAAAAGCCCCGCACGTCCTGCTGCCCGTAGGCCATTAGGGCTCGCTCTTCAAAGCGGCGGATGCGTAGCATGAGGGTGTACCAACTGAGGTACTGCTCCTTGCTGTACTTAGTTCCCTTGGTGGCCCCTTTCTTCTTGGCGGTCGTAGAAGGGCTGGACGGAGTGGCGATTTCTTTCTGGGCTGTATCCATGCTAGAAGAGCGGAATTTCGCTAATTACGTAAACTTTACCTAGTAAATATAGGCTAGGGCCGGTGATTCTCGGATCGGTCCATTATAACCCCACGGTGGGGGGATGGTTTAGGCATCGTACTTATTGACGGGGAGCGGCACCGATGATGTAGGGGGCACCGGCCTCGCGCAGCTCCTGCTGTAGCGCGGGGATCGTCTCATCCCGCATCCGTTCGATGCGGGGCATAAGATCGGCTAGTTGATCGGCGGCTATCCGCAAACTCTGCCGGTGATTACCGGTGGGACCGTAGGTGGTGGTCAGCCCCCGGTAGCCGGAGGAGAAGTGATCGCTCACCGCCGGCGGGTTGCGTTCGCCAATTTCGTTCCGGCTTGGACTCCCATTCACGCGCCGTTCTAAGTCGGCGAACTCCTGCCGCAGCTGGTAGAGCTTGCCACTGAGGGTCCCCGGAGCGATGGCCGCCCGTTGCAGGGCGGTCTCCATGGTCATTAGCGTCTCGTCGGTCTCATCCATAAATTCCTGCACGGCCGCTAACCGGTCCTGTACCGTCTTCACCTCGCGCCGGTAGGCCTGGTATTCCCGCGGGTCGGGGCCCGCTACGGTGGGCTCGTGCAGTGCCTTGACGCGGAAAGTCACCGGTCCGGCCAGTTCGCTGACCTCTCCCCGCTCCTGCTTAGACAGACGGACGGTATAGCTACCCGGCGCTACTAGGGGTCCGGCCGACCACCGCCCCCCGCTGTCGTCACCCGCCTGCCCCGGAGCTAGTGCCCGCGTGGAGGGGTAACGCAAATCCCAGGCAGTACGGTGAATACCCGCAGTCGTTTCTCCCTTCACCTTGCGCACTACCTCACCGTCCTCGTCGTACACGGTAAGCCAAACGATCGGAACGGTCTGCTGGGTCTCAGCGTCCAGCGCGTCGTAGCCCGGGAAGGCTACGTCCTCACCGGCCTCTGTCAGCTCTTTCTCCTTTTCCTGGCGAGCCTTGGCTAGGCTTTCGAAGCCCTCCTTCAGGTGATAGGTAAAAACCGCCCCAAAGGCAGGGTTTTCGGCTGCGTACTGGTCGGCTCCTACCCCCGGATCGTTATCGCGTGGACTGTACCACCAGGCGTCCCGCGTAGCGAAAAGGTGTGCGCCTTTTTCCATTGTCTCCTCACTCATTTCGCGCAAGGGGCCGTAGTCATCCAAAATCCAAAAACTGCGGCCGAAACTCGCCCCTACCAGGTCGTGCTCCCTCTCCTGGATGGCAAGATCGCGGAAGGGAATGGTGGGCGTGCCGTCCAGCTTCTTCCACTCCTCGCCGCCATTCAGGGAGGTATAAATGCCGTTTTCAGTACCGATGAAGAGCAGCTCCGGCTTCTCGAAGTCCTGGACCAGGCGCCAGATCAGGGTCCGGTCGGTTAGACTGCCGCCGAGGTCGGTCCAGCTGCGGCCCAGGTCGGTGCTTTTGAATAGGTAGGGGGCGTAGTCGCCCTCCTTGTGATTATCGAGCGAAACGTACACCGTGCCCGCCTCGAAGCGGTCGGCCTTCACATCGTTGATGAAGGCCCGCTCGGGTACGCCGGGCATGCTGCTCACCATGATCTTGCGCCAGCTTTCGCCGCCGTTCTCGCTCACCTGTAGGATACCGTCGTCGGTGCCGGCCCACAGGAGTCCTTCCTGTACGGGGGATTCGGACAGGGAGGTGATGGTATTGTAGTTAGACATGGCGCGCACGTCCCAGGGGTTGTCCCAGCTCTGTACTCCACCCATGATGGGTAGGGCCAGGCGTTCCTCGTTGCGGGTGAGGTCGCCACTGACGGGCTGCCAGTCGTCGCCGCGGTTGTCGCTACGCCATACGCGGTAGCTGGCGAAGTAGAGGCGGGCGGGGTCGTGGGGGCTCACCACGATCGGTGCGTCCCAGTTGAAGCGCTCGTGTGGGTCGCCGGCGCGGGGCTGCGGCTGCACGAGGACGGGCTCCCCGGTCTTGAGGTCTACCCGGTGCAGGCCGCCCTGCTGCGTTTCGGCGTAGATGATGTCGGGGTTGCCGGGTTCGGTGGCCGACTGGTGGCCGTCGGCGAACAGCGTTTTGTACCAGTCGCCGTTGCGGATTCCGCTCTCGCTGTCGGTACGGCTGGGGCCACCGTGACTGCCATTATCCTGGGTGCCGCCGAAGATGTGGTAGAAGGGTTTGCGGTCGTCGACGGCTACCTTATAGTACTGGGTGATGGGCATGTTATCGATGAAGCGCCAGTTCTCCGCCAGGTCGAAGCTTTCGTAGAGCCCGGCGTCGGTGCCGACGAGGAGGTAGTCGGGGTCGTCCTGGCGGAACACCAGGGCGTGGTTATCGCTGTGCTTGCGCTCCTCCTGCATCTCGCGGAAATTTTTACCGCCGTCATCACTCACCAGCACGCGTACGGCCATCAGGTAGAGCCGGTCGAAGGCGTGGGGGCTGGCGTAGAGCTCCTGGTAGTAATGCGGACCGGTACCTCCCGGCACCGCGTCACTCATCTTGGTCCAGCTGGCCCCCTGATTGGCGGAGCGGAAGACGCCACCCTTGGTGCGATCCAGGGTGATGGTGGCGTAGACGACGTCGGGGTCCTGTGGACTGATAGCCAGGCCGATCTTACCCATGTTCGACTCGGGCAGTCCGGTGGTGAGTTCCTCCCAGCTTTCGCCGCCGTCGCGACTGCGGTGGATGCCGGAGCCGGGGCCACCGCCGAGGTAGGCGGCCACGGTACGGTGGCGCTGCCAGGTGGCGGCGTAGAGCACGTCGGGATTGCGGGGGTCAATGAGCAGGTCGGTCACCCCGGTCCAGGCATCGTCGCCCAGGGTGCGCTGCCAGCTTTTACCGCCATCGGTACTTTTGTAGCACCCGCGCTGCCCGCCCTCACTCCACAGGGGACCCTGTGCCGCTACCCAGATCACGTCGGGATTATCGGGGTGGACGATGATCTTGGAGATGTGCTCCGACTCCTTCAGCCCCATATTTTTCCAGTGCTTGCCGGCATCGTCGCTGCGGTAGATACCGTCGCCGAAGCCGATGTGCCGGCCGCCCACATTCTCCCCCGTGCCTACCCATACGGTAGCCGGGTTGGTGGGGTCCACGGTGATGCAGCCGGTGGAGTAGGAGGGCTGGTCGTCGAAGATCGGCTCCCAGGTGACCCCGGCGTTCTTCGTTTTCCACACGCCGCCGGAGGCTACGGCTACGTACCAGGTATTCTCGTGCTTGGGGTCTACGGCGATGTCGGCGATGCGGCCGGCCACGAAGGCGGGACCGACGTTGCGCAGGGGTAGCCCCTTGAGCGTTTCGGGAGCCTCCTGGGCGACTGCGGAGAGACAGAGGAGAAGCATACAGGCAGGTAGTAGAGCTTTTAACATGCGGGTACTTTTGCTGGAAAATACGACACCCGTAAGGAACGCACTAATCTGATGCAGGCTCAGGCGGTGACGAGCGCGTGCCGGCGGATGAAGTCCGGCTCCACCACGACTCCCGCCCCCGGTCCGGTCGGCACCTTCAGCGTACCGTCCGTCACCGTCATCGAGCTGGTCGGGCAGTCGTAGGGCAGCTCCCGGGTGTTTTCCTTGAACTCGTGGTAGGGACCGGCATTCTCCAGCGCGCTCACGAAGTGGGCCATGTACAGAAAGCCCAGTCCCGAGCCGGAGATGTGCGGCACGCAGATCTTACCTGCCGCCGCGGCCATCCGGGCCACCCGCATGCTACGGATCATACCGCCGTAGTAGAAGATATCCGGCTGCACCACGTCCAGCACCCCCTCCCCGATCAGGTAGCGGAAGTTGTAGAAACTGGGCTCCTGCTCCCCCCCGGCCAGGGGCACGGCGAACTGACCGGCGATGTCCTTTAGTTCCTGGTAACGGTCGAAAGCGATGGGCTCCTCGTAGAAGCCGTAGTTATACTCGGCCATCAGTCGGCCGATCCGCACCGCCTCCTCGGGCTCGTAACCCCCGTTGGCGTCGGCGTAGATCGTCATGTCATCACCGAAGGCCTTACGCACCATCGGGATCAGTCGCTCGGACCGCCCCACCGGCTCCTCGGGATCGAGCATTCGCCCGGCGACTTTGAATTTGACGGCCCGGGCTCCGGTACGCTCCACGGTCTCCTGGATGTTGTCCAGGCTCTCCTCCGCGCTTCGGCCCCGGTTGTTGTTGGCCTGGTACACGGCGATTTGGGGCTGGTAGATCCGGTCGGAGAGGAGCTCGCCGATGGGCTTGTCGACAAGTTTACCCAGCAGGTCCAGGATCGCGAATTCCACCGTAGCCAGCGGCACCCACAGTGCCAGACTTTGTAGCTTGTAGTTGCTCATGTGGGTGTACACCCCGTCGATCAACGCATCCAGGTCGCGGGCGTCCTTGCCCTCGAAGTAGGGATTGATGCGTAGTACCTGGATGGGATAGAGGTACACCATCTGATAGTTGTTGCTCACGCTGAGGCCCTCGGCTCCGTCGGTGGTGCGTACCCGGCAGAGGAAGTTGTCCTCGTAGCGCAGCAGCTCTACGGATTCGATGGTGACCGGATCGGAGAAGAGTTCGCGGCGGAGGACGGGGCGGGAGGCGGCGGCGTCTAGGTCGGGGTAGCCAGGCAGGGGGCGGGGTCGCGGGTGCAACGAAGAGTGCCCGGCGGCGAGCGTGGGGAGTAGCAGCGGACTGGCGGCGAGTAGCTGGCGACGGGTCATTGGTTGGGTGGCGTGGGTGGTCGGGCAAGATACGGTACGACCGGCCCGTCGTTAATGCCCACCAGCACCGTATCCCCCACGGCAACTATGGAGCGGGCATCCCCCCGTACTGACCAGTAGTCAGGCAGCACCTCCGGCTCCCCCCGCCCGTCTAGGGTAAGCGCAAAGCCCGTCCCCGCATCGAGGCGTCCCCCGCTCACCTCCATCGCATAGTCATTCTGGACCACGAGCAGCCCGGCCCGGCCGTCCGCTAGCGTACCGGGCACGGCCGCCTGCACCGGAGCCACCTGACCCGCCGTAGGTAGAAAATGCGCCGTGAACCGCCCCGATCCGTCGTTCTCCAGCCAGACCGAGCGAAACTCCCGGGCCGCTAGCTCAACTCCACCCTCACCCACCGGCGGCAGGTTGCGCTCGGTCCACCCACCGTAGCTGGCGTAGTCGGGGATCTGTCGTTTGAGTCCGGGTAGTTGCCGGGCCAGGGTATTGCGGGGGTGCACGGGGTAGGCCATTTCGCCACTGTAGGCGGTGACAATGGGGTCCAGGGCCCCGTTGCGGTCATAATCATCGGCGCGTACGCGGAGGGGGCGGTCCACCGTAGCTCGGTAGTAAGTGTTTAGCCCCACGTTACCCGCCAGCAGGTCGGTGTCGCCGTCGCCGTCCAGGTCGTTCGGGGTCAGGCTGTACCACCAGCCGGTCAGGTTTTCGTCGCCGGGTTGCCGGACCAGCCGCCCCCCCTCGTTCAGCAAAACCACCAAATCGGTGTATTCTCCCACCACGGCCAGATCGGGCTGCCCATCGCCGTTCAGGTCCTCCCAGACCGCCCCGGTCACCATGCCCAGGTCTAGGCTATCGGCTACGGTAAAGCTTCCCCCCTCATTGCGCAGTAGGTACGACATGGGTCCCCGTGGGTAATCCCCCGGCCGCAGCCGCGCACCTACGAATAGATCTTGATCTCCGTCCCCCTCCAGGTCCGCCGTAGCTACTGCTCCAGTCACCACGCTCAGGTCGGGAAGTGCCCTCTCGGCTAGCCGGTAATTCCCCGCCTCATTGATGTATAGTTGATCGCGCAGTAGCTCCTCCCGCCCTACAAATTCACTGCTGCCGTTGCCGACGTACAGGTCCAGGTCGGTATCGCCGTCTATATCCACTAGTAGCAGCCGCGTAGCCTCGCCCGCCTCCGTTTCGCTCAGCGTTTGCACCTGCGTCCCCGCCCGTAAGTCATGAATGCTGACGGCCTGGCCCGCCGCCCCACCGAAGAAGAGCAGCCGGCCATCGGTAGCCAGGGCAGGACCGGCGTGGGAGTTATCGCGTAGGGCCAGGGCGTACCGATCAAAATCTGTATAGTCGGACTCGCGATGTACTGGTAGACCGGGTACCTCCACGGGCTGCAACACTTCCGTTGAAGTAGCAAAAAAAGCATCCACCCTGGGCGGGGCCGCAGGTGCAACGGAGGTGGCGTGGGAAACGGTCAGTACCTGATCTACCGGAAGGTTACTGCGCTCAGTAGTACGCCCGTCGGGCCAGATGACCAGCAGCCAGTCGATGGTAGTGTGCCTGCCCAGACCGAAGTGCAGCGTGCTGCCGAGCGTAGACAGGTAGCCGCGCTGCCGCTGTTGCTCGGTGAATAGGCTCAGGGTATCCGTGCGGAGGTACACCCGGGTACCCAGGCCATCGGGGTTGCCCGCCGGTCCCTCCAGTTGGATCTGTAGGAAGTGGGTGGAATCGGGTTGCTGCTCGCGGCTGAGGTTGCGGTACAGACCGGCGGGCTCGTTGATGTTGTTGGTGACGAGGTCGAGGTCGCCGTCGAGGTCGTAGTCGAGGTAGACCGCGCCGTTGGAGTAGGTGGGGTCGGCAGGTAGCCAGCCACTGCGCTCGAAGGTGAGGTCGCCGCGGTTACGGAAGAGGTAGTTGGGCTTGTGTACGCCGTCTACCTCGGCCAGCGCGGCCTTCACGCGCTGCAACTGAATCTCTTCGGTGCCAAACTGGGTGGCCTGCGCACTGAAGTCCATAAAGTCTCGGTTGGTGATGTCCTTCGGATAGCCATTGGAAACGAAGAGGTCGCGCAGTCCATCGTTATCAAAGTCTGCCAGCAGGGGGGTCCAGCTCCAGTCGGTGTCGGCGGTGCCGGCCAGCAGGGCGATGTCGGAAAAGGTGCCGTTGCCGTTATTGAGCTGGAGGGTATTGCGCAGGTACTGAGTGTTGTAGCCACCGCGGGCCTCCTCCCCGTGCTGCCGGAAGGGGATGTCGCCGATCATCGTTTTGCGGCGTAGGTTATCGTCGGGGAGCATATCGACGGTGACGATCTCGGACTGGCCATCGTTGTTGAGGTCGGCGATGTCGACGCCCATGGTGTTTTTAGACTGGTGAGCCATACGGCGGGTGATCTCGTCGCGTAGCTGTCCCTGCTGGTTGATAAGCAAGAAGTCATTGGACATGAAGTCGTTGCCTACGTAGAGATCGGGGTAGCCGTCGGCGTTGAAGTCCTGCACGCCTACGCCGAGCCCCCAGCCCTCGGTACGGATTTGGTCAGTGAGGCGAAAGGCAAGGTCACCGCCCGCCGGACTTATGTTTTCGTAGAGCCGGTCGACGCTCTTGCCCCGGCCCAGGGTATCGGTGCCCTTGGCCACGGTGCGGGGATAGCTTTCTAGACTATTATTAAGGACGTAGACGTCGAGGTCGCCGTCACGGTCGTAATCCAGAAAGGCGGCCTGGGTGCCGTAGCCGGGGTCGGCTAGCCCGACTTCCTGGGCTACTTCCCGGAAGGTGGGGATACTATCGGACCCCCGGGGGCCGTCGTTAAGAAATAGCAAGTTGGGGCTAGGGGTGTCATCATCTGGATCGAGCACGGAGAGGTACAGGTCTTCGTAGCCGTTGCCGTCCAGGTCGGTGACCGCTACGCCGGCTACCCAAACCGAGGTGGTGAGCCCGGCTGGTAGGGTCACATCGCGAAAGGTATGGTCGGGTTGTTGCAGGTAAAGCGCTCCGGAGACCAGGTTGCCGCTAAAGTAGAGGTCGGATAGTCCGTTGCGGTCGAAGTCCCCCACCCCGATGCCGCCGCCGTTGTAGAGGTACTCGTAGAGGAGGATGTTGATGGTGTCGTTTTCGGGGATGGTGTTTACGAAGGTGAGGCCGGTCTGTGTGGGGTCAAGCTGCTCGAAGCGGCTGCCACTCGGCCGGTCGCAGGCTAGCTGGGTGAGTAGAGAGAGTACGAATAGGAAGCGTAACATCGAGAGACGAAGGTAGAAACTACGGGGTCCATCCTTGGAGTGGTGTCTCTAACTATTTGTGGGAATCGTACTTCTCGCTAGCGGAATTCAGAAATCGTCGTACATTTCAGAGCCCTTAGCGGGGTGGATGAAAGTTGCGGCAGGCCGGCAGGCCGGGTAAGTTCTGTCCTCATTAGTATATTGAAACCAATTGATCTATGCAAAGAAGATGCTACCAAGGCGTAAGCCTTCTCCTATTTTTAATGCTCCTAAGTAGTGTGGCCTGGGCCCAGGGCACGGTCACCGGCACGGTGGTTGATGATTCCGGGCTGGGCCTACCCGGCGTGAACGTGATCGTGGTAGGTACCAGTTCCGGTACGGTTACTGACCTGGATGGCACATACAGCATTACGGCGGATGCCGATGCTACGCTACGGTATTCCTACATCGGTTTTGCCGCTCAGGAGATACCAGTTGACGGCCAGGCAGTCATCAACGTTACCCTAGGCAACGATGCCGGCCTCCTCGATGAGGTCGTCGTGCTCGGCTACGGCAGTCAAAACCGCGAGTCGGTCACCGGGGCCATCAGCTCGGTAGGCGGTGAGACGCTTTCGGAGATTACTACCCCCAGTCTGGGTGAGGCCCTACAGGGCCGCCTAGCTGGCGTACAGGTTATCGCCGGCGGTGCGCCCGGTGAGGCACCCCAGGTACAGGTGCGGGGTATCGGCTCGATCAGTTTCGGCTCCGGCCCGCTCATCGTAGTCGACGGTATCCCAAGTGCCGGTGGCTATAACCAGTTCGATACGCGCGACATCGAGAGCACTACCGTGCTGAAGGACGCCTCGTCTACGGCGATTTACGGTTCGCGTGCCTCCAACGGTGTAATCCTGATCACAACCAAATCGGGTAGCAAGAATTCCCCCATTAGACTCGGTTTCGAAACCACCGTAGGCGTACAGACCCAGAACAAGCGGTACGAGACCATGAGTACGCCCGACTACCTACGCTACGCCGAGATCATCTCCGGTAACCCCGTTGCGCGCGACCTGAACGAGATCGCCCCGGGCACTAACCTGGCCTACCGCGACATCGATGTGGACTACCAGGACGAGCTATTCCAGGACGGTCTGATGACACAGAACTCCCTCAATATTTCGGGCGGTGGCGAGCGTAGCTCGTTCTACTCCAGCTTCGGTTACTTCAAGCAGGAAGGTATTATCGTGGGCGGTGGTTACGAGCGTTACAACTTTCGCATCAACAGTAAGCACGATCTATCCGCTAACGGGAAGTTCCGCTTCGGACAAACCCTACTGTTGGTTAACGATGATCGGCAACTGGAAGAGGGTAACCTGCTGGTCAATGCCGTACAGTCTATTCCTTACCTGCCTTCCCGCAACCCCAATAACATCGGTGGTTTCAATGGCGCCCAGCAGGGTCTTGACAGTGCTGACCCGCGCAACCCATTGCTGGCAGCTCTCTTTATTCAGAATAATAACCGGGTATTCAAAACGCTGGGCACTGCCTTCTTGGAGTACGACCTGCTCGAAGGCTTGACTGCGAAGGTGCTTTTTGGAGCTAACTACAGCGTGTTCCGTGGCTACAACCAGCAGCCGATCTACCAGTCTACGGTGAGCCGGGACCTAAACCAAATCACTGAGGAGCGATCGACCGACTACTCACCGCTGTACCAAGCGCAGTTGAGCTACGACCGGATCCTGGGTGACCACACCATCAACGCTACGCTGGTAGGGGAGATTCAGGAAAACTACGGCTACTACGTACGTGTACAGGGCAACCAGACCACGAATGAGATCAACGTTGTATTGGGAGCGAAGGATATTGTCGGTCAGAGCAACCGTACTCAAGGGGTACTCCAGTCATTTCTAGGCCGTGCCACGTATGGGTATCTGGGTCGCTACCTGCTTACGGTAAGCTTCCGTCGCGACGGTTCCTCGATTTTCGCTCCGGGTAACAACACGGAGATTTTCCCCGCCGCCGCCCTGGCCTGGCGCATTAGTGAGGAAGGATTCATGCAAAACACCGCCGTATCAACGCTGAAACTACGCGCCAGCTACGGCCGTACGGGTAGTATCGGACTGGGAGCTTACACCTTCCAGGCGCCCGTGATTTGCTCACAGGGTGCTGTGGTTGGTGGCGAGAGTCCGGTAATTGGTTGCTACATTGATGCGCTTGAAAATAGGGAACTTAGCTGGGAGATCACCGATATGGCTAACATTGGTATTGACGTCGGCTTCCTCAATAACCGACTGAACTTCAGCGCTGAATACTACGACCGTCAGGTAGACAACCTAATTCTCGACGTTCCCATTGCCCCCTCTTTGGGTCCCGATGGAACCAGTCAGAACGTAGGTGCCATGAGTAACACCGGCATCGAGTTTCAGGGCGAGTACATCAGCAACCGCTCCAATGCCTTCCGCTGGGAGGTAAGTGCCAACGTTAGCTCGAACACGAACGAGGTGAAGCGACTGGCTGTGGAGGACGGTGAGATTCTACTTGGTCAGAATCAGGTAGGCCAGGGATTTACCTCCGACCTACCCCCTACCATCACCCGTGTTGGTGACCCGGTATTCAGCTTTTATGGCTTCAAGACTGATGGACTGTTCCGCACCCAGCAGGAACTCGAAAACTCCCCCTTCCAGGAGAATGCTGCCGTTGGTGACGTTAAATTCGTAGATACTAATGGAGATAACGTCATTAACAACGACGACCGGGTCATCATCGGCAAGTACCTGCCCGACTTTACCTACGGCTTCACCTTCAAGGGGTACTACTCAAACTTCGACGCCAGTCTGTTCTTCGCCGGTAGCCAGGGCAACGATATATACAACGGTTTTGCCTCGCTTCTGAGTCAGACCCAGCGCCTGTTTAATGGCTCGCCCGATCGCCTCAATGGTTTCTCCCCGGAGAACCAGGACACCGACATTCCTCGTATAGCACTAAACGACCCCAACCGGAACCGCCGGATGTCAGACCGCTTTTTGGAGGATGGATCCTACCTACGGCTGCGTAACGTTACCCTCGGTTACACGGTTCCCTTCGGTGAAGGAGCCGCCGTGTCAAAGTTGCGCGTTTACCTAAGTGCACAAAACCTGTTCACTCTTACCGGCTACAGCGGACTTGATCCCGAAATCGGTCAGATAAGCCAGGGACTGGTGGGCTTCGACAATGGACGCTACCCCCAGGCCAAAACGTTCCTGATCGGAGCCCAGGTTGGCTTCTAACGGACATACTAGCTCCAACTAGTCCGTGCTCCATTTTATAACACTACATTTAACGTCGGTAGGCAGATCTCCTGAAGATTGCGCCTACCGATCCCGCTATAAAACATTCCTATCATGCGAATAAAACTACTCCTCTCGTTGGGCCTGCTACTGGTCATCAGTTTCGCTTGCAACGAAGACGATCTGGTGCAGCTCAACCCTAACCTGGTCACCCCCGATAAATTCTTTCAGGACGCCGGGCAGCTAGAGACGGCCGTGCTCAGTGGGTATGCCTCGCTCCGTTCGCAGCACATGACACTGCGGCACTACTACTTCATCCACGATCAGATGGATGATGACCACCTGGCTACGTCCGCTAACCAGATCGAGCCCCTGCTCGTAGTAGGTCAACAGAACGCTTCTAGCTTGGTGATCCGTCAGCACTTCGATGCGCACTACGATATGATCCACCGCATGAATACTGCGCTCGACGGTATTGCCGGCAACGAGACGGTAGACGATGCAACCAAGCTTAATTTGGAAGCCGAGGCCAAGTTCCTCCGGGGTTGGTCGTACAACGAAGTAGCCACCCTATGGGGCCGAGCACCCATCTATACCACGCGTGCCCTGAGCCTTGATGAATACGCTCCCATCTCCGAGCGTGACGCCGTTTTTGCTCAGGCCCAGTCTGACCTCCGCTTCGCCATGGATAACCTGCCTGAGGACCGGCCCGGTTCCGAGATTGGCCGAGCCACAAAGGGCGCCGCCATGGGTTTTCTGGCCCGTAGCCTGATGCAATCGGGCAATGTAGCCGGTGCCAAACCAATTCTACAGCAGATTGTCGATTCCGGTAAGTACTCCCTGAATGAGAATTTTGGGGACAATTTCACGGAGGAAAATTATTTCACTCCGGAGTCTCTTTTCGAAGTCGTCTTCGCCCAAAACGGTGCGTACAACTGGGACGATGCCGGTGACTCTAACTGGGGGGGTGGTAACTCCCGTTCTGCCCGTGCCCAGGAGTACGGCCCGTTCTGGCGTAACATCATTCCCTCTTCGGAGGCTCTCAATGCTTTTGCCTCCGAGGTTAAGGGAGATAGGTACACCGACCCCCGTTTTGCCGAGACCATCATCATTGAGGGTCAAACGTACCTGGGTGGCACGGAGGAATTCGTCCTGAATCGCAACAGCGATCCCATTGAATACAACGGAGAAGAGATCTGGGCCAACTTCTACAAGTACGGTGTCTACTACAAAGAGGTACCCGGTGGCTTTCGCCTTTCCAACACCAACTTCATCCTAATGCGCTATGCCGACGTGTTGCTGCTGCTGGCCGAAGCCGAAGTTCGCACCGACGGTGATCTGGATAAGGCTCGTAGCCTCATCAACCAAGTACGTGCTCGCGCCGGTGCGCCTAATCTGGATGATTCAGGTATTGCTAATGGTTCAACCGACGAACTGATGGCCGCCGTCATCAAGGAGCGTGAGGTAGAACTGATGAGCGAGCAGGTGCGCGGTCGTGACCTACGTCGCTGGCACGCCGCCGGCATCGTTAATGCTGAAGCCATTCTGGGATATAAAGAAGGCAAGTTTGTACTTCCCATTCCACAGGATGAGATTACTAACAATCCTATGGTTTCCCAGGCCGACCAAAATCCTGGCTACCAGTAGTAGGGACGGTACACTTCCACTACCTCTAGAAGCATCGAAGGACCGCTTATCTCCGGAAAGCGGTCCTTTTCTTTTTGTTGCAGCGGTAGATTACAGCATATTCACCCGATACTTCACCCCGATCGCCCCACCCCCCAAATACTCCACCACGTGCCGCACCCCCCGCTCCGAAAGCTCCCGAAACGTAAGCGCCGTCAGACTGGCCGCATGGGGGGTGATCAGTACGCCAGGGTGGGCTACGAGCCGCCGCTGCACCTCCCCCTCCCCAGAAAGCAGATCGCTCGCGTAACCCGCCAGTTGCCCACGCTCCAACGCATCCAGCAGCGCGGCGGCATCCACAATCTCGCCGCGGGCGGTGTTGATCAGGTAACTACCGGGCTGCATCCGCGCCAGGGCGTCCGCATCAATGAGGTTGTGGGTCTCGGAGGTCAGTGGTACGTGCAGGCTTACCACGTCGCTCTGTGCCAGGAGGTCGACTAGCGGGAGGTGACCCTCCGCGGTATCGCCCCGGTGACGGCGTGCGTAGCTCACCTCCATGTGTAGTGCACCTGCGGCCCCGCCCACCCGCTTACCGATGTCGCCGCGGCCTACGATGCCTAGTCGAAGGTCACGTAGTTCCTTGCCGGCGTAGGTGGTGCGGTAATCCCAGTTGCCCTGCTTGACCTCTTGCACCAGGCGGTACATGCCGCGCACCAGCATAAGCATGAGGCCCAGGGTGTGCTCGGCAACGGTGGCCGCGTTCACCCCCGGCACGTTGAGTACCTGGACGCCGTGGGTGGTGGCGTAGTCTACGTCGATGTTGTTGACCCCCACCCCACAACGCACAATCACCCGCAGGGCCGGGCAGCGGTCGATGAGCGGTCGGTCCACTTCCCCCTTGCCACGGGTGACGATGGCGTTTACTGCACCATAATCGACGGACTCTACTCCGGGTAGTATGACTCCGTAATCCTCAGACGGTAGCAAGGTATAGGCCGCCGGATCGACGGATTCTAAAAACAATACGGTCGGCTTCATTCGGGGACGGGTGGGTGGTAAAGAGTCGCGTTTTCAGCCTTATAACCGCGGAAATCGTTGCGGCCACTCACGTACAGTCCCTCCTGGTAGAGCTCCTCTTCAAATATCTTCGGGTCGATCTCCGCCTCCGGGTAGGAGGTAAGCTCCAGCAGGTTGCCGGCCGGGTCGCGGATGAAGGCCTGCATGGCCCCGTCGGGCAGCCGGCGCACCTTCCCCCAGGGCGTAACATCGATGCGCCCCTGCTGCTTGAAGCGCCAGTACATCTCCGAGAAGTCATCGACGCGCAGGCAGAGGTGGCCCCGAAACGAGCGCGTATCCTCCCACTCGCTCAGGTGCAACTGGGTGGTATCGGTGATACGGAAAAAGGCCGTGGGGTAGTCAAACACAAAGGCCGGGATGGGTTGCAGGCCCATTTCGTGCTCGTAGAAGGCGGCGGCTTCTTCGAGGTGGTCTACGATGAGGGTGACGTGGTTGATTTCCAAGGGGGAAGGTTGTTGGGTTGGGGAGTTGTTGGGTTGTTGCGTTGTTGCGTTGCGGGCGTTATAGGTGTGGCAGTTGGGCGGGGCCGCAGGTGCAAACAAAGTACAAAGCGGCCTCCGGCCGCGCCAGCAAAATGCAGCCTCCGGCTGCGCTGATATACCAAGACGAGCGAAGCGAGCATCCCCACAACGCGACAACTCATAAATGCGACAACTCAACAACTACACCCGAAACTTACGAATAAACTCTCCATCCACCTCCACCCCCAATCCCGGCCGTTGCGGAGCCCTTATCCGTCCATCCTTTACCACCGGTGCTTCCTTGACTAGGTCATACAGTAGCGGATTGCCGCCCAATGAATGCTCAATATAGTGCGCCGAGGAGCTGCTGAAGGCCAAATGCACCCCCGCCATGAAGCTAAATGCAGAACCCCAGCAGTGGGGGGCAAGCTCGAGCTGGTAGGTCTCGGCGAGGGCGGCCACACGGCGAGCCTCGGTGATACCGCCCACGATGGCGCAGTCGGGCTGAAGTACGTCGACGGCCCCTGCAGTGATGAGGTCGCGGAAGTCGAAGCGGGTGAATTCGCTTTCACCGGCAGCGATCGGGGTGGTGGTACCGCGACGGATCTCGGCGGTGCCGGTCTTGTTATCAGAAGTCACGGGCTCTTCGAACCAGTACAGATCAAGATCCTCAGTCAGGCGAGCGTAGCGGCGGGCCTCGGTAACGGAGAAGGTGCCGTGGGCGTCGACCATAATGTCGATACTGGGGCCAAGGGCTTTGCGGGCCACCTCGGTACGGGCTATGGTGTGGCGGACGGTGTGGTCCATGACTCCCACCCGCATCTTGATGCCGCCGTAGCCGTGGTCTACATAGGACTTGAGCTGATCGCCGAGGGCATCCCCGTCGGCCCAGCCGCCGCTGGCGTAGCAGGCCATGGACTCACGGCATGCACCCCCTAGTAATTCGACGACAGGGAGGTCGAGGCGCTTACCCTTCAGGTCCCAGAGGGCGGTGTCGATGCCACTCAGGGCGGAGACCGTAGTGCCCCGGTTCCCTAGAATAGGAAAGACCCGACCCCGGTCGCGGGCGTAGTGGTAGCGGCTGCCATTGTAGACCGTATCCCACACTGCGGTGATGTTGCTGGCTTCTTGTCCAACAAGTTGGGGAGCAAGCTCCTGCTCGATGCAGGTGACGATGCTGGCGCAGGCCCCGGTGGCTCCGACAGCAGCCTTCGCCTCGCCGTAGCCGGTCATTCCGCCCTCGTCGACCACTTCCACTAGCGTCATATCGAAGTGGGTGAGGTGGCCGTAGTCCGAGCGCCACTGCCGGCCCGGGGGGATGGGACAGCGCAGCCAGTAAGCGTTGATGGCCTTAATCTTCATAGCAAGGGTAGCAGCGTCTCGGCGGAGGTACGGGTGAGCATCGTGTAAAACTCCTCGGTGAGGGCCGAGCTGCCGTGGTCCTCCAGGAACTTGCGGGCCTCCTCGGTAAGTCCCTGCGGGTCGGTGTCGATGTTGCCGGGGTAGGGATTGGCGGGGGTGCGGTCGACCGGGGCGGCGAACTCTACGGAGAGCGGGCCGGTGAAGCCTACTTCCTTCAGCGTGCTCACTAGCGCCGGCCAGTCGATGCTCCCCATACCCGGGGCCATGCGGTTATTTTCCGCAACGTGGAAGCCTACGAGGCGATCTCCCGCCCGGCGGATCGTGTCGTGGGGGTCCTGCTCCTCGATGTTCATGTGGAAGATGTCGAGACAGACGCCACAGTCCGGTCCGGTCGCCTCGGCCAGCGCCAGGGCCTGATCGCCGCGATTGACGAAATAGGTCTCGAAGCGGTTGATGGGCTCGATACCGAGCCGCACACCGGCCGCCTGCGCGAACTCGTAGCATTCCTGCATCGAGGCCACCGCCCACTCCCACTCCTCCTCGGGTCGGGCACCGGGCATGATCTTTCCTACCGTGCCGGGCACTACGCTGACCATCCGCCCGTCGAGCTCTTTGACCATGGTGATGATGTCCTTTACGTACTGTACGGAGGCGGCGCGCTCGGCCTCGTCTACCGCCAGCAGATTACGGGTACCGAGCATGAGCGTTACTGAGCCCCAGCACTTGATGCCGTACTGCTTCAGGAGACCGCGTACTTCCGTGGTATCGTAATCGGCCGGCGTACCCTGTATTTCCAGGTACTCATACCCCAGGGGGGCAATGCGGGCCAGGGTGGCTGCGAGGGGCTCGGCACGCATCCAGTTGTGTATAGCTAGGGGCATGGGGGATTTATGATTTACGATTTTGGATGCACGACGTACGATTTGTGAGCAGTATGGTACTTATTCTTCCCGGTAGAGTTTAGCCTTCGTGACGCTGCCGATGCGGTAGGCACGTACTGGAGGAATGGTATCGCTGCCCACGGTGGTAGCCCCTGACTCCCGAATGGGACCTACCGGACCGCCGGTGATCTCGTACTCCAACGTGTCCTGAGCAGTATAACAGATCCGGGCGAGCAGGTCGCTGCCCATGACGTCGAAGCGGCTGTAGAGGCAGTTATCGACCAGGTACTCGTCGAGCAGGATGCCGTTGCGCTCGTCGATGACGTAGTGCCCGGCGGTGGAGTCGACCGACTGGAGCAGGTAGCTGCGCTCATCGACCGGCCTACCCTCGGGCAGGTAGCGGATGATGTAGTTGATGCCGCCCGTATCGGCCAGACTGAGCTCGAATTCCATCGGCACGGTATCCACCTGCTGACCGGCCCGCCAGATCGCCAGGTCGCCCCGCCAGCTGCCGTACCAGTCATCGGGGAAGGTCTGGGCATAGAGCAGTACGCTCAGGAAGAGGCAGCTGCCGGTGAGGAGGGTCTTCATAGGTCGGTCAAGGTAGGCAACATCTTAGGTTTCCAGTTCGTAGCCGTAGTGAGCGGTCTGCTCCCGTAGGTAGGTATTGAACCGTAGGGTACGGGTCAGGAACTTGTCTACCAAGTAACATTGTGGCGGAGTGCGGGTTGGGTAATTAGCCGCTGCGTAGATGCGCCGCTGTAGAGTACCCTCGCTTGCGGTAAGCCAGTGGGCTTCGGCATTGGGTAGCTCTAATGCAGCTACCAGTCCCGGTAGTACGGCGGAGCCCTCTACAATCACTGCTCGGTCTTTCTTTTGATAGTCTGCCAGCACCTGCAACACCAACGGCCACACGGTCAGTCGGTAGTGGTCCAGCATGTTAGCGAGGAGTTTACCGGGAGCTAGGGTACGGTAATGCTCGGCTACGTTCGGCGGTACTTCCTCCGGGGGGTTGCGCCAGGGTCGGCCCGGATGCTTGGCTAGGTAGTCCGTGGATAGGAAAGGAATTCCCAGGGTGCGGGAAAGCTCCGTAGCGCGGGCGGTCTTGCCGGTATGGGAGGTGCCGCCGATGAGGTGGAGGGTAGAGCTCACTGCTGGGTCTATTCTTCCTCGGTATACACCGTTGGCTCGGGGTAGAGGTCTCGGAGTCGTCGTAGCAGTCTCGCGTTTTCCAGTAGGGGGGTGAAGCGGAGGTCGTTGTACACGACCTGCAGGGTAAGGGGTGCAAAGGTATTGGACCTAGCCAGCGCCTGCAGGACCTGCTCGGTATCTTCGGTCAGGGCATAATACTTAGCGAGCTGCAGGTAAGCCATGGCCTTATCGTCGTCCTGCTTCGCGTTGTTAAGCACGTACTGTAGGTACTTCATACCGGTGAGGGTATCGCCCGCCTGCACGACCACTAGCCCTTTTTCGGCAACCGCTACGAGCAGTTTAGGAGCATATTGCAGCACGGTATCAAGGTAGCTCAGGGCCAGGGGGTAGTCTTCCTTTGCCAGCGCCCGGTCCTTAGCATCCCACAACTTGAGGAGGGTCTCCTGGTATTCCCCCCGCCAGTCGACTACTTCGGGGCCCACCACCGTAAACGAAAAATTGCGGTAGTCGTAGGAGCAGCTCAGGTATACCGAATTCTCACGCAGGTAGTCGTCGCGCTCGGCCAGGTCGATGCGGCTCCAGCGATGGTTGACCTGCACCTCGGCCCAGAGCTGGTTTTCCAGCACCGTGCCAAAGCGGAGCACTTTGCCCGACACCAGGCGGTGGGCGATGCCATGGTACTGCAGCCCCAGGGAAAGCAGTTCATGCTTGCGGCGGGGGGTGGTCTGGCCGCGGAAGAAGTCTTCGAGCAGGGGCTGCTCCAGGTTAAAGTTTTCCGGATCGCGGACGGCTTTAGTGCGGCGTAGCACCCTGAGGAGGCGCTCTACGGTGGCCGTTACATCTTCGCGAGCGGCCTTGCCGAGTGCTGTCTGACCGACTTCGGTGCGGGGCAGCGGCGGTAGGACGTAGGTGGCGGGGTCGGCTAGCTCGCGTAGTGTATCCGTAACTGCGGGCGGGCTTCCCCACTCCGGCAGGGGGTTGGCTACGATCCGGTAGGTGAGGTGTACGCTATCGGTCGCTGGAGTTTGCCATTCGAAGAAGCTACTGTCTTCAAGTACGGCGGTGGGCGCGGGACTTAGAGTAATGACCGTCACGCCTTGCCGCGGGGAAGCCAGGGGGGTGCTCAGTCCTACGTAATAGCCATCGCGGGGGGTGCCGGGGGTGAAGTAGATCGTTTGGGTGACGTCTAGGATTATCTGAGTGCTTGCGGTGCAGGGCAGTAGGCAGGCCAGGGCGGCAATCCAGTAGCGTACTAGTGAGTAGTGGTCCAAACGGGGCATACGGCCAAGATAAAGCCAAGGCGGGGGATGCGTAGTACAATGCTGCCTCCGGCAGCGGCAGACGTAGCAGCCTCTGGCTGCGAGAGCCGCCTTGGCGGCGACCAGAGTGAGACGGGAAGTGGAGCAGGTCTTGGAATAATGCAATCGGCTCTGTACCCCAGCGCAGCCGGAGGCTGCATTTTGCTACCGCTGCCGGAGGCAGCATTGTACTTTACTGCAAATCTTAAACCATGCTACGCTACCTAGTTTTCCTCGGAGTACTCACCGCCTGCTCCCCCACCCCGCCCGCCACGGTGGCCAATGCCGAAGACGATTCATTCGCCTACTACGATAACACCGGCCGCGACGACCTCCTCTCCGGCGGCGTGAAGATGATCCCGATCACGACGCCCAGCGGCGAGTACCGGGTGTGGACCAAGCGGGTGGGCAACAACCCCCGTAAGAAGGTGCTGCTGCTCCACGGCGGTCCGGGCGGCAACCATGCCTACTTCGAGGCCTTCGATAGCTACCTGCCGGGGGCGGGCATCGAGTACTACTATTACGATCAACTGGAAAGCGGCTACAGTGACAAACCAAACGACCCGAGCCTGTGGACGATCGACCGCTTCGTCAGCGAGGTGGAGCAGGTGCGCACGGCACTGGGACTGGATGCCGACAACTTCTACCTGCTGGGGCACTCCTGGGGCGGTATCCTGGCCCTGGAGTATGCCTTCGCCCACGGCGAGAATCTGAAGGGGCTTATCATATCTAATATGATGGCCTCCGTGCCGGAGTACAACCGCTACGCCGAGGAGGTGCTGGGTGCGCAGCTCGACCCCGCCGTGCGCAAGGAGATCCGCGACCTAGAGGCCGCCGAGGACTACGCCAATCCCCGCTACGAGGAGCTGCTGATGACCACCTACTATCCCGAGCACGTGCTGCGCATGCCGGCCGCGGATTGGCCCGAACCGGTGCTGCGGGGCTTCGGCGACCTGAGCTACGACATCTACCTGGCCATGCAGGGGCCGAGCGAGTTCGGTATCCGTGAGGGGGCGGTGCTAGAAGACTGGGACCGCTTCGACGACCTGAAGCAGCTTACCGTACCCACGTTATGCATCGGGGCGGAGTACGATACGATGGACCCCCAGTATATGGCTAAAATGGCCGAGCAACTCCCCAACGGCCACTCGCTCTACCTGCCCGAGGGAAGCCACATGGCGATGTACGACGACCAGGAACGCTACTTCGCGGGGCTGATCGATTTTATTAACACGGTGGACACGCAGGGGAAGTGAGTAGTGGGATGAACCGAAATCCCCTTTAGTCCATTGCCATGGTAAACACCCTACCTATGGCAACCAATGACCCGACCAACCTAGACGCCACCATCGACGCCCTCGACCAGGACCTCAGTGAGGCAAAGACCGGCGCTTCTACCAACATCCGCAACTGGATCGATAACCTCAGCAGCAGCAACGATCAGGCACAAAAGCGCATCGCCGAAGACTTGCAGCAGCTTGAGAGCGCCCTCGGTGCCGATACCGTGAATGGCAACCAGGTCAAGCAGCTACTGAGCTCGCTCGGTCAACAGACCACCGCTGCCGCCGGACGCGCCGAGGGACTGACCTCCAATAAGCTCATGCAGCTCGGGCGTAAGCTTTCGGATGCTGCCGAGTCGATCGGTAAATAGGACAACTCGTGGGGAAGGTTTGTACGGGCCGTCATTTGTTCACGATATTCTAACAAATGCGTTTAGGTTAATTAGTTGAACAATAATTCGTTTATAACTCTTTCCCTCGTAACCAAATCAACTAAGTACTATGGCACACACTGCACAGCTCGACGCTACCATTGACTCCCTCGACCAGGGGCTACAGCAGGCAAAACCCAATGCCTCCACCAACATCAACAGCTGGATCACTACCCTCAATGAGACCAACGATCCCGCTCTGGAGAATCTAGCCACCGAGCTCCGTGAGCTAGAGGGCATGCTCACCAGCAGCGACGACCCCGACAGTCTGGAGCTCCGGCAGAAGCTCGACTCCGTAGGTCAGCACACCGTCGCCTTTGCCGACAAGGCCAGTGGCACCGATGCGCAAAAGATCAGCCAACTCGGCCAAACACTGATCGAGGCGGCCAACGAGATCTAGCACCCTGCCCTATCATAATGAAAAAAGGTCCGACACCTCCCGGTGTCGGACCTTTCTCATTTAGGCTTAGCGGATGGCGGTATGTCCCTCCATCCCGTGTTGCAGATTGAGGTCCTGCTCCGGCTGCTCCTTGAAGGAGCTAGCGGCCTGGTCACCTACGGGTCCCTTACCAATGGTAATGCCGCCGTCGACCATGTACACGGCACCGGTCACGTAGCTCGCCTCGTCGGAGGCCAGGAAAAGGTACACGTTGGCGACCTCCTCCGGCGTGCCGCGGCGGCCCATTAGGTTAGCCTGTTTGTTGAGCTTCTCCATCTTCTTGTTCATCGGGCCGGTCTCCTTGTGGGTCCAGGCGGTGTCGATGGGTCCGGGGCCGACGACGTTACAGCGCACCCCGTGGGCCGCCTGCTCGCCCGCTACCCCCTTCGCAAAGGCCATGTTGAAGGCCTTGGTGCCACCGTAGGCCGCATTTTGCGGGATACCGAGCACGCCCGCCTCGGAGCCGGCGATGACGATGTTTCCTTTCGTTTTTTGCAGGGCGGGCAACGCGGCCTTGGTCATGATGAAGGTAGAACGCACATTGTTGCGCAGCATGTAGTCAAAGGCATGCTCCGTGTAGTCCTGCACCTCATTAGTCTCGACGAACACGCCGGCGTTGTTGATCAGGATGTCTAGTTGTCCGTAGGTATCCGTAGTACGCTGTACGCATTCTTCGGCCACTTCCAGGAAGCTAATGTCGCCGGTAAAGCCGATGGCATCACCGCCCGCCTGCCGGATTTCGTTGGCGACCTTGTCGACCGGATCATCGGGTAGGCCTGCGACTACTACGCGCGCGCCCTCGCGGGCAAAGAGTTTGGAGATCGCCTCGCCGATGCCCGTGGCACCGCCCGTCACGAGGGCTACTTTGTTGGCTAGTCGGTTCATAGTCAGTTGGTTGGATGTTTGCCATTCTACCGAAAGCCCCAGCCATTGGTTCGGCCACTGGGTACTTTTGGCTACACCCTGTTAGTCCGTGGATTAAACATATTGCCGCCCTTACCGTACCACCATCACCAACCAACCATATACCCCCATGACCCAGGATCAAGTCCTCACCCGCCTCCAGGAAGGCAACGCCCGCTTCGTCGACGATAAGCTCGATGGCCAGCTCCAGGATTCTAATCGCCGCAGTGCGCTCACCTCCGGCCAGCAGCCCTATGCCATCATCCTGAGCTGCGCCGATAGCCGCGTGGTGCCGGAGTTTGCCTTTGACGCCGGTTTAGGTGAGCTATTCGTAATCCGGGTGGCCGGGAACATCGCCAATAGCTCGTCCATTGCCAGCATCGAGTATGCCGTAGCCAACCTGGGTACGGGCATCATCATGGTTCTCGGCCACGAAAGCTGCGGAGCGGTCACCGCCGCTATGAAAGGAGGCGATAACGGGGAGAACCTCAACCACCTGGTCGGCCATATCACGCCGGCCATTAAAGCGGCCCCCGACGGCGCCTCGGTCAACGAGGTCGTAAAGGAGAACGCCCGCCTAACCGCCAGGGAACTGAAGGAGCGCAGCAGTATCATCCGCCAGGCGGTAGAAGCAGGGAAGGTGCGCATCGTACCGGCCTATTACAACCTGGACTCCGGGAAGGTGGATGTACTGAGCTAGTAGCACAGCCGCAATAATCAAGGGGGCGGGGCCGCAGGTGCAGAGGGACTGGAGAATGCTAGCCCTCCACAATCGCCTTCAGCCGGTCATCCAGGCGCCGCGCGATGTACTGGGCCCCATACTTAGTGAGGTGCTCGGTATCCTGACTGATGAGCTTGCCCTCGGGGGTAAAGACCAGAATGTCGCCGTGCTGATCACCCAGGAGGTCGATGAGGTCAATGTAACGATCCCGCCATTCGGCTTTCAGAGCCTCATTGCGCACCGTGGCGTGGTCCTCCATGCGGGTACGGTAGGTGGTGAAATCGGTATCGGCATCGATGCGGTTGTAGTGGATACCGCTACTGAAGCCGAAGTCCTTAGTACCGATGATCCAAATCTTGTGGCGATCTATTTGAAAGCCGTAGCGTTGCTCGAGCTCAGTGAACCAGTCCTTACTCAGGGGGCCCTGAGCGCCAATGAATATCTTATCGGCCTGTTGCATGCGAATGGCTAGGGAATCATCATCCATCGCCCTACCGATCTCGAAGTAACGTACTTCGAGCTCATCGGCTACCTTTGATTCGAGCAAAATATTGACGGCGTCGCGCCCGAAGCTGTTACCCATCACCAGGGTATTGATCTTAGTCAGATCATCGAAGCCACGGTCGAGCTCGCGGACGCGCTCGTTGTAGCGGATGTGGATACCGCCCCCCGCGCCACTCAGGAATTTCTGCTCCTTAGCTACCTCGGCACTGGTAAGCCCCAGCACGGGGTAGTCCCGGATCACCCCACCTAAAGTATATACGTAAAAGGCACCTACCGTAGTGACCAGGAAGGCTGCGGCGGTGGTAACCAGTACGGTGCGGGTAGCCATGACCCGCCGCTGCCGGAAGGTATTCTCAATGCCATAGTAGGTGGCGACAGAAAGTACAAAGGTGAGGGCGGAGAGCGCTACGGCCCACTCTGGTGTAATCTCGTCCAGGAAGGCGTAGCGGGCGAAGGCGAAGATGAGCTGGTGCCACATGTAGAGGCTATAGCTGATCATGCCGATGTAGCGGACCACCGGATTTGACATCAGTCCCAGGTAGATGGTATCCTTATCGAAGTACTCCTTACCGACAATCAGCAGCCCTACGGTCAGCATGGTGGTCAGCAGTACCTTTACGTCGTTGCTGGGAATGATGGGGAAGTATAGGACCACCGCCACCAGGGCCAGGAGGGCGTATAGCAGGAACCGCCCCGTTTGGTAGTTCTTTACCACGGCGTCCCGGAACAGGATGGCTCCCAGTCCCCCGATAGCCAACTCGAAGAAGCGGTACTGAATGAAGTAGAACTTGGCAGCTACATTGTCCTGTAGTAAAAACGCACCAAGGGAGAGGGCGGTAAGCGCAACAAGAATATATTTGACCCGGTGTACCCCACTGCCCTTAAAGAAGTAAAACAGGAAGGGATACAGCAGATAAAATTGCTCCTCGATGCCCAGGCTCCAGGTGTGCATCAGTGGCTTGTAGTCATTCTTCACCGCCCAGTAGTCGGAGGAGGTGATGTACATCAGGATGTTGTTGGCCGAGACATTGGATGCCACGATGGCCTGGCAGAGGTTCTCGAAATCGTCCGGTAGCATCAGCCACAGTCCCAGTACAAAGGCCACCGCCGTGATGAAGAGCACCAACGGAATGATGCGCCGTATGCGTCGCATGTAGAAGTGCGTGATGGAGAACTTATCCTGCTCCGACTCCCGGTATACGATGCTGGTAATCAGATAGCCACTGATGACGAAGAAGACGTCTACCCCCAGATAGCCATTGGGTAAAAACCCTAGGTGGAAAAGGATCACGGAGACTACGGCGAGCGCCCGCAGCCCATCTATATCGGTTCTGTACTTCACGTAAGGGTTTGATTCATAGGGTATGTTAGGGGAAGTTTGGTAGGCGTCTTTCGCAGGAAATGCCGCAAAAGTACAGCCCACTACGTCGGATTACCGGAATAGAACGGATAAAGTGCGCCGTATCATACTTACCGGCCCATCTACTGTTGTGCGCACCTGCGGCCCCGCCCACTTTGCCACCTGGTGCACGAAACCCCACCCCCGGCCCGCTCGTTCCCACCCTATGTCCACGAACCGAAACGAGCAGACGGCGGCTGACCTGCGTACCGCTATTTTTATCAAAGGAGCAAAGGCCAATAATCTGAAGGATGTAGACCTCACGATCCCCAAGAACCAACTGGTGGTGGTAACCGGGGTGAGTGGCAGCGGGAAGTCGAGTATCACGATGGACACCTTGTTTGCCGAGGGACAGCGTCGCTACGTGGAATCCCTGAGTAGCTATGCCCGGCAGTTCCTGATGCGGATGAAAAAGCCGGAGGTAGACTACATCCGCGGCATCTGCCCAGCTATCGCCATCGAGCAGAAGACCACGACGGCCAATGCGCGCTCTACGGTAGGCACGTTGACCGAGATCTACGATTACCTGCGCCTGCTCTACGCCCGCGTGGGCCGTACCTACAGCCCCATCAGCGGGGAGGAGGTGAGGCGGCATACGGTGACCGACGTGGTGGACTACATCACCTCCCGGGGGGAAGGTAGCCGGCTATACCTCTACGCCCCGGTACCCCGTACCTACGGCGACCGCACCCTGCGCCGCGAGCTCGAACTGCTGCAGCAAAAGGGCTACACCCGCGTCCTGGTAGACGATGAGCCCCAGCAGATCGATAATGTGCTGAACTCCGACCGGCCGAGCCTGGAGAAGGTGCTCAACGTCCTGGAGACCGAGGAGGAAATGATGGTGCTCGTGGACCGCTTCGTGGTGCGGGCCGACGATGAGGAAAATACGAAGCGGATTGCCGACTCCGTGCAAACGGCCTTTACGGAGGGGGACGGTGAGGTGATCGTGAGTGAGGAGGGGGGTAGGTGGGAAGCTTTCAATAATCGCTTCGCCCTGGACGGAATGACTTTTTTGGAGCCCTCGCCCGCGCTGTTCAACTACAACAATCCCTTCGGGGCCTGCCCGACCTGTGAGGGTTTTAGCCGCACGATGGGGATCGACGAGGATAAGGTGATCCCAAACCCGAGTCTCTCGGTGTACGAGGGTGCCGTGGCCCCCTGGTCGGGCAATACCTACGGGGAGTGGCAGCGTAACTTTCTGCGGGCGGCCAACCGCTTTGACTTCCCGGTACATACAGCCTACGGCGACCTGACCGACGCGCAGAAGCGGGAGCTCTGGGACGGGAACCGGCACGTCGGTGGTATCCATGCCTTCTTCGAGGATCTACAGAAGAAACTGTACAAAATTCAGAACCGGGTGATGCTGGCCCGCTACCGGGGGCGTACGCTTTGTCCGACCTGCCGGGGGGGGCGATTGCGGAAGGAAGCAGGCTACGTCAAGATCGACGGCAAGGCGATCACCGAGTTGGTCGATCTACCCATCGACCTGCTGCAGCGCCACTTTCTGGAGTTGAGGCTGAACGAGCACGACACGACCATCGCCCGGCGTCTGCTGCTAGAGATCAATAACCGGCTACAGAGCATGATGGACCTGGGGCTGAGCTACCTGACGATCAATCGGCTGAGTAACACGCTTTCGGGAGGAGAAAGCCAGCGCATCAACCTGACGCGCACACTGGGTAGTAATCTGACGGCAAGTCTGTACATCCTGGATGAGCCCAGCGTAGGTCTACATCCTAGAGATACGGAGCGACTGGTCGCGGTGCTACGACGCCTGCGGGACCTGGGCAACACTGTACTGGTCGTGGAGCACGAGGAGGGGATCATCGCCGCGGCCGACTACCTGATCGACATCGGGCCGAGGGCTGGAATATACGGGGGGGAGGTGATCTTTGCCGGCCCGTACGGGGCGATCTACGACGAGGCCACGGAGAGCCTGACCACCAAGTACATGAATGGCACGATGGCCATCGCGCCACCAGCCGAGCGTCGACGCCTTACGAACTGGCTGAAGTTGACGGGGGCGCGGATGCATAATCTGAAGAAGATCGACGTGCAGATCCCACTCAATGCCATCACGGTCGTCTCCGGGGTATCCGGTAGTGGAAAGACGAGCTTGATTAAAGGTATCCTCTACCCCGCCCTGCGCCGCGAGCTAGGGGAGGGGACTTCCCAGGCACCCGGTCCGTTCACCAGTTTGGAGGGCGATACGAAGCTGATCACCCAGGTGGAGATGGTCAACCAGAGCCCGATCGGTAAGAGTAGCCGTTCCAATCCGGTGACCTACGTCGGGGCCTACGATGCCATCCGCAATCTGATGGTGAAGCAGCAACTGGCGAAGATCCGGGGCTATAAACCGAGTTTCTTCAGTTTTAATGTAGATGGCGGCCGTTGCCCCACCTGTAAGGGGGAGGGCGAGCAGGTGGTGGAGATGCAGTTCCTGGCCGACGTGCGGCTGGTGTGCGAGGAGTGTAACGGGGCTCGGTTCAAGAAGGAGATCCTGGACGTACAGTACAACGGCAAGCACATCGCCGAAATCCTCGATTTAAGTATTGATGAGGCCATCGAGTTCTTCGTCGAGGAGAGTGACGTTGCTAAAAAACTTCAACCCCTACAGGATGTGGGACTGGGTTACGTGACGCTCGGACAGTCGAGCGCTACCCTCTCCGGCGGGGAGGCGCAGCGCGTGAAGCTAGCTAGCTTCCTGACGAAGGAGAAGGCGGGAGAGCATATCCTCTTCATTTTCGATGAGCCTACTACGGGGCTGCACTTCGATGACGTGCGCGTGCTACTGACGGCGCTGAATGCGCTGGTCGAAAACGGGCATACGGTGCTAATCGTGGAGCATAATATCGACGTGATTAAGTCGGCGGACTACGTGATCGACCTGGGTCCGGAGGGGGGCCGGGATGGGGGATACCTAGTGTTTCAGGGCCGGCCGGAGGAGCTAGCTGGGGTAGCGGAGAGTTATACGGGGAGATACCTGGCTTATCAGAAAAACCCGAATCGGCAATGATCCCGACCGCCAAAGACCTCGCGATCGTAAGCGTAGAACTCTTCCGGGTCCGGCCCCGCTGGTTGTTCCTGAAACTGACTACAGCCGAGGGCATCGTGGGTTGGGGGGAGCCGGTGGTGGAGGGCCGCGCGGCTACCGTGGAAGCCTGCATCCGGGAGATCGAGGAACACCTCATCGGTCACAGCGCCCACCGGATCGAGGACTTCTGGCAGATGATCTACCGCGGCGGATTCTACCGCGGCGGTCCAGTGCTGATGAGTGCGCTCTCCGGCATCGACCAGGCGCTGTGGGACATTAAGGGCAAAGCTCTGGGGGTGCCCGTTTACCAGTTGCTGGGTGGGGCGGTGCGCGACCGGGTCCGTATTTACGGCTGGATCAACGAGGAAACCCCCGAGCAGCTGGCCGGGGCGGCCCGCCGCCGCGTGGCTGCCGGCTTCACCGCCCTAAAGATGAACGCGGTGGAGCGTATGCGCTGGATCGACAGCCCCCGGGCCGTGGCCGATGCCGCTGCGAAGATGGCGGCCGTACGCGAGGCGGTGGGCGATGAGGTACTGATCGGGCTGGACCTGCACGGCCGCGTGCACAAGGGTCAGGCCAAGACACTCGTACGAGCGCTCGAACCCTACGCTCCCTATTTCTTCGAAGAGATCGTACTGGCCGAAAATAATGACGCCCTACAGTCCATCGCCGCCCACACCACCGTACCCATCGCTACCGGCGAGCGGATGTACAGCCGGTGGGACTTTAAACGGGTATTCGAGCAGGGCACGGTCGATATCGTACAACCCGACCTGAGCCACGCCGGAGGGATTTCCGAGGTCAAAAAGATTGCCAGCATGGCTGAAGCCTACGACGTAGCCATCGCGCCCCACTGCCCCCTAGGACCGATTAGCCTGGCCGCCGCGCTACAGATCGACTTCAACTGTCCGAATGCCCTCATCCAGGAGACCAGCCTGGGCATCCACTACAATATCGGAGCCGATCTGACGGACTATCTTCTCGATGCGGACGGCTTCGGCCTGCGGGAAGGCCACGTGTCCCTACCCGAAAAGCCCGGACTGGGAATAGAGATCGACGAGGATAAGGTGCGCGCCGCGGCCGCCGAGGGGCACAACTGGAAGAACCCGATCTGGCGCAACCCCGATGGCTCGGTTACCGAATGGTAGCGCCCCCGGCTAAGGCTACCCGTAAGCGCTACGGCATCCTAGCGCTAATCTTTGCCACCGTAGTCATCAACTATATGGACCGCAGCAACATCTCCGTTGCCGCGGCGGCCCTTGGAGAAGAGTTGCAGCTTACCAAGGTACAATTGGGGTTCGTCTTCTCCGCCTTCGGGGTGACCTATTCCCTCCTCCAAATACCCGGGGGTATCCTGGCTGATCACTACCGGGCGCGGCTGCTTTATCCGGTGATCCTGGTGCTCTGGTCGCTGGCTACCCTCCTGCAGGGACTGGCAAATTCCCTAGCGGCACTGATCGGGCTGCGGGCGGCCATCGGCGTGTTCGAGGCCCCATCCTACCCCATCAACAATAGGATCGTCACGAGCTGGTTCCCCGACCGGGAGCGGGCCTCGGCCATCGCGGTCTACACCTCCGGGCAGTTCATCGGGCTGGCCTTCCTTACCCCCTTGCTGGTAACTATCCAGGCCTATGCCGGCTGGCGGGGGCTGTTCTTCTTCTCCGGCGTAGTGGGCTTCATCTGGGCGGTCGTCTGGTACCTGACCTACCGCGACCCCCGGCGCCACGGCGGGGCGAATGCGGAGGAAATCGCCCTGATCGCAGGCGGCGGCGGGCTGGTGGATACTGGGGGCACAAATGCGGGACGCGTAGATTTTACCCTGACCGATCTGCGGGAGGCCTTCGTGCACCGTAAGCTCTGGGGCATCTATCTGGGGCAGTTCTGCCTGGGCTCTACCTTCATCTTCTTTCTTACCTGGTTCCCTACCTATCTGGTAGAATTTCGGGGGCTGGACTTCATCAAATCCGGTTTTCTGGCCGCCATCCCCTTTTTAGCCGCTTTCTGCGGGGTGTTACTGGCGGGTTTCCTATCGGACTACCTGGTGCGCCACAACATATCCCCCGAGGTTTCCCGCAAGGGGCCGATTATGCTGGGAATGCTGCTGTCTACCATGATCGTCGGAGCCAATTACACCGACGATACCGCGCTGGTCATCTTCTTCCTGGCCGTAGCGTTCTTCGGCAACGGTCTGGCATCCATCACCTGGGTGTTCGTATCCCTACTAGCTCCCCGCCGACTGATCGGCCTGGTGGGCGGGGTATTCAATTTCATCGGGGGGCTCGCGGCGGTGATCACTCCTACCGTGATCGGCTATCTCTCGCAGGATGGGGACTTCGCCCCGGCGCTGGTATTCATCAGCGGGATGGCCCTACTGGGGGTAGTGTGCTACGGCACGCTGGTAGGTAAGATCGAGCGGGTTGAGGAAAGCGGAAGAGGTTAGGGCAGGGGCGGGGCCGCAGGTGCGGAGAGACGGGAAGCAACTGCTTAACGTAGTGTAGGGAGGCTAGCCCGTATTCGTAACATATGGCTGCTCAGCGCGGAGAAGTCATCGGAATTGATCATCCGTTTGTCCAGAAGTCCGCCCCCCATTCCAACCGCCGTGGCACCCGCCGCGAAGAAGGTGCCCACGTTGGCGTGGTTCACCCCACCCGTCGGCAGCAACTTAACGTCGTCCAGTGGGGCAAGGACGGCTCTCAGGTAGTCCGCCCCCAGCATATCGGCCGGGAAGACCTTCACGGCCGTAGCGCCCCACGACCAAGCCTGGTGAATCTCCGTCGGACTGAAAGCACCCGGGAATACAGGTATACCTTCCCGGACGCAGTGGCGGATCAGACTCTGGTCCAATACGGGGGTGACAATGAACTGGGCACCCGCCCCGAGGGCACGGTTCATCTCCTGCCGGGTGCGCACCGTACCGGCCCCCACGGTCAGCTCGGAAAACTGTTCCGTAAGCCGACGGATACACGTTTCGGCCTCGGGGCTATTCATCGTTACTTCTACCGTAGTGAAGCCGGTTGCTACACACGTTCCCGCAATCCGTAGCACGGTTTCAGTAGGCCAGCCCCTCAGGATAGCGATGACGGGCAGTTCTCGCAATGAGTCTAGTTCGCTACGCTGGTCGTTCATGGCGTTGGAGTAATTTATACTGCCCGCCGATGAGCAGGATCTCCTGGTGGTGGAAAGTGAGGGAAGCGGTGGGAAGGTAATACGTCAGGGCCATGCGGTACAACTCCAGCAGCACGCCCTCCGCGACCAGGTGTACGCTATCCCTGCTCTGGGTCAGCCCCCGTATCTCGTCTCCAATGAGCAGTCCGCTCAGATAATAGTAGTTGTCGGTGGCGGCGGCACTGTTCAGTACCTCTCTTACCCGTACACCGAACAGCTTACTGCTAAGTGTCCCACCGGCGGATTTACGCAGGCCCTCCCGGAAGGCGGCCCGATGCGTGCCACTTGCCTCCAGGTCAGCGTGCTCTACCGATGCGGCCAGGATGCTGTGTGTAGTCAGAAGCTCGAACAGCTCTCCGGTCAGGTAGGTCGTAAAGACGGCTATTTTGCCTCTATGTACCGACAGGTGCTTGCTGTGGGTGCCCGGAAGCAGAAGGGTACCACTACCACCGGCAAAATGAGGCAGCGCCCCAATGGCCTGCGTTTCCTCGCCCCGCATAATGTCGTCAGTCGTTCTCACGCCACTCACCAGCAGCAGACGTTGTATGGCGTCGAAAGACAACCATTCAGTGATCAACCCCCCGCCCTCTCCCTCCAGCGGCAGTTCGGCATAGGGAAGCTCCTTAAGACCTATACTGGAGGAGGCCATTCCCGAAACGATCACGGTGTGATGCCGGTGTTCCGCAGGTAACCCATTAAGTTGTTGGCGAAGTTGACTGAGGAAATACTCCGACCGGCTTACCACTCCCGACGCCCGGAAGCGATCATGGACAAGCTTGATACCAAGGTCAGAACGGTGCCGGGCCACTACGGTGAGTGATGGCCTGGCTACTACCCGCAACCGAAGGTTACTGGTGCCCCAATCACAGCTGATGAAGTAGGTGGAAGTGGGGGCCATGAACGGTCGGGCTGAATGCGTGGAAGATGGGGATTCGGCGGACGACCAGCTGGGACTCGGCGGCGGCAGCCGGCGCTCCTGCCCTAAACGACGGAAGCCCCCCCGCTAGCGTAGCGGGGAGACTTCCCATAAAAATTGGCGGCGACCTACTCTCCCGGGATCCAGTCCAAGTACCATCGGCGCTGGGCAGCTTAACTTCTCTGTTCGGAATGGTAAGAGGTGATCCTGCCCGCTGTAGCCACCAAAGTCTTCGTGGCCGCTCCCCCCGCCCTCTCCGGCGGGGGAGAGGGAGCTAGGGACAGTCGGCCCGTTCCTTTGATGAACGATCAACAAGTTCGATAAGAGAGCTTCAGGCCTTTTCACGACCCTGGTAGTTCGGCCGTTCGTGCCTGCGATCCACTACTCAACCGTAGACCGATTACTCAAATTACATCTGCTACCTACTTACCGCAGGTAGACTTTTCCACAAGCGTGCTGCCACATACTTTACTCACTACTCATAAGCCCTAGAAGCTCGGAGCTAACCTACGCTTTGTCGTTCGCTTACGCGTCTAAGAAAAATAAAGGAAGCGGTCGGGCGATTAGTACTGCTCGGCTCCATGCGTTACCGCACTTCCACCTACAGCCTATCCACGCAGTCATCTGCTGCGACCCTTCGGGGATCACTCCCCGGGAATACTCATCTTGGAGTGGGCTTCGCGCTTAGATGCTTTCAGCGCTTATCCCTGCCGTACATAGCTACCCGGCACTGCAGCTGGCGCCACAACCGGTACACTAGCGGTACGTCCATTCCGGTCCTCTCGTACTGGAAACAGCGCTCCGCAATATTCCTACGCCCGCAATAGATAGAGACCGAACTGTCTTGCGACGTTCTGAACCCAGCTCGCGTGCCACTTTAATGGGCGAACAGCCCAACCCTTGGGACCTTCTTCAGCCCCAGGATGTGACGAGCCGACATCGAGGTGCCAAACCTCCCCGTCGATGTGAGCTCTTGGGGGAGATCAGCCTGTTATCCCCGGAGTACCTTTTATCCTTTGAGCGATGGCCCTTCCATGCGGAACCACCGGATCACTTAAGCCTGCTTTCGCACCTGTTCGACTTGTCAGTCTCGCAGTCAAGCACCCTTATACTTATACGCTCTTCGCCTGATTACCAACCAGGCTGAGGGTACCTTTGCGAGCCTCCGTTACGCTTTAGGAGGCGACCACCCCAGTCAAACTACCCACCACACACGGTCCTCTCGTTTCGCGAGAGTTAGCGTCAAAGTATACGAAGGGTGGTATTTCAAGGACGACTCCACAGACACTGGCGTGCCCGCTTCACAGTCTCCCACCTATCCTACACATCGTATACCCTAACGCAATGTGAAGCTGTAGTAAAGGTTCACGGGGTCTTTTCGTCCCATTGCGGGTAATCGGCATCTTCACCGATACTTCAATTTCACCGAGCTCATGGCCGAGACAGTGCCCAGATCGTTACACCATTCGTGCAGGTCGGAACTTACCCGACAAGGAATTTCGCTACCTTAGGACCGTTATAGTTACGGCCGCCGTTTACTGGGGCTTCAGTTAAGACCTTTTCCCGATAGTTATCGGGATAAGCCCCTTCCTTAACCTTCCAGCACCGGGCAGGTGTCAGACCCTATACTTCCTCTTGCGAGTTAGCAGAGTCCTGTGTTTTTGCTAAACAGTCGCCTGGGCCTCTTCACTGCGGCCCGTGCTCTTACACACGGGCGACGCTTCTCCCGAAGTTACGCGTCTAATTTGCCTAGTTCCTTAGCCATGAATCACTCGAGCGCCTTAGGATACTCTCCTCGACTACCTGTGTCGGTTTACGGTACGGGCCGCTCATGCTCGCTCTTTCTTGGAAGGCGCTTCGGTGGATTATCACTCCCGATAGTTATCGGGACTGTACTATCGGACCCTTTTACGAGGTCCTTCAACGTACTATTCCGTCAGTACGCACCACCTACACTCCTCCGTCGCTTTTAGCGCACGGCGGGTACGGGAATATTAACCCGTTTGCCATCGGCTTCGCCTGGCGGCTACACCTTAGGACCCGACTCACCCGATTCTGATTAACATCGAATACGGAACCCTTAGTCTTACGGCGAGGGGGTTTCTCGCCCCCTTTATCGTTACTCATGCCTACATTTGCTTTTGTGGCCGCTCCACCCAGGGTCACCCCCAGGCTTCGGTGCCGTACCACAATGCTCCCCTACCAGTGTTATCGCTAACAATCCATAGCTT